>JAQTUW010000002.1 GCA_028707085.1 Methylococcales bacterium | reverse complement strand
ATGATACAGGGGGGCTGGCTCCACAATTGCTATAATCAAAACCGTTGGGAGGTGGATGGCCTGATTGCCTCCGCAAACAGCAATCCGGAGGGGGTAAAACGAGTGAATTTCGGCAATGAGGTTTTGCTGCGCGGGGAACTGGATATCGATCATCTGATCGGCTACATACGCGAAGTGAAACGCGCCGTCAAACAGCCGGTGTCTTATGCCGATGTCTGGTCTATGTACATGAAATATCCGCAACTGATCAGGGAAGTGGATTTTTTAACCATCCATATCCTGCCGTACTGGGAGGATGAACCGATCGCCATGCAAAACGCGCCCGAACATCTGGAAAAGATCGTTAAACAACTGGAGGATGAATCGCGCGGCATAGCACCCGGCAAACCCATATTGATAGGGGAATCCGGCTGGCCTGGCGCCGGCAGGCAGCGCGGTAAGGCTATTCCCGGCGTGGTCAATGAAGCCGGATTTATCCGCAGCCTGATTCAGGTTGCTCAAAAACATGGCTTCGACTACAACATCGTCGAAGCTTTCAACCAGCCCTGGAAAAGCAATCTGGAGGGTGTGGTCGGCGCCAATTGGGGGCTGTTCTCGGTTGATCGGCAGCCGGTTTTTCCACTGACAGGCAAGGTCATGGAAAATCCGGACTGGATAAAACATTTTTTTGAAGCGACCGCGCTGTTTTTAGTGATTGCCGCCGTTTACTTTAAAAAACTGCAAGCGTTTTCGGCGCTACGGCTGATTTTATTTTTATTTTTGGCGCAATTTTTTAGCGCCTGCCTGATCAGTCTGGCGCATTTTCAGTGGTATACCAGCTACAGTGTCTGGCAGCGCGGCTATGCCGTACTGATAACGGCGGCAAATGCCTTGCTGGGCGGATTGCTGATCCAGCGCAACTTCGATGTGTTGAGTGATCGGCCCGATGCGCCAGGACTGGCCGGCTGGTTACGTTCGGTTTACCAGTTGTTTATCGTGCTGGCGCTGTATAAAACCTTTGGGCTGGCGGTTGACGGCCGTTATTTGAGCTTTCCGGTCGAACAATTTATGATTCCCGCCGCAGGCATAATCGGTTTAATCGTCTGTTCCGGCATAGTCCGCCGAACCTTGACTACGCAACTGTTCTCTCTTGACAGGCTGACGGGAGGGGATGAAGATTCCCGCCATGGCCGGCTGGTGGCGTATATTCTGTGTCTGGCCATTGCCGCATTGATATTGGGTGAAACTCGGGCGTTTATGGAGGGGCGCGATTTTATTCAGGCGCATCCCGGCATATCCGCAGGGCTGCCCGTCGCCTTAAGCTATACGCTTTATAACCGGCAATTGCTCGAATGGCTGGCCTGTCTGTTTATTTTGTCCGTACCTTTCTGGTTCTGCTGTGCAGACAGGCAGAGCCTCTCGCAGCCGAGATGAGCGGTTCGCGGCTGAATTTCCCGGTATTTTTACAGCGGCAAATTTGATGCGCGGCAATTTGTCACATTTTCAAATCCGTTTTCAGTGATTAAACTATGTGCAACTCTTGTATGCGCTCCCTCTCCTAAGGGTAAAGAGTTTAATATCCTTCCTCAATGCGGCCTTGCGCCGCATCTTTTTTTTCGGAAAAGGATCGTTTTATGGAACGAAACTACCAGTTTGCCAGCGCCGTCTTGCCAGGTTCGGATGAACTTGACTGGCGTACAGCCTTTCATGAAGCAGGACATGCCGCCGCTATACATATTGGCAATCAGCAAAAACAGTTGCCGCCGGTATTCTTTGAAATTCAGGTTAAGAAACCTAAAAAACCCGAAGACCATTTTTTTGCCAAAGTAATCGATGGCAATCTGATTCAGAATTTACCGATTGCCGTAGTGGAAAGCTTTTCCATGTTATCAGGCAGCGAGGAACACAGCTGCCAGCGGGCCTACGAGGCCGATGTGGTCAATTTGCTGGTCGGGCCATTGGCGGAAGCCAAGTACGTCTCCATTCGCGATGGCGAGGTATTCAATTTGCCGCTGATCAATTTGAATAGCCTGCAGAATTATGGCGGCCTGACCGATCTGGAAAGAATTCGCACTTATCTCGATTGTTTCATTGCTTCAAAAACAGCGAGGGAAAAGAAAATCCAGGAACTGCTTGCCCATGCTTTCGGTTTTATCGACAACCGCAGAAACTGGCGCTGTATTCTGAATCTGGCTCACTATATTCTGGAAAGCGGACAGGAAATCATTTCCTGTGACGAAGCGATCGGCATCCTTGATAATCCCCTGCATTTTTCCCGGTTAGCCGGTCAGCGGCAATTCCCGCAATGGACGTTTCCGGCAGCTTTCTGAGCGGTTGCCGTTTTCAGGTTTGAGACCTGTTCGCCGGGAGCTTGTCGGCTTGCGCCCCCCGGCTCACCGGAATGAATTGGGACGCATCAAAGCCCTGTTTTTCGGGGCTCCGGGCAAAGGGCCGGCATCAGCCTGCAATCAAATATTTCCATTCCGCGAGTTTTCGGTTAATCTGTCCACTTGATAACGTTTCTTTCAAGTTATTGCTGGAGAATAATATTTATTATGAAAAAAACCACATTTATTTCCGGTGCGGCATGCAGCTTGCTGTTATCGGCCTGTGCTTCGCAAACCGGCTGGACGCCTACGCTGGACACCTATAACGACCAGAATGCCGCACATCTGCAACAGGACATGGCGGAATGCCAGCAACTGGCGCAACAGGCTTCCGGCGGAACGGCCGAGCAAACGGCTATCGGAGCCGGTGTCGGCGGTCTGCTGGGCGCGGCGGGCGGCGCGGCATTGGGCGCGGCGCTCGGCAACGCCGGCACCGGCGCGGCGCTCGGCGCGGCAGCCGGAGGTCTGGGCGGCGCGGCCAAACAGGGCCTGGGTTCGGAAGATACCTACAAACAGGCTTACCGCAATTGCCTGCGCGGCCGCGGCCACAACGTCATCAACTGAGAAATACGGCCGGTTTTGGCCTTTTCTTTCCGGCCGTCCAAGGCGGCAATCTATCCGCTGTACACGCAGCCTTGACCAAGTTTATGCTTCGTCAAGGCTGCGGCTTGAGCATGCCGTAGCGTATGAATGAAATTCGGGTCGCATCCGGCAGAGCAGAATAACGGCTTAAAAAAACAGGCGCATCATCAGATTTTCACATCCGCATAGTAAAATTGAATGTTCCGCAGTGGGTGCTCTATTTTCGGACAGCCTCCTGGTTAAACCGGTTGAAATTTGGCGCCGTATCGCGGCTGTTTTTATCCATCCAAGCTTTCCGACGGGCTACTATAAATCATGCAGGATCTGACCATTTTCGTTAATACTTCCGACAATTTTGAAGATTGCTGGATTCCGTTTTTCACGCTATTTCATCGCTACTGGCCGGATTGTCGGTATCCGATTGTCCTGAATACCGAAACCAAGGATTTTCAGTTTGCCGGGCTGTCCATACATTGCTCCAAAGTTGCGGCAGGCGAAACTCGCCGTCTGACCTGGAGCGAATGTCTGGCTCGCAGTCTGGACGCCATTGAAACGCCATATATTTTGTATTTGCAGGAAGACTATTTCCTGGAAAATCCGGTCAAAACGGGGCAGATAGAACTGCTTCTGGCTGAAATGCGGGCCGGCCGGGCGGATGTGATCCGCATCATGGAATGCGGCGGGGCCGGCCCCTGGCGGCCGACGCTCAACCCCTTGTTATGGGAAGTGGATCAGCATTCGCAATACCGTATCTCGCTACAGGCCGGGCTGTGGCGGAAATCGACCTTGCGTGGGCAGATCCGCCTGCATGAAAGCCCTTGGCAACTGGAAGTTTTCGGCTCCGCCAGAGCGCGGCGCAAACAGGAAAAGGTGCTGTGTGTGAACCGGGATCTGTTTTCCAGTCCGGAAGCGGAAATTTTACCCTATCAGCCGACCGGCGTGGTCGCCGGGCGCTGGGAGCGGGAAATTGTCGAGCCGCTGTTTGCAAAAGAAGGGCTAGCGGTGGATTTTTCGATTCGGGGCTTTCATGACCGCAATGCGAAAAGGCCTAACAAACGGCCTTTGTTTAATCGCATTTACGACCGGCTTCGTTCGCTACTATAAACCCGGCGGTTCCGGAGAGAGGCAATATCTTGCGTCTCTCCGGCCGGTTTATTGGGATTTGAATGCCGCCTGGTGTTCCAGAAACCATTGATAGGTTGACCGTAATCCCTGTTCCAGGCCGATTTTCGCCTGCCAGCCCAGCGAATGAAGTCTGGCGATATCCATCAGCTTTCTTGGCGCGCCGTCCGGTTTGCTGCTGTCCCAGTCTATTTCCCCCTGAAAACCGACTACGGCCCGGATGAGTTCCGCCAGTTCGCGGATGGTCACATCCTCCCCTGTGCCGACATTCAGATGGGATAGCATGGGCTGGGTGCAGGCCCGGTATTTTTCCGCATCCAGATTCAGCACATGCAGACAGGCCGCGGCCATATCATCAACGTGCAGAAACTCGCGCATGGCGCTGCCGGTTCCCCACAGCGTGACGCTGGCGGCATTGCCGACTTTGGCGTCGTGAAACTTGCGTATCATGGCCGGAATCACATGGCTGTTTTCCATGTGAAAATTGTCGTTCTGACCGTACAGATTGGTGGGCATCACCGAACGGTAATCCATGCCATACTGGCGATTATAGGATTCACACAGCTTGATGCCGGCAATCTTGGCGATGGCGTAAGGTTCGTTGGTCGGTTCCAGAATCCCTGTCAATAAGGCCGATTCCTGCATGGGCTGTTGCGCAAATTTTGGATAAATGCATGAGCTGCCCAGAAACAGCAATTGCGAACAGCCCGCTTGCCAGGCCTGATGAATGATGTTGGCTTCCATCATCAGATTCTGATAAATGAACTCCGCCGGAAAGACGTTGTTGGCATGAATGCCGCCGACTCGCGCCGCCGCCAGAATAACCTGCGCCGGCTGTTCCTGCTGCATAAAGCGGCTGACTGCCGCCTGATCGGTTAAATCCAGTTCGGTATGGTTGCGCACCACGATATCCTGATGCCCGGCGGCAAGCAGTTGCTGATGGATTGCCGAACCGACCATGCCCCGATGTCCGGCAAGATAGATTTTTTTCTGTTTATCCGCCATGGACTTATTCCCTGCTTACGGCAATGTGATAGCCTTCATTCTTCAGTAGCGCATGTTTTTGCGCCTGCTGAAGATCGTGAGCCACCATTTCGCCGATCATTTCCTGCACGGTAATCTGCGGCTCCCAACCTAGCCTGGATTTGGCCTTGGATGGATCGCCCAGCAGGGTTTCAACTTCGGCAGGCCGGAAATAACGTGGATCGATCGCCACAATGTTTTGGCCAATTTTCAGGTTTGGGGCTTTATCGCCGGAAATGGCCGCCACATAGCCTTTTTCCTCAACCCCCCGGCCTTCCCAGCGCAGGCTGACGCCCAATTCCAGCGCGGCCATTTCGATAAACTGCCGAACCGAATACTGTACACCGGTGGCAATCACAAAGTCTTCCGGCTTTTCTTGTTGTAGCATCATCCATTGCATGCGCACATAGTCCTTGGCATGCCCCCAGTCTCGCAGCGAATCAATATTGCCCATGTACAGGCATTGTTCCAGTCCCAAGGCTATATTGCTTAAACCGCGGGTAATTTTTCGGGTCACAAAGGTTTCGCCGCGGCGTGGCGACTCATGGTTGAACAAAATCCCGTTGCAGGCGTACATGCCGTAGGCTTCTCGATAGTTTACGGTTATCCAGTAGGCGTACAGCTTGGCGACCGCATAAGGCGAACGCGGATAAAAGGAGGTGGTTTCCTTTTGCGGCGTTTCCTGAACCAGTCCGTATAATTCGGAGGTGGACGCCTGATAAAAACGGGCGCTGTCGTGCATGCCCAGAAAGCGCATGGCTTCCAGCAGGCGCAAGGCGCCTATGCCATCCACGTCGGCCGTGTATTCCGGCGATTCGAAGGATACCGCCACATGGCTCATGGCGCCCAGATTATAAATTTCCGTGGGTTTGGTTTCGCTGAGGATGCGGGTCAGATTGGAACTGTCGGTAAGGTCGCCATAGTGCAGGTAAAACTTGGGATCCTTGATATGCGGATCCTGATAAATATGATCGATACGCTCGGTATTAAACAGCGACGCCCGCCTTTTGATGCCGTGCACCTCATACCCTTTTTCCAGTAAAAATTCGGCCAGATATGAACCATCCTGTCCGGTAATCCCTGTTATTAATGCTACCTGCTTACTCATGACTATTCCTGAAACAAAAACAAAACTTGAAACAACCGGTTTTTGGATAGGCGGCCCAATCAACCGGGCCTGACTTTTAAAACCCTGGTTAAAAGAAAATCCCTGGCGAACAGCGCCAGAAAAACCGGATTGGTGGTTGCGTAACGCTTGATTAGACGTCTGTCCTTTATCATCCGGTATACCCATTCCAGGCCGTAGTTTTGCATCCACCCCGGCGCACGATCGACATGGCCGGAATGAAAGTCAAAGGCCGCACCCACGCCGATCTGAACCGGAGCCTGAATACGATCCAGATGCGCGGCTATCCATTTCTCCTGCTTGGGCGCACCCAGTCCGACCCACAAAAAATCCGGCCTGACGGCGTTGATGCCCTCAATCAGTTCGGTTTCCTCGGCAGTGGATAAGGAACGGAAGGGCGGCGAATGCCAGCCGACAATTTCCACGCCTGGAAAACGGTTGCGCATGCCGTCGATCAGGTCAACCAAAACGGCCTGCCTGCCGCCCAGAAAATAATGCTTCCAGCCTGCGCTTCGGCCCTGATCCAGGCACTTCAGCATTAAATCAGGGCCGCAGATACGGTCTTTAACGCCGGCGCCATGCACCAGATTGGCATACCAGATCAGCGGTACGCCGTCCATGGTGGTCAGGGCGTTATTGCTGATGGTTCGCAATTCATTGTCGGTCAGGGCGGTAACCACAGTATGGACGTTGGCGATACAAACCTGATGGGCGACGCGGGCATTTATCCAGTTCTGAAAAATTTTCAGCGTGGTCTCATAACTGAGAACGGGAAAAGCAATACCAAGCACATTGACAATTTTATAAGTTTGCATTCAGGCTTTAAGAAGGTGTTTTTTTAAGATCGCAAACATTCATGGGTTTGACATCGGGATGTGCCGTCGGAGGACGCAGCGCATGCCTGCGCGCAGGTTTGGGCTGGCATTTGTCCGCTAGCGTACAACATAATTTTAAATTTTTCATAATAGCACTTTTTTTATACATTTCTGTGACAAGGCGCTCAAAACACAGTCCGTTCGCAGCCGACCGGCGCTGCCGGCTGTCAGGTTTGCAAATTTAAACCGTATATGTGGGTTATAATCCGGGCACGGCTTCAGGCATCCAAACCATCTCTCAATTATCGGCATCATGGCAAGTTATATTTTCTATAGCTATCTGAGTGCGACATTAGCCTACGGTTTTCTGTTTTTGCTTGCCCTGTTCAACAAGCATCGCTTTACTCCTTTCATTCTTGCCGCTGGCGTGTCCCTGGTCTGGACCGGCAGCATTGTGCTTGCCGCTCTTGGCGAAAATCAGAATTTTGTCGGTTCGATGCGTTACGAAACCCTGCGGGATGCCGCCTGGTTTTTTCTGATAAGCATTCTACTTTCCAGGCAAGGTAACGGCACCCGATATGGCCTGCTTCTGCAATCCAGGATCAGCTATTTTGCAGGAATTTTTATATTATGCGTATTTTGCATAGAAATTTTTCCGGGTTTTCGGGACTTTATTCAGTGGGTTTTTAAAACCCCGCCGCGTTTATTCGCACATCTGCTGTTTTCCGTTTTCGGACTGATTCTGGTCGAACAGCTTTATCGCAACACGCCGCTTAAACAGCGCTGGCATATCAAGTTTCTGTGTATCGGCCTGGCCGCTCTGTTTCTGGTCGACCTGATTGTCTACAGCAAATCACTGTTATTTGTCAGGCTGGACTTTACCCTCTGGCAATCGCGCGGCGTTATCAACGCCCTGGTCATGCCGCTGCTTGCCATCTCCGTCAACCGCATGGAGATTCATAATGATCATTTGGGGTTTTCCACCCCGCGAAAAACAGTTTTTTACACCACGTTTTTATTAGGCTGCTGCATTTATCTGTTCCTGATGTCGATTGTCGGGTTTTATATCAAAAATTCGAACGCCATCTGGGGCGAAGCAGCGCAGACACTGTTTATTTTTCTGGCCATCCTGCTGTTGACGATCGCCTTTACCTCCGGGAAAATCAGGGCTCTGGTCAAGATTTACTTTAGCAAGCATTTCTTCCATTACAGCTACGATTACCGGGAAGAATGGCTGAAAATCAGCAGGTCATTGGCAAAACTGGAGTCGCTGGAAGACTTAAAAGGTTTTATTCTCAATACCCTGATTGAACTGGTGGAAAGTACGGGCGGCGGATTATGGTTAAAAAACCGGCAGGGACAATTTTGCCTCGCGGCGGAACAAAATCTGGGTTTTACGCCTCAAACGCGGGAGCAACCGGAAAAAATCGATGAGCTGTCAGTTTACCTTAATAAAAAACAATGGGTTATAGACTTTTACGAGTTGGCTCATGCGCCGGAGATCTATGCCGATATCGATTTATCTTCCTGGTGTGACGAGGCCGACAAAATCTGGCTAATCATCCCCTTGTTTCATCTGAACAATCTCGAGGCCTTTGTGGTGCTCACCCAGTCCAAAGTCCCCAGAAAACTCGACTGGGAAGATCACGACTTGCTGAAAACCGTAGGCATGCAATTGGCCAATGCCCTGGCTCTGAATAAAGCCAGCGAAGAACTGGCCAACAATCGGCAATTCGAAGCCTACCACCGCCTTTCCGCCTATCTGGTGCATGATCTGAAAAATCTGGTCGCCCAAATTTCGCTAATCGTTAAAAACGCAGAGAAGCATAAACATAATCCCGAGTTTTTCGATGACACCATCGACACCCTCAACAATGTCACCAAGAAAATGCACCATATTGTTGAACAGCTCAAACAGGGCGAACCGGGGGAAACTAGCGACAACATTGTCAGCCTCGCCGAAATCATTCAGGATATTGCCAGACATCGGCCAGCTTCGCCGTCGCTGCAAATCCTGATGTCGGCAGAAGATTGTCTGGTAAAAGCCGATAGCATCAAACTTACCAGCATTTTAACCAATCTGGTGCAAAATGCAGTGGATGCCACGAATCAGTCGGGGGGGTGGGTAAGATTTGAACTGGAAAAACAGCAGGATTATGCTGTGATAAAAATAATCGACAACGGTATAGGGATGAGTCAGACTTTTATCGCCGAACGCCTGTTCAAACCTTTCGATACCACCAAAGGCAATGCCGGAATGGGCATAGGCGCATATGAAGCCAGGGATTATGTGTTGAAGCTGGGCGGCGAAATCAATGTCCATAGCCAGCCCAGTCAGGGCTCCGTTTTTACCGTTCGGCTACCGCTGGCGACCATGCATGACAAATAGGGAATATGATGTCCAATTTACTGTTAATCATTGAAGATGATCCAGGCCTGCAAAAGCAGCTTAAATGGAGTTTTAACGAATATGAAATTGTAATTGCCAATAACAGAAGCGAAGCGATAGCCGCAGTCAGACGCTACAATCCCAGCGTGGTCACGCTGGATTTGGGCTTGCCGCCCGATCCCAGCAACGCCAGCGAGGGTCTGGCCACCCTCAAGGAAATTCTGGAACTGGCGCCGGCTACAAAAATTATTGTGGTGACCGGAAACGACAACCGGGATCACGCAATCCAGGCTGTTGGACTGGGCGCCTATGATTTTTACAACAAACCTCTCGATCCCGAAGTATTGGGCTTGATCATAGAGCGGGCCTTAAAGCTGAGCAAGCTGGAACGCGACCATATCCAACTTCTGCAACAACAGCAAAATATTCAAAATGGCATTATCGGCGCCAGTCCGCAAATGCAGTCGGTGATGGAGATTACCAAAAAAATTTCGCCGACTCAGGCAACAGTGCTGATTATTGGCGAAAGCGGTACCGGCAAGGAATTATTGGCGCGCGCCATCCATAATTTGAGCACCCGCGCGGATAGGCCGTTTATTGCGGTCAATTGCGCGGCAATTCCAGAAAACCTGCTGGAAAGCGAGTTGTTCGGTTATGAAAAGGGCGCATTTACCGGCGCCGTTTCGCAAACCAGAGGAAAAATAGAATACGCACATGGCGGCACGTTTTTTCTGGACGAAATTGGCGACTTGCCATTCGGCCTGCAGGCAAAGTTGTTACGTTTTATTCAGGAGCGCGTCATAGAACGGCTGGGCGGCCGCAAGGAAATTGCCGTGGATGTCCGTATTGTATGCGCGACGCACAGGCATTTGCCCACACTCATCGAACAGGGCGATTTCAGAGGCGATTTATACTACAGGCTCAGCGAAATTGTGGTGCAAATTCCGCCGCTACGCGAGCGGGAGGGCGATGTGATGACTATAGCCAACGCCCTGTTGCTGCGCAATTGCCAGGAAAGCAATCTCAAGGAAAAACATTTTTCAAGGGAAGCCTCGCTGGCGCTTGAAAACTATGACTGGCCCGGCAACATACGGGAAATGGAGAACCGCATCAGACGAGCCGTCATTCTATCTACCAGCAATACCATTTCGGCAAAGGAACTTGAGCTCGAAAACCTGGCCGACAACCCCATGCCGTTCAATCTGAAGGAAGTCAGGGAGGTAGCGGAAACCACGGCAATCAAACGCGCGCTGAATCATACCGATTTCAATATTTCCGAAACCGCAAAACTGCTGGGTGTTGCCCGGCCGACGCTATACGGCCTGTTTGAAAAATATGGCATCAAACTCTAAACCCGTAAAAAGCGCCCTCAGCAAAACCATCGGCGCCGAGACGGGTTTTCAGCGGTTTTTCCGCGCAGCCTGCAACCGGCTCTGTCACGGAAATGTCGGTTATCCCTCCTTTGCCGGTGGATTTGTCAATTTGCCCGCAAGCCGGCACGGGTAAGTTGGCCGGGATTAAGAGCTATCCTGCTGATATTAAAGACGGCTTCTTTTAAGAAAATCTGGATCGAATTTTGCTTGGTTTTAACAGGGCTTGCAAAAGCCAATCCTGAAATTTCCATCACAGGTGATGTATGAGCAAAATCGGCATTTTTTTCGGAACCGATACCGGCACGACCCGGCTGGTCGCCAAAAAAATTTATAGCCTGCTGGGTGAAGAACTGGCGGATAAACCCAAAAACATCAACCGCACCAGTCCTGCCGAATTATTACAATACGACGCCCTGATTCTGGGTACGCCCAGTTATGGCATCGGCGATTTGCCGGGGCTGGCGACGGGCTGTCAGGAAGCAAACTGGCTGGAGTTCGCGCCTTATCTGGATGATGTCGATCTATCCGGAAAACGGGTGGCGCTGTTCGGGTTGGGGCATCAGGAGCGGTACGCCGACCGATTCGCCAGCTCCCTGATTCATCTCTACCGGCTGTTCTACGGCAACGGCGCAACCATGATCGGCCGCTGGAGCACTGAGGGTTACAGTTTCCAGCATTCGGCGGCAGTGATAGACAACCAGTTTGTCGGGTTGGTGATCGATCAGCGCAGCCAGCCTTTCCTGACCGATGACCGCCTGCAAAGCTGGCTGGCGCAAATTAAACCGCAGTTATTGCCAGCTCTGGCGCAGGCCGCCTGAGCATGCAGAGCGGCGGCGATATCGAGCAGGATCTGACGCCACTGGCGGACTGTAAGCTTTGCAAATACCAGGAAACCCTGCTGCCTGCTGGAAGCTGCAAGCCCGGTGACTGTTGCGTGGCGGCAGCCAGCGGCCGGCAGATCGACCGGTTTTTTCGCAGCCACCCCGGCCTTGCCGCCGAATATACCCATGACGAATTCTGGGAACGCCGGGCCATAGCCGCCCGCTATTTGCCGACCAACCATCTAAAGCCCATGCTGATTGACCCTGACGAAGCGGTCAGAAGGGTGCTGGCCTACCGGATTCCGTTGGAATGGCTGCCGGAATTGATCAGCGACACCGACAGGGAAGTCAGAATCACCGTGGCCGATCGTCTGCCGGCAGAACAACTGGAACTGATGGCGAACGACCCGGACTATCTGGTCAGGGTTTATGTCGCCAAACGCCTGCCGCACGGCCGTTTGTTCCGGCTGGTTGCCGACCCGGACAATCAGGTGCGGCGCACGGTGGTGGAACGCATTCCCAGCGTCAGCCTGGGGCTGATGGCCAACGATGCCGATGTCGCCATCCGCCGTATCGTCGCCCAGCGCATGGACGAGGAAGATTTGAACATCGTTAGCCGGGATCAGGACTGGACGGTTCGTTACGAAGCGGCGCTACGAGCCGGCCCGGCTCTGCTGCAGCAAATGCTGGACGACAGCGAAGAAGATGTGCGGTTAATTGCCCGGCAACGCCTGGACGCTTTAACGAACGAGATTATTGAACATGAATAATGAGTTTTTGGTTGGCCTGACCTATGCCGACAGATTACGCATGGCCACGGAAGCGCGGCATCAGGGGCTCAGCCTGTTCATGGCAAGCGAGCTGGCGGAATTGACCACCCTGATGGGGCCGATGAGCGATGGCCCGGAATGGCCCGCCAGCCCGGCCTGGATAGCCGCGCGTCACGGGGCGAACGGCTGCGTGATTTCCGATGGCTTATCCGACCCCTGGGTGGAGCGCGACAGGCCGGAAACCGGCCGGGGGCTGGAGGTTTTTATCGAATCCCCCGATGCCGGTGTCGCCGCCGACAGACCGCTGGCCAGTCTGGCCGACACCTGGCTGTTTCCGATGACGGCGGAAATCAGCCATACCTTGGCGGGCAACCCCAAGCTTTGCGAACGGCTGGTCAAAGGCGAATTGACCTCGCTGGAATTCAACATCGAGCATATCAAGGATGGCCGCGGCCGGGTGGGTGCGCTGCTGAACATGGCCGGCGCCAGCCTGACCCTGCCTGGGGGCAAGATCAGGCTGGCGTCGGCGACCCTGCTGACAGCAGCCGAACTGCGGTTTCTGCGCGGCAAAGGCGAAGCCGGACGCCACGAACTGGCGGAAAAATTGAATGCCGCCGGAATCGGGCATCTGTCCATCCTTAACCGTCCATCATTGATTTGAACATGAATAGTGTAATAAATGACTGGTTACAACAAAACCACTTTCAGTCCGATCAGGCTTTAAGCCCCAACAACCAAGGCGAACATGCGCTGATCCTTGCCGCCCGGCAGGGCCGGGCCGATGTGCTGGGTCTGCTGCTGGCAATAAACGCCGATCTGGATGTCACCGACCAGTACGGCAACAACGCCCTGTGGGCCGCCTGTTTTGCCGAAGCCGGCGACTGCATCAGCCTGCTGCTGCATGCCGGCATCAATATCGACTTCCAGAATCCAGGCGGCGCAACAGCGCTGATTTACACCGCCTCCAGCGGCAAAACTGCGGTGGTCGAGCAATTATTGCAGGCGGGCGCCAATTATCGGCTTACCACCCAGGACGATTTCAGCGCCTTCGATCTGGCGGCCAACCGGCAATGTTTGCTGCTGTTGCGTAAGGCGGGGGCGGGGTGAAATAGAGTAGGGATCATATATGGTCTACCCCGTATTGCAAAAAAAATTCGCGCTAGACAAAAAAGAATGAGAAAGTTAGAAAAAGCTTAGCTGTGTGCGGATACTCTATTCATCCGGACATGCAAACAGCTTGTGATCAATAATGGACGCCACTAGATGCTGCACCAGATTGTAGAAAATGATGGGCAGCATGACCTGGGGATGGTCGACCAAAGCCATGGACGCCAATACCAGACCAGTGCCGTTATTGTTCATGCCCAGCCCGAACATCAGTGCAACCCTGTTGCCGCGATCCGCTTGGAAATAATTCGCCAGCAGGTGGCCGGTGGCAAACGCCGCCAAGCAAAGCAGGGTAACCACTACCAGGATCAGCAGCAGAAAATCCAGATCGGGCTGGGAGATTGCCTGGGGCAGGGTTAGCGAGGCGTTGGAATAATTCAGTAAAACCAGCACGATATAATTTAACAGCTTCAGTTCGGTTTTTAGTCTGGCGTAACAGTCTTCGTCTATCAGCCGGCGGCAGACAATGCCCAGAAATGAGGGCAGGATAACCCAGATACCCAGAAAGGATACGACATTACCGGAGGCAAGTTCGTGCAAGTCATCGGAGTAATCGCCGGTGGTTACAAACCCGACGGCATGTAATACCAACGGTGTCAGCAGCGGACTCAAGAATGTGGTCAGCAATACCAGTCCCAGGCTCAGGGCCAGATTGCCATTGGCGTTCTGCGACCAGGCCGTGGAGGCGCCGGCTATCGGCATGGAGGCCACCAACGCCAGACCGACCAGAATTTGCTGCACTTCGTCGGGATTATGCCAGAATTTCATCAGAAAACTGACGCTGCCGATGTACAGCAATGGTGTCAGCACATTGCCCATCACCCCGCCTGCGACCATGGCGGGTCGGGAAAACAAATCGTTCAGCTCCGCCGTCCTGACCCCCAAACCGGCATTGAACAATAGGGCCGCCAGCATGATCAGCGACATGGAAAAGTTTAATTTGCCGCCGAGAATGTCGATGCTGCCCAGCGTGACGTGTCGAATCCATAGTCCGAATTCCGGTAGTATGCTTGCAATCAGATAGGAAGCGACGATGACCCAGATAAAATTCTGGTGGATAACATGTACGGCGTCGGCAATCAGGATTTTAATGATGTTCATGGCGTATTGGATGCTCGGTGATGGCGCAGCATGAAAAGTTCGCTGGAAGCCGTGTTGGGTATGCGGCTTGTCGATGAGCGGATTTCGGTAGGCGTCATGGTGGTTTACGGGTTCAAAAAATTGCGCGGATGATGCGGTTCTGATTTTCCTCTCCGCCATCGGGCAGAGAGGAAACGGATATGCCAAAATTCATTAGCTGGTGGGGATAGGGCAGAATACCCTAGCTAGCCTTTAGCGCCAGCCGCCATGTTCCATGCGAAATCTTTCGCCATCTCTGTGCGGAACCCAATGTGGGCCAAACCAGTGCATGCCGGGCCGGGGTGGCAGCCCCCACTGGCCTGGTATCCACATCCAGCCGTTTTGCCAGTGCCAGTAACCGCCGATCCAGACATAACCGGGGCCGGGAGAGACGACGATGACTTCCGGTTGCGGCGGTGGCGGCGCGCCAGGAGCCAGGTATTCAACGCCCGGATTGGGAACGGCATAACCCGGTGCGGCGGGATATCCCTGGGGGGCGGCCTGATATCCCGGTGGGGCAGTTTGATAGACGGCCCCAGCCCGACTGTCGGTTATGCCAAAAGCGCAAAACGCCATCATGGCCACGGTTGCAAGACTATATTTGCGGGGTCTCATACACATTCCCGGTTGATGAAAGCTATGGTGCGGTTAATCAAAGCATACCTGAAAAACTGATCCGCCGACAGCGGGTGAAAAAGCTTAATTTTGATCCCGCTGTTGCCTTTTCCGCCGGGAAAAGGATCTATCTTCCTAAGCCAGCACCTTCTCGATTCTGGCCAGGATGCCTTTGCTGTCCAACCCGCAAAGCGCCAGCAGCTCTTCGCGCGAGCCTTGTTCAACAAACCGGTCGGGCAGGCCGATATTCAGCACCGGCATCAGAATGGATTGCGATTGCAGAAACTCGTTGACTGCGCTGCCCGCGCCGCCGGCAATGACGTTTTCCTCGACGGTGACCAGCGTGTCGTGGGACTTCGCCATTTCCAGAATCAAATCCTTGTCCAGCGGTTTGATAAAGCGCATGTTGACCACGGTTGCGCCGAGTTGCTTGCCGGCTTCCAGCGCGGGGGCCACCATCGAGCCCCATGCCAGAATGGCGATCCGTCCGCCCTGGTGTCTGATTTCAGCCTTGCCTATCGGCAATTCGGTCAAATTGCCGTTAACGGTCGCCCCCGGGCCTTTGCCGCGTGGATAGCGTACCGATGCCGGGCCTGGATGGTTGTAACCGGTGGTCAGCATCTGCCGGCATTCGTTTTCGTCGGCCGGGGCCATGATCAGCATGTTGGGGATGCAGCGCAGGAAGCTATGGTCGAAGCTGCCCGCATGGGTGGGGCCGTCGGGGCCGACCAGGCCAGCCCTGTCCAGCGCGAACAGCACATCCAGATTCTGTAAGGCCACATCGTGAATCAACTGATCATAAGCGCGTTGCAGGAAAGTCGAATAAATGGCCACAACCGGCTTTGCGCCCTGGCATGCCTGGCCGGCGGCCAGCGTAACGGCGTGCTGTTCGGCTATCGCCACGTCGAAATAACGTTTGGGAAAACGCTGTGAAAACTCGACCAGCCCGGAACCCTCGCGCATGGCGGGAGTAATGCCCAGCAGGCGTTCGTCCTTCTGGGCCATGTCGCACAGCCAGCGTCCGAAAACTTCGGTATAGGTCGGGTGTTTGGACGCGGCCGCTTTCGGCAGGCTGTCCTTGCTGGGATCGAATGCGGGCACACCGTGATAGGCCAGGGGGTCTTTTTCGGCCGGAGCGTAACCTTTGCCTTTTTTGGTGACCACATGCAAAAACAGCGGGCCGGATAAATCCTTCAGATTTTCCAGAGTCGAGACCAGTCTTTCTACGTCGTGGCCGTCTATGGGCCCGAAATAATTGAAACCCAGCTCTTCGAACAGCGTGCCCGGGACGATCATGCCTTTGACATGTTCTTCGGTTTTGCGGGCCAGTTCCCAGACGCTAGGCATGCTGCTGAGCGCTTTCCGGCTTTCTTCCCTTACCGAGGAGTACAGCTTGCTGGACAATACCTTGGTCAGGTAATTGTTCATGGCGCCCACGGGCGGAGAAATCGACATTTCGTTATCGTTCAGAATCACCAGCAGATTGGCGTTCACGTCGCCGGCATGGTTCATGGCTTCAAAAGCCATGCCGCCGGTGATGCTGCCGTCACCGATAATCGCCACCATTTTTTTATCTTCGCCGCGTAATTGCGAGGCTATCGCCATGCCCAGCGCGGCGCTGATGGAGGTGCTGGAATGGCCGACCCCGAAGGCGTCGTATTCGCTTTCGGCCCGGCATGGAAAGGCCGATACGCCGCCTAGGGTGCGAATGGTCTGCATGCGTTCCTTGCGGCCGGTCAGAATTTTATGCGGATAGGCCTGATGGCCGACATCCCAGACCAGTTGATCGACCGGCGTATTAAAGACATAGTGCAACGCTACGGTCAACTCCACAGTGCCCAGCCCGGCGGAAAAATGTCCGCCGGAAATGCTCACGGTATGGGTCAGATAACTGCGTAGCTCATCCGCCAAGGCTTTTAGGCTTTCTTTGGGCAAGGCCCTAACATCGGCGGGACTGTTAATGTTTTTCAGCAATGGAAATTCGTTTAACTGGTTCATAATCAGTACAAGGGTTCACGATAGAACATCAGAATGACGCCTATCTGGAATAAGGCGAATACTGAAATAAAACCGGCAATTTTCTTGCCGGGAGAGTCGAGCTTGAGTTCCAGCCAGCGGCCGCAGGCTAAAATCAGGGAGAACACCCCCATCAGGGTATGTCCGACCTGGATCAAAAATGCGGATTTGGGTTCAAAGCCGACATGGGAGTGAGCCAGTAGCATCATGCCGCCAAATGCAGCCAATACAGGAAACATATAAGGCAATGCGCCTTGATTATTTTCGAGGCGAGCGCGGGTTTCCAGCCATCCCAGCCCGAAAACCAGGAACGTGGCGATACGGTGTTGCAGGATTTCGCCATTGTTGAATGTGCTATCCCAAAAACCGATCGGGCCAAGCGGCCAGCTTTCGGCGTCGCTACGAAAAAACAGGAAGACGCCGAGCAGCATGAAACCAGCCGGCCAGAACCTTGCCCAGTGGAAACGGCTGGAATAGGACAGCATGGCGAAAATGCTCATGGTGGTCAGGAAAATGCCGGCAATATTATGGTTGTAATCCGACCAGGCCGTCGCGGCTTCGGATGGTATTTGCCCGACTATGGCGACCCGGCCGGCTTCCCCGGCGAGTAATGCCTCGTGGCTGGGCGATGTCCAGCGCGGAAAGCGCGGATGAAACATGTTCAGCACTTCTTCCCAGCTTGCCGTCAGATGCGGAATGTCGATGGCGGGCGGCTGAGAGGTCAGGCTGGCGGCGGTGAACAGGATGGTCAGCAGTATCAGGGTTTCCGCCTCGATGTAATGCGGCACGCGGACAGTCAGGGCGTAAAGGCTGCGGGTTGTGAAATATTTATTCACCGCCGCCCGGTTTAACCAGGCCAGACCCAGGGCCAGCGCCATCATCATGATTTTAACCATCAGCAGATTGCCGTAACCGGTGCCGATGAAGCCCTGGAAACTGCGGATGTAATACCAGGCCAAGGGCGTACCGGAGACCAGCAGAATCAACACGGCGGCAATGCCCAGAATGGAAAAGCGTTTCAGCAGCAGCGGCCAGAGCTCAATGCTGATCATGTTCTGTTTGCTTAATCGCCATACCACCAGCAACTGGAAAACCCCACCGATCCAGACGGCTGCCGAAACCTGATGGGAAACGGTCAATAACATCAGGATTCCGCGGTCTTCCAGCCTGCTGGCGCCGTGCACCAACCAGCCGCCGGAAATCACCAGTGGGACGGCGATGCCCAGCGCGAGCAGCCAGTTCAGCCGGGAGCGGGTATCGCGGAGCAGGCGTTCCCTGATGAAAATTGCCAGTGCAAAAGTAAAGCAGGCGCGCAGCAGTCCGGCCTGAAACTGTATGGTATTAAAGAATGCCGGGAATGGCGATTTACCCAGAGTAGCGGTCATCAGCCAGATTTTGAGGCCGATCTTGGAAAGCTGGGTGATGATCAGTGCCTTGGCTCCAAAGTGAATCAGTTTTGCGGTTTTGTCCAGCAGAACGCTGTTGTAATGGGTAGCATCCTGCCAGGGGCGCAAGACGACCCAGACCCATAGCAGGCCGCCGATGACTATCGAATAGAAAGTCAGGTCTACGCCGCCGATCAGTGAGTCGAGAAAATTTGCAATACCTTCCATGAAATTCACTTTTAAGGATGAACAAAGAAACGAATCAGATCTTCACTAAGGTGCCCGTCGGCTGCAAAAATTTTCAGCTTGATGGCGTATTCGCCAGGCGCCAGCGCCGGCAGGGCAAGCAGTACCTGTCCGGGTTTGGCGCCGGGCGTTGCGGTGATGACCTGCATTTTATCGCCGGCGCTGACCAGAAATACCTCGGACAAATCCAGTTCAACTTTGGAATTGAACGATAATTCGACCTGGCTGGCCTGATTGACCGGAACCGGTTTCAGTTTCAGTGAATTATGGGTCACCACGGCATGCGCGAATGCGCCGCTGGTATGAAGTAATGCGATAAGGCAGATAGTTTTAATTAAATGGCGCATGATGTATTAACCTGATTTTTTGTTTTTCAAGGCATGACTGGCAAGGTTTTTGCCAAGATTCCAGATGGCGCCGCTCACCTGATGCGTATCGGCGATGGTTTTATTCATGGCGTCCACGATCCAGTCCCGGTCTTTTGGGGTCAGATTTAGCGGCGGCAGCAGCTTGACCACGTTCATGCCGTGACCGGCCACCTGGCTGAGTATACGGTGTTCCTTGAACAGCGGGATGGTGATCATCTGGCAGAATAGGCCTTTGTTTGCCGCTTCCAGCATGGTCCAGGCCGCCTTCAAGGACAGGCTTTTGGGCGACTGGAACTCGATGGCGATCATTAAGCCCTTGCCGCGAACTTCCTTGAGAAATTCATACTGACTGGCGCTGGCGTTGAGGGTGTCCATGATATCCGTTCCGACTTTGGCGCTGTTTTCCACCAGTTTTTCGTTGCGCATCACTTCCAGCGTCGCCAAGCCGGCAGCCATCGCCATATTGTTTTTGGAGAATGTGGAGCCATGCACCACCGCCCTGTCCATACGGTTGAAGACGCTGTCCATGATTTTGCTGGTCAACGCCACGGCGCCAACCGGGATAAATCCGCCTGATAGTGCCTTGGCCATCAGAATCATATCGGGGCTGACATTCCAGTGCTCTATAGCCCAGAATTTGCCGGTTCGGCCGATGCCGGTCTGAATTTCGTCGGCGACGAACAGTGTGCCGTATTTTTTACAGAGCCGTTCAACTTCCGGAAAGTAGCTGTCATCAGGAATGTTGACGCCCTTGCCCTGAATGGGCTCGACGATAAAGGCGGCGACATCCCGGGTGCTGAGGGCTTTTTCCAGGGCGTCCGTATTGTTGAAGGGGATCATGGTGCAATCGGGCAATAACGGGCCAAAGCCTTCCCGAAAGATTTCGTCGCCGTTCAAAGACAGAGCGCCCATGGTCAGGCCGTGGAAACTGTGGTCGCAGTGGACGATCCGGGTGCGTTTGGTGGTGTAGCGGGCGAATTTGATGGCTGCTTCCACGGCCTCGGTGCCGGAATTGCAAAAAAACATTTTGCTGAGGTTGTCCGGCGTGGTCGCCAGTATTTCCTTGGCAAGCAAACCGCTAAGCAGCGGCACGTCCATTTGCACCAGATTGGGCAATTCCAGGGTCAGGGTTTCCTGCAGGGCGCTGATGACGGTGGGATGGTTGCGGCCTATCGCAAACACCCCAAAGCCGCTTAACAAATCCAGATATTCATTGTTATCCTGATCATAAAGGTATTGACCAACCGCTCTTTTATAGTTTCTGTCGTAACCGATGGTGCGCAATACTCTTACCATCTGGTGGTTAAGATATTGCTCATGCAGATCGAATTTGCTTTCGAAATGCTGAGTGAAAAGATCGGTGATATTAAATGACATGTAATGCCTCGTGTGATATTTGCTTATTGACGAGAGTTATAATAGCCTGATAATAAAAAATTTTCGCCGTCAATAAAATGTTGCTGATATTTGAATTCTGTGCTGGAAAAAAGCTGTCAATTATAGAAAACATTAATATTTTACAATCGGTTAACAAAATCACAATAGGGTTTGGTTCTAAAAATAAACGATATCGTCAAGCTGTTTTGCAACCGTTATCAATGTGTTCTGCGCAGCCCGAAAATGCAGGCCCAGCCTGATTAATGCTGGTATTTCCCAAGGATGTCCAAGCAGAAACCGCAGTAATTTGTTTATTTCGACCCGGCCCTCGCTGTTCAGTGCATGGACGACAGCCAGCGGCAAATCCATGTCGGCCGGGTCGGCGACTGTGCGAACGGCCAGAGCCGGCGCCCCGGCTTTTTGCGCGGCTCTGAATATGCCGGCCGTCTCCATATCCAGCGCCACGGCGCCGGTTTTGTTGTGGATAAGCTGTTTTTCGACACCTTTGGCGACGATCGCCCGGCTTTCCAGTAGTGTACCGCCGGTTACCGGCAGGGTTGCCGGAAGGTGTTGTCTGACGGCTTGCAGCCATTGTTTATCCGCGCTGAAAGTCTGGTTTTGCGCCGATAATACCTGTTCCGGAATAAGCAGATCGCCAGGCTTCAACTGTGGCAGCAGCGCAGCAGCGCATCCCCAGCTTATCAGGCGGTTTGCGCCCCGGCTGAGCAAAAGACCGGCGGCGTTTTCTGCATTTTCAGAACCCGCGCCGGCATAAACCACTTCAATATTCCGGCTTAAAGTAAAGCATTGCCCCTGTATGGCGCGATGGCTGCTCAGAGTGGCCAGCTCTTCAGGCAATGCAACCACAATGCCCGCCAGCCATTTGCCTGGGCCTTGGGTGTCCATTGCCGGGTTAGCTGCGTTGTCAGTCACTATTTTTTCAGTTCGTTTCGGTATCTGGCTAGCGCCCACAAGGGGAAAAATTTGTCATAGCCATGATATTTCAGATAAAACACGCGCGGAAAGCCGGGGGCGGTAAAGCATTTGTCATTCCAGACGCCGTCGCTGCTCTGAGAACGCAGCAGGAAGTCGATGCCGGCTTTTACTTCAGGACTGTAGGCTTCGCCGGCTGCAATCAGGCCCAGAATGGCCCATGCGGTTTGGAAAGCCGTGCTGAAATGGTAACGACCACGATACTGTTGATCGTCATGATAGCTTAAATTGTCTTCTCCCCAGCCGCCATCTTCACGTTGTACGCTTTTCAGCCATGCCGCGGCCCTGACGAACATGGGATCCGATTGCGGCACGCCGGTTTGCTCCAGCCCCAGTAATACCGACCAGGTGCCGTAAATATAATTGGTTCCCCAGCGTCCGAACCATGAGCCGTCGGCTTCCTGCTCGCTACGGATGTATTCGATGGTGCGCTCCAGGGAGGATAGATATTCGCCGCGGCCTTTGTCGACACGAGCCATCAGCATGGCGCAACGGGCGCTGACATCCACGGTGGGCGGATCCAGCAGGGCTCCGTGGTCGGCAAAAGGGATCTCATTAAGATAGTAATAGGTATTGTCGACATCGAAAGCGCCATAGCCGCCGTTTTGCGATTGCATGCCCGCTATCCAGTGGGTTGCCCTATGGATTGATTCATCAAGGTCGGGCAGGCCGGATTCCGCCATGGCGAAGCCGACGATAGCCGTATCATCGACATCCGGATAATGCGGATTTGCAAACTGGAACGCCCAGCCGCCGCCAGCCAGATTGGGGCGGCGGATTCGCCAGTCGCCCGGCTCGTCGGAAAGCTGGACGCTTTTCAGCCATTGATAGGCTTTTGTCAGGCTGGGCGCGGCTTGCTGTTTGTCGGCTTCCTGCAGGGCAAGCGCAGCCAGTGCGGTGTCCCAGACCGGAGACAGACAGGGCTGGCAATAGGCTTCGTCGGCATGGATGACCAGCAGTTTGTCGATTGCCTTGCGGGCTGTGACGACATGCGGATGATCCTTGGGGTAGCCCACTAACAGCATTGCTTCGTAAGCATTGACCATGGCCGGAAAAATGCCGCCCAGACCGTCTTCGCCGTTCAGGCGTTCGGTAAACCAGTCCAGCGCTTTTTGAATCGCGCGTTCGTGCATGCGCTTCGGAATCAGCGGCCGGGTGATACGGCCCAGCTTGTCCAGCCCCAGAAATATCTTGTTTAACAGGGTGCGTTCAGGAAAATAATGATTTTCCAGATCGGGATGGACGACAAACAGCTCAAGAACGCCGACTTTATGCGGATTGGCGGCCCTGGCCTGTAGCGAGCAGAGTATGAACAGCGGCGCCATCACAGTGCGCGACCAGTAGGATACCTTATCCAGGTGGAATGGAAACCAGGATGGGAACAGCATGATTTCTGCGGGTATGTAAGGCACGCCCCGCCACGGAAGCTGTTCAAAAATAGCCAGGGCGATACGGGTAAAAACATTGGCTCGCGCCGCGCCGCCCTGGCCCAGTATCCAGTCGCGTAATCGGGTCATGTGCGGGGCGTATATGTCATCCCCGGCCATTTTCAGGGCGTAATAAACCTTGACGCTGCAACTGATGTCGCCAGGGCCGCCGGTGAACAGCGGGTAACTGCCGTTATCGGACTGGCGTTTGCGCATGTAGACGGCCATCTTGGCTTGCAGTTCGACATTGATGTCGTCCAGATAATGCATCATCATGATGTATTCGGCCGGAATGGTGCAATCGGCTTCCAGTTCGAAGACCCAGTAGCCTTTCGGATTTTGCAAGCTGAGCAGTTTGCTTTGGGCGCGCTCGATCGCAATATTCAATGCGTCGGGCTTGTTTCTGCCGGAAGACGATGGGGTTGAAATGTTGAGGCTGCTGGTTTCTACAGGGGCTTCAGTAAACATAAGGATTCCTTATTGTCCGGTATGCGATACAGGAGAATACTGCCAGTCGGGTGTGCCGAGATTGCGGCTGGACAGATTGAAAAGTAATGTCAGCAATAGATTGCTGCGGGCCGTCAGTTTGCTCGCAAAAATTGTTGTTTTAACGCTATTGCGGCTGATTTTGACCTGAACGGAGTCATTGAAGTCAAGATTGTTCTTGATTTTGTTCAACGTTAAAACAGCCATGCCCAATGCCCATAAGCAAAAGTTGCGGATGCCGGTTTCGTGGCTGGGCAGCAATTGTGTATAGCGCAAGGCATTGCGCAAATGTCCGTGGGCGATGCTGATCAAATGGCTTAGCCCTATGCGGAAGTTCCGGTCATTTGTGGCCGAGGTCAGTTCGGTGAGATTGAAACCCGTTTCGCTGAAAATATCCTGCGGCAACCAGCAAACGCCGCGGGCGGCGTCATCCCAGATATCCTTGAGGATATTGGTCATTTGTAAGCCTTGCCCGAAAGAGACTGACAGTTTGAGCAATTCTTCACGATGCTGGTTGATTTCCGGGGAATAATGGCAAAACAATTTTGCCAGCATTTCGCCCACGCAACCGGCGACGTGATAGCAATAATCATCCATATCCTTCATGGTTTTTAGCCCGGCCCGCAAATCCAGCGCCTGATAAATCGGCATGCCGTTGGCCATGGTTTCGACGCAACAGGACAGCGCCTCGATTTGCTGGGCGTCGAGCGAGCGGGTGATGGCGATGACCCGCGGAACCAAATGGATCAGGGTATGCTCGGCAGGAATGGTCTGTCCGGAAAGCAGCGGCGCCAGTTTGTCGGCAAACGCCTGGGTATGTTCGCCGGTTTTGACGATATCAATGAACGCCTGGCAAAAATATTTTTTTTGTTCGGCGGACAGGGATATTTCGTCTTCTATGGTGTCTACGATTCTGCACAGCAGATAGGCGTTGGCCACAGTTTTGTAGAGTGGCTCCGGCAGCTGCGGGATGGTTAGGGCAAAGGTTCGCGAAACGCCTTCAAGCAGGACTGCCTGAAGTTCGTCATCAGCCAGCAAGGCGAGAGACTCCGGGTTTTCAATCAGGTGTTGATGTCCATTCATGGGTTTGGCAAAAACAATGTTGCTAAGTTAATGGTAATAATAGACCGTTTGTTGGTATTTTGCAAAGTGCTGTTGCGTTTTTGCAAAAAACGCAGGATTGTGCGTGGTCGCGAGCGGGTTCGCTCCTATAGGTCTCGTGCAGTATTTTTATATAACTAAATGATATTGATATATTTTATTGGGACTCGGCTTTTCGCTGGAAATTGTCGAAAGCGGTTGCCGGTTGTTGTTAATTCGGGCTGTTTGTTGTTTTTTATCATTTTAATTCTGGAGTGTTGTTGAAAAAAGTAGTATTCTTACCACAAACAGGCGGCATTAACAGCCGGTGATCTTTGGAATTCATTGAAGATCATAAGGTTTTAGCTTTTTTAATCAGGGTTTTCGGGATCTGCTCTTGTTGTTATCTGGCAACAGATCTTGTCGAATTGGTATTTGGTTTTCTGGAGAATGATTCTGTGAGTGTTCCTTTACGTCAGCAAATTGCGGTTGCTAGTTATTTGATCAGGCAAAAAATCAGGGGGGTTAAAAAATATCCTCTGGTGCTGATGCTTGAGCCGTTATTCAGATGTAATCTGGCCTGCGCCGGCTGTGGTAAAATCGATTATCCGGATGATATACTCGACAAACGTCTTTCCCTGCAGGAATGTCTGGATGCGGTTGACGAGTGCGACGCGCCCATGGTTTCAATTCCGGGCGGTGAGCCGTTGATTCATAAGGAGATGCCGCAAATTGTCGAAGGCATCATAGCCAGAAAAAAATTCGTCTATTTATGCACTAACGCCCTGCTGCTTAGAAAGCGGATTGATGATTATCGGCCGTCGCCTTATCTGACTTTTTCAATCCATCTCGACGGCAATCGTGACCGGCACGACAATTCGGTCTGCCAGGAAGGCGTATTTGATATAGCAATAGAAGCCATCAAGCTGGCCTTGAGCAAAGGCTTTCGGGTGACGGTCAACTGCACGCTGTTCCAGGGTGAAACCCCTGAAGAAGTAGCGGAGTTCCTGGACTATGTCATGGCGCTGGGTGTCGAGGGCATTACAATTGCCCCAGGATTCAGTTATGAGCGGGCGCCAAGACAGGATGTGTTTATCAAGGGTCTGGATGTCAAAAATCTGTTCCGCGGTATTTTTGAAATCGGCAAGCAGCGTAAATGGAAACTGAATCACTCGTCGCTGTATCTGGATTATCTGGCGGGCAATCAGAATTATAATTGTACGCCATGGGGCAATCCGACCCGTAATGTGTTCGGTTGGCAAAAACCTTGCTATTTGTTAGCCGATGAGGGAAATGCCGATTCGTTTAAGGAGTTGCTCGATTCAACGCCGTGGGATAAATACGGTACGGTCAATAATCCCAAATGCGCCAATTGCATGGCGCATTGTGGATACGAGGCGACAGCCGTTGAGGACATGCTAAAGCATCCTTTAAAAGCCTTGTTAACGCATCTCCGCGGACCGAAAACTTCTGGAGAGATGGTGGCTGAAAAAGGTGTTTCGGCTTCAGGTGCAAATAAAAAAAGTGCTATTGCGGATATTCCAGTCAGAATTGAGTCTTGATCGACTGATTTGACGGGGCTTTTTTCAACGATGTCTGGCTTAAAATTATGCTAAGAAAGATTTATTTCATCTTTGTTTTGCTGCTGTGTCTGACCGTATCTTCGGTCTCATTTGCCGATGAGCAGTCCGCCCGGCAGGTCGTCGAGGAATTTCAAAACGAACTTCTGGCCGTGATGAAGGATGGCAAGGCTCTGGGATTTAAAGGCCGGTATGACAAACTGGATGGCGCGGTAAGGAAAAGTCACGATTTGCCCAAAATAGCCCGTATCGTTGTCGGCAAACAGTGGGAAGAGTTGTCGGCAGATCAGCAGGTCAGACTGGAAAAGGCGATCAGTCAGCTCAGTATTTCTGCTTATGCCCATAATTTCAAAGACTTTAGTGGCGAGACATTTACCTTTATTTCCGAAGAGGAGACCGGGCGCGGCGGCGTGGTGATGCATACCAATTTGCATATTCCCGGTGAAAAGGATGTGAAATTCGACTACATGATGAAGAAAAAAGATGATGGCTGGCGGATTATCAATATAATAGCGGACGGTGTCAGTGATTTGGCGCTGAAGCGATCCGAATATACCAGCGTTCTTAGCCGGGATGGATTTGATGCTTTGATTGCCAAGATCACTGAGAAAATTGATAACTATGCTGCGCAATAAGGCGTAAAAAATTCTCGGGTTTAATCAAATGGTTCAAAAATGCCAGATTGCGGGAGGCAAGGCAGTTTTTTTCGGTATTTTGTTGATGACTGTCGTGTTCTTTGCTGCAAATGCTGGCGCGGAAGAGCAGCAGGCGGAAGAGGAGGCGGTTGCATCCGGGAAACCGGAGGTCAAATCCGATGTCGATCCTTACGAGGGTTTCAATCGCGCCATGTTCGAATTCAACGATTATCTGGACGATTATGTCGCCAAGCCCATTTCCGACGCCTATCTTTGGGCGGCCCCAAGTTTTTTAAAGACCGGTGTTACCAATTTTTTCAGCAACCTTAAAGATATCAGTGTGATCCTGAACGATCACATGCAAGGCAAGTTTGAACAGGGTGCGGAAGATACCGGCCGGCTTCTGGCCAATTCATCCCTGGGTCTGTTAGGGTTTGTTGATGTCGCAACCGATCTGGGATTGAAAAAACACGAAGAAGACTTTGGACAAACCCTGGCGGTATGGGGCGTGCCGCAAGGCTCCTATCTGGTGCTGCCGATTTTGGGGCCGACTACAGCCAGAGGCTTGCCTGGTGGTGTAGTGGATGCCGCGGCCAATCCATCTTTTTATGTCGGCATGCCGGTACAATTGGTTTCGATGCTGAATACCCGCGCCAATGCCGAGGGGGCGCTAAAATTTATCAATGAAGCTGCGATCGATCCTTACGTTTTCACCCGGGAAGCGTATCTGCAAAATCAGCAGCATTTGATTTCGGATGGCAAAATCTCAGCTACTGTCAATGTTCTGCCTCTGGAGGACGAGATTTTCGACGATGAAGATGCCGGCAAAACGACAAAGCCGAATTCAGCCGGCAAGAGCGTTCAGCCCGCGGCAAATAACGGCAGTTCTACTCTGAACAAGTCGCTGGATAGTGCGGTGACGGCTCTGGATCAGGCAAGCGTTTCTTTGCAGGAGACAGACCAAAAGTTGGAAAAGCTCAAGAAAGCGCGTTCCAGAAAAGCGCGGAAAAGCAAATAGCCGCGGCCAAGGCGGGCGGATTGCTTCCGCCCGCCTTTTAAGGCAGGCAATTCCTAGTCAGTAATGCAGAAGGGAATGCACTTCATAATCCCGAAGTTTTTCCCGGCCGTTCAAAAAATCCAGCTCCACCACGAATGCGCAGGCCGCCACTGTTGCGCCGAGCATTTCCAGTAATTCGCAACTGGCTTTGGCGGTGCCGCCGGTTGCCAGCAAATCGTCGATCAGTAATACCTTGTCATCGCTGTTTACTGCATCAATATGCACTTCCAGTCCGGCTGAGCCATATTCCAGATCGTAAGACACGCTTCGCACATCATAAGGCAGCTTTCCAGGTTTTCGGAGCGGAATAAAGGGAATGCCGAGTTCCCAGGCCACCAGCGAACCGAAAATAAAGCCGCGTGCTTCCATGCCGGCTACTGCCGTAATGTCCCGCCCTAAAAACGGCTGCAATAATTGATGGATGGCCAGACGGCATATCGCCGGGTCTTTGACCAGTGGCGTGATGTCTTTGAAAATGATGCCCGGTTTGGGAAAGTCGGGAATATCGCGAATTCTGTTTCGTAATCTGTTCATTGCCTATCAGGTTGGTCTGAATCAGGAAAAATGCCGGCTTAATGGGTGCGTTCAATAATATATAAAGACAAATCCCGCAGTAAATCCGCTTCGTTGCTAAAAGAGCGCAGGCTTTCCAGCGCCTGTTCATGCAATTCCTGCGCTTTTTGTTTTGCCCCAGCCATGCCCAGTAAAGCCGGGTAGGTCGGTTTGTCGTTGTCCATATCCTTCCCTTGGGTTTTTCCCAAAGTGGCGGTATCGCTTTCCACATCCAGAATATCATCTTTTACCTGAAAGGATAAGCCGATGCATTTTGCATAATGATCGAGATGTCGGGCGCTGTCAGCATCGATATCCGTTCGGGAGAGTACCGCTAGATTGACGCTGGCCCGGATCAGCGCGCCGGTTTTGTGGATATGCATGTTTTCCAGTTCAGGCAGGTTCAGTGTTGCGCCGACTGAGGCTAAATCAATGGCCTGACCGCCCACCATGCCTTGTGAGCCGCTGGCTTTGGTTAATGCCGCAATCATTTTCAGGCGGGCCGGCGCATCGGCATGAATTGCCGGGTCATTGCACAATACTTCAAAAGCCAGTGTCTGTAGCGCATCGCCTGCCAGAATGGCGGTGGCTTCGTCAAAGGCTTTGTGGCAGGTTGGTTTGCCGCGGCGCAGATCATCATTATCCATGGCCGGCAGATCGTCATGTATGAGTGAATAGACATGAATAAATTCCACCGAGCAGGCTTGGGCGTCCAGTAAGTCTTCACTTAGGCCCAAGGCTTTGCCTGTCGCATAAGTCAGCAGGGGACGGGTGCGTTTGCCGCCATTCAGCACGCTGTAGCGCATGGCTTGGTGCAAGGTTTTCGGTAATACCCCGGCACTGGGCAGGCGGGCGTCCAGCGCAAGTTCGACCCGGTTTTGACAGGCGGCAAGATAGGCTTTCAAATTACGCATCGGTAAATGGCTCCAAAGTTTGTTGACCGTTTTTTTCCAGCAGAATTTGTACTTTCTGTTCAGCATCCTGCAAGGCTTGCTGGCAGGTACGGGTTAATTTTATGCCGCGCTCGAATGTTTTTAAGGATTCTTCCAGAGAAATATCGCCTTGCTCCATTTGTTCAACCAGTTTTTCCAGTTCTTCCATGGCGTTTTCAAACTGGGATGGGGTCTTTTTTCGGGTCATAAAGTGCTGAGTGGCTAAAATACTAGCCTGTCATTATAATATGAATCGGCGTTGAGCAGACAATGGTATGGCAGGCCCATGCTGCTTCTGGTCATCGCCGGCCAATCCGGGAAATACCCACCGCTTCCCGCAAGGACTGAATAAACGGCATGCTGATGCTACGGGCTTTTTCGGCGCCTTCCCGCAGTTGCTGTTCAATATGTTCCGGCGCTTCAAGCAGGGCTTCATAACGCTCTCTGGCTGGCGTAATTTCGCTGTTAATTTTTTCGAACAGTTGCTGTTTCATATCGCCCCAGCCAATTCCTTCCGCATAGCGGATGCGTATGGCTTCGATTTCATCGGCGCTGGCAAATGCCTGATAGATGGCGAACAGGCTGCAGCCATCCGTTTCCTTGGGTTGTCCCGGTTCCAGCGAATTGGTTTTGATCTTGTTGATCAATTTACGCAGTTTTTTTTCAGGCTCAAACAATGGAATGGTGTTGTTATAACTTTTACTCATTTTTCTGCCGTCCAGTCCCGGCAAGGTTGCCGCATTGTCATCCAGTACAGCTTCCGGCAGCGCGAAATGTTCGCCATAAATATGATTGAACCGGCTGGCAATGTCTCTGGCCATTTCGATATGCTGAATCTGATCCTTGCCGACCGGCACCTTGTTGGCGTTGAACATTAAAATGTCTGCGGCCATCAATATCGGATAGCTGAATAGACCCATGGTAATGCCTTTGTCCGCATCGGCATCGGCCGATTCTTCGTTTTCGGCGACGGCTGCCTTATAAGCGTGAGCCCGGTTCATCAGGCCTTTTGCGGTTACGCAGGTCAGCATCCAGGCCAGTTCCGGAATTTCAACAATGTCCGACTGTCTATAGAAAACGGCGTTGGATGTGTCCAGGCCCAAGGCCAGCCAGGTGGCGGCTATTTCCAGGCTGGACTGTCTGACTCGGGCCGGTTCGTGGCACTTTATTAGGGCGTGATAATCGGCCAGAAAATAGAAAGGTCTGACATGTTCATTTTTACTGGCCTTGATTGCCGGCCGGATTGCTCCGGCATAATTGCCAAGATGAGGTGTGCCGGTGGTGGTAATGCCGGTGAGAACGATGGATTTGTTCATACTGAGTACCTGTTTGTGCGATGCAAGTCTACGAAAATTTTTTCTATTCTACAGTAGGCCATATTGGTAAAGGAAATTGCTTGGACAAACCCCGTCTACGTCCATATCGGTTCAAATGTAGCCCGGCGGCCGCTATGGTCTTCTGGCAGTGAAAAGACGCTGTTGCCACGGAGATGGCGGCGTTGAAATAGGCTGATTGCTTTCAGGGAAACAGGAACAGCGGTTAGGCGTACCGGTCGAATAATTAAACTATGTCAAATGACACAGTCAAGCTGAGTCATTTGACCTATTTTTTTAGGTTTATTTTTTGAGATGGAAATTAATATCTTTGTTATCAATTTGTTACGTTTTGGCATCCTTTATGCAATTAAGTAAATACTTATTTTCTCAAGAGGAGGTTATAAATATGGCGCAAGAAATAATGATCTCAAGTTATGAGGCGGCAACCCAGCAAAGCAATACCGGCGCATTGATTCTGGGCGCCGGTCTGGCGCTGACCTCCATGATTCTGTTGCCTGCATTTGCCATGCGGATGGGCTTGAGCGCCAGTCTGACAGGCGCCTTGCGGATAGCGCTGATGAAGGCCTCCAGCAAGGCGATAGCATACCGCGGCTAAAATGGTTGAAACGCTATTTGATGTTCCGTCATGAATGTGGCGCGCCTCAAATTTTAGGCTTCGGTTTACCCCCCCTCTTCCTGCGGGAGATATTCGCCCGGAAGGGATAAAAAAACCGGAATTTGATGCATAACCCCCTGCATCTTTGTAGCTTAGTGTTGTCTTGTCCGTATAGAGGGTTATAATCGCAACTGTTGTAGTTTTTTTAATTTAGGCTTAATGCAATGGGCGACAATAACAGCAAGAAGGAATGCGATCTTTGCGGACTAGCAGTCGAAATCGAAGGATTTGAACTAAAAACCACTGAAGGAGACAAACGGTTCTGTTGCGAAGGTTGCAAAGGTATTTACCAGATGCTGCACGAGGAACAAGTTTTGGCGGAATCTTCGGATCAGCCGGTCAACCACTGATATTGATAGAGGATTTATGGCGCATAACCACGATACATCAACAGGTAAACAGGTACTTGCCGGTACATTGGCGACAGCAACAGTTAGTACAGGGGGGAAACTCATGAGTAAGGCTGCAAAGCATCCGGTTCTGGTCTTTGGCTTGGGAATCGTCGCAGGTTATCTGGTTTATAAATACCGGAAAGAAATCATCGCCAGCGCAAGTAAAACCATCGATGCCGGCAAGGATTTTGTCCTGCATCAAAAGGAAAGTCTGGAAGATATTGTCGCAGAAGCAAGCGAAGACAAATAATCCGCGCCATTCTGCTTTAATTTGCTGGAAGGCGTGTACCGTATAACCGGAAACGGGCGGGAGTCCTACAGCTTCGCCCGTTCTGTTTTTTGTTCTGCTGACTATGGCTATCCAAAAACAATTTGTACTCCGTTATCAAAATGATGGGCATGTGCGATTTCAGATTCCTTCCGGGGTCTGTGAAGCGGCAATAGCCAAGCGCCTAACGGCCGAAATTCTGAGTGTTGCCGGGGTTTATGCCGTCAGGTTATATCGAGGGCAGCAAAAGCTTTCCATACGTTACAGCGAATCGGTTCTGGATTTCAAGGCATTGGCCAGTCGTCTGTATCAGCTTCTGGCTGAACTGGAGCGGCAGGGGCTGTTCGACCCCATAACACCAGCGCTGTCAGGCAGGAAACGCATCCTGAATCGCCTTAAGCACAACAGAATGACGCACTGGATCAGTGAAAAATATCTGGCGGCCAAGGAAACCGCGCAAGCCGCAAAACTGATAGGCAGACTGAGTACTTCCGGCCCGAAAGCTCTGATCAAGGATCCTGAAAAAGCGGTTATCGATTTTTTGAACGACGTGCTGGTCTTGTATCTGATCAAGGCGCACTGGACGAAAATCACTCAGGAATGGCTGATCAGACCCATTGTTTACCGGTACGAGTGGATGGCCGTGTTCTACCTGTTCTTTTTACTGGTGCGATCACGCCGAAAAAAATAACAATACTTTCCTTAATCCGCCTTGGTGCGCGCATCGGGGCGGACGATCTTGAAAACGGCATTGGTGGATGATGGTTAATGATAGTCTGAGTTACAAACATTTTCGCCTGCAGCATCAGTTAAAAAACCGTGTGCGCATTATCACTCCGGTGCTGGTTGATGATCCGGAACGTGGTTATATCTTTGAAATACTGCTTAAAAAACGCCCTGAAATTACCCGGGTGCGTTCGGTTTTCAGCATCGGCTCGGTCGCCATCGACTTCGACTCCGCGCGTTTTCCAAAAAAAAACCTGCTGATCCTGCTGGATGCGGTATTGGGCAATATCGCCCAGAAGCGGCATGTGAGCAAAGCCAACCTCAAAAAAGAATTCAACGGCCCGTTGCTGGACATCGATCTGGCCGTGGAAGGCATGAGTTGTGCGTCCTGCGCATTGCTGATCGAAATGGTTCTGAACCGTGACGAGCGTGTCAAAACAGTAAGCGTCAATTTCGCCACCCAGACCCTGTCGGTTCGGGGACAAATCAGCAAGAACGATGTCATTCAAAAAATTGAAAGCCTGGGCTACGGCGCCTTGCTGATCGATACCTTGTCACAGCGGAAAAAACTCATCGAAAAGGAGAAGTTTCGAATCGACGCAGCCCGGCGTCGATTTGAATGGGCAGGGCTGTTGACCATACCCGTAGTTGCCGTAGCCATGTCGATGTCTACCGCACGCTGGCTGCAATGGCTGCAATTTTTGCTGACTACGCAGATTGTATTCGGTACCGGCAAGCCGTTTTTCGATAAGGCGGTCAGACTGGCCGGACAGCGTAGCGCCAATATGGATACCCTGATCGCGCTGGGCGTAGGTTCGGCATACGGCTATAGTATCCCGGCCCTGTTCAGGCGCCGGGGGCATGTTTATTTTGAGGCGGCGGCTGCGATTATTACCTTTGTTTTACTGGGCCGCTATCTGGAAGAGCGGGCCAAAGGCCAGGCAGGGGAAGCCATCCGCAAACTGGTGGATTTGCAGCCGCAAACCGCAATCCTGCTCAAAAATGGCCAGGAACTGCAGGTGGATGTCGATGAAGTCCAGGTAGACGATTTGATGCTGATTCGCCCCGGCGAAAAAATCCCGACTGACGGACTGGTGGTTTTTGGCATTTCCACCGTGGACGAGGCCATGATCACCGGCGAAAGCATGCCGGTGGTCAAGAACATCGGCCATACCGTGATCGGCGGCTGCGTCAACGGCAACGGGGTGCTGCATGTCAGAGCAACCGCAGTTGGCATGAATACGGTTCTGGCCGGGATCGTACACATGGTCGATCAGGCCCAGGCGGCAAAATTGCCTATCCAGAAGCAGGTCGACAGAATTTCCGCGGTGTTCGTGCCCGCGGTAATGGGCGTGTCCGCACTGACTCTGGCCGGCTGGCTGCTGGCGGGCGCGCCGTTCGCATTTGCATTCGGCAACGCCATCACGGTATTGCTGATTGCCTGTCCCTGTGCGCTGGGACTGGCGACGCCGGCGGCCATCATGGTCGGTACCGGCCAGGCCGCCAAACAGGGGGTATATATCCGTAACGGCGAAAGTCTGGAAATAGCCAGCAAACTCAACGTTGTGGTCTTCGATAAAACCGGCACCATTACCGAAGGCCGGCCCAAGGTGGGCGATATTTACAAACTGACTAAAATGTCGGATGCCCGACTGATCATGCTGGCGGCGTCGGCCGAAAACAATTCCGAACACTTTTTGGGCCGGGCCATAGTCGAATATGCCCGGGAACAGGCCATTGCCCTGAAAGATTGTTCCTGTTTTTATAGTGAAACAGGCAGCGGTATCCGTGCCGAAGCCGCCGGGCATAAATTGCTGCTGGGCAATCGGGATTGGCTGGAGCGGCAACAGGTTTCTGCAGCCCGGCTGGCGGTTCAGGCGGACAAATTCGCCGAACAGGGTAAAACGCCCGTCTATATGGCGATAGACGGCAAGGAAGCCGCGATTTTTGCAATTGCCGACCGGCAGCGGGTTGAAGCGGCCGCCGCCATTTTCCGCCTCAACAGTCTGGGGATTACCACCATGATGGTGACCGGGGATACCGAGAAAACCGCCCGTTATATCGCTGGTAAGGTCGGTATCGCCGATGTGGTCGCCAATGTCAGGCCGGACGGAAAACTGACGATTATTCGCCAGCTTCAGGCCGATGGCAAACTGGTGGGGATGATAGGCGACGGCATCAACGATGCGCCTGCACTGGCGGCTGCCGATGTCGGCTTTGCAATCGGCAGCGGAACCGACATCGCCATCGAATCCGCCGATCTGACACTGGTGCAGGGCGATATATCCAAGGTGACCGAAACCATAGAGTTGAGCGCTTTTACCATTCGCGTCATCAAACAAAATCTGTTCTGGGCTTTCGGTTATAACACCATCGCCATTCCTGTCGCCGCGCTGGGCAGGCTCAATCCAATGATAGCCGCCGCAGCAATGGCTTTAAGTTCCGTGTCAGTCATCCTTAATTCACTCAGGTTAAACAAGTAAATGGAACACGATATGGCCGGTATGGATCACATGGATCATGCCATGCACGATATGGCCGAGATCGCCACGGCGACCGGATTCGATTACACGCTGGCGCTAATCGCCGGCTTTCTTGGCAGCGGACATTGCCTGGGCATGTGTGGCGCGCTGGTTTCCGGGTACTTTATGAACGCAGGCAAAACCCGAAGCATGCTGCCCTATTTTGCCTATCAATTCGCGCGAATCAGCGTTTATGGTCTGGTCGGCGTTTCGGCGGCCGCGCTGGGGGTGGTGTTGGTCGCCAGCGGTTTGTTCGGTAAAATGCAGAGCGTTCTGCAAATGCTGATAGGCTGCGTGGTGATCGTTCTGGCAATGGGGATACTGGGCTGGATACCCTGGCAAGGCTCCATCAGGCTGATTCCCAGGCAGGGTTTGCGCAGCGGCTACGCCGCCGCCAGGCAAAAAGGCCCGGTGCTGGGAGCCATGATAGCCGGACTGTTGAATGGCCTGATGCCCTGTCCTTTGACTTTCGCGATGGCCGTCAAGGCCACTTCGGCCCCCAGCCTGCTGGAGGGCGGGGCGTTGATGCTGGTTTTCGGAGCCGGCACTTTACCGATGATGCTGTTTATCAGTGTCGCTTTCGGCAAGATACACGCCAAGGTGCGTGGATTGATGCTCAAGGCCGCAGCTTTGGTGATGATCGTCATGGGTATCAATACCATTCACAAGGGGCTGAGTTTTTATCTGAGCGATAATTTCAGGCACAATACCTTTTTGGGTTCAGTCCGCAGCAATCTGGATGAGTTTACTGCGTTTCTTAACAAGGTCGCCGCCTATATTGCCGATATGATAGGTAGTCTGCACAGTTTGTAAATGGCCGGGTATTTTCAGGCTTGAGCGGCGAAGAATCTTTTGCTGATTCCGATATCATCCTTAATTTGTCGCTGCAAGGCTTCAAGTGACGGAAACCGCATTTCATCGCGGATTTTTTTCTTAAAATGCACTTCGACGTAACGGCCGTATATATCGGCATTGAAGTCGAACAAATGGGTTTCCAGCACGGCCTTGGCGCCGCCATCCACCGTAGGCCGGGTGCCGACATTTGCTATTCCCTGATATTCCATGCCGTTCAGTCCGGTCAGGGTGACGGAAAACACTCCGGCAATGGGAGCGTTTTTCCTGAACATCCGCAGATTTGCGGTCGGAAAGCCCAGTTCCCGGCCGCGTTTGTCGCCGTGCGCAACCCGTCCGCAGATCGAATAATCCCGGCCCAGCATGGCCCGGGCCTGATCGAGCCGGCCTTCCAGCAAGGCGTCGCGGATCAGTGTGCTGCTAATTCTGAGTCCGTCCAGTTCCAGCGACATAGTGTTTTCAACCTCAAAACCGTATTCCCGGCCTTTAGTCTGTAACAGTGCAAAATTGCCGCGCCGCGACTTGCCGAAGTGGAAATCGTCGCCGATCACCAGATGCCGGACACCCAGGCGTTTGACGAGAATATCGGCGATAAACTGTTCGGCGTCATAATCGGCAATCGTGTTGTTAAACGGCAGTACCAATAGGGCGTCGATCGGTAGTTTGCTGAACTGAATGACTTTTTCACGCAAGCGGGTCAACCTGGAAGGCGCATGTTCGCCCAGAAAATATTCCAGCGGCTGCGGTTCGAATATCATGGCCACTGCCGGCAAGTTTAAACGTTTGCCGTGCGCGGCCAGATTATTCATGACCAGTTTGTGGCCCAGATGCAGGCCGTCGAAATTGCCTATGGTCAGGACGCAGCCGTCAATAAATGGCTGAAGCTGATTAAGTCCCCTGATTAAATGCATGATGGTAGGCGCAGCAAAAAATAAGAATTTTATCAGTAACAGGCAATCAAACCTATCGTCATTTATAATGCCGGTAAACTAATTGGCGGCTTTGCTGCTATCGGAATGATAGAGACCCTATATATTGAAACGGCTGTTCAATTTCACCCGCGGGTAACGGCGATCCGGCGACGGTTTCCGCAGGCCAGAGTCATAGGCTGCGAGCGCTACGGCGAGGTGTTTAATCCCAGAGCGCAAAATTTCAGGCTGCAAAAACAGATGCCGGCATTGATCCTGGCGGAAAAATACCGGAATTTTGTGCTGCCGGCGCCGGACGGTTACGGCATAGGCGGCGAATCCAATTATTATTTTTCGCACATGCTGAATTGTCTGTACGATTGCCGCTATTGTTTTTTACAAGGCATGTATCAATCGGCAAATTATGTATTATTCGTCAATTACGAAGATTTTCAACAACAGATACGCCAGCTTTGCCTGGATAGGCCGGAACAGCAAATCCATTTTTTTTCGGGTTACGATTGCGACAGTCTGGCATTTGAACCTGTGACCGGTTTTGCGGAGCAGTTTCTGCCGGTTTTTGCCGAACTGCCCAATGCCTGGCTGGAACTGCGCACCAAAAGCACCCAGATCCGAAGTCTGTTAAATCGCCCGGTTCAACCGCGTTGCCTGATCGCCTTCAGTCTGTCGCCGGAAAGCATGGCCGGTAAGGTGGAAGCCAGGGCGCCTACTGTGGCCAGACGACTGGAAGCGGCCGTCCGATTGCAACGGCAGGGCTGGGCAATCGGTTTGCGTTTCGATCCATTGATTTATCAGCACGATTATCGGCAACAATACCGCGATTTATTTGCGCAGGTATTTGCGCTAATCGACCCATACGCATTACACTCGGTCAGCCTTGGAGTATTCAGATTGCCGGAACAATACTTCAAGAAAACCCATAAGCTTTATCCCGAAGAAAGGTTGTTTGCAAGTCCTATACAAATAAGCGACGGCATGGTCTCATACCGGGCGGATCTGGAAGAGATGATGATGGGCGAATGCACAAAAATGCTGCTTGAATACATTCCCGAAGACCGGTTTTTCCCGTGTCGATCGTAACCCGCACCGTGCTGGTAAGCGGGGCCAGTTCCGGGATAGGCCGGGCAATCGCCAGACAGTTGTTGCGGGAAGGGCATACAGTCATAGGCATATCAAGAGACGCCGCCCGGTTTGGCAAACATGCCGGTTTCACCGGCAGGCAACTGGATTTGTCCAGGCTGGGCGATATACCGCCGGCGGCAAAGAAATTGCAAAATGATTTTCCGGCGCTGGATGCGGTGGTTTTTGCTGCGGGATATGGCCAATTCGGCGGACTGGAACAATTTTCCTTTCAGCAGCTCGAGCGATTGATGACTGTAAATTTCACTGCCGCTATGTTTTTAACCAGGGCGCTGCTGCCGGGATTAAAGCGGCAAGCGCACGCTAATCTCATTTATATCGGCTCGGAAGCGGCCCTGAAAGGCGGCCGTAATGGTGCGGCGTATTGTGCCAGTAAATTTGCCTTGCGCGGTTTTACCCAGGCGCTACGCGATGAATGCGGCAAAAGTTCGGTCAAGGTTTCGCTGGTCAATCCCGGCATGGTGGATACCGGTTTTTTTGAGACTTTGGCGTTCATGCCGGGCAAGGAGCCGTCTCACGCCTTGCAGGCCGAGGATGTCGCCGAAGCTATTGGCTATATTTTGCAGGCCGGTTCACACTGCGTTATCGATGAAATCAATCTGACTCCGGCCAGCAAAGTCATCGAGTTTAAAAAATAGTCATGATTTCAAAACTCATTGTGTATGCCGCATATTATTTAAAGTCGTCCGACGCCTATAATAAAAGCAAGAAAGCGGTATTCGATCTGCTTGAAAACCAGCGCAGTCCCTGGAAGTCCTATTTCGATATGTTCATGATAGGCCTGATTGTGTTGAGCATTGTTTTTCTGATATACGATGTGCAGCACGACACAGGCGCAGTGGGCGATTATTTTGAACACACCGTACTGGTGGTTTTCGTCTGTGAATATTTATTAAGGTTGTGGATTTATTCCGATACCCATATCATTATTCTGCAGGAACATGAAAGAGCCCAGTATCTGAATATCAGATTCAGTATCTTAAACGCCTTGTGGAAGGCGATAGTCAAGAAACTGGAGTATATTGTTTCGCCATTTGCGATTATCGATCTGCTGGCGATTCTGCCCAGTTACCGGCCGCTGCGAATTTTGCGGATTTTCCTGATTTTCAGGTTGTTCAAGCTGTTCAGATATTCCAATAGCGCGAAACTGTTTTCCGACATTCTATCCAGCAAGCGTTTTGAATTGCTGACGCTGTTGGTTTTTACCTGTCTTTTGATCTTTATTGCCAGTGTTTCGATCTATTTGTTCGAAAACAGCGTGCCTGACGGCAAGATCAATAATTTATTCGACGCCTTTTACTGGGCTGTCGTCACCATGACCACCGTCGGTTATGGCGATATTGTGCCGTATACCACGGCCGGGCGGCTGGTTGCGATTATTTTGATTTTTACCAGTCTGGGCATTCTGGCGTTCTTCACCTCGATTTTGATTGCCGCCTTTAACGAAAAAATGCCGGTTTTGCGCGAAAACCGCACCTATGCGGAACTGGAGCGTTATAAGAGTTTTATTATTATCTGCGGCTATGGGCGGGTAGGTCAGGAAATTGCCGCGCTATTAAGCAAGGATAAGCAGAAATTTGTTATTATTGATAAACAGGAACAGAACGTGGATCTGGCGAGAAAGCACGGTTATATGGTGATTCATGCCGACGCCAGCAAGAACGAAGTGCTGATCAGCGCCGGAATTTGCCGGGGGGCGAGTACGGTGCTTTGCATCACAGGGGATGATGTGACCAATGTTTATGTCACCCTGACCAGCCGGTATCTGAATAAGGATGTGCGGATTATTTCCAGAGTCAATTTCAATGAAAATGTCAATAAGCTCTACCAGGCCGGCGCCGACCATGTCATCCGGCCGTTTGAAGTTTCAGGCCTGCTGGCCGCCGAGTTTCTCGGGCAGCCGGTGGCTTTTGAAGCAATTACCGGCATTTTGCAAAATCAGACGGAAATAGTCATGGAAACCTTGCTGGTCGCCGAAGGATCTTCGCTGGAAAACAAACAGATCGGCCAACTGGAACTGGGGCAAAAAAAACTGACATTGCTGGGTGTTATCAGCGCCAACCCGATACACTTGAAGCATAAGAACAAATATCAGGTCAAGCAGCAGCATTTTTATTTCAATCCGGAGCCGGAGTTTGTATTGCGGCATGAGGATATGCTGGTTATTTTCGGCAGAAAGTACAGTATCGATCATTTCAGGGATCAGGTGGAGCAAAGCCGTTTGCTGGGCAGGAAATCGGCATGAAGCAGGTCGCGGTTTTTGGATATAACCGATTGTCTTACGAAGTCGTCAGCCGTCTCGATCCGGAAAATTACCGGATTCTGATTATTGACCTGGATCCGGTACAGATCGCCCTTGCCCGTGACAATGGCCTGGAAACGGCCAGCATCGATTTTCGGAGCGACGAAGACTTGAAGTCGATCGGCATCGGTTCCGGTATCGATACGCTGCTGTGTTTTTTCGATCAGGACTCGGATAATGTGTTCCTCACGCTTTCCGCTCGAGCCCTGGATAGCGAGCTGAATATCATTGCCATAATCGACAGCCCGGAATCGGCCGAGAAACTGCTGGCGGCAGGCGCCAATAAAATTATCGATCCCTATGAAATTTGCGGCCGTAAAATTCACGACATGCTGAAAAGACCGGATATTACCGATATTTTTGACCATACCGTGTTCGGCCAGCACGATCTGCATCTGGCCGAAGTGGTGCTGCCGGAAAATAGTTATCTGGAAAACAGTTATGCCAGCCATCTGGAATTAAGCGCAAAATACAATCTGATACTGATCGGTATCGTTAACAAGCAGATCAGCGACAAGCTGCATTTTGTGGTTGAAGAGTTCGACCGCCGACTGAGTGTCGGCGATATTCTGGTGATTTTAGGCCCCGCACGGGAAATTAGAGCATTCAAAAGAGATGTAGAAAATGAATTTTGTAAAGTTTAGTCCGCGAATATTTTTTTTTCTGGGATTTACCGCCTGCGCATGCTTGCTGGCGGTCGGCGCTTATCTGCAAATTGAAGAAGGACTGGAGCCTTGCCCGTTGTGTATTTCCCAGCGTCTGGCGATTCTGGCCACCGGCATCATATTCTTGGCGGCCGGAATCCATAATCGGGGGCGCAAGGTTTATGCCGTTCTGGCCGGTCTGTCCGCCCTGATCGGCGCCAGCATTTCCATGCGGCATATCTGGATACAGCATTTGCCTGCTGACGAGGTGCCGGAATGCGGCCCGGGGCTTGACTATGTGTTTAAACACTTTCCGCTGGCGGATACCGTCAAACTAATGCTGAGCGGTACCGGGGAGTGCGCCAAGATTGACTGGACTTTGCTGGGCCTGAGCATTCCGGTCTGGACGTTGCTGGCGTTTTTGTCTCTGGCGGCCCTGGCCATGCTGCAATTTAGCCAGGATGGCAAGAAAAAATGAGGCTCCATGGGCCGGTTTTGCACAATTTATGCATGATGATCCGGCTCAACCCTGACGGCTTATTCACAAAAAATACATGCGCTAAAGATGTGCACAATGCGGAAAGTGCGTTAAATAACACAGCTTAATTATTTTATTAACCAGTTGATAAATATAAATAAATTATTTTGTCTCGAATTTGCGCAATTTAACAAATCTGCAATAAAAACCGGAACTAAGCCATGCAAATCAAATACTATCCACATACTTATCCACAGCTTTTGTGGGTAACTGCGATTTGTTAATTTCCTTAAAGACTTAGAACTGTAATATCAAAATAACATCACATGGCATGGTTAACTGCGAAGCGTCCGGCCCCATTATTTTACAGGTAGCGATTGCAGTTCCTGTTAATCGGCTTTTCGATTATTGCGCGCCTGCCGGTTGTAAAATCGAGGATGTTAAACCGGGCGTCAGAGTTCTGGCGCCATTCGGCAAGGGGCGGAAGGTCGGTCTGGTGGTCGCTGTGGGCAGTCATTCCGAGCTTGACGCCGACCGTCTGAAACAAATTTCGCAAATTCTGGATACGGAACCGTTATTATCCGCGACAGACCTGGAATTGCTGCTCTGGGCCAGCCGTTACTACCACCACCCGCCGGGCGAGGTGCTGATGGCGGCCTTTCCTGCGGCGCTCCGACAGGGTAAGCCAGCCGCTATTCAGCAAGAGGCCAGTTTTGTACTCAGTCCGCTTGGCCTGGAAACCCTGCCTGAGCAACTGAAACGGGCGCCCAGGCAAAAAGCTTTGCTGGAAAGATTTCACGCCCAGGGCGGGGCGATTCGCAGTACGGAAATCAAATCCTGCAAAGCCGCCTTGAAAACGCTGCTGGAAAAAGGCCTGCTAGTGGCGTGCAGGCCTGACAGCATTCCGCAAGTTGTCCGGCTCAATCCGATCCTGGCGGCCAATGCCGAGCAGCAGGCCGCGATAGTAGCCATTATCGGCGGTTTGGGACATTTTGCCGTCTACCTGCTGGAAGGCGTGACCGGTAGCGGCAAGACGGAAGTCTATATGCAGGCGATTGCCGCCGTTTTAAGGCAAGGCTTGCAGGTATTGGTGCTGTTGCCGGAAATCAGCCTCACCCCGCAACTGGAACAGCGGTTTCGCCGCCGCTTCAATGATGTGCCTATCGTCAGTTTTCATTCCAGGTTGACGGATGCCCAGCGCCTGAACGCCTGGCTAAGCATGCAGCAAGCCGGCGCGGCGATCATGCTGGGCACTCGTTCAGCACTGTTTACGCCTATGAAGGCTCCCGGACTGATTATCCTGGACGAGGAACACGATGCTTCTTTCAAGCAGCAGGAAGGTTTCCGTTTCTCGGCCCGCGATGTAGCGATAGCCAGGGCGCAGCGTCTGGCTGTGCCGGTGGTATTGGGGTCGGCTACGCCCTCTCTGGAAAGTCTGTTCAATGTAGAGCGGCGGCGATATCAGCCGCTCTATTTGTCCTGCCGGGCAGGCAATGCCGTCGATCCGGTATTCCAGTTGCTGGATATTCGCAATAAAAAAATGCAGTCCGGGTTGTCGGAGCAATTAATCGCGGCCATCAAGTCCACGTTGGCGCAAAAACAGCAGGTGCTGCTGTTTTTAAATCGGCGCGGTTATGCGCCGGTGCAGATTTGCCATGGTTGCGGCCAAGTTTCGCGTTGCCGGCATTGTGACGCCAATCTGGTAATCCATGCCGCGCAATCCCTGCTGCGTTGCCATCATTGTGGTGCGGAGCAGGCGTTGATCAGGTGTTGTCCGGCCTGTCACAGCGGCGATTTGCAGGCGGTAGGGATGGGAACGGAGCGCCTTGAACAGGTGCTGACAACACTGTTCCCGGATCAATCCGTGGTCAGGCTGGATAAAGACAGCACCCAGCGTAAAGGGGCGCTGGAAGACTATCTACAGCAAATCAATTGCGGCGAGGCGGACATTATTCTGGGTACCCAAATGCTGGCCAAAGGCCATCACTTTCCGAATGTCACGCTGGTGGCGATACTCGATATAGACAGCGGCCTGTTCAGTATCGATTTCCGCGCCGGCGAAAAACTGGCGCAAGTCATCGTTCAGGTAGCGGGACGCGCCGGCAGGGCCGATAAACCAGGGAGGGTGATACTACAGACCCGCCAGCCCCGGCATCCGTTGCTGCTCACGCTGCTCGACAGCGGTTATCGGGCTTTCGCCCAAAGCGCATTACAGGAGAGGCGGCAGGCTGGCCTGCCGCCATACAGCCATCAGGTGCTGTTCCGGGTGCATGCCGCCAATGCGCAGGCTCCGCAACAGTTCCTGCAGGCGGTATGCAGTCTGATTGCCGAGGCAAATTCCGGTGCGACCCGAGTTTTGGGGCCTGCGCCGGCGCCGATGGCCAGACGCGCCGGCCAGTATCGCTTTCAGTTATTATTGCAAAACCCCGGGCGCCGGGATTTGCACGGCCTGTTGGACGCGGTCTTGCCCGCCATCGCCAATCTTCAGGAAGCCAGAACGGTGCGCTGGTCGCTGGATGTCGATCCGCTGGATCTGTATTAAAGTTTGTCGTGATTCACTGCTGGCTAAAATCTGCATAATTCCATGCGGTTTTATGTGATAATTCCGAAATTACGATAATAATAATAATCAGAGAGGATTAACGATGTGCTGGAGTGGTGAAGCGTCAGGTGTTTTGGCCGCCGCAGGATTGACGACTGCTGTCTATGTGGCCTATAAAGGCGAATCCAAAGAACTTTGGATGCCGCTGACCTATTTTGCGCTGATGGAGTTGTTGCAGGCTCTGACCTATGTCTATATCAACTTATGCGATAACCCCAACAATCAGGTATTAACCTTACTGGGCTATTTACATATTGCCTTTCAACCGTTTTTTGTGAACATGGTCGCCATGTATTTTGTGCCGGAAAGCGTCAAGCTCAGGATTAGAACCACGGTATACAGCTTATGCGCCATTAGCACGCTGGCGATGCTGATTAAAATGTATCCGTTTGTCTGGGCGGGTAACTGCGTCGAGGGCGTGGAGGGTTTTTGCGGAACCCAGACTTGTTCTGTGTCCGGCGACTGGCATATTGCCTGGAAAATGCCGCTGAATGGGCTGATGTCCAATCCGGTTGCCTGGTTGTTCGGTTTTGATTGGGGGCTGCATGCCTTTTCGTATATTCTGGCGGCGTTTATCATGCCGGTCATTTATGGTTCCTGGCGGTTTGTGGGTTTTCATTATCTGATAGGTCCCTGGATAGCGGATATCACCACCAATGATCCGAATGAATATTGCGCCGTCTGGTGCCTGTTCTCGATAGCGCTTTGCGTTTCTGTGATCAAAACGCCGATCAGACAGTATCTGCACGTTAGGACATGGCCGTTTTATCGCCGAGAGGTCGGCGATAACCTATAAAATATCTCCGGCCGGAAACAATGTTTTCCGGCCCGCCCTCTTGAACATTCGGCATAGCGGCTTTTTGAAATCTATTCATGGCCGTCTGTTTTAATTTCCCGGCAGCGGATTTTTCCCGAAGGGAAGCCATGCGGTTTGCCGGCCAGTCTTTTTTTGACGGATAGGCTGATCCGACGCCGGGGTATTTCAGGCCGTTGGCGAATGCTTGAAGTTTCGTTGTATCATCGGATTTTCTGTTTTTTGTCTGCCGAGGGCCATGTATCAACCATCTGCAAATATTCAAAGCCTGATTGCGGGGTTTTCCGCGGAGGATGGCGATAAAATCCGTCAGGCGCTGTCGATTCTGGATCATGCGTCCGGCCGAATTTCAGGCCAGGGTGACAATTTCAGGCCCACCGGCCTTGAGGTGGCTATGGTTTTGACCAGCGTGAATATCGACGCCGAGGTCATTCTGGCGACTTTACTGAGTGACTCCCGGCTTGCCGGGCAAACTTCCGAAGCGGCGATCAAGCAACAGTTCGGCGCGACTGTTGCGGCGCTGGTCAAGGATGTCTGGTGGTTGAACAAGCTGAGCATCTACAGTCCGGAAATGGCCAATCAACCCAACCAGTCGGAAATTCTGCGCCGCATGCTGCTGGCCATGACCCATGATGTGCGGGCGGTACTGATCAAACTGGCGTACCGCATTCAGCGTTTGCGCAATCTTGGTGTGGAAGAGCCGGCCATCCGTCAATTCATCGCCCGTGAAACCCTGGATATTTATGCGCCGCTGGCCAATCGGCTGGGCATCAGCCAGTTTAAATGGGAACTGGAAGATCTGGCTTTTCGTTATCTGGATCCGGATCATTATTTCGCCATAGCCAAATCCCTGGCCAACAATCGTCGGCAGCGTGAAACCTGTATCCAGGCATTCCAGGACATGCTGCAGCAAAAGCTGGCGGATGAGGGTATCACGGCCAAGGTTTACGGACGGCCCAAGCATATTTATAGCATCTGGAACAAGATGCGCAACAAGCATCGCAACATAGACGAGCTTTACGATTTACTGGCGGTGCGGGTGATCGTTGACAACTTGTCCAGTTGTTATACGGTACTGGGCATCGTTCATAGCCACTGGCGTTATATACCCAAAGAATTCGACGATTACATCGCTAATCCCAAGAAAAACGGTTATCAGTCCCTGCATACCGTGGTGATGGATGGACAGGGCAACCGGATCGAGGTGCAGATCCGCAGTCGGGCCATGCACGAGTTTGCCGAACTGGGCGTGGCGGCGCATTGGTGCTACAAGGAAGGCCGTAAATATAATGCGGCCGCCGAAAAAAACATTGCTTCCCTCAGGCAACTTCTGGATGACCGGGATGGTAACGAAAATCTGATCGAAAACTTTCGCACCGAACTGTTTTCAGACCGGGTGTTCGTCCTGACGCCGGGCGGTAAACTGATCGATTTGATCAAAGGCGCCACCCCGCTGGATTTTGCCTACGCCATACACACCGAAATTGGTCATGGTTGCCGGGGCGCCAAAGTGGACGGGCAAATCAGGCCGCTGACCTACAAATTGCATTCCGGTGAGCAAATCGAGATCATAGCCGTCAAAAACGGCCAGCCGAATCATAACTGGCTGGATCCCAACCTGGGCTATCTGGCGACGCCCAGGGCAATCAGCAAGGTTAAAAGCTGGTTCAAGCAGCAGAAATTTGCCGAAAACATTGTTGCCGGCAAGCAGGTGCTGGAAAAGGAAAGCAAACGGCTGGCGCTGAAAACAGTTGATTTGCCGGATTTGCTGAGGCATTTCAAGTTTACTGAAGCGGATCAGCTTTATGAGGCCCTGGGGCGCGGCGATCTCAACAACCGGCAACTGGCGGCCGCTTTAAGAATTCCGGAACTGGAGCCGGAATCGATAAAGCTGGTCGCGCCGCAAATCAGTCCGAAGGCGATCGTCACCGTTGCCGGTATCGACAATGTTGTCACCACGCTGGCGCTCTGCTGCTCTCCGGTTTACGGCGAGGAGATTATCGGCTTCATCTCGCATAAACGCGGTATCACCATACATCGGCGCGATTGTGAAAATATACGCAATCTGCCGGCCGAACAGCAGGAGCAGTTGATCGACGCCGAATGGAGCGGTTCGCATGCCGCCCGTCATACCGTGCCTGTCATCATCCATGCGTTCAATGCCCAGAATCTGCTGAGCGATGTCTCGCAGCTCCTGTCCGCGGTAAAAGTGCATATCAGCGATGCGTCGCTGAAAACCCACGACGATCTGTCGGCGATATTGAGTCTGTCGATTCAGGTCGAAAATACCCAGCAGCTCAGCCTGGTGCTGGCGCGAATCAGTCAATTGCCCAATATTCTGGAAGTCAGGCGTAAAACCTGAATGCGAACGGTAACCCGATACGCCGCCTGATGCGCGGATTTTATAGGCGGTTTTCCGCAGCCCGAACAGATCAGCAGAGGAATAAATGAACGAAAACAGTATATGGCGACGGATAGAAACCTATAATCACAGCCGCGATCCGGAACGGCTTAAATTGAAATATCAGGCCATGCAAGGCGATGCTTTTGCTTTTTTACGCGGCACGGCGCATCTGTTTTACGAAGACTGGCCGCAGGATTCGGCATTAAACGCCGCGCCGCCGGCCTGGTTAAGCGGCGATTTGCATTTTGAAAATTTCGGCAGTTACAAAGGCGATAACCGGCTATGTTATTTCGATATCAATGATTTCGATGAATCCATGCTGGGGCCATGCAGCCTGGATCTGGCCCGGTTTTTATGCAGTCTGCTGGTGGGCGCCCAGACTTTGGGCGTGGAGCAGGCGCAAGCCTTTCAGTTGTGCGAAACTTTTCTGGATGCCTATTGCCGGGAACTGGCGGAATGCAAGGCGCGCTGGATTGAGCGTTCGACCGCTAGCGGGATGATCAGGGATTTGTTAAAAAACCTGAAACACCGCTCGCGGGCGGATCTGCTGCGCGAGCGTACCATGCATCTTCATGATGGGCCTATTCTGAAAACCGATGGCGTAAAGGCTTTGCCCGCCAGCACGGAAGAAAGGCAAAAAGTTACCACCCTGATCGATCTTTTTGCGGCCAGACAGCAGGAACCGGGGTTTTTTCATGTCCTGGATGTGGCGCGGCGCATTGCCGGCGTCGGCAGTCTCGGACTGGAGCGCTATGTCGTTTTGGTGTACGGCAAAGGTCAGGACAGGCATTATCTGCTGGATCTTAAATATCAGCCGGGTTCAGCATTGCAACCGTATTTGTCCACTCCGCAACCGGAATGGACTAGCGAGGCCGAGCGGGTGGTGCTCTCCCAGCACAGGGGGCAGGCGATAGCGCCGGCCTTTCTGTCGGTCATAACCGATGGCGGCCGCTCCTATATGCTTAAGGAGTTGATGCCTCAGCAGGACAGACTGCATTTGCGACACTGGAACGGTAAGGTCACCCGCTTGTATAAAGTGGTAAAAGCCATGGGCCAACTGGCCGCCTGGCAGCATATTCGCACCAGTGGCTGGCGCGGTTCCGCCATCGCGGATCAATGGCAGGCGTTTGGCCGGCAGGATGCCTGGCGGCCAGTCCTGCTGGACTATGCCTTGACGTACAGCCGGAAGGTCAGACTGGACTGGCTAAGTTTCAAGGAAGATTTGAGCAGCAGCCAGCAGATGCATGGGGATTAATCTAGTCGCCGCCGGGCAGGCTGAAAATCTTGACTTGCCTATGCATGGGCCTATGCTTATGCTTATGCTTTAATCCAGTTTTTTGCTTTGCCCTACTTTTGCAATTCCATACGTCAGGAGTTAGTCATGTCGCAGCCTTACCAATATATACGCTGGTTTAATGAATTAGGCATAACGGATATTCCGTTGGTAGGCGGCAAAAATGCCTCGCTGGGCGAGATGTACCGGCAACTGGCGGCTCAGAATATTAAGGTGCCGAACGGATTTGCGATTACTGCCGAGGCTTATCGTTATGTTCTCGACCAATCCGGAGCATGGGATACGCTGCACGCCATACTGGATGAAATTGACGCCGATGATGTCAACGATCTGGCGCGGCGCGCTCAGCAGGCCCGGGATACGGTGTATGCGGCCCCGCTGCCCGTCGATTTGCAGCAGGAGATCCTGCGGGCGTTCGGGCAACTGCAGCAGCAGTATTCCGAAGAACTGACCGTTGCGGTACGCAGTTCCGCCACGGCCGAGGATTTGCCGACTGCAAGCTTTGCCGGCCAGCAGGATACCTATCTGAACATCCGCGGCGGACAGGCCTTGCTGGATGCCTGCAAGCGCTGCTTCGCCAGCCTGTTTACCGATCGAGCCATACACTATCGCATCGATCAGGGATTCGATCATTTCAAGATTGCCCTGTCGATAGGGATCATGAAAATGGTTCGTTCCGATCTGGCCGCCAGCGGGGTGATGTTTTCGCTGGATACCGAATCGGGTTTTCAGGATGCGGTGTTTATCACCGGTGCTTACGGGCTGGGGGAAAACGTGGTGCAAGGCGCAGTCGATCCCGATGAGTTTTATGTGCATAAACCCAGTTTTGCTCAGGGTTACCGCTGTGTATTACGTCGCAATCTGGGCGCGAAAAAAATCAAGATGGTATACAGCGACGGTAGCACCCACGAAGCGACGCGCAATATCAGCACAGCCAATAGCGAACGCAACCGGTTCTGTATCGATGACGACGATGTGCTGATTCTGGCCGATTATGCGCTGAAAATTGAAAATCATTATGGCCGGCCGATGGATATGGAATGGGCCAAGGACGGACTGGACGGCCAAATTTACATCGTGCAGGCCAGACCGGAAACCGTGGCTTCGCAGCGTATCGGGCATGTACTGGAACAATACCGGCTCAAACAGTCGGGTGTCGCCATCGTCCGCGGTCATGCCGTGGGCAGCAAGATCGCGGTGGGGTGCGCCAGGGTGATAGACAATGTCGCCAGACTGGACAGCTTCAGGCCGGGCGAGGTGCTGGTAGCCGACATGACTACCCCGGACTGGGAGCCGGTGATGAAAAACGCGGCGGCCATCATTACCAATCGCGGCGGCCGTACCTGCCATGCCGCCATTATTGCCCGTGAACTGGGCGTTCCGGCGGTGATAGGCTGCGAAAACGCCACGACCTTGATCGCCAGCGGCAGTGTGGTTACAGTATCCTGCGCAGAAGGCGATGTCGGCAAGGTCTATGAAGGACGGCTGGATTTTGATGTCAAACACACCGACCTCTCGGATCTCGCCCGGCCCAAAACCAGGATCATGCTGAATCTGGGCAACCCCGAACTGGCCTTTAAATACAGTTTTCTGCCCAACGATGGCGTGGGACTGGCGCGGATGGAATTCATCATTACCGAATACATCAAGGCGCATCCCATGGCGCTGCTGCATCCCGAAAAGGTTGCCGATCCCGATGAACTGGAGCAGCTCGATGATCTTACCGGCGGCTATAGCTCGCCAAGTGAATTTTTTATTCAACGCCTGTCCGAGGGGGTGGGCGTCATTGCCGCCGCTTTTTATCCCAAACCGGTCGTGGTGCGCATGTCCGATTTTAAAAGCAATGAATACGCAACCCTGCTGGGCGGACGCTGGTTTGAACACGACGAAGCCAACCCCATGATCGGTTTCCGTGGCGCATCCCGCTATACTCATCCGGATTATGCGGAAGGCTTTGCACTGGAATGTGCGGCCATGAAGCGGGTTCGGGAACAAATGGGCTTGCGGAATGTGATTCTGATGATTCCTTTCTGCCGCCGCGAACAGGAGGCGATACGGGTGCTGGAATACATGGCGGCGCTGGGGCTGAAGCGTGGCGAGAACGATTTGGAAATTTATGTGATGTGCGAAATTCCCAACAACGTGATTCAGATAGACGCCTTTGCCCGGCATTTCGACGGCTTTTCCATCGGCTCCAACGATTTGACCCAGTTGACGCTGGGGGTAGACCGGGATTCACAAATTCTGGCGGAGGATTTCGACGAACGCGATCCCGGCGTAAAAGCCATGATCCGGCTGGCGGTGGAGGGTGCGAAGCGTAATGGCCGGCACTCCGGCTTGTGCGGGCAGGCGCCTTCCGATTATCCGGAAATGGCGGCATATCTGGTGGAAATCGGCATAGACTCCATGAGCCTTAATCCCGATACCGTTCTGCAGACTACCCAGCAGATACTGGCTCTGGAAAAACAGTTGGGGCGTTAAAGGCGTAACGGCATGCGGACAGGCGATATTCTCCGCCTTGGTTGCGGTTCCTTGCAGGCCGCCGCCTGGCTTAGTTGTCGTTTGACTCCAGAAATGGCGACAGTTCGTAACCGAATTGCTGTTTTAATTTATGCAGAGCCTGATTTTGAATTTGCCGGACACGTTCACGGGTAACATGCAATTGATCGGCAATGGCTTGCAGCGTCATTTCAGAGTGATTTTTCAAGCCAAAGCGCATGTTCAATATAGTTGCTTCCTTTTCCGGCAGGCTGGCGACCACACTGGCCACGAACAGGCTTAAATTGGTGTTGATCAGTTCGTTTAACGGCAGCAGAAATTGCTGTTGTTTTAAGGTGTCCAGCAACGATTGCTCACCGTTGTCAGCCGATGGCTGCGCATCCAGCGCATGGGTGGACTGATAATAGCTGCTGACGGTTTTGATTTCCTCCATGGACAGGCTGCACCGGCTCTTAATTTCCGCCAGACTGGGCCAGCGATTATTTTCCAGATAGCCGTTGCGCATGATTTCATACACGACGGTGGCTTTTTCGGCCAGAGCCATGGGCAGGTGCACCACTTTCTCCTGTCTGTTGATCAGCCTCGAAATCGCCTGTCTGATCCAGAATACGGCATAGGTGGAAAAGCGGATGCCGCGTTCGGGGTCGAAACGGTCGACAGCCTTGATGAGTCCGACGATTCCCTCCTGCAGCAAATCCTCGTGACTTATGCTGGTGATCCGGTATTTATAGGCAATAAAGCCGACCAGTCTGATGTTGCCGACGATCATTTTCTGTCTTAATCCGGCCAGGTGCAAACGGCATTCCCGTAAGCGGATGCGGTATGCCTCATCCAGCTCCAGGCTTTCGGTTGCCGTTATTTCCAGTTGGCCGGCAATCCGTATCAGCATGGCTGGAAATAAGCGGGGTCGGCCTGCGGCCGAAGAGCCGGGATGGCAACAGGCCCGACTGTCGGGAAGGCCCTGTACCGGATCGTCTTCCCAAAGCGAGGGCTGCGGCGCTCTATTGCCGAGGCTGTTTAAATGCCCGGTCAACCGTTCGGCCGCCAGTGGGTTTTCCAGCAGCAGGGTCAGCAAAGCCAGTCTGGCCTGATTCATTTCCACCGCCAGTTTCATGTATGCCGGCTGCGCCAATCCGGTTTCGGCGCCGAAATCCGGGAGCGCGTCAAGCGCCGCAGCAGAAGAGTCTTTCGGCAGGTCGTCAGCCGCCGCAAATGCCCCGGCCGTTGGCGACGGGGCCATTTCATCGAATGAATCATAAATTCGTAACGCCATGATTGCACCGGCAGTCGGAAGTTGAGTTGGCGGAGGCTGATTGTACTCATTCGTCAATCTATTCAGTCCAAACATAAACCTGGTGTCCGCGTAACGCAATCGTTTGCCGGGCGGCTCTGGAAACTGATGCCTTGGAATCATGGGAACATTGTTATCAGCCAATAGTTCCGCAAAATCGAAAACAGGATGGCCGACGCCGGGTGCATAACCCGGCATAGCCGGTAAGAGAAGTGGAAAGAGCCGTCTATCTATTTGCTGACGCCGGATAAAAACGGCACGAAGCTGACAGCTTCAATGGTTTCATCCTCATAACGGTTTTCGTATTTGGTAATCCTGTGCAAGGTCTGCATGCCTTCTCTGCCGATCGGCAGCACCATGACCCCGCCCACAGCCAGTTGTTCCAGCAACTCGACGGGTGCTTCCAGCGGGGCGGCGGCGACCAGAATGGCGTCAAAAGGAGCCTGTTCCGGCCAGCCCTGTACGCCGTCGCCGTGCTTGAAGCCGACGGTTTTGATTCCCAGCTCCCATAATCGATCCTTGGCCTTTTTCAGCAGAGGTTCGATGCGTTCCACTGAATAGACCTGATTGGCGAGTCGGGCCAGTATCGCTGTCTGATAGCCACAGCCGGCGCCGATTTCCAGCACTTTGTCGAGCGGGCCCTTTTCCAGCAGCAATTCGGTCATTTTTGCGACGATGTAAGGCTGGGAAATGGTCTGGTTATGGCCTATCGGCAGGGCGGTGTCTTCATAAGCCCGGCTTTCCAGCGCTTCATCGACAAAAATATGCCTGGGGGTGTCTGTCATCACCGCCAGCACCTGTTTGTTGCGTATGCCTTGTTCAATCAGGCGGGAAATCATGCGTTCGCGGGTGCGCCGCGATGTCATGCCTATGCCTTGCAAGCGTCGATTCATTCCGTCTCCATCTCCAGCCAGTCGCCGATTGCCGCCAGGCGGTCGTGGCGGGTCAAATCCAGTTGTAAGGGGGTAATTGAAACATAGCCGTTTCGAATGGCGTCAAAATCCGTACCCGGGCCGGCGTCCTGTTCGGCGCCGGGTGGGCCGACCCAGTAAATGATCTGTCCGCGCGGATCTTTGGCCTGAATGACGGCTTCCGCCTTGTGGCGTTGTCCGAGTCGGGTTGACAGGTAGCCTTTCAGTTCAGCTATCGGCAGATCCGGCACATTCACATTCAGTAAAGTATCCTCCGATAAGGGGTGGCGTAGAATTTTTTTTAACAAGGTGACTGCAACATGCGCCGCTGTGTCAAAATGTTGGGGGTTGCTGGCCGCCAGGGAAATTGCAATTGCCGGTAGCCCCAGGAAACGGCCCTCTGTCGCCGCCGCGACTGTCCCGGAGTACAGTACGTCGTCGCCGAGATTGGCACCGTGGTTGATGCCGGCGAACACCATGTCGGGTTCCGGCTGCAACAGGCCGGTGACAGCCAGATGCACACAATCCGTAGGCGTGCCGTCCACCCGGATAAAGCCGTTTTCGCATGGCGTGGCGCGCAAGGGTAAATCCAGAGTCAGGGAGTTGCTGACGGCGCTACGGTTTTTGTCAGGCGCCACCACCGAAATTCTGGCGTATTGTTTTAAGGCTGCGGCCAGGGTGTTGATTCCCTGCGCCAGATAACCATCATCGTTGCTGATAAGAATGTGCATACTGCTATAAAACACTTTAAAATTGCGGCATAGTAGCAAAAAAACCGAAAAACCAGCAGTTTACGTGACAAAAAAATCCGAATTTACAGAAAACGACAACCTGTTCAGAGCGGCTGTCGGCAAAGTCAGGGCCATCGAGACCAATACGGTCATACTGAAGCCCGACAAAAAGCCGCGTCCGGTTCCGGCTGTCAAGCCGTTGGAGCGTGTCGATCCCTTGCAGAATGAGATTGTGGACGCGCTGAAAACCCTGTATCAGGAAGACAGGATGGCTTTTATGGCCCCGGGTCTGCAAAAAAACGTGCTTAAAAAACTTCGCAAGGGCTATTATGGACTGGATGCCGAAATCGATCTGCATGGATTGAGCAGCCGGGACGCCTTGCAGCAGTTGCTCCGATTCTTGCATGATTGTGTCGAAGACGGTTGCCGCTCCGTGCTGATTGTACATGGTAAAGGCTATCATTCGCCTGATAATCAGCCTGTACTGAAAAATGATATTAATCTCTGGCTTAGGCAGCATCAGGATGTGCTGGCTTTCTGTTCCGCGCCGCCAAAAACAGGCGGCGCAGGGGCGCTGCTGGTGCTGTTGCGATTGTCGGACAAATTTGATCATGCCGAGGACGAATTTTAATCGGTTTTGTGGTTTTGCCTGGATTGTTGGCGGGAACCGGCTTTTTGGGGCGACAGGCGGCGGTATTGCTTGCCGGACAGTCTGGCCGATGCAAAATCGAATAGTCAATTTTGTGGCTTTACGCTGTTCGGCTTAGAAAAGAGATTGAATTTTTCGCTGATTTTCCCTATCCTTTAACAGTTTGCATTCCAAACCCCGCTATACATACCCACGGTTATGCATGGCTATTTTTAACCACAACAAGAGAACATAATAATGAAAAATTCATTCGGTTTGTTAGCAGGTGCTGCGTTACTGGCATTGAGCGGCCAGGTTGCAGCTAACACAGCAGAAGAAATCGGCGCAAAAATTTATGAGCGCGCATTCGGCCGCGGTTGCGGCGCTTGCCACGATATCGCTTCCAACCCGCAATTATCTGCTTTGATCAAAGCAGGCAAACTGCCGAAAGAACAGTTCGCCAGCGTCATCAAAAATGGTAAAAACGGCATGCCTAAAGCCACCGCCGCGATTATGGAAGTCGGTCCTGTCAAAAAAGCCGGTCTGACTGAAGACCAGGCCATCGATGCAATCTACGAATATTTGAAAAAATAAGCGTTTATTTCACGACAAAAAAGCCGCCCGCAGTCGTGTTGCGAGGCGGCTTTTTTGTATTGATCCATTTTGCATTAATTTTCGTGGTACAGGTAGGCTTTGGGTTTGTGCTGATGGGTAAGGCGGTAGCGATGCCGTAACCAGACGCCGGCCAGCGCGGCTATCATCAGGCCGCACGAGGCGATGGTCAGGTAAACCAGGCCTTTCAGTTCGGACAGTTCCTTGATGACCTTCTGGTCGGTAATGGTTTGTTCGGCTTTTGCCGAGGGTTCACGGGCATAGCCGCCCAGCATCCTGACTTCTGTTTTCAGTTCCTGGAGCGTATCCAGCGATTCGGTGATGCTGCCTTTGCGGAGATTGTCCTCAAGCGACTTGAGCTTGCTCTCGATGGAGCCGCTGACCAGGCCGAACATCTGATCCTTCAGGGTTTTGATTTCGGCGGATAGCACCGGGTTCTGGGTTGCGACCGGGGCCTGGCTGCGGCCTATGCTGTCGAGGATGCCGTTCTGTCTGGGCAGGAGTACGAATCCCAGGATAAACACGATGGCTATCAGGGCATAGACCAGATTTAATAAAAACCGGTTGGCCCTGAGCAGAGCGTGGTGTGGCTGAATGGTCTGCAAGACGACGACTTCCTGCTTATAGGATTCAACATCATCAGGATTAAATTCAGCCATATGCTTGATATTATTATTTTAGTGTTACCGATCAAGAATGTTTGTCACGGCAAACCGGCCGCAGCCGGATGCCGGATAGAAACCCCAGTTGAGAAACGCATTATACAACCTTAAATGAAAATGTCCTGTTTTAAGGCGATGGCCTGGGCAAAACATGACTTTGATCGGACGGGGGTTCATATCGCAGATAATTCTAAGCCAGAGGTCTTTTTTTGGCTGCGATTCGCATTCTCAGCGCATTCAGTTTGATGAAGCCTTCGGCGTCCTTCTGATTATAAGCGCCGCCATCTTCTTCGAAGGTGGCGATGTTTTCATCAAAAAGACTGTCGCTTTCCGACTGACGTCCGACCACGATCACATTGCCCTTGTACAATTTCATTCGCACCTTGCCGTTTACATGAGCCTGCGAGAGATCAATCATGGATTGCAACATCCGCCTTTCAGGACTCCACCAATAACCGTTATAAATCAGCGAAGCATAGCGTGGCATCATCTCATCCTTCAGGTGCGCGACTTCCCTGTCCAGGGTCAGCGACTCGATGGCGCGGTGGGCTTTCAGCATGACTGTGCCGGCGGGCGTTTCGTAGCAGCCTCTGGATTTCATGCCGACATAGCGGTTCTCGACTATATCCAGGCGGCCAATGCCGTTGGCGCCGGCAATCTTGTTGAGGCTGTCCATAACTTGCGCCGGGCTTTGCGGGACATCGTCGATGGCTACGATGTCGCCGTTACGGAAGGTGAGTTCAATATAGGTAGGCAGATCCGGTGCGTTTTCCGGTGATAGCGTCCAGCGCCACATGTCTTCTTCCGGCTCTGCCCAGGGGTTTTCAAGGATACGGCCTTCGTAAGAAATATGCAGCGAGTTGGCGTCCATCGAGTAGGGCGAGGCTTTGCCTTTTTTCATTTCGACTGCAATACCGTGCTGCTCGGCATAGGCCAGCAGTTTTTGTCTGGAGTTTAAATCCCATTCACGCCAGGGAGCGATAATTTTAATGTCGGGACGCAGGGCGTAGGCGCCCAGCTCGAAACGCACCTGGTCATTGCCTTTGCCGGTAGCGCCATGGGAAATGGCGTCCGCGCCGGTTTCGTTGGCGATTTCGATCAGCCGTTTGGCGATCAGCGGCCGGGCGATTGAAGTGCCCAGCAGGTATTCGCCTTCATAGACGGTATTGGCGCGGAACATGGGGAACACAAAATCTCTGGCGAATTCTTCGCGCAGATCGTCGATATAGATTTCCCGGATGCCGGCCGCTTTGGCTTTGGCCCGGGCCGGCTCCAGTTCTTCACCCTGGCCGATGTCCGCGGTAAAAGTAACCACTTCGCAGTCATAGACATCCTGTAGCCATTTCAGGATGACCGAGGTATCCAGGCCGCCGGAATAGGCTAATACCACTTTTTTGATTTCAGACATAATGTGTTTCACACCTTGACGTATTAAAAGATTCAATGAAATTATAACGGAAAAACCCCGATATCGAGTTATTGGCCCGGTTTTTCCATGGCGGCTTGCCAGTCGCGATCCAGCAAGTCGGCAATGCGCGCCGTTGCGCCCTGATTCTGGCTGATGAATGACCGGGCGTTGTCCGTCATGCCGCGGCTGAGTCCGGGATCGGCGTACAGCCGCAAGACGGCGTCCGCAATCGCCTGTTCGTCAGCGCATTGCAGCGCCGCCGCCGCCGCCAGCATCCTGTTCGCAATCTCCTGGAAATTGAACATCTGCGGGCCGAATAGCACCGGTACCCCGACCGCCGCCGGCTCAAGAATATTATGCCCGCCCACCGGCCTGATGCTACCGGCCACGAAGGCCAGATCGGCGGCAGCGTAAAGCATTTTAAGCTCGCCTATGCTGTCGGCTATGTAGACATCGCAGTCTGCGGCGGGCATCCGATTTTCACTGCGCAGCATTACCTTGAGCCGTTGGGACAGGCAGAATGATTTAACAGGCTGGAAGCGTTCCGGATGCCTGGGCGCCAGTATCAGCAACAGTGCCGGAAGCTGTGGTTTCAGGCGTTGATAGAGGTCGATAAAGACGGCTTCTTCGCCCTGGTGAGTGCTGCCGACCAGCCAGACGAACCGGTCTTTGAACAGGCTGTTTTTCAAGTCCAGACCGGCGGAAATGGTTTCCGGCTCCATGCGCACATCGAACTTGATATTGCCCAATACCGCAATCCGCTTCGGATCCGCGCCTATCGCAATGAAGTTTTTCCGGTCGTCGGCGCTCTGGACGGCGATGTGGGTAACACAGTCCAGAGCCGGTTTTATCAGGCCGGGTATTTTTTGGTAGGCGCGAGCCGAGCGGGCCGACAGGCGGGCGTTGACGATGAAAGCCGGGATTTGCCGCATCGCGCAGGCGTGGAGCAGGTTAGGCCAGATTTCCTTTTCCATGAAAATGGCGATTCCGGGCTGAAAATGCCGAAAAAACCGCTCGATAATGGCGGGCAGATCGTAAGGCAGGTAGACATGCTCCACGCTGTCGCCCAGCAAGGTTGTGACCCGTTCAGAGCCGGTCGGGGTGGTGGTGGTGACCAGAAAACGGATGTCGGGGCGCCGGCTTTTTAACAGTTTGATCAACGGCAAGGCGGCTTCCGCTTCGCCGACGGAAACGGCATGAATCCAGGCGGTCTTGCCGACCGGCTCGCCCTGGTAGCATCCCAGTCGCTCCCGCCAGCGCAGCCGGTATGTCGGCGCTTTGCGGCCTCGCCAGTAAAGCCTTAATAAAACCAGCGGCAGGGCGACGTAAAAGGTCAAGGTGTATAGCTGGCGCATGACTGTATCAGTCAGTCGGCGGCATTCGTTTCGCTGCCGCCGGCAAACAGCAGGTAGGCAGGGTCGGCTGTTTCTTCCTTGAACTGCAGGCCCAGCATATGCAGGCACTGTTCAAAAGTCTGACGTTCATCCGGGCCGATTTGCAGGCCTATCAGCACTTTTCCAAAGGCTGCGCCATGATTCCGGTAGTGAAACAGGCTGATATTCCATTGACTGCCCAGCGACATCAGGAATTTCAGCAATGCGCCCGGCCGCTCCGGAAACTCCAGGCTATAAATGCTTTCCTGCAATTTGCAGGGAGCGTGGCCGCCGACCATGTAGCGGATGTGATCCTTGGCCAGTTCGCTGGTGGTCATGTCGGTAACCTGAAAGCCGTCCTGATCGAGCTGTTCAATGAGCTGTAAACGGTCGGTCTCGATGCCGCTGCTGCTGATGCCGACAAAAACCTGGGCCATTTTGCTATCGAAATAGCGGTAGTTGAATTCGGTAATGCTGCGTTTGCCCAGCAATTTACAGAATTTCAAAAAACTGCCGGGCGACTCGGGAATGGCGGCGGCCAGTAAAATCTCGCGGTGTTCGCCGACCTGGGTGCGTTCCGCCACATAACGCAAGCGGTCGAAGTTCATGTTGGCGCCGCTATCGATGGCGATCAGCGTCTCGAAGCGGATGGCCTGCTGCTCGACGTATTTTTTAAGGCCGGCCACCGCCAGCGCCCCGGCCGGTTCCGCTACCGAGCGGGTGTCGTCAAAAATATCCTTGATTGCCGCGCAAATTTCGTCGGTACTGACGGTAATGACCTGATCGACATACTGCCGGGCGATACGAAAGGTTTCCTCGCCGATCTGTTTGACGGCTACTCCGTCGGCGAACAGGCCGACCTGTTCAAGCTCGACCCTGTATCCGGCTTTTAAAGCCTGGTTCAGACAGTCGGCGTCATCCGGCTCCACGGCGATTACCCTGATTTCCGGACGGACGAATTTAATATAGGCCGCGATGCCGGCGATGAGTCCGCCACCGCCCACTGGCACAAAAATGGCGTGAATGTCGGCGTTATGCTGACGAAGAATTTCCATCGCCACCGTGCCCTGGCCGGCAATCACGTCGGGATCGTCGTATGGGTGGATAAAGGTCAGGCCTTTTTCCTGAACCAGTTCCATGGCGTGGGCATAGGCTTCGTCGTAGGAATCGCCATGCAGAATAATTTTTGCGCCGCGGGATTTGACGGAGCGCACCTTGATTTCCGGGGTGGTTTTCGGCATCACGATCAGCGCTTTGGCGCCCAGCTTTTTGGCGGCCAGCGCGACCCCCTGGGCGTGATTGCCTGCTGAAGCGGCGATGACGCCCTGGGCGATCTGGGCGCCGGTCAGCGAGGCGATTTTGTTATACGCGCCGCGCAGCTTGAAGGAGAACACCGGCTGCAAATCTTCGCGTTTCAGATAGACGCGATTGTTAAGCCGGTCTGACAGGGTTGGAGCAAAATCCAGCGGGGTTTCATCGGCAACATCATAAACTTTTGCCCGTAAAATTTTTTCTATATAGTTTTGCATCATGCTCCTAAAAACTGCTGATGGATCGTTCTTTATCGGGTATTATCCCACATAATGGCCGGATTATCGCCGTGTCGGACTTTAATAGAGCAAACATCAGGACAACAAAAATGACTCAAGACGAATTAAAAAAACAAGTCGCCCAAGCTGCCCTTAAATATCTCAAGGATATTCCCGTCATCGGCATGGGAACCGGTTCTACAGTCACCCATTTGATTAATTTGCTGGCGGATTGCAATTTTAAAGCCGATATTGAAGGCGCGGTTTCCAGCTCGGTCAAAACCACCGAACACCTGAAAAAAATCGGCATTCCGGTTCTGGAACTGAACCAGACCGGCGATCTGGATATTTACATCGATGGCGCGGATGAAGTGACGCCGCATAAAAAAATGCTGAAAGGCGGCGGCGGGGCGCTGACCCGCGAAAAAATCATTGCCGCCGCCAGCCGAAAATTTGTCTGCATCGTCGATGAAAGCAAGTGCGTCGATGTGCTGGGCAAGTTTCCGTTGCCGGTGGAAGTGTTGCCGCTGGCGCGCAGCTATGTGGCCAGAGAATTGGTGAAACTGGGCGGTCAGCCGATATTGCGCGAACACTGCATTACTGACAACGGCTGCGAGATTCTGGATGTGCACAATCTGAACATTCTGGATCCGGTCGAGCTGGAAAAAACCATCAACAACATTCCCGGTGTGGTAACGAACGGTTTGTTCGCGTTGCGCGGCGCGGATGTGGTGCTGGTGGGCAAGGGTAGCGAGGTGATTACCCTGTAAGCGAGCGATCAGGCTCTAGGAGCCTGTCCGAGAGTTTTACAGATTCATTGTACGATTAAAACAGTTCTTTTTTTTGGAGAAACTATGATAAAAAATAAGTTATCAACAATATTGGCGCTTTCTGCATTGGCCGCCGGGTGCGCATCCGTGAGTGGCTGGCGTCCGATTGTCGATACTCGCATGGATCAACATCCGGAAACCGTTCAGCGCGACATGCTGGAGTGCAAGACGCTGGCGGATCAGGCGTCGGATGTCACCAAAGAAGTCGCCATGGGTGCAGGTGTTGGCGCCGTTACCGGCGCGGCCGGCGGCGCAGCCGTTGGCGCTGTTGCAGGTAGCGCCGCTACAGGCGCGGCGGCTGGCGCAATTTTGGCCATTCCCGCCGGATTGTGGGAAGGCTATCAAGCCAACGAGGACTTTAAGCGATCATTCAAAACCTGTATGCGTCAGCGCGGCCATACACTGGTCAACTAAAGGCAAATCTGAAAAACCGCCATTTTGGCGAAGCAGCAGGTAGCCTCGATGAAGCAACCCGGAACGAGGCTAATGTATTTGTGCGGTTCCTGGTCTGCTTCATGACGACTTTTAAGCCGATTTTGAAATAACTGTGCGCAAAGCATTTAAGAAAATTCTTCGCGATCGGGTGACCGCAATAAATGCTATTCCGGTCAATAATCCTTACTCGAGCAATCTGATATTCCCTGGATGTGCTATCGGCAGGGTGTAGCCATACCGGGACTTGTATGGCCAGCCCCTGGCTTCCAGATTTTTGCCCAGATAATTTTCCAGCGGCGGAAACAGCGGCAGGTATTGATTTTCAATCTGCAGGGAAACCTGATCTGAAAACTGCAAAAAATGGCTGTGGCCACCCTGTTTGATCGCCTGTATGCTGCCGGTTATGCGTTTCCAGCCTTTGTAATTGGCTGCATTGAGATTCCGGTAAGTTTGCGGGGCGTACTCCGGCGCGGCCCAAAGCCCCAGGGCGGACTGCTCGGCCTGTTGCTGGGCGGCCAGCAATTGAGCGGTATATTTTAGATTGGGCGGAAAGATGCTGACAGTGGCCAGGCCGTTTTTCACCAGTTCCAGATTGACGAGCTGTTGATCTTCGGTAAACACATAAGCCAGGGTGCGGCCATATTTGTCCAGTAAATCAGCATCGGTCTGCAGGCTGACGGAATGGCCTTCAAGTCTTTGTCTCAGCCAGTTTTTGGCCTGTTCGCCGCCGGCTTCGGCCGTTTTGTATCGATTATCCGTTTCCGGGGTATTGACGCCCAGCAGCCGCACCTTGCGGCCATCGGCGAGCAAAATGGTGTCGCCGTCAAATACTTTTTCAACCGTAAACCGTTCAGCGTCGGTGGCCCGAATCAATAAGGGCCAGAACAGCAAAATTAAGCAGCATAGCCTTGCGAATTTAATTACCATATGAAGTTTCCCTGTTTTCAGTATCCGTCATGAATCCAAGCACGATTCTTACCGTCACCCGAAACTGGCTGACATCATTCATTATCGCCCATGACATCTGCCCTTTCGCCGGGCATGTCCATGAGAAAGACAGCATTCGCTATCGGGTTGCCGACAGCGGGAACCTGGAAACCTGTCTGCAAATGTTGATAACGGAATGCCGCCATCTGGATGCAGAGCCCGGTTGCGAGACTACCTTGCTGATTTTGCCCAAGGTCTGCCCGGATTTCGATGATTTTCTCGATCTGCTGGCAATTGCCGAGCAACTTTTGATAGAGCAGGGCTATGAAGGCATTTATCAATTGGCCAGCTTCCACCCTGATTATTGTTTTGCAGATTCCGCTGAGGACGATCCGGCAAACTATACCAATCGCTCTCCACATCCGATGCTGCATATTATCAGGGAAGCCAGCATTGAGCGGGCGCTACGCAATTATGCCGATCCGCAAGCTATCCCTGAGCGCAATATTGAACTAATGCGGAAAATTGGGCGGCAGGAATTGCAGGCCCGCTTAGAGGCGATCAGGAATAATAGTCAAAATCTTCCGACTTTTTCAGTTTGATGCTCGGCTCATAGTCGATTGTTGTATCTTTTTCCCGGGTACGCGGTTCCTGTGCGCCACGCGCCAGTTCGATAAATTCCTTGAACCAGGGCAATTCCAGAACAGGAGCCATATCCGCATCCTGTAAAATATTCGGCTCGTCCGGTAGGGCACCGTGGTCTTTGGCCAGTTGCAGCGTGGCGAGGCAGGCTTCTTCATCGCCGTTCAGGGCATGAATGCAGGCCAGATTATACGCGGCGCTGCCTTTTTGAATGGCGTCGGCCGTTTCAAAGAATTGTTGCGCCATGGTGTATAACGGTTTTTTGCTGTCGTCTGCGCTGATGCGGGCCAGTTCCATGTAGGCGACGCCGCCGTCTATGGCCGCCCCCAGATAGCTGGGCGCCGATAGCAGGCAGAACGAGAATTTGGAAATGGCGTCCTGCAAGGTAGCCGCCGCCTGTTCGGGTTCTTGGCCGCCGGCTTCATGCAGCAGGGCGAAACCCCAGTTGTACAGGGATTCCGAGACCAGCGGATGATTCTGTATGACGCTGGCGAAGCCCCGGTACGCGCCCTTGTATAGCTGTTCGGCCATGCCGCCTTCGCTTTTTCTGGCTTTGGCGACCTGTTTGATGGCCGCATCCAGCGTTGAGCGTTTCCTGAAAGAACTTAATATCGACATGAATGGCTCCCAAATGGCTTTTTGGTCTGTTACCTGCGCTAAAATATCCGCCAATACTACAACATCTCTCTATTAAACGGACAATATTAATGGAAAATTCCGATTTGTCGCCGGACAAAATCAAAGTCAATCTTGAAACGTCAAAAATTCCCTGGCATGAATTGCAGCGTTTCTTTGCCGCCGGTGTGGCGATTGCGGTGAGCGGCGATCTGGATCTGGTTGAAGTGGCCTGCCAGTTTGCCGTGGATAACAAAGCCCAGGTCGAATTGTGGCTTGAAAACGGGCAGGTCGGCCATGTTTCCGACCAGCAGGCCGGAGACTGGCTGGCGAATGGGCATAGCGTCTGGGCGGTGGTGGTCAAGCCGTGGATTTTGGTGCAGACTGCCGATTAGTCGTCCGACAACTTTGTTTTGACGGATAGCCGTGTCATGATTTTGGCGCAAGTCTGGTCAGCAGTTTCTCCAGGAAGGCCCGTTTGTCTTCCAGATCGTTAAAGGTATAGCTAAAGCGCAATTTATCCGCGCCATCGAATTTGTAAATCTGTGGCTGGGATTGAATCATGCCGATCAATTCGCCGGCATCGATTTGCGGACTGGCGGTAAAGACAATTCGCCCGCCGGTGGCGGAGGTCTCGATTTTTTTGATCCCCAGATACGCCGCCTGCTGTTTCAGTTCGGTAATGGTAAACAGGGCCTTGACCTGATCCGGCAGCAAACCGAAACGGTCTATCATCTCCACCTTCAGTTTCCGCAGATCGTCTTCGGTTTCGGCGCTGGAAATCCGTTTGTACAGCACCAGTCGGGCATGGATGTCCGGCAGATAGTCTTCCGGTATCAGCGCGGCGGTTTGCAGATCCACTTCCGGGCCGGTATCCAGCGGCGCGTCCAGCTCCGGCTGTTTGCCGGATTTCAAAGCCTTGACGGCCCGTTCCAGCAATTCCGTATACAGGGTAAAACCGATTTCCTGAATCTGGCCGCTTTGCTCGTCGCCCAGCAGTTCGCCTGCGCCGCGAATTTCCATATCGTGCGAGGACAGCATGAAGCCGGCTCCCAGTTCTCCCGAAGTTTCAAATGCTTCCAGGCGCTTGATGGCGTCTTTTGACATTAATGCCTTGGGCGGAATGATGCAATAGGCGTATGCGCGGTGATGGGAGCGTCCAACCCGCCCGCGCAACTGGTGCAACTGCGCCAGACCCAGCTTGTCGGCCCGGTTGATGATGATGGTGTTGGCGCTGGGAATATCGATGCCGCTTTCGATGATGGTGGTGCTAATCAGCAGATTGAAGCGCTGATGGTAAAAATCGAGCATGATCTGCTCCAGATCGCGTTCCGCCATTTGGCCGTGGGCGATCTGGATGCGGGCGTCCGGCAGCAGTTCCGCCAGGGTTTTCGCCATCTTGTCCATGGTCTTGACATCGTTATGCAGGAAAAATACCTGCCCGCCGCGCTTGATTTCCCGTTGACAGGCTTCCTGTATCTGCGAATCGATCCATTCGCTGATAAAGGTTTTAATGGCGTGACGGTTGGGCGGCGGTGTGGCGATAATGGAAATATCCCGTAAGCCCGACATCGCCATATTCAGGGTGCGCGGAATGGGGGTGGCCGTCAGGGTCAATAAATCCAGCTCATGGCGCAGTTTTTTGAAATGCTCCTTCTGCGTCACGCCGAAACGGTGTTCCTCGTCTATGATCACCAAGCCCAGGCTTTGATATTTCATTTCTTTCGACAGCAATTTGTGCGTGCCTATCACCACATCCACCTTGCCATCCGCCAGGTCGTCGCTGATGGCTTTCTGCTGTTTGGGCATGACGAAACGGGACAGCACCTCGACCCGAATTGGCCAATCGGCAAAGCGGTCGCGGAAATTCTGAAAATGCTGCTGAGCGAGTAGCGTGGTCGGCACCAGCACGGCTACCTGTTTACCGCTTTGTACGGCGATAAACGCCGCCCGCATCGCCACTTCGGTTTTGCCGAAGCCGACATCGCCGCAGACTACCCTGTCCATGGGCTGAGGGCTCAGCATGTCGCCGATGATGGCTTCGATAGCGCTAAGCTGATCCGGGGTTTCCTCAAACGGAAACGCCGCAGCGAACGCAGCATAATCGGTATTGTCGATATGAAAGGCAAACCCCTGACGGGCCGCGCGTCTAGCATGAATATCCAGCAGTTCGGCCGCCACGTCCCTGGCCCGTTCCATGGCTTTTTTTCTGGCCTTGTTCCACTGATCCGTGCCCAGACGGTGCAGGGGGGCATTTTCGGCGCTGATGCCGCTATAGCGACCAATCAGATGCAGCGAAGAAACCGGCACATACAGTTTGTCCTGATTAGCGTATTCCAGTAGCAGATATTCGGCCTCGAAACCGCCTACCGTCAAAGTCTGCAGGCCCAGGTAACGGCCTACGCCGTGTTCCTGATGCACGACCGGCGAGCCTATGTTTAGCTCGTTGAGATTGTTGAAAATGTTTTCCAGCTCACGGGCCGCCGACTTGCGGCGTCTGCGCCGCTGCTGGACTTTCTCGCCGCTTAGCTGGCTTTCGGTAATGATCGCCACGGGCGGGTTTTCCAGCAACAGGCCCTGATCCAGAGGTGCCGCCAGAATGCAGGGCGAGTGGTCGTTTTCCAGAAACTCGGGCCAGCTCTGAATCTGTCTGACCAGCAGCTTATAGCTTTTCAGTCTGTCGATCAGGCTCTCGCGATGCCCGGCGGTTTCCGCTGCAAACAGTATCTTGCCCGGAAAATTCTCGATAAATCGCCGCAGCGCCTGCGCCGGTTCTTTCTGACGGCTGTCAATCACCACATCCGGCAAATGTTGAAAATTGAAAGTTTGCGCCTGTTCGACCGGAGCGTTCAGCATGATACGGCTAAAACAGCGGCTGTGTTCCTGAATTTCCGTGGCGGACAGAAACAGTCTGGCTGGTGGCAGCAAGGGCCGCTCTACATCGTATTTGCGTTGCTGGTAGCGCGCTTCGGCTTCGGCGTAAAACCGTCCGGCGTTTTCCGCAAATCCTGCCGGCAGCACGAACAGCGCCGATTTCGGCAAGTAGGCAAATAGCGATTCGGTGCGATCGACGAAAAGCGGCAGATAATATTCGATGCCCGCCGGGGCAATTTGTCTGGAAACATCCAGATAGAGCGGGTTTTTGGGCGACGAATCGGGAAACTGTTCGCGGAAGGCTTGCCGGAAATGCTTGATGGCCTCATCGGTAAACGGAAATTCGCGGGCCGGGAACAGTTCCACCTTCTGCATTTTCTGCTGCGACATCTGGGTGTCGGGGTCGAAACTGCGTATCGACTCCACTTCATCGTCGAACAGCTCAATACGGTATGGCTGTTTGCTGCCCATCGGAAACAAATCCAGAATGGAGCCGCGTACCGCAAATTCGGCATGCTGGTAAACCTGGGAGACGCATTGGTAGCCGACCGCCTCCAGCTTGAGGCGGCTCAGTTCCAGATTCAGGGAGCCGCCGACTTCAATGGAAAAACTATGCGCCAGCACATGTTCCCTGGGTGCCAGCCTGTGCATCAGCGTGGCGATCGAAACGATCATGGCTCCGCGTCTGGTTTCCGGCAGCACCGCCAGGGTTTTCAGGCGCTCGGAAATAATCTCCGGCAACGGCGAAAATACGTCGTAGGGCAGGGTTTCCCAGTCGGGAAAATGCAGAATGGGCAGCGCGTTGTTCAGAAAGAACGCCAGCTCGTGTTCAAGCCGCAAGGCGGTCTGATGGTCGGGCGTCACGATCACCAGCAGCCGTTTTTCCTGACTGATGGCTGAGGCCAGACTCAGCGCGTCGCCGCAACCGTGCAATCCCGTCCAGAATACGGTCTGTTCAGGCTGTTGAGGTAAGGCGGCGGCTGGAATAAGCGGTAAGGGCATAGGACGGGCGATCCATTTTAAAGCCGGTATTATACCCTTGAAAGGATTCCAGTTAACCTGTCGTTTGATAGAGCGGCCCAATTCGGGAATAGAGGGCTGGATGGCGCTTGAAGAGATCGAGCCGATACTTTGCATTGCTCAATGCCTTGCAATCCGCAGTTATCCACAGTATTTGTGGATAACTTTGTGACCAAGCCGTGACAAGATAGCCTAACTGGCTGGTTTTATGGCGTGTTTGGTAATTGCGTAAAATTCAGGCGATTTGAGTGGGGCCTTGATTCGTCAATACTCGACGCTACTGGCGCACAGCCTGATTTAAGACATCGACCGCCCATTGATTAAGCTTTTTCCCTGATGCGACAGCCGTAACTAAATCAACCCCGCCAACCATGCCCTTATCCGCAAACCCCATTCGCTGGTAAACCCCACGGAGGTAAAAACAATATTGCCGTCGGCATTGATAAAGAACAGCGCCGGAACGGCTTTAACGCCGTAACGGTCGGCGATTTCACCGTGCGGATCGTTTACTACCGGCCAGTGCAGTTGCTTTTTATGCAGATATTCCGCCACGGCGCTATCGGCGCCGGAGCGCAGGGCGACAGTCAGTTGCGGGTAATCCAGGCCTGCCGCGCTGACCGCGCTTTGCATCATGCCGCAGATGCCGCACCATTCCGCCCAGAAGTAGATAAAGCCCGGGCCTTTTTCAATAAGCGGCATGGCGGGGATGCCGTCCAGGGTGGTTCCGTTGATCAGTGGCGGCTTGCCCCTGACCAGATTGCTGGTCTGCAAGAATTGTCCGCCAAAAATAATGGCGGCAGCCAGCAGATAAAACCCGTATTTTTTTAGCATTACAACCCCTTCATCAAGCTGGCGCCCTGTTGTTTAAGCCACTGGCGCTGTTGCTGATAAGCCGGCAGATGTTCGGCAACCAGCCCCCAGAAGTCTGCTGAGTGATTTTTGTGCCTGATATGGCACAATTCGTGTACCACGACATATTCCATGGCTTCCGGCGGCGCCAGCATCAGCAGCCAGTTGAGGTTGATGTCGTTATTCGGCCCGCAACTGCCCCAACGGCTCTTTTGGGTCTTGATTTTGAGGCTGCGCGGGAACAGGCCCATGCGTGGGGCGTGGTGTTCAATCAGCCGGGTCATGTGCAGTCTGGCTTGTTTTTTCATCCAGCGGATCAAAATCGTTCTAATCAGTTCGGAACGGTAATCGGGCTCGAGATCCGCCGGCAAGGCGACGATAAACCCGTTGTCGTCCTGTAGCCGAATCTGAACGGTCTGCTTTGCGGTGTGCATGATCTGCAAAGGCAGCCGTTTGCCCCGGTACGGAATGCTCGCGCCATCGGTGTAAAATTCCGGCGCCAGGCTGGGAATGGTTCGGGCATTTTCGGCTACCCGCAAAACGGCGGAGCGGATCCAGTCCTGCTGCGCATCGACAAAAGCTTTTATTTTCAGTTCGGAAACATGCGGCGGGGCGACGACTTCAATTTTGTCCACCCTGACCACGATGCGCGCGGTTTTGGCGCGCGAACTTCGGCGCAGGCTATAATGTAAAGGCGGGGGGAGATGCGGTTTTAAGGACATGACCGGTTATGGATTGGAAATTTGGATTGGCGCTTCCTGATTGATCATGTGCGTAGCCAGTTGTTGCAAGGCAAACTGCAATTCGGTGCGCAGGCGTTCGTCCATATTGATTTCAGACAAGGCTGTATTCATGCACAGCATCCACTGGTCGCGTTCGTTTTCGCCGATCGCGAACGGAAAATGCCGCATGCGCAGCATGGGATGGCCGAATTCCTCGATAAACAGATTTGGGCCACCCAGCCACCCGGATAAAAATTTGAACAGCTTGTCACGGGCTGTGGATAGGTTGGTGGCGTGCATGGCGCGTATGCCTTGCGCTTGCGGCAGGATGTCCATATAGAAATAAAACCGGTCAACCAGACTGCGAATCGCCGTCTCTCCGCCTATCAGTTCGTAAGCTGTCATTGCTGTCATTTTCTTAAAACCTCTTTGTTCTGCCGATTCTTGGTTATACTAATGATCATAGAGAGGCGATTTCCGGAAACTCCGGCGAGTTTTGATTGTCTCATTGATTCGTTTCACTTCAATAGAGGTATACATCATGCGTTTAAATACTGTAACAGCTCGTCCGGAAACCGGCGTTCTGGCCACTAACAGGGTTCTAAGAAACACCTATCTGCTGTTATCGATGACATTGCTGTTCAGCGCCGGCACGGCGGCTGCGGCCATGGCGCTCGACCTACCCCAGCCGGGTCTAATTATTACACTGGTCGGTTATTTCGGTCTGTTATTTTTAACGACCAAATTTAGCGATAGCGCCCTGGGGCTGGTTTTTGTTTTTGCGCTGACCGGTTTCATGGGCATGACGCTGGGCCCGATCCTGAACATGTATCTGCACACATTCAGCAATGGACATCAATTGATTCTGACCGCTTTGGGCGGCACCGGGGCCATTTTCCTGGGCCTGTCCGCTTATGCGCTCACCACCCGCAAGGATTTCAGCTTTATGGCCGGTTTCCTGATGGTAGGCGTCATGGTTGCCTTTCTGGCTGGTTTGGCCTCATTGCTGTTTGCGATGCCGGTCATGTCGCTGGCGGTTTCAGCCATGTTTATTTTGCTGATGTCGGGCATGATTCTGTATCAAACCAGTGAAATCATTCACGGCGGCGAAACCAACTATATTCTGGCGACCGTCTCCCTGTATGTATCCATTTTCAATCTGTTCATCAGTTTATTGCAGCTTTTAGGCATTTTTGGCGGCAGAGATTGATTTTCAGGGAAAGTTTGCCTGTTTCAAGGCAAACTTTCCCGTTTTCAGATTAAAAAATTGTTTTTTCCGCAGTAGGTTTTCTATTCTCGGACAGGCTCCCAGGCTGTTGCCGGCCAGAAAAAACTGATTTCCAGCCCGTGCTTGCATTCCGCTTCGATTTTACCTACCTGTCAAACTAGCGAGTATCGCTCATTGCTGGAATTCATTACGATTAGCTGTTTGCAATAGACTTACCGCAGATGAGTTTCGGCTATGCGGTAAAAATATTGATGGCAAGTTAACCGGCAACTGATCGATCAAACTGCCGTTTCCTATAAGAATTTTGAATCGACATCGCTGATGTTCGGTTTTTAGAGCCGCTTTGCATATTAGAAAATTTAATGAACGAATTTATTCCCGGCCAGCGCTGGATTAGTAATACCGAATCGGAACTTGGTTTAGGTTTGATACTGGAAGTAGAAAGTAATCGCATTACCGTATTGTTTTTAGCCACTGGCGACAAGCGGATTTACGCCAGGGATAATGCGCCGCTGACCCGCGTGCTGTTCGCCGAGGGCGATGTCATCGAATCGACGGAATACCTTAAAATCACCGTGCAGCAGACACAGCAGCATAATGGGCTGCTAACCTATATCGGGGCGGATGAAGACGGGCAGTTACAGCAGATCGATGAAATGGAGCTCAATCATCATATCCAGTTCAACAAGCCGCAGGATCGACTGTTTACCGGCCAGTTCGATCCGACTGCCTGGTTTTTATTGCGCTATGAAACCTGGCGCCGTCAGCAGCAGCACCAGCAATCGGCCGTCAAAGGCTTGCAAGGCGCGCGCGCGGCGCTGATTCCACATCAGTTGTATATTGCCCGTCAGGCTGCCGGCAGGGTTATGCCGCGGATCATGCTGGCAGACGAAGTCGGACTGGGCAAGACCATCGAAGCCGGTCTGATCATTCATTATCGTCTGATCAATGACCTGAGCCAGCGGGTATTGATTCTGGTTCCGGAGAGTTTGCTGCATCAGTGGCTGGTGGAGATGTTGCGCCGTTTCAACCTGCGGTTCAGCATTTTTGATGAAAGCCGCTGCCTGGCGAATCCGGACGGCAATCCTTTCCTGAACGAGCAACTGGTTTTATGCAGCCAGCGGTTTTTTGCCGATTCGCCTCATCGCCGGCAGCAGGCGATGGATGCGGGTTGGGATCTGGTAGTGGTGGACGAAGCTCATCATCTGGAATGGCGGGAAGACGCGCCAAGTCCGGATTACCTGTTTGTGGAGCAACTGGCCCGGCAGACGCCGGGCCTGATTCTGCTGACAGCCACCCCGGAGCAACTCGGCAAGGAAAGTCATTTCGCCCGTTTGCGGCTGCTGGATCCGGATCGTTTTTATCAGTTTCAGCAGTTTTTACAGGAAGAAAGCCTATTCGAGCCGGTTGCGCAGCTTGCAAATCTGTTGATTTCCGGCCATGCGCTTGCGACTGCGGAACAGGCGTATCTGAAAGAACTGTTAAAACAGGATAATGTCGACAAATTGCTGGAGCAAGTCAATGCCGGTCTGACGGCAGATGCCGACGCCAACCGGTTTGCGCCGTCCGCACAGGGTATTCGCAGCCTGCCGCCGGCCAGGGAGGAACTGATCAGGTTGTTGCTGGATCATCATGGCACCGGCAGAATCCTGTTCAGAAACTCCAGGCACACCGTGCAGGGTTTCCCTGACCGGCAGCATTATGGCTATGCCTTGCAGGGCGAGGATGAAACCGGCTTGCAGCAAAGTCCTTATCTGCATTGGCTGGTTGAAAAACTCAATGCGCTGGGCGAAGAAAAAGCTCTGCTGATCTGCAAACGCGCGGAAACCGTGCTGCAACTGGAACAAGCGCTACGCCTGCATGTCGGCCATACCGCGGCGGTGTTTCACGAAGGCATGAGCATCGTCGAACGCGACCGGGCAGCCGCCTTTTTTGCCGATGAAGAAAGCCGGGCGCAGGTATTGATCTGCTCCGAAATAGGCAGCGAAGGCCGTAACTTTCAATTTGTGCGACATTTGATTCTGTTTGATTTACCTGAAAACCCGGATTTGTTGCAACAGCGCATCGGCCGGCTGGATCGCATTGGCCAAAAGCATGTCATTCAGTTGCATATCCCTTATTTGCCCAATACCAGCCAGCATGTGCTGTACCGCTGGTATGACGAAGGCCTGGACGCCTTTCGGCATAATTGCTCGGGCGCATCGCAGGTGTTCAAGCTGCTGGGCGAAGAATTGCAGGCCGCCATGCTTTCCTACAATCCGGAACAGGTTGACGGCCTGATCCTGAAAACCCGAAACTTGAGTCTTCAGGTTACCGAACAGCTGCATAACGGCCGGGATCTGCTGCTGGAAATCAATTCCTGCCGTCAGGATGAAGCCGGACAGCTTATGGAGCAGATCAGCGCCAATGAAAACGATGGCGCGCTATGGCCGTACATGGAAGCAATTTTCGATTGCTATGGCGTCGATGTCGAATATCATTCCCGCGACTGCCATATTCTCCGGCCCAGTGAAAATCTGCGTATCGCCCACTTCCCCATGCTGCTGGACGATGGGTTGACCGTCACCGTCAATCGTGAAATCGCTCTGGCCCGGGAAGATATGCAGTTCATGACTTGCGAACACCCGATGGTGTTGTCGGCCATGGATCTGGTTTTGTCCAGCGAAACCGGCAATGCCGCGGTTAGCGTAGTCAGGCATCCCATGTTGTCGGCAGGCCGGTTTTTACTGGAATTGCTGTTCGTGGCGGAATGCAGTGCGCCGGCAGAATTGCAGATTGGTCGCTTTTTACCGCCGACCCCCATCCGCATTTTGCTGGATCAACAAAAAAAGGATTTGGCGGCAGCCGTCAGTCACGACAGTATGGTCGAAACCGGCGACAGTTTTGATAAATCCCAGATATGCCAGTTCCTGGGCAGTCAGCGCCCGCTTATCCTTGATATGGTAAAAGCGGCGGAACAACTGGCAAGCCGGCAAATGCAGACCATGATCACGACCGCCAGCAACCGGATGATCGCCACCCTGACAGCCGAAATAAAACGTCTGGTGCGGTTGAAAAAAATCAATCCGGGCATCAAAAGCCAGGAAATAGAGCAGCTCAAGGAAACCGTCATGCTGGCGCATGAAAGCATTCAGGATGCCCGGATAAGGCTGGATGCTGTGCGCTTTGTGGTCACCCGTTAAGATTTACCGCGTGTAACGCCAACCATTCATTCCGGTTAGCGTTACACCACAAGCAAATACAATCTCATTCAAATTCGCGTCTTATATTGAGGCGCAACAACAAAAGGTTAATCCATGCAATTTTCAGAACTAGGCTTGTCCGAGCAACTTCTTAAGGCAGTTGCCGAACAGGGCTATGAAACGCCTACACCCATTCAGGCGCAGGCCATTCCCGTTATCCTGCAGGGCCGAGATGTCATGGCGGGCGCACAGACCGGCACCGGTAAAACAGCCGGATTTACCCTGCCTTTGCTGCAATTGCTACAGCAAAAACCCATTCCGAACAGACCGCGGCCGGTGCGGGTGCTGATTTTGACCCCGACTCGCGAACTGGCCATGCAGGTCTACGAAAGCGTCAAAACGTATGGTCAGCATTTGCCGTTTTTTGCCGAAGCGATCTTCGGCGGCGTCAGCATCGTGCCGCAAATTCAAAAAATCCAGCGCGGAATCGACATTATCGTCGCCACTCCTGGCCGCCTGCTGGACTTGATTCAGCAAAAACATCTGGATTTATCCCGAATTGAATATCTGGTGCTTGATGAAGCGGATCGGATGCTGGACATGGGATTTATCCGCGATATACGAAAAATCATCGGCATGTTACCCAAGAAACGGCAGAATCTGCTGTTTTCGGCCACTTATTCCGCGGAAATCAGTGGGCTGGCCGAGCAACTGCTCAATGATCCGGTGGAAATCTCGGTCGCCAAGCGCAATGCCGCTGCCGATACCGTATCGCAACTGGTCTATGGCGTCCGGCGCGAACACAAACGGGAATTATTATCCTATCTGATCGGCAACGGCAATTGGCAGCAGGTGCTGGTGTTTGTCAGAACCAAGCACGGCGCAGATCGGCTATGCAAGCAATTGATTCAGGACGGCATTCGCTGTGCGGCTCTGCATGGCGATAAAAGCCAGGGGGCAAGAGTCAGAGCGCTGGAAGAATTTAAAAACGGCGGCATAACCGCGCTGATCGCTACCGACATAGCCGCCCGCGGCCTGGACATCGACCAGTTGCCGCATGTTATCAATTTCGATCTGCCGCAGGTGGCCGAAGATTATGTACACCGTATCGGTCGTACCGGCAGGGCGGGCGCAGAGGGGCAGGCCATTTCGCTGGTCGACTCCGAAGAAGCCTATTTGCTTGCCGCAATCGAAAAGGTCTTGAAGCGGCAGATTCCGCAAGTTGCCGATACAGGATACGAAAAAGTGTCTCTGGATGTGGTCAAAAGCGCGCCAAAACCCAAGGTTCAGGCCAATAAACCCGGTGGCCACAAGCCACAGGCAGCGAAACGCTCGCCCGCGCAAGGCAGGCGTCCGACTGCCGAGGGGAAGTCCGGTCAACAGCGATCCAGGCCCCGCTAGTAGTTCGCCAATTTTATTTTGACGAATAGGCTAATCTGCTGCCGGGGTATTTTGACAGAGGTTTAGGCGGCATGGATGCCGGCTAAAGTCTACATGGATGTATTCACGGCGTCCTCTGGCGGAATACCCCGGCAGCAGATGGGTAGCTCTTATCCTGTCATTATAGATTTGGCGGATTACTAGGAGCCTGTCCGAGAATGGAAACCGGCTTTTTCGCAGTAGGTTTTCTATTCATGGACAGCCCTATGGGCCGGGGGGGTGGTCGGTTCTGGCAGTGAAATGGATCGCCAGCCAGACGGTTTCTTCGGTTGGCGATGTCCATTCGACGCGATGTTTGCAATGCGCGGGAATCAGCAGATAGTCGCCTGCCTCCAGGGTGATTGCGCCGTCATCGGCAAAGGTGAGTACGGCCCGGCCTTTCAGGATCATGACCCATTCGTCCTCGGCCTGATCGTACCAGAAGCCGCTGTTGCTGCTATGGCCTCTGGATACGATGCGCTCGATCCGGAAAGTGTTAGCCGTCAGCAGGGTCTGGCATAATTCATCGGGCAAGTTTTTCGGTATGCCGGCAAAAACGGATGAGACATCCATAATAAGGATTAAATTTCACCTTGCTCAATAACCGGCATGATCCAGTAGTGTAGACCGGAACCGTCAAAGTCGGTTTTTAAGCGGTTAAGCAGTTCGGCGATATTTTGTTTGTCGACATTCATCTGAAAGCGGATTCGGCGTTGCCGGCCGCTTACCTGCTCAGCTAACGACAGGCCCTGGCCGCTGTGATGATGGCCGTTAACCGGAAAACTGATAAACCCTCGGGCGTTTTCAATTGTCAGCAGGCAATCCACCACGGCCTCCTCGAGACTGGGCGGTACATTGATGCTAAGCTGGTAATCTTCGTGACTCATGGTTTTGCCTCATTGCCTTGACCAAACAGTTTGTACAGGATTGGTAATAATATAAGGGTCAGAGCGGTGGATGATAATAAACCACCCGTTACCACGATGGCTAGCGGCCGCTGGATTTCCGAGCCGGGGCCGGCGGCAAACAGCAGCGGAATCAGGCCGAAAGCGGCAATGCCGGCAGTCATCAGTACCGGCCTTAGCCGGCGGCCGGAGCCGATGACGACGACGCGCGACAAGGTCATGCCGGTGGCGTAGAGCTGATTGAAGTAACTGACCATGACCACACCGTTCAGCACGGCGATACCCAGCAGCGCTATAAAACCTACCGAGGCCGGTACCGACAGATATTCGCCGGAAAGCCCCAGGGCAAACACCCCGCCTATCATGGCCATTGGAATGTTGGACAAGACCAGCACGGCCTGTCTGACCGAGCCGAAGGAGGTGAACAATAACAAAAAGATCAGCCCCAGCGCTACCGGAATGACCAGCTCCAGCCGGGCCGCCGCCCGCTGCTGGTTTTCAAACTGCCCGCCGTATTCGACATGAAAGCCCGTGGGCAATTGCACTTTTTCAGCAACCGCCTTTTTGGCTTCATTGACAAACCCGACCAGATCACGTCCTTCGACATTGCTGCGAATCGCCACAAAACGCTGGCCCTTTTCCCGATTAATGGCGACCACTCCTTCGACGGGCGTGATTTTGGCGATTGCGGTAATGGGAATATGTCCGCCGCCGGGCAAGGCTATTTGCAGGTTATTAAAATTGGCGGTATTGCTGTCGCCACGCAATAACAATGGGGTTCGCCTGACGCCTTCCTGGACTATTCCAAGCTGCAGACCTTCTATCTGTGCTTTCAGCAGGGTTTCGATGCTATTGCTATCAAGGCCGAAACGCCCGGCAGCCTTGTGGTCTATGTTAAGCTGTAAAAACTGCATCCCTTCATTTTTGCGTACAAATACGTCGCTGGAGCCCGATATGGATTTCAGGATGTTTTCAATTTCCGAAGCTTTACGGTTAAGCAAGTCGAGATCGTTGCCAAACAGTTTTATGGCCACATCGCCGCGGGTGCCGGTCAGCATTTCCGAAACCCGCATTTCAATGGGTTGGGTAAAGCTGTAGGCGATACCGGGCGTATTGGTCATGATGCTACGGATTGCCTCTATCAGTTGCTCTTTGCTGTTCATCCGCCACTGATCTTTGGGCTTTAACACCAGAAAAGTATCGGTATCATTCAGTCCCATGGGATCCAGCCCCAGTTCGTCCGATCCCATTCTTGAAATCACGTTGGTGACTTCTGGAATGTGCTCCAGAATGTTGCGCTGCACGTCGCCATCCAGCTCGACGGCGTTTTGCAGGGTGATGGAGGGCAATTTTTCAAGCTGGACGATGATGTCGCCTTCGTCCATTACCGGCATGAATGAACTGCCCAGATGATTGAATACCAGCAAGGCGGCCGCCAGCAGCAGACCTGCAGCCACAAAAACCTTTCTGCTATTTTCAAGGCACCAGACCAGCAGCGGTTGATAGAGCCTGAGCAAATGCCGCGGCAGCCAGGGCTCCTGATGCGACACCTGTTTAAGCAGAAACGAGGCCAGAACCGGAATGGTGGTCAGCGATAGCAGCAGGGACGCGCCCAGGGCAAACACAATGGTGATTGCAACCGGCCCGAATAACTTGCCTTCCAGGCCCTGCAGGGTCAGCAGAGGCAAAAACACGATGATAATAATGATAATCCCGGAGGTGACCGGCCCGGCTACTTCCTGGGTGGCGCGGTAGATCAGATGCAGCCTCGGTAAACGGCCGGCCCTGCCGTGGTCGGCGAGCCGGGTAATGATGTTTTCCACCACCACCACCGCCCCATCGACCAGCATGCCGATTGCGATGGCCAAACCGCCCAGACTCATCAGATTGGCCGACATGCCAAAGGCATACATCAGGATGAAGGTGGTCAGCGCAGCCAGTGGCAAGGCAAGGGCAACGGTCAGCGAGGCTCTCAGATCACCCAGAAACAGGATCAGCAGCACCACTACCAGAATGATGGCTTCCAGCAATGCCTGAGTGACGGTGTGAACAGCCTGCCCGACCAGCACGCCTCGATTATAAAACACCTTGATGTGTACGCCATCGGGCAATGTCGGCTGCAATTCCGCCAGTTTGGTTTCGATAAGTTCTATGGTCTGCCGGGCGTTGGCGCCGCGCAAGCCCAGAACCACCGCAGTCACAGCCTCGCCGGTTCCATCGATGCTCACCGCGCCGTAGCGGGTCAGCGCGCCTATTCTGACATCGGCAATATTTTCGATTTTTACAGGCTGGCCGTTTTGGTCTACGACAACAATGGATTTGATGTCCTGCTCGGTTTTGATCCGGCCTTCCACCCGTACCGTCAGGGCTTCTTCACCTTCGGACAGACGCCCGGCGCCATCGTTGCGATTATTATTCTGTAACGCGGCAATTAATTGATCGGTGTTGATGTTTCGCGCCGACATGCGGACATTGTCCGGGACGACTTCAAAGCTGCGAACCATGCCGCCCAGGGCATTGACATCCGCTACGCCCGGAACAGTGCGTAAAGCCGGGCGGATTGTCCAGTCAAGCAGTTCGCGCCGCTGCATGAGACTTAGGTTGCCGCCCTCTATGGCGAACATGAAGATCTCGCCGAGCGGCGTGGTCATGGGGGCAATGCCGCCGGTCACGCCGGCCGGCAGACTTCCCCATATGGCGTTAAGCCTTTCCGCCACCTGCTGTCTGGCCCAGTAAATATCCGTTCCCTCTTCAAAATCCAGGGTAATGTCGGTAATCGCGTATTTGGCCAGTGAACGCAGTATGGCCTGATGCGGAATACCCAGAAGTTCCAGTTCAATCGGTGTTGTGATGCGCGATTCAACTTCTTCCGGCGTCATGCCGGCGGCCTTGACGATAATTTTTACCTGGGTTGGCGATACCTCCGGAAAGGCGTCAATCGGAATCCGTTGAAACGCCAGATAGCCGCCTGCGGCGAGCAGCACCACGCATAGCATGATCAGCAGGCGGTGGGCGAGGGCAAATCGAATCAGAACAGCCATTAATCTTCTCCCAGTTTTAACCAGATGGCTTTCAGGGAGACGGAGCCGGTTTCGGCAATTTGTTCCTGTCCGGTCAAAGGCGCGCTGATAATGGCTTCGGTATCCTGTCGGCCGATTATCTTGACTTCCGTCACCTGAAAACCGGCGGCGTTACGGACAAAAATGTAGCTGTGTTCGCCGTTTTGGGCAATGGCGGTATTGAGGACTCTGAAATAATCGGTATTGCCGCTTTGTATAATCTGGACATTGACGTTCTGGCCCACCTTGAGCGTAGCCTGTCTACCGTTTATGACCGCTCTGGCCAGCACGGTCTGATTGTCAGGATTGACGCTTTGCCCCAGTAGGGTGATTCCGGCCGTGGCTGAAGTATTTTCCACTTTGACCAGATCGCCAATATGCACCAGATTCAGACGTTCCTGCGGAATATTGATTTCCAGCCATAGTTCGGAAAGATCGGCAATCCGGTAAAGCGGCGCCTGCATGTCCAGCCGAGCGCCGACGGTCGCCATTCGCGCCAGCACCACGCCTGAAATCGGGGCATAGATATGCAGCAGGCTGCCGAGCTTGCGCGATTTTGCCAAAGCGCCGATTTCGGCCGGCGACATACCGGCAATGGCCAGCAGTTGCCGAGCGGTATCGAGTTGCGCCTGTTTATCCTTATAGATAGTTTGGGTTTGCTGCCAGCGCCGGTCGGTAATGACGCCCTGATCCTGCAAGGTTTTGTCGCGCCTGTATTCCAGTTCCGATAAACCTAGTTCATTGCCGGCGGTTAAAAAATCCCGCTGCAAAGACACCAGTTCAGGGCTGTTAATGGTCGCCAGCAATTGGCCTTTAACGATGCTGTCGCCTATATTGGCATGGAGCTGTACAAGCAGTCCGGGTTGAGAACTGCTGATTAGCCAGTCATGATTGGCCGGCGCCACCACTTTGGCGGGCGCATACAATTCAGGCACCTGCCGGCTGACGCTTAAAGGCGCGACATCGATAGCCAGCATGTCGATTTGCTGCTGATCGATTTTAATCTGCATGTCCACCGCCATCGCCTTGGTCAGGTGGATCAGTAACAATATACGCAGGATATTTTTCATGGCGTCACTCCAACCGCCTGATTATAGAGGGCGATATTGCGTTGAAATTTCACTTCCTGTTCTTTGGCGTTCCGCAGGGCTTCCAGGCTTCTGGCCTGAATTTTCAGCAAGTCCAGCAAATTGATTTCGCCGGAGGCAAAACTGATCTCGGTCATTTTTAAATGGGCTTCGGCGATCTGCTTGAGTTCATGAGCAATGGACAGCTCTGCGCGGCTCAACTCCAGGGCGTGTTCGGCTTCATGCAGATTTTTTTCCAAAGTGCGCATCATATGTTCGCGTTGCGCCAGAACGCTGTTTAGCGCCAGATTTGCGGCCGCAATTTCCGGCGCATCGTAGGTGCTGTGTCCGAATGGAATTACAACGCCTATGCCGGCAGTTTGTGAGGTTCCTCCGCCCATGGGGCTGTGGCTGGTTTGTGCGCCGATGTTGAATTTTGGCTGGTTTATGGTATCTGTGGTTTTAGCCCATTCGATAGTCGCCCGTTTGCGGTCAATCAGGGCGTTGATGGCTTCCAGAAATGGATGATCCTCCCTTATGCTGTCTATAGGGCTTTGCCGCTCGTTAAAGTTGGGCGGTACACGCGTAATACGGGTGAGATTGGCATAATTTTTACGGGTATGCATCATTTCCGCCTCGGCTTGGTTATACAGGCTGCGGTTCTGCAAATACTCGCTTTCCGCCAGCAATAGATCGGTACGCGCCAGATCGCCAAGCTCGACCCGCAGCCGGACTTTTTCCAGAAGCTGTGCGGACAGGTCGAGCGTGTATTTGGCTTGCTGCAGGCGAATATCCGCCAGCGTCATGCTCCACAAGGCCTCTCTGACCAGATGGGCTACTTCCAGCCGCATGACCGCCGACTGTTTTTGCGCCGAAGTATGGGCATGGCTGGCAATCCCCTGCGCGGCGGAACGCTGCCCCCAAAACCAGGGGGTAAATTCCAGTTTTGCGTCGGCGTCGCTGTAACCGCGGCCATTGGTAACCGTATCGTCGGCGTAATCCAGATACAGGGCGTTCGATCCGGCAAACCAGCTATCGGCTCTTACGCTCAAGGCTTCCGCTTCCTGGGCAAGGGCTTCGCCGATCAGGCGATCCGGGTATTTTTCAATTGTAATATCAATTAGTTGCCCAAGCGTTAGCGTTGGGTCGATCTCGATGGGATCCTGGTGATCCATGCCAAGCGGTTTTGTCTCGAAAACAGAGGGTGTTCTGGTCTGCCCGGGCTGGTTTACATCTGCCATGCAATTTGATGTCAACAGAAAAAACACTGGCAGGCCATATCGAAAATGGCGGAATCCAGTCATATTGCACTCCAATACAATTTAGTTACATAAGGTGTTCGGCTTTTAGCAGAAAAACAGGGGCGGGGCGCGGGAACTGTTGTGATTGACAAATACCGGGGCGGTAAAATCGGCAATATGCGGAGGAAAGGCAATGATGCGGGCAAAAACCGGAACAGACAGCCAGGCCAATCCCAAACAGCCGGGTGAACTGACCAAAGCCGTCTGCTGAGGCTTGATTGCCGAGCCGACAGTAACGATACAGCTTTTGCTGTCCTGACTGCGGCCCGCCATGGTTAGGGCTAAATGGCCGCTGGCGGTGCGCAGGGCTTCGAACTCGTGCAGATGAATTCCGTCGCTGTGCGCAAAATCGCCACCGGTATGCGCATGCACCAGCGGCGTCGCATTCTGTAGCAACACTAAAAGTACAACGAGAAATTGGCGAAAGAGTGCAACCATTTAGGGATTTAAATTGTCTGTATAAGGTGTTTAGCTAATGCAGTGGTTGTATAGACAGCAAGGAAACGCTATTCTAGTTGAAAAATGCGATTGTAGTCCGAATATCGGCGCAGGCATCGGAATCATGCTCCGGTTCGGTCAGGTATTTGTCCCCCGCCAGTCCGGCAAGGGAAGGGCGAGCGGTTTGACGCCCCAGTATTAGCACATATAGCCCTTTGTTTAATTTAAGCAGGTACTAAAAACCATGAACAAAAAAACCGGCATTCTTGCCACTCTGTTTGTCAGTACCGTACTGATGCTGACCAGCGTCCACGACGCAGAGGCCAGACGCTTTGGCGGCGGTAGTTCTTTCGGCAGCAAACCCAGCTATAGCCAGCCTTATCAGCACCCTTCCTCCCCCAATTCCTTTGCTCAGCCCTCCCGCTCGGCGGGACAGGCCCAGGCTGCCGCGCAAAATCAGACGGCCAGACAAGGCATGGCCGGTCGCGGCGGCCTGATGGGCATGCTGGGCGGTCTGGCGCTTGGCGGTTTGCTGGGCTCAATGTTTTTCGGCGGCGCCTTTGAACATATCAATTTTATGGATATGCTGTTGTTTGCAGGGATTGCTTATCTGGTCTATCGCCTGTTTGCCGCCAGATCCGCACGGCAAAATCAGCCGGTAGCCAATGCCTATGGCCGCAACACGCATCCTGAAACGGATCATCCTGCCGGTTTTGATACGAATGTACTGTTCAAAAAAGATGGCTACGCCGCAAATGCCAATACTGCCGGCATTCCTGCCGACTTTGACCAAACAGGCTTTCTGGCGGGTGCGGAGCGGGCATTCAGGCATTTGCAGACATCCTGGGACAATCGCGACCTGGCGGCGATTCGCGGTCTGACGACCGACAAGGTCTTTGCGGAAATTCAGGATCAGTTGCGTGCTAGCGGTTCCGCCAACAAAACCGAAGTGCTGAGCATCAAGGCCGAATTGCTGGATGTCCACCAGGAGGGAAACATGCTGGAAGCCACTGTGCTGTTTAATAGCGTGATGCGGGAAGACGATAGCCAGCCCGAAAATGTCAGGGAAGTCTGGCGTTTCGCCAAACCGGCCAACAGTCAGCAACCCAAATGGTTTCTTGATGGTATTCAGCAAATCGCGGAATAACGCCGCCGTGAGCGACGGCGATCTGATTCGTCGTCGCTATGACCGCCTTGCACCCTGGTTTGACAGTCTGGAAGGGTTCATGGAGGGGCTTTATTTTCACAGACTCCGGAAAAGGTTATGGGCGCAGGTCTCGGGCGTCCATATTCTGGAGGTAGGTGTGGGAACCGGCAAGAACTTCGCTTTTTATCCTGCGGATGTGCGGGTTACGGCTATCGATTTTAGTCCGAACATGCTGGTTCAGGCGCAAAGAAAACGCGACAGAAAACAGCTCGCAGTCGATCTGGCGCTAATGGATGCCGAATCCGTCTGTTATGCCGATAACAGCTTTGATACGGTCATCGCCAGTTTTGTATTCTGTTCGGTTCCTCATCCCCGCAAGGCGCTGAAGGAGTTGTACCGAATTTTGAAACCCGGCGGACAATTGTTGTTGCTTGAGCATGTATTGAGCAGCAATAAAGTCATGGCGGCGATTATGAACTGGCTGAATCCGCTGGTCGTGCGGCTGGTTGGCGCCAATATAAACCGGCAGACCGTCAAGAATATTCAGGCATGTCCGTTTCAGAAAATTTACATTGATCCGCAAAGTAGCGATATTATCAAACTGATCAGGGCGGTAAAGTAGAGGCGGGCCGGCGCATTAAGCCATTGGCGGCTGCCGGTGAAAGTTTTTATTTTAGGGCTTGACAATAGATGGAAACTAAATGAGAATGCTTCTCAACAATTGCGTGCTAATGCAGAGGGGTTTTTTCATGTATGTTTGTTTGTGTCAGGCGGTAACGGATCGTGATATTCAGCAAGCCGCTAAAAACGGGGCAACCAGTCTCAAGGATTTACGCCGTCAGTTAGGTGTGACCGTGGATTGCGGGCGTTGCGCCCGTTTTGCCAGCAAGTGTCTAAAAACGGCCAATGAAAGCTTTGCTGTAAGCGATCAGGCCGCTTAAACTTCTGTCAAAATACCCCCGCATCAGATAGGTAGATCTTATTCGTATTTACATGTCTGGTTAACTATCAGGCTCGCTGTGTCTCTGATTCGTTCGATACAGTCTTCAGCCTTGCACTTCTGCCCTGCGGATTTTATCGAGGGCATAAAATTCCGGAATTCGATGTGCGCCGGTATTTCGCCCGTTCCCTCCCTTCTTCGGCAGATAGACCATGCCGTGTCTGCCGCCTGCGGTTCCTCCTTCATAAACAGATAAAAAATACTGGATAGGCCGCTAAATTTATTTGCTGCAAATACAGCATGCAAAGCGGGGAGAATGTATTATTGCTCATTTAAACGTGAGCAATTTGCTGGATAAGGCTGGCATGACATGAGAGGCGTGACGAAAGACATGACAACCGGTTCGGCATCCTCGGCCCTGTTACAGGAACGGCCAGAGAGAATGTTGATTTTGCTGGCGATTTTAGTGATATTGCTGCATGCCGCCATCTGGTTATTGTTCTTTCGCCAGCCGCAGCCGCAAACGGTCTCGCAGGCAACGCCGTTCAAGCTGGAAGTTTCCCTGCTGTCTAAGGGCGATACCGCCACCGACAAGCCGATTCCGGCCAGCAAACCGGCGCAAAACCCGAGTCCAGATAAAACCCAGGCAAAAAAACCAAATAAGCAGACGGAAAAGTCGCCGGAAAAATCGCCGCCTGCCAAACAGCAGCAAATGGAGCTCGCCGAACTGCAGCGGATAATAGAATCCCAGCCCAATCCAAAAGTTTCCAGAGAGGTCAAAACTGTTCCGGGTACGCGAACCACGCAGACTGTCGCTTCGGCAGTTTTTCCAGGCCATCCCAAAACACCCAACGCCCGGGACAATTTTCCGGAAAGCGATGAACACAACCCAAGCCCGGAATATCCGGAAATGGCGCTGTTCCTGGGTTATCAGGGTACGACTATCGTGCGGGTGCATGTTTCCGGCAAAGGACTTAACAAAGGCGTGGAGATCGTGCGCGGCAGTAGCCATAAAATTCTTGACGAAGCCGTAGCCAACACCCTGAAAAAATGGCGCTTTAGCGCAACCAATCATGATGATTCGGTCATCATTCTGGTCAATTTCATCATCAATCATTAACTGCCTGAAAGTACCGTTAACCAGACGTTGAATAGTGCAAAAGAAACGGTTCAGGCGGCAACGGGTCGTGAATGCCCCGGGGACTGGAGAGCGGTGTAAAAGACCTTATATTTTAGCCTCCAAACGGCCTGCGGCGGACGGCAATGATCATCAGCCCCAGACAGCCGGCCATAAATAAGCCGCTGGCGGCCGGTATGGGCAGCGGAACCAGCGTATAGCCCAGGGCCTGCATGACCTGGATGTCCGCAGTAGTCATGGCGCCATTGTTCACGCCGGAAGTAGTAATTGCGTTGAAGGGATCGGACGGATTTGAACCGGCCCAGTCCGAATAATCGGAACTGCTGCTGAATGTCTGCGAATTTGTGACGCCGCCGTTTATTGAAAAATAAGCGCCGTTAATCGCCGTGGGTGATGATGTCGGCTGTCCCAGCACATCCGTATAACGAAAGAAGTCGAGCGGGGTTAAATAAGTGGCGCCGTTGGACAGGCTGCTATCCAGTCCTGGAATTCTGCCCAGCAGATGGGCAATCTCATGTTCTGCAACGCCAATAAAGTCGTATTCTCCCGCAACGGCCTGATTATTGGGATCGGTGCTGTACTGGTAAGTTGTGTTGAAAGTAAAAGTGCCTGCTATGGCGTATGGATTATTTCCGGTCAGATTTAACGCCTCGGCTTCCGCATAGGTCATGGCGATATAGTTTGTAGAGCCGAAGGAAATAGTGCCGGGCAGGCTGGCCTGACTGTCGGCGGCGGTAATGGCTGTGGCGATCTGATTGTAGGAAGAAGTATTGAAAAGTGAAAGATTGGCGGAGGCGGCCCCCAGATAACTGACGCCGCTGACCGGCTGCACATCAATATTGACGGTGATATTGTTGGAGAACATGCTTTCGAATTGCGACGCGGCATAATTGAATGCAGATTGTTCTGCGGCTGTCACGCCGCTAAAAAAGATGCCGTTTATGGTCAGGGCATGCGCATCCATAGATGCCAGCGCCAATAACCCGGCCAGGATGGGTTTTAACCGAATTTTATGGGCAGGCAGATATAAAAAGTCCATGGTTTTAGAAAGTTGATTTAGGATTTGAGCCGTTAAACGCCAGTAGGGAAGGCACGGTGCGATTCCTTGATCGGGGTAGGAATTCGCACCGTGCAGTGCTGGTTCAGCTTAATAAGCCGTAGTAACGACAGACGCGGTGCGATGCCTTGATCGGGGTAGGAATTCGCGCCGTGCAGTGCTGGTTCAGCTTAATAAGCCGTAGTAACGGCAGGCGCGGTGCGGGATTCCTTGATCGGGGTAGGAATCCGCGCCATGCATGCCGGGTTCAGCTTAGTAACCCGTAGCAGTCGCCAGAGTGCCGGTCAGAACGGCTGCGCCGCCATTTACGGAAATACTCACGGTATAGGCCGCTGCCAGTACAGGCAGTGCGGTTTCTGCGCCGCTGCCGAGGGTGACGGTGTAGGTGGCGCCATTATCAGAAGCAGCCAGCGAATATTCGGCCGTTTCAGTCACTGTAGTGCTGACGCCGCTATAAGTAAAATCGAGGTCGCTGATTGCCAGCGTATAGCTTGCGACGACTGTGCCGCCGTTGCTGATGGTCAATGTAACGGTGTCGCTGACTGCAGTGTTGCTGTCCGCAATGGTGACGCCGTCAACCGGCAAATGAATTCTGGCTTGCAGATTGCCCGCACCGCTGGTGTTGTAGGTATATTGAATCGAACCGGTTGCTGTCGATCCTACGCCGCCGACCAGTGTTGCGCCAAGACGGGTGACGGTAGAAGCAGGGGTGGTAGGCGTGGAAGGGGTGGTGCCCAATGTTGGGTTTCTGGAATATGAATGGCCTCTTTCATGGCCTCTTTCCGCAAAAGCGGATGAACTCATGCCGAGCAGCAGGGTGGAAGCCAAAGCGGCTGATAAGATTTTTGCTGTAAATTTCATTGTAGTCTCCATGATTCTAAAAATTTCAAATCGTCCGATTTTCGGGCGAATGTCTTTTCCCTCTCCGCAGACAGTTTCGATTTTATTTGCGCTTCGCGCCAATGCTGTTGAAAACGGTTGGCAATAAAATACCCTGTCAGGGAGTGCAATGCCGCCTGGTAATAAAACTGCGTCATTGCAAACCTGATAAAGCATAAAGAATGCCAATATATACTCTATTGAAAGTAATGGATTTTTCTTTGAGATGGAGATGTTATGGCCATACCGTATTTGCAGAAGCTGCAAGTGAAGTATGCAAAAAAGGTATGGAACCGGTAAGGACTTTCCAGCCGGATGTCAGTTGTCTTCAGCCGTGGAAATTATTTTTAACACTTTGACTCTGTTATCGACCAGATGCTTGTGTACATAACCGATTGCGCCTGGGGTGATGGTCACAAATCGCAGCATGGCTTCTTCGGAGGCCAGAACCTTGGGGGGGCTTATGCCCTGAAAATACTGTTCATTCCAGTAGTCTTCCATGTCTTCCGGCCGCTTTTTGAATAGTATGCCGGAGACTTCCTGACGCAAATCGCTGGATGAAGGTAAATTTAAAGGAATCCAGCGGTTGCCGCTGCTATCCAGCATCAGTTTGCGTAAATAAACCAGCTTCAGGGTTTCAAGATTAATGCTGTTTATAGTGTTGTCGCGTTGGGTGATGATGGCGATGGCTTCCTGGGTTAAGCCGGGCCGAGGAATGCCGGCCAGCCAGATGATATAAAACAGCATGATGAACAGGCGAAAACGGCTCATTAAAACAACACCGCAAAGGATGCCAGTAAGCCGTCAGGCGCTAGTTGAGCATTGTTTTTCCCCAACCGGTATTCCAGTTTCCAGACCACTGGCGGCATGGGCCGATAAGCCAGTCCAAATACCTCGGCCTGTCCGAATTTGCGGTTGGCCGGATTGAATCCGCGGTTATCCTGATCGAAAAACTCGTAACGCGCCACTGCATAAACAGAGTTTACGAGTGGCGCAACACCCTGAATATAACCTTGCCAGGCGTTCAGAGTGGCTGATTTATTGGAAAAATCAAGCTCGTCGGCATCATGGCTATATCTTCTGCCGTCGGTGCCGGGATCCTTCATGTTTAAGACAACTTCGCTATTGATGGCGAAACGCTGATAAGACCAAGCCAAATCCATGCCTAGCAGATGATTTCTGATACTGGTGCTGTTCAGCAAGGCAAAATCGGCATACGATAAACCGAGTTTTAATGTGTCGGTGACTTCATAACGTAACCGCAGCCCCTGGGCGTTATCGAAAACAGGTCCCTGAACCCGGCTGGTGCTGGGGTCGAGCACGGCGCTGTAATCGCTGTAAACCGAATATTCCAGCAAGCGCTTACCCAGCAGCACAGTGCCCTGCAGCATGACGCCGGAAGCATAGTTTGAAAACAGATTGGTGGTGGCGACCGGACGGCTGGTGGTCCAGACCAGCGGATCGACATGGATCTGGTTCCACTGGCCTATGGGCGTCAACATTTTGCCTACCCGGATGGTCACCTGATTATTGAGCAGATAATCCAGATAGAGCCGTTCGATATGTAGGCTGGTGAAGTTGGTGGTCAGATTGTGATTGTCATTGGTGGACAGCGCGTTTTCAACTTCAGTCTCCGAGAAAAACCGTAATTTCGAGCCGCTATCCCAACTGACAAATGCGCTCAGGCTGCTGATATTCCAGTTCCAGGGATCCCGGCCTAGCGCCTGTAGATGGGTGCTGGCATAGCCGCCCAAAGTAATGCCGGTTTCGCCCAGCGCATAGCCGCGGCCCAGTTGATAGCCATTGTCGGTATTGTCGGCGCGGACAAAATCGCCGCCTGCCGCCAGCATATGCAGGCAGCAGCAGACAATAAGCCGGAATCGCTGTTTTACTGTGGCGCCCAAAACTTTCATTCCTCGATCGAGTTGATTTTGTATTTTTTGAGCTTATACCAAAGCGTGCGTTCGCTTATTTTCAGGCCGCGCGCCGCTTTGGCCTTATTTCCATCGGCATTTTGCAATGCGCGGTTGATCATGCGGATCTCCAGATCGCTGATACAATCCTCCAGTCCTTCGGCGCAGTCCTGATTCTCAATGGCAATTTTTCGCTCCTGCGGATTTTCGAAAAATATTTCCTGAGGCAAATGTTCTTCAGCAATTTTAGCGCCCCGGCTCAGGACGACGGCCCGTTCCATGATATTTTTCAGTTCCCGGACATTCCCGGGCCAATTGTAGGCGGTTAAAATTTCGCAGGCAGCCGTCGATAACTGCAATTCCCGATAACCCATCTGTTTCCGATAGGTTTCGACAAAATTGTTCGCCAGTAACAGAATGTCATCCTGACGGTCGCGTAGCGGCGGCAGATCGACATTGATCACATTCAGCCGGTAGAATACGTCTTCCCGCAGCAGTTTATCGGCTACCGCCTGACGCGGATTTCGGTTGGTCGCGGCGATAAAGCGGATATCGACGACAAGACTGTGATTGCTCCCCAGTCGCTCTATGGTATTTTCCTGCAGCACCCGCAATAATTTCGCCTGAATTTCGGGGTGCATTTCGGTAATTTCATCCAGAAACAGCGTACCCTGATGGGCATATTCGAATTTGCCTATCCGGTCTTTGATGGCCCCCGTGAAAGCGCCGCGAATGTAGCCAAACAATTCGCTTTCCAGCATGCTGGTGGGCAGAGCCGCGCAATTGATCGGCACAAACAAGCCCTGCCGTCCCGAATTGCGATGGATGGCGCGTGCGACCAGTTCCTTGCCGGTGCCGGTTTCGCCGGCAATAAACACGCTGGCTTTGGTGGGCGCCACCTGCCGGATCAGTTCATAAATACCGTGCATTCTGCTGCTTTGGCCGATGAATTCATCCCAGCCGTGCCTGTCGAGTTGATCGCGCAGAAACAGATTTTCCTGTTTTAGCCGGTAACTTTCCAGGGCATGATTTACCACCATTTCAATCTGTTCTATGTCCAGCGGCCGCATGATGAAATCCGCAGCACCCTGTTTCATGGCTTCGACAGCGGTTTCCACCGTACCGTAAGCGGTGACGACAATGACCGGCAATTCACTGCCTTCCTGGCGTAAGGCGGACAATAAAGCCAGGCCGTCCATTTTCGGCATGTTCAAATCGGTAATCAGCAGATTAACCGTATTTGTATGGATTATCTCCAGTGCTTCTTCGCCGTCAGCGGCGACCAGAACTTCGCAGCCCAGTCTGTTTAGCAGGATTTGCAGCATGCGCCGGCCATTCTTTTCATCGTCGGCTACCAGTACCTTTGCGTTGCGTAGCATGATCTTATCCCTGGGTAATCGGTAAATTTAAAATAAAACAGGCTCCGCCCAGTTCGCTGTCGGTTGCCGACAGATCGCCGTGATGCGCCAGTATAATCTGTCTGGTTACGGTCAGTCCCAGGCCTATGCCGCCTTCGCGTCTGGAAAAAAACGGTTCAAACAGCCGCTGCATGTCATCCTTGCCGATACCCGGGCCGTTGTCGGCAATTTCGATACTCAGATATTGCCCAAGCGAACCGGTACGAACCTGAATGACGCCTTCGTCAGCCACAATCTGAATGGCGTTTAACAGCAGATTGAGAAAGGCCTGGGTCAGCAATTCGCCATCGCATAAAATCACTGGGTTTTTTGCAAGTAAAGACAGTTGGATGTGCAGCCGTTTTTTTTCGGCTTGCTTGTTCAGCAACTCCACGCTATGGGTCAGCAACTCGTGCACATTCTGCTGGACGATATGCGGTTCTCTGGGCCGTGCGCATTCCAGCAAGGTGGTCACCAGTTTTCTGAGGCGGGCGCTTTCATCCAGTATGAATTGCGACATTTCCCGGCCTTCAGGACTTAAGCCCTGTTCTCTTTGCAGCCATTGCGCAGAGGTGGAAATAATGCCCAGCGGAGTGCGAATTTCATGAGCCATGATCGCAGACATTTCGCCGACTGCGGCGAGTTTGGCGGTCTGGATGACATGTTCCCGGGAACGCTCCAGTTCCATGAAGAGCTGGCGAAAAGCCATTTCCAGTTCGCGGATCTCTATGGTGCCGCCCACTTGCGGCGGGGTCAGCTTGTCGAAGTGCCGGACTTCGCGTATCCAGTTCGTCAAGGCCAGTAATGGTTTGGCTATGCGTCCGGAAATCCAGTGAGAAGCCAGAAAAGCCAGCAACATGGTGAATAGGGTGACCAGCCCGAACATCCACCATAAAGCCCGAATAGGCAAAAAAGCTTCCGCCGTGCTCTGGAAGATCAGGATGGACCAGCCCATTTGCGCATAACCGAGGTATCCGCCGGATTTGGCGTACCCCACCAGTACTGGCGTATCGGTCACCGGCTGGCCGGGATGCACAAAGACATCCTCATTATTGATTGGCTTCCAGTCGGCGAAAAGTTCGGTAGACAAAACCCCCTGTTTACGCAGTGCGGATGAAGCGGCTATGCAGCGGCCCAATCTGTTAAGCAGCACTATATAGCGTTCGCCCGATCTGGAACTGCTGGCTTTATCCAGTAAACGGAACAATTGCTGCATATCGAACAGGCCGTAAAACTGGCCTATATTTGCCGATGTGTATCGGTCATAAACCGGGGTGCGTATGACCAGGTCAGTTTTGTCGTACGGCGGCGGCGGGAACTCTAAAGCCTCTACAAACACTTCGCCATTAGGCACGGATGTTCTGGTCGCTGTGGCCGACGGCGGACGAAAATGGCCTATGGCGCCGGGGACGCTGGCCGCCATGATCTGTTGCCGGGAATCGGTATAAAACAGTTCGTGGTACATGCCCTGATAGCCTGATTCGACATCGCTTAAAAACTGTGACAGGCGTTTGTCGATATCGCCGATTCTGGCTTCCTGAATAATATCCAGCCGGCTCCACGAATGCACGTTTTGCATGCGTTCGAACATCAGCATGTCCACTTCCTCCATCAGCATGATGGCGTCGTGGTTGAGATTGCGGCCGATCTCCTGTTCCAGGGTATCTCTGGACGAAAAAAACAGCACAGCCATCAACGGCAGCGCCAGGCTGGAAAGCATGACAAAAAAACTGATGAATAGAATTCGCCGGATTTGCATGAATCTATTGGCGCAAAGCTTTTAAGCCTCCTGGCTGAATGATGGAAAAAACAGCTCAGTTTTTGACGCCAGTCCCCCTATGCAATAGTATCAGGCTGATTATCGCCAGCAATACGATGAAACCTAGGGTCATGGCAAACGCCAGTCCGATTTCCACATCGCTGACCCCGATCAGGCCGAAACGGAAGGCGTTGATCATATACAGAATCGGATTGATCTGCGCTATCTGTCGCCAGATACCGGGCAGCATGTTGACCGAATAAAACACGCCGCCAAGATAACTGAGCGGCGTCAATACAAAATTGGGGATAATGGAAATATCGTCAAAGCTGTCGGCAAAAACCGCGTTTATAAAGCCGGCCAGTGAAAACAGCGTTGCGGTCAATATAAAAATCGCCAGCGCAATTTCCCAGTGTTTGACCGGGATATGGGTAAACAGGGTGGAGATTGCCGCGACTACGCAGCCCACCAGCACGCCTCGGGCGATGCCGCCACAAACATAGCCGGCCAGAATCACGCTGTCGGGTACCGGTGCAACCAGCAGTTCTTCAATATGGCGCTGAAATTTGGTGGAGTAAAAGGACGCGACCACATTCGAATAGGAATGACTGATAACCGACATTAAAATGATGCCGGGGACAATGAAATCCATATAGGATTCGCCATGTACCTCGCCAACCCGGTCGCCTATCAATTTGCCGAATATCAGAAAATACAGCGCGGTGGTGACGGCCGGCGGTAACAGGGTTTGCGGCCAGATACGGGTAAAGCGCAGTATCTCTTTTTTGAGTATGGTTTTAAAAGCGATGGAATAATTCATTGCACCAGATCGATAAACAGTTGTTCCAGACGGTTGGATTTGTTTTTCAGGCTTGAGACTGTCACGCCCTGGGCGCTAAGCCCGGCAAACAGTTGGTTCAGGCCCTGGTTTTTGGGAACGGCCACATGCAGCGTTCGGCTGGATACCTGCTCGATCTGATAACCGTCGACCAGCGGAACGCTGGTTAGCGGCCGGGCCAGATCCAGTAGGAAATGTTCGGTATGGATGCTGCTTAGCAGGGTGTCCATTGCCGAAGCGCGGATGATGCGGCCATCATCAATGATGGCGATGTTCCGGCACAGGCTTTCCGCCTCTTCCAGGTAATGCGTGGTCAGAATGATGGTGGTGCCCTGGCGGTTGACTTCCTGCATCATCTGCCACATGGTGCGGCGGATCTCAATGTCCACTCCGGCCGTGGGTTCGTCAAGAATCAGCAGTCGCGGGGCGTGAACCATGGCCCTGGCAATCATCAGTCGCCGTTTCATGCCGCCCGATAGACGCCGGGAGATACTGTTCCGTTTTTCCCATAGATCCATTTGTCGTAAACAATGTTCAGTACGTTGCAGGGCCTGCTGTTTGGGGATGCCATAAAAGCCAGCCTGATAAAATACCACATTTTTAACCGTTTCAAACTGGTTGAAGTTTACCTCTTGCGGTACCAGACCGATACAGTTTTTGGCCTGAGCGGTGTTTTTGTCCAGATCATGGCCGCATATCGTGACCTTGCCGCTACTTTTGGTGACCAGCGAACTGATAATGCCAATCAGGGTGGACTTGCCAGCCCCATTAGGGCCAAGCAATGCAAAAAAATCACCGTTTTTCACCTCGAGATCGACGCCTTTCAAGGCCTCGAAGCCATTGTTATAGGTTTTTTTTAGCTGTTTGATGGATAAGGCATTCATTCTCTACGCTATAATGGGTCGAACACAGACTGGGCGGAAACTGCTTTCCGCAAAAAATTCTCGAAATTTTAGCAGAATTCCCAATTTCTCCGCAGATTGAACAGGATTACGGCCTTGCCACATCAAATTCCTAACAGCGTTGCAGCCGTTGATCTGGGCTCAAACAGCTTTCATATGATCATCTGCAGTCTCAAGGATGGCAAGTTGCAAGTCCTCGACAGGCTTAAGGAAATGGTGCGTCTTGCCGCCGGGCTGGATCATAATCGCAATCTGGATCCGGCCACTCAGGAAAGGGCGCTGATGTGTCTGGAACGTTTTGGGCAGCGGATCCGCAATTTTCCACCTAATAGCGTCAGCGTGGTCGGCACCAATACCTTGCGTCTGGCAAAAAATGCCCAGCAATTTATCGGCAAGGCGGAAAAAGCGCTGGGGTATCCCATCCATATCATTTCCGGCATCGAAGAAGCCAGGCTGATCTATCAGGGCGTGGCGCATAGTCTGGCCGGAAATGGCAGCAACCGGTTTGTTATGGATATTGGCGGCAGTAGCACCGAATATATCATAGGCCAGCAGGATATTCCGCATGCCAAGGAAAGCCTGAATATGGGTTGCGTGACGATCAGCCAGAATTTCTTCAAAAAGGGTAAAATTTCCAGAAAGGCTTTCAAAAAGGCTACACTATTTGCCGAACAGCAGTTGGAGCCGTTTCAGGGCAAGTTCAACAGTCGGCACTGGGAGGAGGCTATAGGCGCGTCCGGTAGTCTCAAGGCCATCAGCAATGTTCTGCAAACCCTGGGCTGGAGCGACAACGGCATCACCATGAGCGGCCTGGAGCAATTGGTCGGCCATTTGCTCAAATTGACCCATACCGAGCAGATCATCTTCCCTGCTCTTAGCGTCGAACGCCGGCCGGTATTTATAGGCGCGGTGGTGATTGTTTACGCCAGTTTTAAATCTTTGAATATTGAGCAGATGACAGTCTCCGACGGCGCATTGCGTGAAGGTTTGATATACGATCTGCTGGGCAGGATCTATGATCACGACATCCGTTCCCAAACCAGCCGGATGATAGCCGAACGTTATCACAGCGACAAAAAGCATTCGGAACAGGTCAAGGAAACCGTGCGTTATATGGTGCAGCAACTGGATGAACATCCCTGTTTCAAGGAGCAGTCTGACAGCCTGCAATTTCTGGAATGGGCGGCGGATCTGCATGAGATAGGTTTTGAGATTGCCCACAGTCAATATCACAAGCATAGCGCCTATATTATCGAAAATGGCGATCTGGCGGGGTTTTCCAAACAGGATCAACTTGTGCTTTCCAGGCTGGTTCGCAGTCAGCGCAAAAAATTCTGTACCGAGCGTTTCGACGACCTACCTATGCCCTGGCGGCAAAATGCGCCTGTCATGGCCATCGTGTTTCGACTGGCTACCCTGCTGCATCGCAATCGCCACAATAGCCGTCCCGAATTCACTATTTCAATTGATCAAAATCAGGTTGCGTTAAAATTTTCTTCGCAATGGTTAACGGAATCACCTTTGACGCAAGCCGATCTGGAGCAGGAAGTCAGCTATCTTAAAGAAGCAAAATTCAATTTGATTTTTTGATACATGCGGAAGTTTCTACAATGCCGGTTACAGAATGTCGTGTGCATAAGCCATGGCGTCAGTCGGTTCCTTGCAAAACCGAAAGCATGGCTTTCAGCCATGCCGGCCGGACTGTTTGCCTGCTGTCCGCCGGGAATGTCCGCCTGGGTGGCCGGACAGCGCGCCAAAAACGGGCGATTGTATAAAAAAATTTGCAAACGTTTGCTCTACGCCGTGCTGGCCTTGCTGGGGCTGATAATCGTGCTGCTGTGTTTTGCGCTGGATAACAGTCCGCAAACCATCGTTCTGCAGGGTCTTGACCGCGACGACATCCAGCGGGCCAAGCAATTGCTGCATGTCTCGCCCGAGGACAGGCAAAGCCTGAAAACCGTCAGTCTGAATGAGAAAGACCTGAATATCGCCACCCGTTATTTGCTGAATCATTTTGTGGAAAATACCAGTCAGGTCTTGATTCTGAAGGATCGCATCCTGTTCCAGATTGCGGTGTTCGTGCCGGACAATCCCTGGGGCAGGTATCTGGATTTTCATTTTGCGCTGAAACAGAATGCCGGCTCCATTCGCATCAAATCCTTTAAAATCGGCGAAATATCCATTCCCGATCCGGCTGCCAATATTCTGATTCCATTCATTGTCCATAATACCGGGCTAAACCAGTACTGGCTGGCGGCGAACCGATATATCAGGGATGTGCATATCACCCCGCAAACCCTGGAGGTCAGCTACCTGGGTTCAATTGTCGAAACCGCAAAACAGTTGGCTATCAACACCCACAGGGAATATCCAGGTCTATATCTCTATCAGCAGCAAATCAATGACATAGTCAGCAATCACGATCCGAAATGGCGACTGTCGCTCAGCGAATTGTTGCAGCCCCTGTTCGTTTCGGCGCTGCACCGCTCGAATCAGCACACCGCCATTCAGGAAAACCGTGCGCTGATCATCGCCGTGGCAAGTTACATCTATAAAAACGATTTGCGCAAGTTCTTGCCGATCGGTCTGCTTTATAGCAAGGAATATCTGGTATTTGCCTATAAGCGGATAGATATTCCGCAGCATTTCATCGCTTCCGCCCTGCTGACGGCGGTGGATTCCTCGTTGTTGAGCCAGCAGGTCGGCATTGATAAGGAAGTAGGCGATTCTCAAAAAGGCAGCGGCTTTAGTTTTATCGATCTGCTGTCGGATCGGGCCGGCATGCGCTTTGGGCAGCTAGCCGTCGCTTCAGCGCTGCAAGCCCGCAGATTACAGGAGATCATGGCCGGCGTCCGCGATTATTCAGACTTTATTCCCAATATAGACGGCTTGCCGGAGCATATGGACGAAGCCACGTTTAAAAAGAACTACGGCGGTATCGACACGCCTGCCTATCAAAATATGATCCGGCTGATCGACAGCCGGATCAGCGCCTTGCCGGTTTATTCAGTGATGCCGACGGAATAGGTCATGCCGTCGGCTGGCGGCATCTCCAGGTTCATCGGGTACACTGTGCACGGCGCCTCGTGAACCCGCATGGGCATGGCTTTAATCCGGATTATCCGTCACCGCGCCTTTGGAAGCCGAACTCACCTGTCTGGCGTATTTGGCCAGTACGCCACGGGTATAACGCGGTGCGGGCTGGCGCCATTTTTCGAAGCGGCGGGCGATTTCATGCTCGTTGACATGCAGGGTTAATTGCTTGGTTTCGGCATCGATAGTGATCCGGTCGCCATCTTCCACCACCGCCAGCGTACCGCCGACATGCGCTTCCGGCGTAATGTGGCCGACCACAAAGCCGTGCGTGCCGCCGGAGAACCGGCCGTCGGTAATCAGCGCCACATCCTTGCCCAGGCCTTTGCCCATTACCGCAGAAGTGGGTGACAGCATTTCCCGCATTCCCGGCCCGCCTTTAGGGCCTTCGTAGCGGATTACAATGACATCGCCTTTGACAATGCCGCCGTCGAGTATGCTTTGCAGAGCCTGCTCCTCGGCATCGAATACCCGCGCCCTGCCGGTGAATACCAGGCCTTCCTTGCCGGTAATCTTGGCCACGGCGCCTTCGGTAGCCAGATTGCCGTACAAAATCGACAGATGGCTGTCTTTTTTAAGCGGATTGTCCAGCGGTCTTATCATGTCCTGCTGGGCTGGATAGTCGGGTGCAAGCGCCAGATTTTCGGCCAGCGTTCGGCCTGTGACGGTCAGACAGTCGCCGTGCAGTAATCCGGCGTTCAATAACGCCTTCATCAATGGCTGAATGCCGCCGATTTCGACCAGTTCGGCCATGGAATAGCGGCCGCTGGGTTTCAGGTCGGCCAGCATCGGCACCCGTTCGCCTATCCGGGAAAAATCGTCCAGGCCCAGTTCGACGCCAGTGGCGTTGGCCATGGCCAGCAAATGCAGCACGGCATTGGTGGAGCCGCCCAGCGCAATGACCACGGTAATGGCGTTTTCGAAGGCTTTTTTGCTCATGATGTCGCGGGGCTTGATGTCCTTTTGCAGTAATTCCAGCACCGCTGCGCCCGCCCGTTCACAGTCCAGGCGTTTATCTTCGGAAATGGCCGCTTGTGCGGAGCTGTTGGGCAGGCTCATGCCCATGGCTTCAATCGCCGAGGCCATGGTATTGGCTGTGTACATGCCGCCGCAGGAGCCGGCGCCGGGTATGGCTTTGATTTCTATGGCCGCCAGTTCGGCGTCATCGATCAAGTTGTTGGCGCGTGCGCCAACAGCTTCGAATACCGAGACCACATCCAGTTTTTTGTCCTTGTGACAGCCTGACAGAATGGTGCCGCCGTAAACGAATATGGCCGGCCGATTCAAACGCGCCAGCGCAATCATGCAGCCCGGCATATTTTTGTCGCAACCGCCGATCGCCACTACGCCGTCAAAACCCTGGCAGCCGACCACGGTTTCTATCGAATCGGCAATCACTTCCCTGGAAACCAGCGAGTATTTCATGCCTTCGGTACCCATGGAAATGCCGTCGGAGATGGTGATGGTATTGAAGATGACCGCTTTGCCGCCGGCATTATTCGCGCCTCGCGCCGCATCGTCGGCCAAGCCATTGATATGCATATTGCATGGAGTGACCATGCTCCAGGTCGAGGCAATACCGATTTGTGGTTTTTTAAAATCCTCGTTACTGAAGCCTACCGCATGCAGCATGGCGCGGCTGGGCGCGCGTTCCATGCCGTCGACCACCAGCGAGGAAAATTGACGGGATTTGTCTGAATTGTTAGAACCGGGCATGATGTGATTATCCAAAAGATAAAACGGAAAAAGTGGAGAGAAAAACCAGAGAGCGCATCGGAAAGCCGCTCTTCAACAAGGTTCTCCTCGGCGAAGCCGAAGGGCTCAAATTAAAAACTGTCGCCCCAGCCATTGGAACGGCGCCGCCAGCTCAGCTTGGGCAGGATGAATCCCAGCAGGACGCCAAACAGCGATAATCCGCCGCCGTACAGGAACCAGTTCTGATTGCTGCTATCGGCCAGAGCCTGGTTTTCGCGTTTCAATTGCTGCAATTCCCGTTCATTGCTGATGACCATTTCCTGCAACTGGTCGCGCTGCTGTTTCAACTGGATGGCGTTGGCGGCGGTTTGCTGCAGTTCCGTCAGTTCGGTATTCAGTCTGTCGCGATCCTTGCCGATATCCTGATTGGCGGACTGCGAGGATTTCAATTGTCTGTTTTCTTCCTGCAGGGCTTCCAGTTTTTTATTGGCCATTTCCAGTTGGGTGCGACTGATGGGTTCATTGCTCAGATAGCGGGTGAGGATAAAGCCTTCTGCGCCATTTGCGGCCTGAACGTAGGTATAACCGTTTTCGGTATTTCCCTGCAAGACGTTCAACTGGACGCCGTTACTCAACATTTTCACGATTTTGCTGCGTTCGCTTTCGCCGCTACGTAGCGGAACTTCAATATTGTCGGTCACATAAGCCGTTCTGGCGTTTGCCAAGCCGCAGATACTGAACAGAACAAACAAACAGGCTAACGATCTTTTCACGATTATGCTCTCGGAATGGGTTATGGAGGATCAGCATGACAAGCAGCTTCATTATGCGCCCTGTCAGACAGGCATGCGTAAACCAGACAGGATGCGCTATTAGTTTTGTAATTCTAGCGAAATTATCGGCAGATGAGAAATTCCAGTAGCGCTTTTTGCGCATGCAGCCTGTTTTCAGCTTCGGAGAACACCACGCTTTGTGGGCCGTCTATCACTTCGGCCGAGACTTCCTCGCCGCGGTGAGCCGGCAGGCAATGCATGAACAGCGCGTCATGATGGGCGGCCTGCATGGTTTGCGAGTTGACCTGGAAGTTGTGGAATGCCTGTTCCCGCTTTTGTTGTTCTTCTTCCTGGCCCATGCTGGCCCAGACGTCGGTGACCACCAGGTCGGCGTCGGTTGCAGCCTGTAGCGGATCGTCAAAAAAACGGATTCTGCAGCCGGCCGGTTCCACGATGGCCGGCAGGGGGCGGTAATCTGCCGGGCAGGCGATATTCAGCTTGAAATCGAACTGGCGGGCGGCGTTGATATAGGAATGGCACATATTATTGCCGTCGCCAATCCAGGCTACGGTTTTACCGGAAATATCGCCGCGTTCCTCAAAGTAGGTCTGCATATCCGCGAGCAATTGGCAGGGATGCAATAAATCCGTTAGGCCATTGATGACCGGTACCCGTGAATGGCGAGCGAAAGTGGTCACGGTCTGGTGTTCGTGAGTGCGCAGCATGATGCAGTCCACCATGCTGGAAATGACTTTTGCGCTATCTTCCAGCGGTTCGCCGCGGCCCAGTTGGGTGTCGCGCGGCGACAGGAAAATCGCATGTCCGCCAAATTGCACCATGCCGGTTTCAAAGGAAAGGCGGGTGCGGGTAGAGGATTTCTCGAAAATCATGGCCAGCACCCGGCCTTTCAAGGGTTGAAAGTCGTGGTCACGATGTTGTTTAAGCCAGATGGCGCGATGGATCAGGTCGCGAAGTTCGTTGCCGGATAAATCCAGCAGGCTGATGAAATGTCTAACTTGCATGGTTGATGGTATCGGCGGTGTGTTCTTGAATCAGCGCTGCCAGAATATCGGTCAGCATGGCAATTTCCTGATCATTGATCAGCAATGGCGGTAACAGGCGTATCGTATTGTCGGCCGTGACATTGATCAACAGTTTTTTGTCCAGCGCTTTGCCGACCAGTTCACCGCAGGGGCTGTCCAGTTCTATGCCTATCATCAGGCCCAGATGGCGGATGGCGGCAATATGGGGGTTGTCGGCGGTCTTGGCGCCAAGCTGGGCGCAAATTTCCCGGCCCTTGCCGGCGGCGTCGGCGATCAGGGTGGTGGTGTCCAGAGTATCGAGCACCGCCAGCGCCGCGCGGCAGGCCAGCGGGTTGCCGCCGAATGTGGAGCCGTGGGTGCCGGCCGTCAGCACCAGCGCCGCCTGATTGCGCGCCAGACATGCGCCTATGGGCACGCCGTTCCCCAAAGCCTTGGCCATGGTGCAGACATCGGGCAGTATGCCGCTGTGCTGGTAGGCCAGAAACTGGCCGGTGCGGCCGACGCCGGTCTGGATTTCGTCCAGCATCATTAATAAATGCCGCCGATCACACAGACTGCGAATCCGGTTGAGATAATCGCCGGCCGGAATATTCACCCCGCCTTCGCCCTGCACCGGTTCCACCAAAATGGCGACAATATTGCTGTCTGCGGCTACCGCCGCCTCAATGGCTTCGATATTGTTGTAAGGTACGTGAACAAAACCTTCCAGCAAGGGCGCAAAGCCCTGTTTGATTTTGGTGTTGCCGCTGGCGCTGAGCGTGGCGATGGTGCGGCCATGAAAGCTTTTTTCGGCGGTGAGAATGACCGGTTTTTCGACGCCGCGCTGATGGCCGTATTTGCGAGCCAGCTTGATGGCGGCTTCATTGGCTTCCGCCCCGGAATTGCAGAAGAAAACATTGTCCATCCCGCTGAGCCGGGTCAATCTGTCGGCCAATCTGGATTGCAGATCGATGCTATATAGATTGGATGTGTGCAGTAATTTGCCGCTCTGTTCGCAAAGCGCCTGCTGTACTGCCGGATGAGCATGTCCCAGATTACAGACCGCGATACCGGCGACGGCATCCAGATAGGATACGCCATTGACATCCTGGAGCCACACGCCTGCGCCGCGTTCAAAATTAACCGATTGGCGGGCATAAGTGGGCATGATGTGAGTAATCATTTTTGCTAAGCCATATAAAAGTGATAAAAAATGAAATCGAACTTGAAAAAAGGGCGCGATTATATTTTTTTAATGGCATTCAGGCAACAAATAGTTGTTAATTAGTTTTTTCAGTAGCAATCTTGAGCCGGGTGTGTGCAGGAGCATGGCGTCAGACCAAGTTTGGGCAGGCTATTCGGACGATGCCGGCAAACGCTCTGCGGATCGCCGGCGGGAGCAAGTTCGGCAGGAGAAGGTGAGCGGCTTCATGCTGCTTAAAATTGAACTTTATGGGTAGTATCTTGTCATCCGTTTAGTTGATGTTGGTGCGGTTATAAATGATCAAATTAGCTACATGGAGCATGATTGCTATTTTGGATTTATGGCCTAATATTTTGAGGTCTGCAATTGCATCGTTCAGGTTATGGTCGTAGGCGCATACTGGTTTTTTAATTGCTCATCGAGCATAAATTTCGACGCTGTAACTAAGATGTATCGTGCTTGAAGGATCATAAAAATGCCGGCTTTAATGCATGAACGCCGGATAGTATTAGAATCTTGCGGATTTTTATGGTAATATCCATTTCCGTTTTTTATTACTTATAGATAGACATGATTGACTTACAAGACAAAAGCCCAGAGGAATTACAAAGACTAATTGCGGAAGCACAAGTACAGTTGGAAGTTAAGCAGCACAGCATGCGTAAAGATGTGATTGCCCAAATTAAGGAGCTCGCTGCATCAATTGGCGTCACGGTTGACATTCAGGACAGCAAGAAGGGTAATAAAAGGCTGTCTACCGTGGAGGCAAAATATAGAAACCCGGACGACCATAGTAAAACCTGGTCAGGCAGAGGGCTTGCTCCAAAATGGATGCAATTGCTGCTGGCTGCGGGCCACCGCAAAGACGAGTTTCTGATCAATACCTGAGAATATTGCTTGGCCTCTTGATGTGTAATCCATTTTTTACACATTGGCTATCGCTTTCTTTTCGTCGGAGAGAAAGGCTGGTTCCGGTCGCCTTCTGTTTTTTGGCGTGATTTATAGTTGCAGCGGAGTGCTACGCGCTTAATTCATCTATTCGCGACTATATATGTTGTAAGGCGTCGCCGCCATTAATGCTCCGGTAGAAACAAACTCGGCTTCCGCGCTTTCCCCCTTCAGGCCGGAAGGGTAATGACGAAGCATTTTGTGGGTATTTCTTACTATATTGGCATGGTCAGGCATCGTGGCTCCGTCCTAACCCTTTCTTAAAGGGTTAGGACGATGGTTTAAAAAGGCCGGGTTTGGGCATGTGATAATATATCTGAAGTCGAATTACCTTGGTTTCTTTGTTGTTAATTTGTTGGCTGGTTCTCTGCTTCGAGGGAATGAATATTTGCGCTCGTAATTCCACCTTTTCAAGTTCAGAGTCTTAAATATCTGGCAAGGTGCGGATATGCCGGCCGATATTTTTTCCATTCTCCAATAGGTCATTGCGACATAAGGTATTGCCGGTTCAATCATGTTCTTGCGGTTTGGCTGGCGGATAAACTAAACTCCTCGCAAGGTTAAAACATCTGGAGGAGGTCAGCATTAAGCCTATAACCGGTAAAACAGTCCGAATACATGGCATTGTTCAGGGCGTAGGTTTTCGCCCGGCGGTCTGGCGGCTGGCCAGACGGCTGGCTCTGACGGGCGAGGTCTGGAACGAAGGCGGTTCAGTCGGTATTCGGGTCTGGGGAATGCCGGCCGTGCTGGATGAATTTATCCGGCAATTGCCTTTATATGCGCCGCCTCTGTCCAGAATTAGCCAAATTCAGTGGGAAGATTTGCATACTGCGGCGGATGGTGAGGCGTTCCGGATTGTCGCCAGTCGGCCCGGTTGCGCCGCCATGATGTTGACGGCCGATATCGCCACCTGTCAACTTTGCCTTGACGAGCTTGCCGATAGCGCCGATCGCCGTTACCGCTATCCGTTCGGCAACTGCACGCATTGCGGGCCAAGACTGAGTATTATTCGACGTCTGCCGTATGACAGAAATCAGACCAGCATGGCCGGTTTTCCTTTATGCCCGGCCTGTGAGCGCGAATACAGGAATCCGGCCGATCGCCGCTTTCATGCCCAGGCCATTGCCTGCCCGGCTTGCGGGCCTCGGGTCTGGCTGGAGGATGGTCATGGCGACATGGAGGCCGGGCGTGATCCGATAACAGTTGCAGCGGGTCTGATCCGTCAAGGATATATTATTGCCGTAAAAGGCTTGGGCGGATTTAATCTGGTCTGTGACGCGGGTAATCAAAACGCCGTGCTGCGCTTGCGCGACCGTAAACAGCGCATGGCCAAACCATTTGCAATTATGGCCCGCGATTCCGCCATACTGGCGGAGTATGTGCAGATAGATGAACAGGCGCGGCAACTGCTCGCCGGACAATCGGCTCCTATCGTATTGTTGAACAAGCAGGGCCGGGCTCTGGCGTCGGCGGTAGCGCCTCATCATCTTACCCTGGGCTGCATTTTGCCTTATACCCCGCTGCATCATTTACTGCTGCAGAACCTGGATGCGCCCATCGTCTTTACCTCAGGCAATCGCGGAGCAGAGCCGCAAGCCGTGGAAAACGGCAACGCTCGGCAAAGCCTCGCCGGTCTGGCCGATTACTGGCTGATGCATGACCGGGATATTGTCATCCGTTTGGACGATTCGGTATTGCAAATCATGGATGGACAGCCCAGATTATTGCGCAGAAGCCGTGGTTATGCGCCGCTGCCCATGCCGTTACCGCCCGGTTTTCCCGCCGCCGCACCGATTTTGGCGATGGGCGCGGCGCTAAAGAACACTTTTTGCCTGCTAAAGGACGGACAAGCCATACTCTCGCCGCATATCGGCGATCTGGAAAACGCCGAGACACAGTCGGATTACCGGCGGATGCTGGACTGGTTCCAGGCATTATTTCATTTTCAGCCGCAGCATATTGCGGTGGACATGCATCCTGGCTACCTGTCTACCCAGTTCGGCCGGGAATGGGCTGCAAAACAGGGCCTGCCGGTGACGGCCGTCCAGCACCATCATGCCCATATTGCCGCCTGCATGGCGGAACATGGTTTACCGCTGGAAAGTCCTCCAGTGCTGGGCGTGGCGATGGACGGCCTGGGAATGGGGGAGGCAGGGCAGTTCTGGGGGGGCGAGTTTTTTGAGGTCGATTACCGGCAATACCGTCGGCTGGCGGCGTTTCATCCCATCGCCATGCCGGGCGGCGTTCAGGCGATCCGCCAGCCATGGCGCAATTGTTATGCGCATCTGCAACATTATTTCGACTGGCCGGTATTGAGCAGACGCTATGCCGGCCTGGATATTATGCGCTTTCTCGACAGCCGGCCGCTGGTCATACTGGATACCATGCTGGCTAAAAATCTTAATTCGCCTGTTAGCAGTTCCTGCGGGCGCTGTCTGGATGCGTTTGCTGCGGCGCTGGGCGTGTGCGCCGCATCCATCGACTATGAAGCCCAAGCCGCGATCGAGCTGGAAGCGCTTGCCGCTCCGGTTTTCCGGCAGCAGAAAGCAAATGCCTACCGCCATGAAAATATCGGAGATTCTGTCTTGCCTTTGCTGGGCTGGAGACCCTTCTGGCAGGCCATGCTCAATGATTTGCAACGCGGCGTGGCTAAAGCGGACATCGCCGCTCGCATCCATCACGGCCTGGCGAACGCCATTGCCGAGACCGCCGACGGACTGGCCGATCAGATCGGCTGCCGGATAGTGATATTGAGCGGTGGCGTGTTTCAAAACCGGTTGCTGCTGGAAGAGGTCAGCCGGCAGTTGCGTTCGGCAGGAAAGATTCCGCTGTCGCCTGCCGGCATACCTTGTCATGATGGCGGTCTGGCTCTGGGGCAGGGCATTATTGTCGCCGGGCGGCTGGCAGGCTGATCCGGTGGCACGGTATGACAGGTTTCGGTAAGCTGTTATACTGCCCGCCCGGATTCCGGTATCACTACCGCCGTTTTTGTGGCATGAATTTTTAAAACCGCTTATGCGCGTGCGTGATAGCATTATAGTGTCCGCGAAGGCTATTCGCACCGCCGGGTAGCCGGGTAAACCGATTTTAGTCCGTTGCTTGCGGGAAGGCAAAGAAGCATGAAAACCAGAACCACGCAAACCGACTTTTCAAATTTTGGCTTTGTCAGCGATTTTCTGCAGCGCTTTTTGCCAAATTCCCAGACCGTTTCCCTGGCTACCATATTGCTGGCCGGCTCGTTACTAATTTATTTTCTGGCCGGCCTGCTGATGCCGGTTTTTGCTTCAATTGTGCTGGCTTATCTGCTGGAAGGCTTGGTTGTCAAGTTGGAGAACCGAAACACGCCGCGATTGCTGGCTGTCTATCTGGTGTTTTTTGCGTTTCTGACCGGTCTGGGGTTTGTACTGTTTTTCCTGATACCGGTGGTGTCGGAACAGATGGTGCAACTGGTGCATCGCATACCCGAAATAGTCACCACCGCCCAGGCTGAAATCATGCGTTTCCCCAAAAACCATCCCGAACTGATTTCGGAAGCCAGAGTCAATGAGATCGTTTCAGCAATCCAGCAGGATTTAATCAAATATGGACAGGATTTAATCTCCGGTTCCGCCCAGTCCTTTGCTGGACTAGTTGCCGCCATCATCTACCTGTTTCTGGTGCCGTTCATGGTATTTTTTTTTCTCAAGGACAAAAAAATGCTGCTTGGCTGGCTGGTGCAGTTTTTGCCGACAGACCGAAGCCTGACCTTGCTGGTCTGGGAAGAGGTGGATTTGCAGATCGCCAATTACATTCGTGGCAAAGTCGTCGAAATCGGCATACTCTGGGCGGTCAGCTTTCTGACCTTCTATCTGCTGAATCTCAATTATGCCATGCTGCTGGCGGTATTGATGGGATTTTCCGTGGTCATTCCCTATGTGGGGGGGACGCTGGTGACTTTCCCGGTTCTGGGGGTCGCCTATATGCAATGGGGCGCCGGGCAGGGTAGCGAGTTTATGTATGTGGTCATAGCCTATTCGATTATTCAGGCCGTGGACGGCGTGGTTCTGGTGCCGCTGTTATTTTCAGAAGCAGTCAATCTGCACCCGATCGCCATCATCGTCGCCATTTTGTTATTTGGCGGACTGTGGGGGTTTTGGGGGATTTTTTTCGCCATTCCGCTGGCCACGCTGGTAAAAGCCGTATTGACCGCGTGGCCGAGAATAGGTGAACCCGCCCTAGGTTGAGTTTGCCGTTTACAGATTATCCGAAGCAAAATCGGCCAGCCGTGAACGCTCCCCGCGCCGCAAGGTAATGTGGGCGCTGTTTTCCCAGTTTTTGAAACGATCCACCACATACGTCAGGCCGGAACTGGTCGCCGTCAAATAAGGGGTGTCGATTTGCGCCAGATTGCCAATGCAGATGATTTTCGTGCCGGGGCCGGCGCGGGTGATCAGGGTTTTCAATTGTTTCGGCGTTAAATTCTGCGCCTCGTCGATGATCAGATAACGGTTCAGAAAGGTACGGCCGCGCATGAAATTCAGCGAACGGATTTTTACCCGGTTCATCATCATATTGTGGGAAACGCCTTGTTCCCATTCATTGCTTCCGGCACGGCTACCCAGTAGTTCCAGGTTATCCATCAATGCGCCCATCCAGGGCGCCATCTTTTCCTCTTCGCTACCCGGTAAAAACCCGATGTCCTGTCCAACCGGTATGGTTTCCCGAGTCATGATAATTTCCTGAAACGCCTTGCGCTCCATGGTCATCGACAAGCCGGCGGCCAGGGCCAGCAAGGTTTTGCCGGTACCCGCCGAGCCCAGCATGGTTACAAAATCCACGTCCGGGTCGAGCAGGGCGTTCAGGGCGAAGTTCTGTTCGCGATTTTTGGCGCAAACGCCCCAGATGCTGTGATGTTTGCTGCGATAATCCGTGACCAGTCGCAACACCGCGGTTTCGCCGTCACAGGATTTTACAATGGCTTCGAAACCGGAGTCGTCGTCCATGTACAGATACTGGTTCGGATACCATTCCGCCACCTGCGGGCCATGCAGCCGGTAAAAGGTGTGATTGTTGTCCTGCCAGGATTCCATCTTGCCGCCATGCTCTTCCCAGAAATCCGCTTCCAGCGCCATGGAGCCGCTATACAGCAAATCGATGTCTTCAATGGTCTGGTCGTTATGGTAATCTTCGGCGTTGATCTGCAAGGCGGCCGCCTTGATGCGCATATTGATGTCTTTGGACACCAGAATGACATTGACGCCGGGATATTCCTTGCCCAGGGCCAGGACAATGCTCAGAATGGAATTGTCGGCAATTTGTCCGGGCAGGTCGGGCGGCAGCAAATGCGACAACTGTCGGGTTTGAAAATACAGCCGGCCCGCCAGCGCCTGATCGATATTCGAACCATGTTCTATTCTGGATAGCGGTAAACCATCGATGATGGATTGCTGGTCGGCATCCTGTATCAATTCGTCCAGAAACCGGCTAACCTGTCTGACATTGCGCGATACGTCCGACAAGCCTTTCTTGGCATGATCCAGTTCTTCCAGCACCACCATGGGAATAAACACATTGTGTTCCTGAAACCGGAAAATCGAAGTCGGATCGTGCATCAGGACGTTGGTATCCAGTACGAACAGTTTCTTACCCACTGATTGTATATTCATAATTTCCTTGTAAAAATAAGATATGTATCACTTTAGCATGCCGCAATCCGCAGAAATGGTTTCGCCCTGTCTGCCGGCATCAATCCTTGCGTGCTTCATTAAATTAGCCCCGCAGCCTGCACGTCGGCATGATACGAGGATCTGACCAGCGGCGCGCTGGCAACCTGCTGAAACCCCAGATTCTCGGCAATTTCCGCATAATGGCGGAATTGCTGCGGATGAATATATTCCCTGACGGCCAAATGCGACTTGCTGGGCTGCAGATACTGTCCCAGCGTCAGCATGCTACAGCCGTGAGCCAGCAAGTCTTTCATGACCTGCGCCACTTCGGTCTCGGTTTCGCCTATGCCCAGCATCAGGCCGGATTTGGTCGGAATCTGCGGCAGTAATTGCCTGTGGCTCCGCAGTAGCTGTAAGGATGTGGCGTAGTCCGCACCCGGACGGACTTGCGGATAAAGTCTGGGTACAGTTTCCAGATTGTGGTTAAACACATCGCAGGGTTGGCCGGCAAGCAGCGATAGCGCCGTTTCCTGGCGTCCGCGAAAATCCGGCGCCAGAATTTCGATACGGATGTCCGGCGTCCGGTTGCGTACTGCGGCAATACAGGCCGCAAAATGTCCGGCCCCGCCATCGCGTAGATCGTCGCGGTTCACAGAGGTAATGACCACATATTTCAGTTCCATGGCGGCGACGGTCTCGGCCAGATTCAGTGGCTCCATGGCGTCCAGGGCAAGCGGTTTGCCGTGGGCGACATCGCAGAACGGACAGCGGCGTGTGCATAAATCGCCCATGATCATGAATGTGGCGGCGCCCTTGCTGAAACATTCGCCCAGATTCGGGCAGGCGGCTTCTTCGCAAACGGTATGCAGATGGTTGTCGCGTAAAGTCTGTTTGAGTTGGTGTACCCTGTCGCCGGCGGGTAGCCTGATGCGTATCCAGTCGGGTTTGCGCAACAGGGTTTCCGGGGTTTCCACCTTGACCGGAATTCTGGACAATTTGTCGGCATTGCGTTGATGGGTGATCGGGGTCGAGCGGGAGGGTGCGTCCGGTTTCATGTTTCAATAGCCCTGATGAGACGTTGAACCAGCGGTACGGCCAGTTCGTGCGTGTGTATATTAACGCCGAATTCGGCCAGCTGGGTTATTTCCATTCCGGCATGGCCGCAGGGGTTAATATGCCGGAATGGCGCCAGATCCATATTATTGTTCAGACTTAGTCCGTGGTAGCAGCAGCCGGATTTTATTCTCAGGCCAAGCGAGGCGATTTTTTTACCGGTCACATAAACGCCCGGCGCATCGGGTTTTGCTTCGGCTCTGACGCCGTATAGACTTAATGTGGATATCACCGCGTTTTCCAGAATGTTCACCATTTGCCGTGGGCCAAGACTTAGCCGCCTCAGATCCGCCAGCAAATACACGATCAACTGGCCCGGGCCGTGGTAGGTGATTTGCCCGCCTCTGTCCGTGGCGATGAGCGGGATGGTGGTTTCGCGTAACAGATGTTCCGGTTTGCCGTTCAGCCCCAGCGTATAAACCGGCGGATGTTCGGTTATCCAGATTTCGTCGGCCGTATCCGTCGTTCTGTCGGCGCTAAACTGCTGCATTTGCCGCCAGAGCGGCAGATATTCCTGCAGGCCCAGATTGCGTAGAACAGTATTCCGACTCACGGTGTTTTTTAAAGAGCCATTAAAACATCAGGGCTATCGGTCAGGCCTTGATAGATAGCGTCCAGTTGTTCGCGGCTGGTGGCTTCAATGATCACGGTAACCGCAGTATAGGCGCCGCCCTTGCTGGCGCGGCTGCTGATCGCGCCTTCCCTGATATCGCCAGCATGGCGGCGGATGATTTCCACCACAATCGCATCGAAATCGTCACGGGTTTTACCCATGGCCTTGATGGGAAACTGGCAGGGAAACTCCAGTATGCTTTTGGTTTCGGTCATGACAGGGATTTTTTATAAGCTTGCAATAATTGATCCATGGCGTGCCAGACCGGGCCGGGTTGGCCGTCGCCGACGCTGACGCCGTCCAGTTCCACTACCGGTACTATTTCACGCGTCGAACTGGCGACCCAGATTTCGCTGGCGGCATGCAATGCCTCCAGGCTGATCAGGTCTTCGCGATGAGCTATGCCATGTTTTTTGGCAAGTTCAAGAATGACGTCGCGGGTAATGCCCGGCAGAATATCGTTGGTTTTTGGCGGCGTAAGCAATATCCCGTCCACTACGGCAAACAGATTGCTGGCGGCGCCCTCTATCGCCTGACCATTTTTGACCAGGATGGCTTCGGCGCAACCTTGATCCAGCGCTTCCTGCCGCAATAGGATGTTACCCAGCAGGGTAATGGCTTTGATGTGGCATAACTGCCAGCGGGTATCGTCCATAGTGATGGCCCGGATGCCGTTTATCCGGCCGGCAAAGGGCAGAATGTCGGAACACATGGCAAAGATGGTGGGCCGGGTCTGCTGCGGAAAGCCGTGATCCCGTTTTGGAGAATAGCCGCGGGTGATCTGCAAATAGATATATTGATCCTTACCGCCGTCCAGCAACGGCAGAAAAATGGCTTCCCAGTCGCTGACCGTATAATTTAGCGGCAGACGAATGCCGTTCAGGCTGTTGTTCAGGCGCTGAATATGATCCTCCAGGCGGAACAGCCGGCCTGCATAGGCCGGTATTACTTCATAGACGCCATCGCCAAACAAAAAGCCGCGGTCAAGCACAGAAACTTTAGCCTCCGCCAGCGGCAGGTATTCGCCATTCAGGTAAACGATGTCCATTATTTCTCCAGTAAACTCAATGCGGCATCGTACAGGCGACGGAAAAGGCCGCCCTCGGCGATATCGTTCATGGCCACCAGCGGTTTGGTGGCGACGGTTTCGCCACCCAGCGCGATATTCAGGGCGCCCACGGTATCGCCTTTTTTAATCGGCGCGACCACGGCCTGGTTTATTTGAGTCTCGGCCTTTAATTCACTAAAGTGTTTGCGCGGCGCGGTGACATACAGGTCTTCGGCCACGCCGACAGCCAGTTTGGACGTCTCGCCCTTGCGAACCCGGATTTCCGCCAGCGGATTGATGGCTTCGTACAAACGATGGGTTTCAAAAAACCGGAAACCGTAATTCAGCAGCGACTGGCTTTCGTTGGCGCGGGCGTTGGGGCTGGCCGTACCCATGACCACGGAAATCAGTCGCATGTCTTCACGTTTGGCGGAAGCCACCATGCAATAACCGGCATCGTCGGTAAATCCGGTTTTGATGCCGTCAACAGAGGCGTCGCGCCACAATAACTGGTTACGGTTCCGCTGGGTGATATTGTTATAGGTAAACTCTTTTTGTGAGTCCCAGCGGTAATATTCCGGGAACTCCCGGATCAGTGCACGCGCCAGCGTCGCCAGATCGCGGGCGGAGCTGAAGTGATTCGGGCTGGGCAGCCCCGTGCTGTTTTCAAAATGGCTGTTATTCATGCCCAGTCTGCCGGCCTGTTCATTCATCATGGCGGCAAAGGTTTGCTCGCTGCCGGCGACATGCTCGGCCAGCGCCACGCTGGCGTCGTTACCGGACTGGATGATCATTCCTTGCAACAAATCTTCGATTGGAACCTGTTTATTGACTTCCACAAACATTTTCGATCCGCCGGTTCCCCAGGCGTTTTGGCTGATGGTGGCTTTTTCGCTCAGGCTCAGGTGTCCGGCTTTGAGTTCGCGGAACACCACATAGGCGGTCATGATTTTGGTCAGGCTGGCGGGCGCCACATGTTTGTCTGCATCCTTCTCCGCCAGAATCCGGTCGCTGTTAAAATCCAGCAGAATATAACTGGATCCCGCTATAGTCGGCGCGGCAGGCGTAAATACGGTATTTTCGGCAGCTTGCACGGAAACTGCCGGAACAAGCAGCAACAGCCCGGTAAACAGACTGAACAGGAAACGGGAAGATAACATCATGGTCGCGGATTTGAGAGTCATTCTGGAAGCGGTTATTGTAACACCGACCATCGCCGCTTAAAAAAATCGGCGTATTTTTTACAGGGTAATGCTGGCGGCCGCGGCTGGGCCACGACGTCCGGCAAATTTTTGGGCGCCAATGCCGAGCTAAGCTTATATTTTAGAGACAATGTATTTTACCCCCGGCCTGTTTCTGCCTATACTTTGCCATTAGGTAAAGAAAATTAATCTGCCGAAATTGACAATTTTAAAGGGAATTGTTTTGCCGCACGGCCTTAAAGGGATAAACAACGCATATTATTGCCGTGCAAATTCAAAAATGGCTTAAATTTTTAGTTCGGGCGGCGGCCTATTTCGTTTCAGTTATAATACGACATTCACGATAATAAACATGAACTTTCTGTATAAACTCTGGCGCAGCCTGAATGGCGATGTCGCCTATGAACGCTATCTGGCCCATTGGGCTTGCCACCATGCCGGGTCGCCGCTCAGCCGCAAGGCTTTTTTCGCCGCTGAAACCCGGCGGAAATGGAACGGGATTAAACGTTGTTGCTAAGCCGCGGGTGGTTTGCGCCTGAATGGTTATTCAAATTCATGACATCATGCTGATTTGCCTGCATCATTTATTGTTTGATAGCGCCCGGCGCGCGCCGCATTCGCCGGCCATTCAGTATAAGGATGCCGTTATCAGTTACGCGGAGTTAATGGAGCAGGTGCAGCAGCAGGCCCGGGCTCTACAGGCTGTGCATTTGCAGCGGCGGCAGCGGGTGGCGGTCTATTTGCCCAAGCAGCCGGAAACCGTCAGCAGTTTGCTGGCGGTGTCGCTGGCAGGCGGGGTATTCGTACCGGTCAATCCGGTATTAAAAGCGCAGCAACTGGCGCATATCCTGGCCGATTGTAATGTCAGAATACTGATAAGTTCCAAAAGCCGTTTGCAATCCCTGGCGGCGATTCTGTCCGACTGCCCCGACTTGCAGACCGTCGTTCTGGTCGACGGCGATCAGCCAGCGTATCTGCTGGGCGACATCCGGGTGCTGGGCTGGGCCGCTTATCTGGCTATGGCTGGCGACAGGCTTTTTCCGACGCCGGCCATAGATAGCGATATGACGGCGATACTCTATACCTCCGGCAGCACCGGCAAACCGAAAGGCGTAGTGCTTTCCCACCGGAATCTGATTGCCGGCGCAGAAAGCGTGGCGGAATATCTGCAAATCAGCGCCAATGACCGGTTGCTGGCCGTTTTGCCGTTCAGTTTTGATTATGGCCTCAATCAACTGACGACCGCTTTGCTGACCGGGGCCTGCTGTGTGTTGATGGATTATCTGTTGCCGCGCGATGTTATTGTCGCGCTGGAAAAATATCGGATCACCGGGTTGGCTGCGGTGCCCGCGCTGTGGGCGCAACTGGCCGGCCTGCCCTGGCCGCCGGCCATAGCCGGTCATTTGCGTTACCTGACCAATTCCGGAGGTAAAATGCCGGGCGCCGTACTGCAAAGCCTGCGCGGCAAAGTCCCCGATAGTCGGATATTCCTGATGTACGGCCTGACCGAGGCATTCCGTTCCACCTATTTGTCCCCGGAACAGCTTGATAAGCGCCCAGATTCCATCGGCAAGGCCATCCCCAACGCGGAAATCATGGTGGTGCGGGCCGACGGCAGCCTGTGCGCGCCGTATGAGCCTGGGGAACTGGTGCATCGCGGCAGTCTGGTGAGTTTGGGATACTGGAACGATCCGGATAAAACCGCGCAGCGTTTCAGGCCGGTGCCTGCCCGGATTTCCGGTCTGCCTATCCCGGAAATCGCGGTCTGGTCGGGAGATACGGTAGTCATGGATGAAGAGGGTTATTTATATTTTGTCGGCCGTCAGGATGATATGATCAAAACTTCAGGTTACCGTCTCAGCCCCAGTGAAATAGAGGATGTGGTCTATGCTTCCGGTTTGGTCAGGGAGGCCGTCGCCATAGGCGTCGATCATCAGGGGTTGGGGCAGGCCGTGGTGCTGGCGGTCTGCGTCGATTCCGGCGCCGATTTCGATCCGCAACGATTGCTGGAAAGTTGTAGGCGGGTGCTTCCCAATTATATGCTGCCGGCCCGAATCGAGCTGCTGGCCGATTTGCCGCGCAATCCCAATGGCAAGATCGACCGCAAGCTGCTTGCCCAACAATTTGCCAACCTGTTTTCAGCGTAGAAAAAACATGACCGATACCTTGCCGATTTATCCTGAAAACCGGTTTTTTCCTGTCGAGAATGGGCAACTGCTAATTGGTGAAATCCCGTTAAGCCGGCTTGCGCAGCGGGTGGGGCAAACTCCCTTCTATGCATATGACAGACAGGCCATCGGCCGCTGCATCAGGCGGTTGCGTCTGGCCATGCCAGCCGAACTGAAAATTTATTACGCCATCAAGGCCAATCCCATGCCGGCCGTGGTTCAGCATATGGCGACCCTGACGGATGGCTTCGATCTGGCTTCCGCAGGCGAAATGAAACTGGCGCTGGATACCGGCATGCCGGCCGGGCAGATGAGCTTTGCCGGGCCGGGCAAACGGCCGCAGGAATTGAGTCAGGCCATTGCCGCCGGGGTTACCCTCAATGCGGAATCGCTACGCGAGCTGGACATGATAGCCGGACAATGTGAAATTCTGGGGCTGAACGCCAATGTGGCCTTGCGCATCAATCCGGATTTCGAACTCAAGGCCGCCGGAATGAAAATGGGCGGCGGCGCCAAGCCCTTCGGCATCGATGAAGAAATGATACCGGCGGCGCTTCAAAAACTGTATAGCCTGGGATTACGGTTTCAGGGCTTTCATATCTATGGCGGTTCTCAAAACCTGAAAGCCGAAGCCATTATCGAGGCCCAGCAAAAGTCGCTGGATCTGGCGGTGAGGATGGCGGAATACTGTGCGCAGCCCATCCCCAGGCTAAATATCGGCGGGGGACTGGGCGTACCTTATTTTTCCGGCGACATGGCGGTGGACATTGATCAGGTTGGCGACGCGCTGGCATTCGCTATGGCGAATGCCAGCAAACATCTGCCCGGAACGGAAGTGGTCATCGAGCTGGGCCGCTATCTGGTGTCGGAAGCCGGGGTTTACGTCACCCGTATTCTGGATAAAAAACACTCCCGCGGACAGGTGTTTCTGGTCACGGATGGCGGCCTGAATCACCATCTGGCGGCAACGGGGAATTTAGGGCAGGTGATACGCAAGAATTATCCGCTGGCCATTGGTAACAGAATGGACGGGAAGATCATGGAAACCGTCAATATTGTTGGCCCGTTATGTACTCCGCTGGATGTTTTGGCCGACAGGGCGAGCCTGCCGGAAGCCGAGCCGGGCGATCTGGTCGTGGTTTATCAGTCCGGGGCGTACGGTTATTCCGCCAGTCCGGCCGCATTCCTCAGTCAGCCGGCCGCCGTGGAGGTGCTGGTATAATTATCCATGGTTTTTTATCCATTCCGAAGTCCATTCTGCAACCTGATTTCGCCATAATGAAGACGAAAAAGTATGGTCGGCCGCCTCAAAATCCTGACGGGAAACCAGTGATCCATTTAATAGGGCGCGCCATTCCGCATCAGCCTTGACGGTTTCCTTGAATTCGCTGGCGGTTAAATCCCGGCCGCTTAAAATCAGCAGTACCGGATAGGCAAACCGCCGCAGGCACTCCCGCATTCTGATGGGCAGGGGTAGGTCATCGGCAATTTTGGCCGCTGGCTGTCCGACCGATCTCGCTAGTCTGAGGAAGTTTAAAAACGAGCCGACCGAATTGCGGTAGTCGAATTTGAACAGCAGGATTTTTTTCCAGAACTCTCGACTGGCAAGACGCTGCAAATAATAGTGTTTAAGATAGGTTTTCGCCGCACCCTGCTGCGTAAAAACCCAGGGATTGAGCAGAATCAGGCCTTTGACCCGCCTATCCTGATAACCGTAAAACAGGGCTGCCGACGCGGCGTCGCACAATCCCCACAGCACCACCTGTTTAAGGGTCGGGCAGGTGGCGAGAAAGCAATCGATAGCGGCGCGAATGTCGTCATCCATTTCGTAGAAGCAGCGCGATTCGCCTTCCGAGTCGCCCATGCCCCGGGCGTCAAAACGCATGGAGGCAATCTGTCGTTCGGCCAGATGCCGGGCCAGCAACACAAATTGCCGGTGGCTGCCTGTCCGGTGTTGCGGGCCGCCGACGATCACCACCACCCCGGTCGGGGTCATGTTGTCGCACTGATGAATGACGCCAAGCAATTGCTGGCCCTGGCATTCGAAAATGACTGGCATTTCCTGGTTCATAGCCATTGGGCGACCTTTTCGGTACTTAGACTGATTAATTCCGGATTGACTTTGATCTCCTGACTGGCCCAGAACGGGTCGCCCACGACTCTGGTTAGCGAAGAGTTGACGGATTTTTGGTGAAGAACGGACAGCAATTTGCCGGTGACCGAAGAAACCGGTGCGTTTTCGCCTGAGATGACTTCAAAAATCGCAATTTCCGCAATCTGCTGCAACTCCATGCGCTCGGCCTGCAAGGCCAGTAAGGGTTTCACCAGATCAGGGTTCAAGACATAGCCGGCAACTTCAATGCTTTCACCGTTCAGCAGGCGTTGTTTCAGTTCAGAAGTCTTTTCTCTGGAGGCATTGTTGTCCATCACCGCCGCCACGATACGCAAGCGTAAAAATTGATTGATAAAGGTGTCGCCGTTTAATACCGGATGCCAGCATAGCAGGTGTTCGATTTGTTGCGAGTATCTTGAGGCAAAATCCATCGCCAGCAGGTTGCCTGTTCTAAGCCCCCATAAATCGATTTGTTCCGCACCCTGCTGTTTCAGCCAGTTTATGGCGTCCTGAATATTCCGCAGCCAGATTTCCCAACTGGCGTCGCCAAAATCGCCGGCACTGTCGCCGGTGCCGAACAAATCCATGACCAGTACGGCGTAGCCTTTGCCGGCCAGACTGCGAGCCTGCAAATTTACCATGCGTCTGGATTTGTTCATTTCTTCGGCAAAAGCGGGGATATGGATTATGGCCCGGTGTATTACTGCATTGACCGGTGCAAAATAAATGCAGAATAATGAGCCGGGATTCGAAGGGATAAGCAATGGTTTCATAATGGTCTGCTTACGCCAGTTTTGTTTCCACGAATGAAACCAGCGAGCCTACGGTCTCGAAAACAGAGGCGTCGATTTCGTCATCTTCAATCGAGAAACCGAAGCGGTCTTCCAGCGCAGTAAGAATGGCAACAACCGTCATGGAGTCAAATTCCGGCATGGCGCCGAGTAGGGCGGTGTCGGCGGCTAGTGGATGCTGTGTTTCGTCTATCTGTAACAGCCTGGACAAAATGGATTCCACCTGAATGAATAAGTCCTTGGTCATGGCTGGTTATGTGTTTTATTAATGCCGGGTCGGGAATAGATGAAACGAAGTAGGATTATATCAAATCCTGCACAAACCAGCCCGCCGGGGGGATTTATTTGTGACCAATACTTTGGCTGTCAATTTTGTCGGTATTCAATTTCCGTCGCCATATAGTATGGATACACGGCGGTCGTTTTACCGTCCTTCGCAGTTAACCCGTTTATTTTTATCAAATTACAAAAAAACCGCCCAAAGAGCGGTTTTTTTTGTGGCGCTGATTTTAGCTGAATTTAATCCTGAAGCCAGATTAACTCGACACGGCGATTTTCGGCTCTGCCTGCCGCCGTTCCATTGTCGGCGACCGGTCTCGATTTTCCAAAACCGCTAACAGTCAGTTTGTTGCTGACGCTTTTGCTTTTCAGGTAATCAGCCACGGATTGGGCGCGTTTTTGAGACAATTTCAGATTGTATGCGCTACTGCCCTCGCTACTGGTATAGCCCTGAACGGCAATGTCATTTTTTTGCGGATAGGCAATCAGGTTTGCGGCGACATCGTCAAGAATTTTTTTGGCTTCCGGAGCCAGTTCGGCAGAGTTCAGTTTGAAATGTTCGGATTTCAGCACCAGTTTCACGGGGCAGCCGGCGCTGTCGACCTTGCCGCCCTTGACGGTATCCGGGCATTTATCCAGGCAGTTGTCGACGCCGTCCTGATCGCTATCAACTGCCGAGCAATCCGCCGCAATCGTCCGGGCAGCGACTGGCGCAGGCGTCGCGGCTTTGGAATCAGCCGGTTCCGGTTTGTCGCCAAAGGGGATGACGAAACCGGCATTTACGATCATGTCATTGAATTCATTGGTGCGGGGCTGTAAATCCGCGTCGAAATTGTTGTTGTAACGATAGCGGACATCGGAGCGAAATAGCAGGTTATCGCATAACTCGTAGCTAAAGCCCAAACCGGCTTCGCCGATGAAGCCGGCTCCGCAGTTCGACCCCAGGCAGCTATTCATGCCGCCGACACTGATAACGGTGTACGGAGACAGTTTGTCGCGGGATAAATGGTACTGGACTTCCGCAGAACCGCCCGACATGCTCCATGGGCCGTTTTGACCGGCAAAACCTTGATAAAAACCTTTTAGCTCGACATTGAAATGCTTGTCCACTATTTTACCTATCCCCAGACCGCCGCCCCAGCCGTCACTCGACTTACGGTCGCCGCCGCCATGAATAAAGGTGGCGAAAGGCGCAACGTACCAGCGATTGTCCTGATTATCATCCGCAGCTTGCGCCAAAGGCAGAAAACCAAGGCTCAATAATGAAACAATCGGAAAAAGTTTGGTTTTTGGCATAAATTCCCTGCAGGATTTAAAAACATTTTTTATCTTTAACAAGCATGCTGAAAGCTGTCGAGACCGATTATACCGAAAATGGCGCCTGCGGACAGAGCCTGTTGTTTTATTGCTACGGTTGTTACGGCTTTAAGACAAAATCCGGGCGGATAGGGGGTCTTCCGGTTCTGCCGCTGCAAATTGACTGAATGCTGGGTTCCTGGCGGGAAAATGTTTTTATAACACAGGTGCAGAGCGTTCATGCCGGAACCGGACAGGCTCCTAGGCTATTCCGGTACTTGTAACAGTCTTTTCAGCGCGTGCTGGTCGGTAATGGTGATAAAACGGTTCTGCACGGCAATCAGATTGTCATCCTGGAATTTTTTTAATAACCGGCTGACGGTTTCAAGCGCTAGACCCAGGTGATTGCCGATTTCCTGACGGGTGAGGGAGAGTTTGAATTCCGACGCCGAAAAGCCGCGGCGTTTCAGGCGTTCGGACAGGCTGATCAGAAAATAGGCCAGACGTTCTTCCGCCGGGCGCTTGCTTAAAATTAACTGGTTTTTGTCCTCACTCATCTTTTCGCCAGTGTGGCGGAACAGTTCTCGGGTCAGGGTTGGCACATTTTGAAACAGCTCTTCCATATTGTCCGCTGGCAACAGGCAGAAACTGGTGGTTTCCAGGGCAATGGCCGCACAGGAATGTTTCTCGTCCGACAAGCCGTCGAAACCGAGCAACTCGCCCGGCAGCAGGATATTCAGAATATGTTCGTTGCCATGCTGATCGCTGGCGACCAGTTTGGCGCTGCCGGATTTGATGGCCAGTATGCCTCTGAAGTTGTCGCCTTCATGGTAGATGAATTCACCGCGTTGCAGAACTTTTCTGGCTTTGACGACCTGGCTGATATTATTGATGTCTTCCTGCGACAGGCCGCGCGGCAGACAGATATTGTCCAGACCGCAATTGTTACAGCTTACCTGATTCAGCTTCGATGCCGGCTGTTTTATCAGATAGATTGATGCTGGGTTGCGCAACATGTCAAGTACCTGCCCGGTCGTGTTGATGATAGCTGATAATGCGCGCCACTTCATTTTTTGAGCCCAGTATCAATGGCACTCGCTGATGAATGTCGCCGGGTTTAATATCAAGGATGGCTTCACGTCCAGTACTGCACAAGCCGCCGGCCTGTTCGATGATGAAGGCCATGGGATTGGCTTCGTACATTAGTCGCAGTTTACCTGGTCTGGAAGGGTCGCGCAGATCGTAAGGATAGAGGAATACCCCGCCGCGGGTTAGTATCCGGTAAACTTCGGCAACCAGAGAGGCAACCCAGCGCATATTGAAATTTTTGCCGCGCACGCCGTCCACCCCTGCCACGCATTCGTCTATGTATTGTCTGACCGGCGGTTCCCAGAAGCGCTGGTTAGACATATTGATGGCAAACTCGCTGCTTTCCTCGGGTATTTTCATGTTGCAGTGGGTCAGAATAAACTCGCCGATGTCCTGATCCAGGGTAAAGCCGTTAACGCCATTGCCGGTGGTCAGCACTAGCATGGTGGACGGGCCATATAACACGAAGCCCGCGCAAACTTGTTCGTTACCCTTGCGCAGAAAATCTTCGGTTTCAGGCTCGACTCCCTCGCGGCAGCGCAAAATCGAAAAAATAGTGCCTACCGTGAGATTGATATCGATATTGGACGAACCGTCCAGGGGGTCGAACAATACCAGATACTTGCCCTTCGGATACTGTTTTGGAATTTTGATGGGATCGGAGATTTCTTCCGAGGCCATGCCGCCTAGATGTCCACCCCAGTCCAGGGCCTTCACCATCAGGTCGTGGGTGATGATGTCAAGTTTCTTCTGCACCTCGCCCTGAATGTTTTCCGATTCGGCGCTGCCCAGCACGCCTATCAGTGCGCCACGATTCACCCGGTGAGAAATTTGCTTGCAGGCGGTCACAATATTGTTGAGTAGTAACGTGAAGGTGCCGGATGCGTCGGGCAGGCCGCGTTGCTGCTCAATGATGAACTGGGTTAAAGTGACTTGCTCGGTCATGCTTTTTTCTCTGTTTTCATGCTGTTGGTAAAAACTTGCAGACTTTTTCGGCTGGAATCGGTCAATAAATAGAACAGGCTTTTAGAACAATCGATTTGAGAGGCTTTGCCATGGTGCATTTCCATAAATCGGGTTTTCAATCCTTGCGGCCAGATTTTTTAAGCGGTGGCGCTTGGTATCGGCCGGATGGCGTGAGGGGGCCGATGAAAGCAATGAACAGTCATTGTAGCAAAATCGCTGTAAACCTTCACTGCCTGCTTTGAAAAAGGCGGCAGGGGCGCAATATTTTTACAACCCGGCTTTAATACTGTGCAAACAATGTCCGATAGGCGCGGGCGGCCGTTTCCGGGTCGTTGTCGAAAATACCGCCGATTACCGCCAGTAAGTTTGCGCCCGCAGCCAGCAACTGTCCACCATTTTCCGGCAGGATGCCGCCTATGGCGACAATGGGGATATTCAGGGCCTGCCTGGCCAGGGCCAGCGTGGCAATTTCGGCCGCAGTCGCCAGCGGTTTGGAGCTGGAAGGGAAAAACCGGCCGAAGGCAACGTAGTCGGCGCCGGCAGCCTGCATGCGCTGCGCCTTTTTGACATCGTTGTAACAGGAGACGCCAATGATGGCGTTCGAACCCAGCAATGTGCGGGCGGATTCGATGGAGCTGTCGTCTCTGCCCAGATGCACGCCGTCCGCGCCCAGCGCCAGCGCCAGTTCGGGGTTGTCATTGATCAGCAGCGGCACGGCCCGGGCCCGGCAAAGCTGTAGCAGTTGGTTGCCAAGCGCATATTCGTCCTGCGGGTTTTTGTCGCGGTATTGAAGCACTTGTACGCCGCCATTTAGCGCGGCCTCGACTTCCTGAACAATACAGTTCATGGTCTTGCCTTCGGTCTGAGTAATGGCGTATAGACCGCTTTCGGGAAATTTCATGTTTCCATCCAGAATAGGCGGTCAGGGTTGTGTTGTCCGTTGCCTGGCCGATAGGCGGTTTCCAGCGACTGCCAAGTGTAATCCTGCGCTTCGCCGATGGCGGTAAACGCATCCAGTCCCCGGGCCATCAGGGCGGCAATGGCGCTGGCCAGCGTGCAGCCGGAACCATGATAACTATGCGGCAAACGTTCCCAGTTGAAAACCTGTATCTTGTTTTCCGGGGTAAACAATTGATTATGCACCTGTTCCGTGGTTTCGTGGCTACCGGTAATCAGCACAAATTCAGCCCCTGCGGCTTGCAGGCTTCGGCCGCAAACCGCCAGATCGTCCTGTTCGGCAAGCTGTCTGGCTTCCTGGCTGTTAGGGGTCAGAACCGTGGTCAGCGGCAGCAGTAAATCCACAATCGCTTCCCGCAACTGGCGGTCGGCTAGCGCCGCCCCGCCTCCCGCAGCCAGAACCGGATCCAGCACGACCGGAATGCGAGGATGCTGGAGCAATATCTGCCGTATGGCCTGCGCGGTATCGGCATGGCCTATCAGGCCGATTTTAATGGCCGACACCTGGAAATCGGCCAGCAAGGTTAGCGCCTGCTGCACAATGTCTTGCGGATTTTGCGGCAGCAATTTTTTGACATTGCGGCTATCCTGTTCCGTCAGGGCGGTTATTACGCTGCAACTGTGGCAGCGATGGCTGAGCATGGTTTCAATATCCGCCTGAATGCCGGCCCCGCCACTGGGATCGTGCCCGGAAAAACTCAATACGATGGGTTTGTCTGTCATGTCGCCGCTCCTGGTGATCCGGGCAGGCTGTCCGGCGCTACAATAATAGCCATTAAAAAGTTAGTCTGTTCGGTCGGTCGGGTTTTTGCCGGCCAGCAATTCTAAAAATTCCTGTTCGCTGATGACAGTGACGCCTTTTTCCGCCGCCGCCGCGAGTTTGTTGGTTCCGACATTTTCACCCGCCACCAGGTAATCGGTTTTGGCGGAAACGGCATTGCCTACCTTGGCGCCGTATGCTTTGGCTTGCCGGCTTAATTCGTCTCGCGACCCGGATTGCAGGGCGCCGGTAAACACCAGGGTTTTGCCCGCCAGAAGCTGCGACGATTCGGTCGCAGCCCGTCGGCTGGCTTGCAGGGTAAAGCCCAGGCCCAGCAGTTTGTCGAACAGCGGCCTGATGTTTTCGAAACCCTGGGTGATGATGGCGGCGGTTTTCTCCGCAAAACCTTCGATGCGGACGATCTCGGCTTCGGTAAGGCTAAAAATGTCGGTCAGGGCATAATGTTGGAGCAGTCTTTCGCAATTTCCAGTCCCCATGCGGAACACCCCGAAGGCTGCTAAAAACCGCCAGTCCTCGATGCTTTCGGTACGGCTGCGCAGCAGTTGCTCCACCAGGTTTTGCGACTGCTTGGGGCCAAAGCCCATGGCCTCGAATTGCGTAGCGTTCAGGTTGTAAATTTCATCCACCCGACGGATACCGCATTCATAGAGTTTTTTGATGGTCGCCGCGCCAAAGCCGTCATTGTTTTTTAGTACCCGGAAAAAATGCTCCATGCTGTTGCTGATTTGCGCCGGGCAGGCCAGATTGTTGGGGCAGATCAGAAAGTCATTGTCCCAGGCTAGGGCGTGACCGCAACTCGGGCAATGCGTCGGAACCTGCGGGTCGGCCGGCCGGATTACCTTTTCGATCTTGGGAATCACTTCCCCGGAACGCGCCAGTTGAATGATGGCCCCAGGCCCTATGCCCTTATCCACCACCATCCGATAGTGATGGGCGGTGGCTCTGGACAGCAAGGCGCCGCTGAGTCTGATCGGCTGTAACTCCGCTACGGGCGTAATGCGTCCGGAGCGAGAGGTTTGCGGCGTCACGGCCAGCACGGCCACTTCGGCTGTTTCCAGGTTTTCCTTATAAGCCAGTTGCCAGCGATGGTGATGCCGGGTGGCGCCCATGTAATGCTTGATGTCAGGATCGGTTATTTCCAGCACCACCCCGTCAACATCGTAATCCACCAGACGCCAGACGGATTTGATGATTTTTTCAAAGTCGGACAATAGTTCCTGTTTGGTATATTTTCTGTCGGGGAGCGATGCAAAAGGGTAAAACACCGCAGCCCCTTCGCGAATGGCTTGTTCGGCATGTTCATCCAGATCCTTTTCCTTGATGACGCTGGCCTGAAAGTTACGCGGATTGTCGAAAAAGTCGGCCAGATAGTCATCGAAATAGCGGCGGCTGACCACAATTTCACCGGCGCCCTGGCCACGATTTCCCTGTCTGGCAACCTGCAGGCCGCGCTCGAAAACCCGGCTGATGTCAGCGCCTTTGCGGCCATCGCCGCGAGTGTAAAGCATCTTCCCATCATCGTAGGCGGCATAGCCATCCAGTTTGGGCGTCAGTTTGAAAAGTAGTTCCGCCGGATTTTTACCTAGTTCGGCCGCGGCTTTTTCGATGCGATCCACCCAGCGCTCCACTTCCCCAAGGCTGTAAGCCTTGTCGGTTGACAGCATGATGGCCGGCAATTTCACGGTTTTGCCGGCAAAGGCCGGTTCCGGTTCTATGGCCTGCAGGAACGGGTGATTCGGCTGGCGGCGTTTCAGTTCGGCCAGATACAGAAAATCGTAACAGGCGTCGCTGATCACGGCGTCCCCGCCCCGATACAGGGCGTTGGCGACGCTGAGGCAAAGCACTAGCTCCTGATCGGTGCAGGCGCTAATCAGTTCCGGCTGCTGTAATAACTGAAACAGGCGTCGCTCGCCTATTCTGTCGATATCGAGACCGGCTTGTTTGATAAGGGTATGCTGGCTGGCTGAGAACATGAACGGCGGATATTGCTTGGTGTTGGGGAATTATAGCCGACCAAGGCAATAAAAAAAGACGGGTGAGAATTTATTCTCACCCGCTGGAGAGTCTATCTTTCAAGAGGACTATGTCAACGGTAGGAAAGCGTCTGACATGGGCTGTATTCTAGGCGGCGTTTGGTTTTAAACATTGACGCATATCAATGTTTAAGAGGTTAGTCCATTATTTATTGTGGCGGTGGCTGGCAGTTTTTGCAGTAGCCCTGAATTTCTATGGTTTTGCGTTGCGCATTAAAGCCCGCTTGAGCCATTTCCGCCGTCAGCGCCTGTATCACCGCCGTGGCCGGTCTTTCCTCAATATTGTTGCAGATGGTGCAGATCAGTAATAATTGGTCATGGCGGATGCCCGAGCTATGGCAGCCGACAAAGGCGTTAAGGCTTTCAACACGATGGATCAGCCCCTGTTCCAGTAAAAAATCCAGTGCCCGGTAAACAGTGGCTGGTTTGGCGGCATCGTTTAGCGGCCTGATCTGATCCAGCAGATCATAAGCCTTAACCGCCTTGTGATTGTTCAGAATCAGCTCCAGTACCTTATGGCGGATGGGAGTCAACTGTACGCCTCTGGTTTTGCACAACTGCTCGGCTGCCGTGATGGCAGTATGGATGCAGCGATTATGGTCATGTTCTGGCTGGGTATTTTCGGTCATCGTAAAAGAAGGATCAGTTTAATGCATTCTACAATGCCGGAATGTTTTAGGATATGGATAAAGCCGTGTCATTTTGGTTTGCCCTGGAACGGACTGGCTTTATGGGGCGCTTGCCCCCTTTTGGCAATTATTCAGCGAAATGCGCTGGTCTCCAAATTTTTTTGACGGATTTCTTTCCGGTCTGGAAAAATGGCTTGCCGCCCAGGTCGCAATCGGCGGCAAGCCATTACGCCGTACTGTCCGTCAGGAATTATTATCGAGTTCAATATGTTATGCTGGCAGTCCGGCAGCTTTGTTTTGATGTAGATGGCCTGCCCGGAAGGGGCGAGTCTTCTGGAGCAGGCGGCCGTGGATACATGCGGGTAGGCTTGTCGGCATTCGCGCCGCCAATCGGGCGGTGCGAATGCCCTCGCGGCTTTGGTCTCAGGCATGCGGCTATATCCCTATGGCAAATACCCCCCCCCTGATAACTGAATTTTCTGGAAAAAACATGACTAACAACATGCCCTATTTCGATTACCTGCTGGCGGCTTTTGAAAAAGGTCATGTTTCGCTGGAGAAAAGCTTTGGTCGTCATGTGCATTGGGGCTATTGGGAGCAGCCGGAACTGGCGGTTCAAACCCCTGATGATTATTTTCAGGCGGCGGAAAACCTGAGTCGCCTGGTTTATGGCGCAGCGCAACTTGAAAATGGGCAGTCGGTGCTGGATGTCGGCTGCGGTTTTGGCGGCACGCTGGCCTCGGTGAATGAATGTTTTCAGGACATGAAACTGGTGGGGCTCAATATCGATGAACGCCAGCTTGCTCGCGCACGGCAGCTTGTGCTGCCTGTCGGGGCCAATACCATACAGTTTCAGCAGGGTGACGCCTGCGCATTGCCGTTTGCCGATAAGAGCTTCGATGCGGTTCTGGCCGTGGAATGCATTTTTCATTTCCCAAGCCGGGAGGTGTTCCTGCAGGAGGCTTACCGGGTATTAAAACCTGGCGGCTATCTGGCCTTGTCGGACTTTGTATTGAGCCGGGGCTTGTCCAGACTGAACAATCTGTTTTTTGCAAAACATCTTTCCAGCGGTTTTTTTGGAAAATGCAATGTTGACTATACGGCTGAAAGGTATCGCAATCTTCCGGAGAGCATGAAGTTTAGTCTTGAACTGGAAAAAAACATCAATAGAAATACCCAGCCGACCTATAAGTTTTTAAAAGCCCTGATCAAGTCGGCCGGCAAGGCGGATTTGTCCAGGCTGGAACTGGCCGGGATCGCTTCCGCCATTGGCGGCGTCGAGTTGCTGGTGAAGTGGCGTTCTTTGGAATATTATGTGTTTTCCTATAGAAAACCCTTATTGTAGTAGTGTTTATCGGGTCGATTTTTTGCACGGCCCTGAATATTCAAAATGATGATAGAGAAACTGTTTAAGAGAGTATATCCGCAACAACCTGCCGGCCTCGCGATCAGGCCTAGAAAAGTTGATTTCGGTCTGGACGGCGCTGTGCCGTACAACTGGTATAAAGAGTCCAGCGTATTTTTGTTTTTAAATGCTGTGACCATGTTGTTGCCGGTTGGCGAGCGGTTTTTTATCAATTCGGTCATGTATTATAAAAACCGCATCACCGAACCGGTTTTGCAGGCGCAGTTGTCCGGTTTTATTGCCCAGGAAGCGGCGCATGGCAAGCAGCACGAATTACTAAACCGGTTGCTGCTAAAGGATAATCCCAAGCTGATTGTCATCGAAAAAATTGCCAAATGGTTGCTTGATTCGGGAAAGCTGTTTCCGGCGAGCTTTCAACTGGCGATAACCTGCGCGCTGGAGCATTTTACCGCCTCGTTCGCCAATATATTATTTGAAAATCATGCGGCATTCAGCCGGTTTTCCCATCCTGCTGTTGGTGAGCTTTGGGCCTGGCACGCGGTGGAAGAGCTGGAGCACAAGGCTGTTTGTTTTGACGTCTATCAGGCGGTGGCAGGCGGCGTTTTGGGGTATTTCGAGCGGTGTCTGGCAATGCTGGTGGTGACTTTAATGTTTTCCATTGCTGTCAGTATAGGCTTATTCATCAGTATTATTTTTTACAAAGGCCCCAAAAACATAGTCGAACATCAGGGCAAACGGCCTGATAAGGTGGTCAAGGCAGAAAACGGCAATGAATGGCTATGGCTGGCGTTCAATGTGGTGTTGCGGAATATCGGCTATTACCTTGTCTATTTCCGGCCTTTTTTTCATCCGTGGGATTGCGATAATTCGCATTTTGTAACAGCATGGAAAGCGGCCGGGTCGGCAGGCGAGGTTAAAAATTTTGAGCCTGAATTCGATCAGCAATAAAGCCGGCATGGGCTGATGGCAAAACCGGGGCAGGCCCCGGTTTTGTAGGCTGGTTTCGGTTTTTTTGCGCCGATCCGGTCGAATTAAACGGACGCCAGTCCGGTAAAACTGCTAAAATTTGCGCCTTTTTCGTTCCTCTTTAATTGTCATCCGCTGACAGGGCGCAAAAAGTACATGACAAAATTCATCTTTATTACCGGTGGCGTGGTCTCTTCATTGGGCAAGGGAATAGCCGCTTCTTCTCTGGCGGCGATTCTGGAAGATCGTGGCCTGAAGGTTACGCTCACCAAGCTTGATCCGTATATCAACGTGGATCCGGGCACCATGAGCCCGTTCCAGCATGGCGAGGTGTTCGTTACCGAGGATGGTGCAGAAACCGATCTGGATTTAGGGCATTACGAACGGTTCCTGAAAACCACGATGACCAAAAAAAATAACTTCACCGCCGGGCAGGTTTACGAGCAGGTTTTACGCAATGAGCGTAAAGGCGAGTATCTGGGCGCTACGGTGCAGGTTATCCCGCATATCACCGACGAAATCAAGCGCCGCATCTTCGCCAGCGCGGAAGATACGGATGTGGCGCTGATCGAGATTGGCGGTACGGTGGGCGACATCGAATCGCTGCCGTTTCTGGAAACCATCCGCCAGATGGGCGTGGAGCTTGGCCGGGATCGGGCCGTGTTCATTCATTTGACGTTGGTGCCCTACATCAAATCGGCGGGCGAGATCAAAACCAAGCCGACCCAGCATTCGGTCAAGGAGTTGCGCACCATCGGCATACAGCCGGATATTCTGATCTGCCGATCGGAACAGCCGATTCCGGCCAGCGAGCGGCGCAAAATCGCCCTGTTTACCAATGTGGCGGAAAAAGCCGTTATTTCGGCGATTGATGCCGATACCATTTACCGGATGCCGTTATTGCTGCGCGAACAGGGGCTGGACGATATTGTGGTCGATCAACTGCGGCTGGATGTGCCGCCCGCCGACTTGTCGGCCTGGGAAAACGTGGTGGAAGGGTTGACGCATCCCACGGATGAAGTGACTATCGCCATCGTCGGCAAATATGTCGATCATACCGACGCCTATAAATCCCTCAACGAAGCGCTGATCCATGCCGGCATACACACCCGTCATAAGGTTCAGATCAGCTATATCGATTCCGAAACCATCGAGGCTGACGGCACAGCTGCGCTAAAGAATGTAGACGCCATTCTGGTGCCGGGCGGTTTTGGCGAGCGGGGCGTGGAAGGCAAGATTTCCACCGTGCGGTTTGCCCGGGAAAACCGGATTCCCTATCTGGGCATCTGTCTGGGCATGCAGTCGGCGGTCATCGAATTCGCCCGAGACGTGGTCGGGCTGGAAGGCGCGCATAGCACTGAGTTCCTGCCGAATACCCCGCATCCTGTGATCGGCCTGATTACGGAATGGAAGGACGAAGCCGGCCGTATCAATACCCGTAGCGAAGATTCGGATTTGGGCGGCTCCATGCGCCTGGGTGGCCAAAAGTGCAGCCTTAAACCGGATTCGCTGGCTTTTGAATTGTACCGGAAAGATGTGATTACCGAACGCCACCGTCATCGTTACGAGTTCAACAACCAGTATTTAAAGCAACTGGAAGCGGCGGGGATGCGTTTTTCCGGCAAATCGCTGGACGGACGGCTGGTGGAGATCATCGAACTGCCGGAGCATCCCTGGTTTCTGGCCTGTCAGTTTCACCCCGAATTTACCTCCACGCCGCGTAACGGTCACCCGCTATTTTCGGGATTTGTCTCCGCGGCCGCACAACATAAAAAGCAAGGTCAGGCATGAGATTATGTCATTTTGAAGCCGGTCTGGATCAGCCGTTTTTTCTGATTGCAGGCACCTGCGTCATCGAAAGCGAACAGATGACGCTGGATACGGCAGGAAAACTGAAAGAAATTACCGATGAACTGAATATTCCGTTCATTTATAAATCTTCCTTCGACAAGGCCAACCGTTCTTCGCTGGGCAGTTTTCGCGGCCCCGGGCTGGAGAAAGGCTTACAGATTCTGGAAAAGGTCAGGCAGCAGTTGGGCGTGCCGGTATTGACCGATGTCCACGAAGATACGCCGCTGGCGGAAGTGGCGGCCGTGGTGGATGTACTGCAAACTCCGGCTTTTCTGTGCAGACAAACCAACTTTATTCAAAGCGTCGCCGCGTTGGGCAAGCCGGTCAATATCAAGAAAGGTCAGTTTCTCGCGCCCTGGGATATGGCCAATGTCGCCAACAAGGCCAAGGCCGCCGGTAATCAGCAGATTATGGTCTGTGAGCGCGGCGTGTCCTTTGGTTATAATAATCTGGTTTCGGATATGCGCTCCCTGGCGGTCATGCGCGATACCGGTTGTCCGGTGGTGTTTGACGCCACGCATTCCGTGCAGTTGCCGGGCGGGCAGGGCAACTGTTCCGGCGGGCAGCGGGAGTTCGTGCCGGTACTGGCCAGGGCGGCGGTCGCCGTGGGGATCGCCGGGCTATTTATGGAGTCGCATCCAAAACCCGAGGAAGCGCTCAGCGACGGCCCGAATTCCTGGCCGCTGCACAGGATGAAAGAATTGCTTGAAATGTTAGTCACCATAGACCGGGCGGTTAAATCCGGCAAGTTAATTGAAACCACATTATAAAAAGGGTAAGGAAATGGCAAGAATAGTAGATGTAAAGGCTAGAGAAGTTCTTGATTCACGCGGTAATCCGACTGTCGAGGCCGAGGTTTATCTGGCTTCCGGTATCGTGGGCAGCGCCATGGTGCCTTCCGGCGCGTCCACCGGCGAGCGTGAAGCGATTGAGTTGCGCGATGACGACAAATCCCGCTATCTGGGCAAAGGCGTGCTGAAGGCCGTCAATTATGTCAATACCGAAATTCGTGAAGCGGTCATCGGCATGGATGCGGCCAATCAGGCGGCGCTGGATGAAAAATTGATCGCGCTGGACGGCACCGCCAGCAAAAGCCGTCTGGGCGCGAACGCCATTCTGGGCGTATCGCTGGCGGCAGCCCGCGCCGCCGCCGAAGAAGCCGGCATGCCTTTGTACCGTTTCCTGAATACCAGCGGCGAATTCATTTTGCCGGTACCGATGATGAATATCATCAACGGCGGTTCACATGCCGACAACAGCGTCGATTTGCAGGAATTCATGATTCTGCCGGTTGGCGCGCCAACTTTCCGTGAAGCGATCCGCTATGGCGCTGAAGTGTTTCACAATCTTAAAAAAGTACTGACCGCGCGTGGTCTGGCGACTACGGTCGGCGACGAAGGCGGTTTTGCGCCCAATCTGTCTTCCAACGAAGAAGCGATTGAAGTGATTCTTGAAGCGATAGAAAAAGCCGGTTACAAAGCCGGCGTCGATATTTACCTGGGCATGGATGCGGCCAGCTCCGAATATTACAAGGACGGCCGTTATGAATTGTCTGCGGAAGGCAGAAGTTTCAATTCGGAGGAAATGACCGATTTCTTTGTGAACTGGGTGGAAAAATATCCTATCATCTCCATTGAAGACGGTCTGGATCAGAACGACTGGGCCGGCTGGAAAATACACACTGAAAAACTGGGCGACAAAGTCCAGTTGGTCGGCGACGATCTGTTTGTGACCAATCCCGCCATTCTGAAAGAAGGTATCGAAAAAGGCATCGCCAACTCGATTCTGATCAAAGTCAACCAGATCGGCACTCTGACCGAAACCCTGGAAGCGATTAGCACGGCAAGAGCTGCGGGCTACAGCGCGGTGGTTTCGCACCGTTCCGGTGAAACCGAAGACACCACCATCGCCGATCTGGTGGTTGCAACCGGTACCGGTCAAATCAAAACTGGTTCCCTGAGCCGTTCCGACCGTGTCGCCAAATACAACCGGCTGATGAAAATCGAAGACGAGCTGGGTGATAAGGCTAAATATGCCGGCCGTAGCGCGTTTAAAATCCTGTCCTGATTTTTTCTGACGCCATAGCTAGTAGTCCGCCAATTTTGTTTTGACGAATAGGCTAATCTGCTGCCGGGGTATTTTGACAGAGGTTTAGGCCGCATGGATGCCGACTCAAGCCTACATGGATGTATTCACGGCGTCCTCCGGCGGAATACCCCGGCAGCAGATGGGTAGCTCTTATCCGTCATGATAACATTGGCGGACTACTAGTCTGGGTACTAGCCGGCAAGTATGCTGGTGCAGGGATTTCCGGCAAAATTTGTGGTTTTAAAAATATTGATGGGAGTATCGCCATTAAAACTTTTATAGCTGTCATGATCGCGCTAATTGCCCTGTTCCAGTACCGTTTATGGCTGGGGGACGCCAGTCTGGTGCAGATACGCGAATCCAGGCTGCGTCTGGAAGCCCTGACCAGACTGGCTCAGGAAAAAAAGGAAAGAAACGACGCGCTGTATGCGGAAGTGCTTGATCTGCGTAAAGGTACGGAAACCATAGAAGAACGCGCCCGTTATGAACTAGGCATGATCAAGGGAAACGAAACCTTCTTTCAGGTGCTTGAGTAGCGCATGAGACCATCCATTCCATGCTGGGCTGTCGTTCCGGCCGCCGGTGTCGGCAAGCGCATGCAGGCTGACCGCCCCAAACAATATTTGCCGTTGGCCGGTAAAACCGTCATTGAGCATACCCTGTCTCGGCTGTTGCAGTCCGGGGTTTTTCAGGCTGTGGCCGTGGCCATCTCCGAAGAAGACCCCTACTGGCCGGAACTGGCCGTTTCCCGGCAGCCCGGCGTGATTACCGCCCCCGGCGGCAAGGAGCGTGCGGATTCGGTGCTGTCGGCGCTTAAAGCCTTGCAGGGCAGGGCGGCCGAGGACGACTGGGTGCTGGTGCACGATGCTGCCCGGCCCTGCCTGACCGCCGCCGATATCCGGCATCTGATCGACGTTTTGAGCCAGGATGCCGTAGGCGGCATACTGGCCTTGTCTTCGCACGACACATTGAAGCAGGTCGAGGGCGACAGCATTACCGCCACCATAGACCGCAAATGCGTCTGGCGGGCCTTGACGCCGCAGATGTTCCGCTATGGCATGCTGCGCGACGCCTTGCTGAAGGCGGAAGGCAATCAGGCGGTTACCGATGAAGCCAGCGCCCTGGAAATGCAGGGATTGCAACCTAAAATCGTCGAAGGCCGTCCCGACAATATTAAAATCACCCGCCCGGAAGATCTGGCGCTGGCGCAATTCTACATGGAGCAACAACAATGATTCGAGTCGGACAAGGTTACGATGTACACCGTTTTAATGCTGGCGATTACATCATGCTGGGTGGCGTCAAAATTGCCTATGAACAGGGTCTGGAAGCCCATTCCGATGGCGATGTGGTGCTGCATGCCCTGAGCGACGCCTTGCTGGGCGCCGCGGCGCTGGGTGACATAGGTCGGCATTTTCCCGATACCGATCCGGAATTCAGCGGGGCCGACAGCCGGGTGCTGTTGCGCCACGTTTATGGCCTGGTGCAGGCCAAAGGCTACCGTCTGGTCAACGCCGATATCACCATTATTGCCCAGGCGCCGAAGATGGCCCCGCACATAACGGCCATGTGCGGCAATATCGCCGCCGATTTGCAGGCCGACATCGATTGTATCAATGTCAAAGCCACCACCACCGAGAAACTGGGTTTTGAAGGGCGCAAGGAAGGGATTGCCGTTCAGGCGGTGGTGTTGATAGGGAAATAGGATTGGCCCGTTTACAAAAAAGGAGTATTCGAAATGGTCGTAAAATGGTGAAGAATAGGTAGAGTAAGGAACATGCAACCTGCATGGCGCAGTTCCTTGCTTGTTTGGCGGCTTATGAGTGAATCAAACCGCGCACACGGTGTCGCGAAACCAGCCTAACAATACCTAACCCCACCAAAAACGCCCAGATGCTGGCCGGCAGTGGCACCGCCGACAAGCCATCCGCCGTCATACCCGCCGCCGTCAGCGAATAACCCGCCAGGTTTAACGCCGTCAACTCATAAGCGCTCAAAGCCAGAGATCCTGTTCCCGGCGTCCCGAAGGCATCCTGCGCCAACGGCAGGCCTGCGGTACCGTACCAGTCACCCAGATCGCCGGTACTGTCGGTATTGAAGGCAATCAGCGCTGTATTGCCGCCGTCAAGGGAAAGATAAGGACTCGCACCGGGATCAAGCGTAAAACTGCGCACGCCTGGCGCTGCATAACGGTACAAATCCAGTACCCCTACATCGGTCGGCAATGCACTGCCGCTATTGCCTAGCGTCGAACCCCAACCGCCTATGCCTAGCGCCTCGTCTATCTCGTGCAGCGCTACGCCCTGCAGGTCGTAATTATTCGGATTATTCTGGCTCAGCGCAGTAATATTCATACTGGACAGATTTAGGCTGATTGAATCATCTACCCCGCCGTTACCAGTCACCAGCGCACTCGCATCCGTGGTATCGCCTAGCGTCGCCAGATTGGCCGCGGTTACCAGCACCTGGTTGGCATTGTTGATGCCAGTGTTCGGCCCGACAGGCAGGCTGGCATAGGCGCTCACCTGGTTAGCAGTCAGATTCGGCAAGGCCTGCAGATAAGACAGATACTGGCTGTAGCTGATGTCCTGGGTCGCTGCGATATTCGAACCCAGCCCGTTGGTGGTATTGGAAAAACTGATGCTTATGGCCACGGGCGCTGTAGTGGTGACATAGCTGGTCATCTCGGCAATCGCCGTATTGATAGTGGCTTCAATTGCCGACGCATCGCTCAGGCTGGTAATGGACGCATCGTACACCGGGGTTATCGTCAGGTTGGAAGCCTGGGTGCTCCCCCCTGCCGCATTGCTGAGCAGCAAGGCGGTCATGATGGCTGTTTTCAGAAAACTGCGGTTGTTCGAGTCGATCTTGAGCATTTCATTCTCCTGTTTTTCACAAAGGTTGACAAATAGCGCAAAAGTCAGTGCGCACAAATATTAACAAAACTTAACAAAATTTAACAGGTCTCTCAAGGGGCATTTTGATAATAATAAAAGAGTAAGTGTCTTGCTTGAAGGGGCTAGGAGCCTGTCCGAGAATAGAAGCCGTAGCGAGGGCAAGCCATTTTGAGTTGGATTTTTTGGGTATTTGAGGCGGAATAGTTGCGCTATTTAACGAAAATGCGCAGGAAATCCGGCCAAAAGGGCTTTTCCGCAGTAGGTTTTCTATTCTCGGACAGGCTCCTAGGTAAGGGAAGGGATGAGCAGGTATCATTGAGGTTGTAATGCCGGATTTGACCGTACGCTGCATACGTCGCGGCAGCATGAGAAAGTTCGCTCCTATTATTTCAATACCCTGTTGTCGGATAGCGCAGTAGATGCGGTTTGAGCCTCACCGCATCCTACTTTTGGCATTAAATTTATAAAAAGATTGGCCGGACTACAAGAAGGCTGTCCTGCAAAAGCCTGTCAGGGGCGATCGTTTACAGAGATTGGCCTTCCAGCAATTTGGCGTGGGCCGCAGCCAGCCGGGCGACCGGGATGCGGGGGGCGGAACAGGAGACGTAATCCAGCCCCAGATTGTGGCAGAAGCGGATTGAGCGAGGATGGCCGCCGTGTTCGCCGCAAATGCCGATGCGTAAATCCGGGCGTTGCTCGCGGCCCAGATCCACGGCCATTTTCATTAGTTTGCCCAGGCCGCGTATGTCCAGGTTTTCAAACGGATTGTCTTCCAGGATGCCCGACTCCTTGTATAGAGGCAGAAATTTATTCTCCGCATCTTCTCTGGAAAAAGAAAAGACGGCCTGGGTCAGGTCGTTGGTGCCAAATGAAAAGAAGTGGGCGATTTCCGCCAGCCGGTCGGCGCGGGTACAGGCGCGAACCGTTTCTATCATGGTGCCGAATTTAAAGTCCAGCTTGAGGCGATACTGGTCTTCCACTTCAGCCCTGATTTGTTCCACCATTTCCTTGACCTTTTTTAGTTCCTGAGCGGTGATGACTTGCGGCACCATGATTTCCGGCTCGATCTGAATTCGCTGTTTCAGGCAGCGGGCTGCTGCTTCCAGGATGGAGCGGATCTGCATCTTGTATATTTCCGGATAGCTCATCCCCAGCCTGACGCCTCTATGCCCCAGCATAGGGTTCACTTCATACAATTCCAGTACTTTTGCCAGCATCAGCTCCTTTTTGGCAATGGCTTCCATGATCACCTCTTTGCCAAGCTGATTGAACGGCGCCGGTAATTCACAAGGCCTGTTAAAGGTTTCCATCGCGATGCGCCGGCCTTTGACTATGGTCAGATAATGCCTGAGCGCCTCCAGTTCTTCCAGTAACTGATGTTCGCTGGGCAGAAACTCGTGCATGGGCGGGTCGAGCAGGCGCACTGTCACCGGATGCGGGGCCATGGCTTCGAATAGCGTCTGAAAATCATCGCGCTGAATCGGAAATAGTTTTGCCAGCGCGGTTTCCCGTTCATCTGTGCTGTTCGCCAGTATCATGTCGATCACCAGCGGCAATCTGTCGCAAGCATTGAACATGCGTTCTGTTCGGCACAGCCCTATGCCTTTGGCACCATAGCCGATTGCCAGTCTGGCCGTCTCCGGGGTATCGACATTGGCGTAGATACGTAGCCGGGCAACACTGTCCGCCCAAGCCAGCAGAGTTTTCAATTCTTCCGAAAATGAAGACGGAATGGTGGGTATTCGCCCCAGATAGATATTGCCGCTGCTGCCGTCTATGGTGATCGGATCACCTTCCTTGATGTGAATATCGCCGACAATTGCTAGCCGGGAGCGGACATCGATATGGATGTCTTCCGCGCCGGCGACGCAGGCTTTGCCCATGCCGCGCGCCACCACCGCCGCATGCGAAGTTTTGCCGCCACGGCTGGTCAGTATCCCTTGGGCGGCAAAAAAGCCGTGAATATCTTCCGGTTTGGTTTCTTCACGCAGTAGTATGATGTCTGCGCCGGTTTTCGCCAGGCGCACGGCGGTATCGGCATCGAATACGCACTTGCCGCTGGCCGCGCCGGGGGAAGCCGGCAAGCCTTGCGCCAGCGGCTGCCGATTATGATGCAGCCCCAGTTGCGGATGCAGTAACTGTTCCAGACTTTCCGGGTTGATACGCAGCAGCGCCCGGGGTTTGTCGATCAGTTCTTCGGCTACCATGTCAATGGAGGTTTTGACCATGGCCGCCGCATTCATTTTGCCGTTGCGGGTTTGCAGGCAGTACAGCACCCCGCGCTCTATGGTAAATTCAAAATCCTGTATTTCCCGATAATAGGCTTCCAGTTTGTGGCGCAGGTTCTGCAGTTGCCGATACTGTTCCGGCATTTCGCTACGCATTTCCTGCACCGGTTTTGGGGTACGTATGCCGGCAACCACGTCTTCGCCCTGGGCGTTCACCAGATATTCCCCGTATATTTCATTTTCCCCGGTGCCGGGATTACGGGTAAAGCCCACGCCGGTGGCGCAATCATCCCCCATATTGCCGAATACCATCGTCACGATGTTCACGGCGGTGCCGTTGGCAATTTTCGGGGTGATATTGAACGCCCGGCGATAAGCCACGGCCTTATGGCTTTGCCAGGAGAGAAAGACGGCCTTGATGGCCAGTTCCAGTTGGTCGTAGACGTCTTCCGGGAATGGCCGCGCCGTTTCTTCATGAACAACTTTCAAAAACAGTTCGCTGATTTCCTGAAGCTGATCGCTGCTTAGCGCGACATCGGCCTTGATGCCGGCATTACGTTTTACGGTATTGAAATGGACGTCAAACTTTTCATCATCAATCCCCAGCGCCACCTTACCGAACATCTGGATAAAGCGGCGATAGGCGTCGTAGGCAAAGCGTGGATCGTCGGTCATTTCGATCAGGCCGGCCAGGGTTTGCTTGTTCAGTCCCAGATTGAGGATGGTCGCCATCATGCCCGGCATGGAAATGGCCGCGCCTGAGCGCACGGAAACCAGTAGCGGGTCGCTGTTTCCTCCAAATTGTCTGCCGGTCAATTCTTCTATTCCGGCAATTTGCCGCCGTACTTCATCCATTAGCCCGGCGGGCAGGCTGTTTTGCTGCAGATAACTCAGGCAGGTTTCGGTGGAGATCACGAATCCCGGTGGTACATTTAGCCCCATTTGCGTCATTTCGCAGAGATTGGCACCCTTGCCGCCTAACAGCGCCTTGTTTTTTCCATCGCCGGTATTGAAAGAATAAGTATGTCGTGAATTCATGATTGCCTGACTGGTTGAATAAATGAAACCTTAAAAAACGATGCACTGAACGCAAATGAAGGCGCCCGGCGTACGGGAATCAGGACGGGGTTTTCAGGTTCCTAAAGGTGTTAACGGCAAACGGCTTTCTGCGTGGCCGAGGCGGCCGTGTCGTCTCCCTCAATTTTTACAGGGTTTCATGCCGATTTACAAGCTGGCCATTAAAACCGCGATATTGATGGCCGGGATTTTCTGCGCCGCCCAAACAGGTTAGAATCCGGGCTGTCTTCCTCATGGCGCCTCTGAAATGGTTTTATCGCCCGACATCCAGCCCGCTTTTATCGCCCAGTCCGCCGTTACGCGGGTAACGCCGGGGTATGGCGGCCTAGCCGGACTATCCTTGAACAGCATCGCCAGACATGATGTGGTGATTGTCGGCGCCGGCGCATCCGGGCTGATGTGCGCCATCGAATCAGCCAAACGCGGCCGCAGAGTGCTGGTGATGGATCATGCCGCCAGGGCGGGTAGAAAAATTCTGATGTCCGGCGGCGGGCGTTGCAATTTTACCAATTATCGCATCGACGCCGAAAACTACATTTCCCATAATCCGCATTTCTGCAAATCGGCGCTACGGCGGTTTACGCAATGGGATTTTCTGGCCCTGGTCGAAAAATACCGGATTCCCTATCATGAACGCCTGCATGGACAACTTTTTTGCAATGATAGCGCCAAGGACATATTGGATATGCTGCTGGCCGAATGTCGTTTGCATGGCGTGCAAATCCTGCTGGGCTGTACCTTAAACCAGTTGCGGCGTCTGGACGATGGCGATTTCGAACTCCAAACCAGCAAAGGGGTTTTCCATTGCCAGTCTCTGGTTGTCGCTAGCGGCGGCCTGTCCATTCCTAAAATGGGCGCCAGCCCGTTAGGTTATAAAATTGCCGAACAGTTCGGCATCAACATCCGTCCTACCCGCCCCGGGCTGGCGCCGTTCACCCTGCAGCCGCAGGACAAGGATACGCTGGCCCCGCTGGCAGGCATTGCCGTACCCTGCATCGTCGGCGCCGGCTCGCATGCCTTCCGGGAAAATCTGTTGTTTACCCACCGCGGACTCAGCGGCCCGGCAATTTTGCAGATTTCTTCCTACTGGCGGCCAGGCGAGCTATTGAATATCGATTTGTTGCCGGATGTCGATATCCTGCAGTTTCTTAAACAGCAGCGGGCGGTGGGCTGCAAACTGAAGCTGCAAACCCTGCTGGCTGAATATTTGCCAAAACGCTTGCTGCATGCTTTGCTGGAGGATGCCTGGCTGAGCATGGCTGTGGCCGATTGCGCCGACCGCCGGTTGCAGGATGTTGCCGAGCGTCTGCACGGCTGGCGGATTAAGCCTGGCGGTACGGAAGGTTATCGAACCGCAGAAGTCACTTTAGGCGGTGTGGATTGCGATGCGCTATCCTCAAAAACCATGGAATGCCTGACGGCGCCCGGCCTTTTTTTTGTGGGTGAAGTGCTGGATGTAAGCGGCTGGCTGGGCGGTTACAATTTTCAATGGGCCTGGTCATCGGGCTGGTGTGCGGGTCAATATACATAGCGCAGTTTGGACTAATCGGGCGGTGGTGTGATAAATTGAGGTTCATCCAGTTGGAAAATAGCTTAGACCGGGGTCAACATGTCAAATGACACATTGCTGATAAAGCATACAGTGAGCGGGAAAGAAGCTGAATATCCACTCCTTAAAGGCGTATTGGGCGCAGATAGTGCGGATTTACGCAGCTTGAACAAAGATTTCGGCTGCTACAGTTACGATCCGGGTTTCACCATTACCGCTAGTTGCAAAAGTAAAATTACTTATATAGACGGTGACAAAGGCATTCTGCTGTATCGGGGCTACCCGATAGAGCAACTGGCCGAACACTGCGAATTTATGGAAGTCGCCTATCTGTTGATGAACGGCGAACTTCCCGATGTTACCCAGTTACGCGATTTTAACGAAGAAATCAGCGACCGGGCCATTATTCATGAGGCGCTCAGGAAATTTTTCGACGGCTTTCATTATGACGCCCACCCCATGGCCATGCTGGTCGGGGTGGTGGGTTCGCTGTCGGCTTTCTATCATAGCGAGCTCAATGTCAAGGATCTGGAGCATAGGCGGATTTGCGCCACTCGAATGATAGGCAAAATGCCGACCATAGCCGCCGCGTCTTACCGGCACTCCATAGGTCGGCCCTTCGTTTACCCGCGCATGGATCTGAATTACTGCGAAAACTTTCTGAACATGATGTTCTCCCGTTCTTCGCAAAACTATATCGATCAGCAGCATTACATCGATCCGACGCTGGTCAAGGCCCTGAATCTGCTGTTTATTCTGCATGCCGATCACGAGCAAAACGCCAGCACCTCCACGGTACGGCTGGTCGGCAGCACCGGAGCAAACCCTTATGCCTGTGTGGCGGCCGGCATCGCCGCCCTGTGGGGGCCGCTGCACGGCGGCGCCAATGAAGCCGTACTAAATATGCTGGCGGAAATCGGCGTTGCGGAAAATGTGCCCAAGTACATTGCCAAAGCCAAGGATCACAACGATCCGTTCCGCCTGGCGGGCTTTGGTCACCGGGTGTATAAAAACTTCGATCCGCGCGCCATCATCATTCGCAAGACCTGCCACGAGGTTTTGACCAAGGCCAGCATAAACGACCCTTTGTTCGATCTGGCGCTGGTACTGGAAGAGCAGGCTTTAAAAGATGAGTATTTCATTGAGAAAAAACTTTATCCGAATGTCGATTTTTATTCGGGAATCATCTATAAAGCACTCAATATCCCGGTAAACATGTTTACCGTGATGTTCGCCATCGCCAGAACCAGCGGCTGGGTATCGCACTGGCTGGAGAGCATGGAAGAATCCTCCATTCCGATCGGCAGGCCCAGACAGTTGTATCTCGGCCCGGAAACCAGAGAATTCATACCGATAAACGAGCGTTGATCCATGGCCGAGGAAATCAAAAGGCCGCCGCATTCCGGAATCGAAGACGCGGCTCGAAAGCCGTCGCCGCCGCCCGATCCGGCCAGACCCGTGGCCGACCGGGAAATAAACGGCCCGAAAGGGCTGGAGCCCACTCGTTACGGCGACTGGGAGAAAAATGGCCGTTGTATTGATTTTTAACCCGATGTCGCTAACCAGACGCAAGCCATGACAAAGCATAAACGACCGCTTTCCCCGCATCTGCAAGTCTACCGTTTGCCTCTTACCGGGCTTATCTCCATTACCCACCGCATCACAGGCGTATTTCTGTCGCTAGGGTTGCTGTTATGCGTTTATCTATTCGTGGCCATCGCTGCCGGTGAAGCGCAGTACAACAACATGCAGGTTTTCATGGCGCAGCCGCTGTGCCGGCTGGTTTACTGGGGGTTCATCTTCGCGCTGTTTTTTCATCTTAGCCATGGCGTCCGCCATTTGCTTTGGGACATGGGCGGAACTTTTGAACGCACTATGCTGAATCGATACGCCATCTACGAGCTAATCGCTACCGTACTGCTGTTTCTGATTGCGTTCATCATACTTTAAGGGTGAATTATTATGGTTTACAAGGCATTAAAACGAAAAGCCGTCAGGCTGGCGCGAAACACTGCCACCAGACACTGGTATTATCAGCGGCTAACCGCAATTGCACTGGCGCCCTTGTCCATCTGGCTGGTTCTTTTGCTGGACAGTTCCTTGCACGAGCCTTATGAGCAGACTTTGGGCTGGTTGGCCAATCCGGTCAATTGTCTGGCGATTCTGGCCTGGACGGTAATCGTGTTTTACCATGCCGCGCTGGGCGTACAGGTGGTGCTTGAAGACTATGTTTCCAATCCGTCTCTCAGAAAGCGGGTCATTTCTGCCGCCAATCTGTTTTTTCTGGCTTCCGGCCTGACTGCCGGGGTTTCCATCATTAGTATTGTATTTCTGGGAAGTTAGGCTATGGCTGCCGCATATAACATAATCGAACACCAGCACGACATTGTGGTAGTGGGCGCCGGTGGGGCTGGATTGCGTGCGACGTTCGGGATGGTGGAAAAAGGTCTTAAGACCGCCTGTATCAGCAAGGTGTTTCCAACCCGCAGCCATACCGTAGCCGCCCAGGGTGGCATCAGCGCAGCCCTGGGCAATATGGGGGAAGACGACTGGCGGTTTCATATGTACGACACGGTGAAGGGCTCTGACTGGCTGGGCGATCAGGACGCCATTGAATACATGTGCCGGGAAGCCATCCCGGCCGTCATTGAGCTGGAACATTACGGTGTGCCGTTTTCCAGAACCGAGGACGGAAAGATCTATCAGCGCGCTTTCGGCGGCATGTCCGTCAATTATGGCAAAGGTCAGGCGCAACGCACTTGCGCGGCGGCGGACGTGACCGGCCACGCCATTCTGCATACGTTATACCAGCAGGCGCTGAAGCACCACGCGGAGTTTTTTGTAGAATACATCGCTCTGGATCTGATCATGCAGGACGGCGAATGTTGCGGGGTACTGGCCTGGCGGCTGGACGACGGCAGCATTCATCTGTTTCGCGGCCAGCAGACCGTGCTGGCGACCGGCGGCTATGGTCGAACCTATTTCTCCTGTACCTCGGCGCATACCGTGACCGGCGACGGCAACGGCATGGCGTTAAGAGCCGGATTGCCCCTGCAGGATATGGAATTCGTGCAGTTTCATCCTACCGGCATCTACGGTTCAGGCTGTCTGATGAGCGAGGGCGCGCGCGGCGAAGGTGGATATCTGACCAATTCCGAAGACGAACGCTTTATGCTCCGCTACGCGCCGTCGGCCCAGGATCTGGCGTCCAGAGACGTGGTCAGTCGGGCGATTACCGTCGAAATTAATGCCGGTCGTGGTTTGGGGCCCAAAAAAGATTATGTGCATCTGCATCTGGAACATCTTGATCCGGCCGTGATACATCGGCGTTTGCCGGGCATTTCCGAAACCGCGCGGATTTTTGCAGGTGTCGATGTCACTCGCCAGCCCATCCCGGTACTACCCACCGTGCATTACAATATGGGCGGCATTCCAACCAATTACAAAGCCGAAGTCGTTACCCTGAAAGACGGCAACCCGGATCATGTGGTGCCGGGATTGATGGCTATAGGCGAGACGGCCTGTGTTTCCGTGCATGGCGCCAACCGTCTGGGTTCGAACTCGCTGCTGGATCTGGTGGTATTCGGCCGGGCGGCGGCCATCCGCTGCGCAGAACTGATTAAACCCGGCATGCCGCTTAAACCGCTGGCAAACGATGCCGGCGAGCAGGCGTTAAGCAGGTTCGACACCATACGCCACGGTAACGGCAGTCGTAAGACCGCCGAAATCCGTATGGATATGCAGACCACCATGCAGGCCAAGGCCGCGGTATTTCGAACCGAAACCACGTTGCAGGAAGGTATTGCCCGCATGGCGGATATCGCCGCCTCGTTCAGCGATGTCAATGTCGGCGATAAATCCCTGATCTGGAACACCGATCTGGTGGAAACCCTGGAGCTGGACAATTTGCTGGCTCAGGCGCAAGTGACCATCAATGCCGCCGCCAACCGCACGGAAAGCCGGGGCGGACATGCTCGCGAGGATTACCCGCGCCGCGATGATGAAAACTGGCTGAAGCATACCTTGACCTGGCGGCAGGACAACAAGGTTAAAATCGATTACCGTCCTGTCCACCTGTATACCCTTAGCGACGAAGTCGAGGTGGTCATGCCCAAAGAGAGGGTTTATTAAATGGTTGAATTCTCATTGCCCGCCAATTCGGTACTCAAAACCGGTAAGATCTATAAAGCGGCGGCGGCCGTCAATATCCGGGTGTTTGAGGTGTATCGCTGGAATCCCGATAGCGGCGAGAATCCGCGAGTGGATAGCTATGAAATCGATATGGATCACTGTGGGCCCATGGTGCTGGACGCCATCCTGAAGATCAAGAACGAGATAGACAGCAGCCTCAGTTTTCGCCGCTCCTGTCGGGAAGGCGTGTGCGGCTCCTGCGCCATGAACATCAACGGCAAAAATACGCTGGCCTGTATCAAAGCCATCAGCGATTACAAAGGCGTCATTCGGATTTTTCCGTTACCGCATCTGGAAGTCGTGAAAGATCTGGTGGCCGACATGAGCCATTTTTTCGCGCAATATGCCGCCATTCGTCCCTGGCTGACCAGCGATAGCCAGGCCGCCGTCGACAGCGAGCAACTGCAGACCATAGCCGAACGCGACAGACTGGATGGTCTGTACGAATGTATCTTGTGCGCCTGCTGTTCCACCGCCTGCCCAAGCTACTGGTGGAATAGCGATAAATATCTGGGCCCCGCCATTTTGTTGCAGGCCTATCGCTGGCTGGCTGACAGCCGCGATACCGATGATCGGCACCGACTGGAGCAACTGGATGACAGTTTCAGACTGTATCGCTGCCATACCATCATGAACTGCACGGACACCTGCCCCAAAGGTTTGAATCCGGCCCAGGCCATTGCGGAAATCAAGAAATTGCTGATTAGCCGTTAAGCGCGTGGATACGCTCAACAAGCTGCGCTGGCGCTGCCGGCGCGGCACTTTGGAGCTGGATTTGCTATTGGTGGACTATCTGGATAAATACTATCCTGCGGCATCTGTTGCGGAACAGCAGGCTTTTTTACAGTTGTTGGCTCTGGAAGACGCCGCATTACAAGCGTATTTGTTGGGTGATGCGGCGCCGGGAGATGAAACGTCAGCCTCTGTGGTGCGGAAGATACGGCGCTGACTGGCTGCATAGCGGCAATCCTGATTCTTTTGCAAATATTCAATTGACGCTAGGCCTGATCGGTATAGAATCCATTCATACGGCTATCGGCGCGCTGCAAGCCGATAGGCATCACTATTATTAATTGTCTCATCTGTCGCGGCATGGCTGCTTTTGCCGGCTACCGGGTTACGCCGGGGCTTTCCGGTTTTAAAGCATCCGGATGCGTGAATTTTGGGGAAGATGAATAGCTTATTATCGGGAGGCCGTTTATGAAAGGCGACAAGCACATACTGGAAATTCTCAACAATCTGCTGGCCGGGGAGTTGACCGCGTCCGATCAATATCTGATTCATGGCGAGATGTATGCCGATTTCGGCCTGCATCATCTGGCGGAGAAAAGCCTGCATGAGTCCGAACATGAGCGGCGCCACGCCCGGTTGTTGATTCAGCGCATGCTGTTTTTGGAAGGCACGCCCAATCTGGCCAAACGCGAGGCATTGCTGATAGGCAATAACGTGGCGAAAATGCTGAAAGCCGATCTGGATGTCGAGTACCGGGTCGCCGGTGAGCTGAAAAAAGCCATTGCCGCCTGTGAAAACGCCCAGGATTATGTGACGCGCGACATGCTGACCGTGCAACTGGAAGAGACGGAAATGGATCATGCTTACTGGCTGGAGCAACAATTAAGACTGATTGATCTGACAGGTGTGGAAAATTATCTGCAAAGTCAAATGAGACCGGGAATTTAATCGAGTGAGGATGCGGATATGAAAGGCGACAAAGAAATCATCGAAATTCTAAACAAGGTTCTTAAAAACGAACTGACCTCAATCAACCAGTATTTTCTGCATGCCCGCATGTTCCGTAACTGGGGGCTGGAAAAACTGAACGATTATCAATATAAGCAGTCGATCCGCGTCATGAAGGAAGCCGACGAACTGATAGAACGCATCCTGTTTCTGGAGGGCCTGCCCAATCTGCAACATCTCGGCAAATTGCTGATCGGCGAGAATCCGATCGAATGCCTGGATGGCGATCTGGAATATGAGAGGAATACTCAGCGGCCCTTGCTGATCAAGGCGGTGGCCTTATGTGAGGCATCGCAGGATTATGTCAGCCGGGATCTGCTGATGGAGTTGCTGGAGCACTGCGAACAGGCTATAGACTGGCTGGAGACTCAGCAGGATCTGATCAGGGATGTCGGGCTGCCCAATTATCTGCAGTCGCATATGGAAGCGGGCGGCGATTGATACGAGGGTTCCGGAACTGTGCGTCAGCCGTCAAAGTTCGGGGCAGTTATTTTCTCTTCTCTGCACAAATTTCTGAAATCCTCTCCCCAAGGGAGAGGATGTCCGTCTCGCGGCAAGCCCGGCGTCAATCGTAACTGTAATGTTTGCGTAAAGGTTTAACCACTTCCCAGTCGCTGTCCAGTCCGGCATGGAATATCACCAGATCGCCGGCTACGATGCGCACCGGTTCGCCGCCGATGGGCGTCACGATAATTTCGCCTTCCAGCACATAAGCTGTTTCTGTTTCGTCAAAATCGATATTAAATCTGGAAATTTCTTTTTCCCAGATCGGCCAGTCGGATACGCCCAGTTCTGTCAAACGTTCCTGGCTGGGGTTGTGTTCAATGCTAATCTGGCTCATGCTTATCCTTATAATTAAAAAAACGGTAAGTAAAAAAGGTCATGTAAATTTTAACATCTTTAGCCCAATTAGGTTTTTGATAACGAATAATCAAAACTGGCTGTGAGATGGGGACGGTTGGCGCATAGGCGGATGCTGCCACTCGCGCAGGATCGAGCCATGTAGAACTGAAAAACATTTTAATTAGCTTCTCTATCTTAATAGCTAATTTTAACTATTTATTTATATAGTGAATGTGTTACTATATCCGGCTCAGCCTTAAACGCCAAAGACCGAATGCTGTGCTGGCAGGGGTTTTAAAACCGTCAAGGCTGGTCGTGCAAAGAGCAGGTAGTAATTTTTTATGACGAAGTTCTATTTTTTGTTTAAGAGGTCAATGTGTTTAGAAGTTTATGTAGAATGTCGAAGCTTAATGCTTTTATATTAGGCGTTTTGTTTTTTGTTTTGGACTCGACAGCGCATGCGAGTCTGATCGTAACCTATGCAGAGCAGCCGGGTGTGGAAAACTCCACATTGTCGGGCACAAATGTGGAAACTTTCAACAATCTGACCGCCGGCGACAAATATACCAATCTGGCCTGGACAGATGGCACCACTACGGTTGGCACCTTCGATAGCGTTTATATCAATGCCGCCAACCAGTATGGCGGCGCCGGGGCTAGCGGCTCTAATTACGCCGTTGAGTCTGCCTCAGTCGGTGGAGCCAATCATGTTGAAGTTTCCACTTTGACGCTCAGCACCCCGTCCGCCTACTTCGGTTTCTGGTGGTCGGCCGGCGATCCCAACAATGCCGTGGATTTTTATAGCGGTTCGACGCTGGTGGCGGAATTCACTACAGCCACTTTGATGGATGCGTTGCCTTCGACCTACAACGGCAACCCTATAAGCCCAACTACGCTGGATCCTAACGAACCGTTTGCGTTTATTAATTTCTATGCCACTACTGGCGTGACTTTCGATAAAATTGTCTTTACCGATACCCAAAGCAGCGGATTCGAAGCGGATAATTACACTGTGCGTACCGCAGCATGGGGTACCCAGTCAGGCGAAACCGGAGCGACTCCAGGCGTGGTGCTGGAAACCGTGAGCGGCACGACGGTGACGCTTGCCTCGGCAATACCTGAGCCTGATTCTGCGTTGTTATTGCTGATCGGTCTGAGCGCATTTTTAGGCATGCGCAGATTTAAAGCAGTCACAGTCAAATCGGTATTTCTGGCCAGCTAAAACAGGGTATGCGCGAAATAGTCCGGCATTTTTTTCGCCGGGCGTCTGCATGGCAGGCTGTTTGCAGTGAATGAAACATATGGCTCCGCGTTCTGGACAGTCAATCGGCAATACCTCTCCCGTAACAGGGAGAGGTATTCAGCATCATCCGGTAGCACTTTTTCTATCTAATTGAGTTGCACTACCTAGGCCCATCTGCCGCAGCCTTATCAGGCTGTTTCCTGGCAAGATACAGGTCAGGCGAAACCATTTCCTCTGTTTCCAAGTCGTTAAAAATAAAATCAATTTCTGCTACGCCAGATTTATTTGGTGCGAATGACGGTTTTGCTATTCACGGCAGGCCACCTCAAAAAAAATCGGGTATCAGTGCTTCGATAGTCTCGGTTTAATCCATAACAAATTGATTTACAATATAAAATATTCTAATTAGTCTTAGGCGGCATTTAGGGAAATCTCGTCGCAGGTGGGTGTTCGAGGTTACTATTGGCTGCGGCAATCGAATATAGAGAAATATGACAGAAATATTTCACAAAATGTGATTTAGATCAAAGTTTACAACCAAATAGCCAAGAACTATTAAACCGTTTTATGTATCCTAATATTGAGAGCCGAAAACGAGGAGTTTATTTTAGGGAAGGCAGGAAGCAGCAGAAGAGTTGTTTTTATACAGTCTAACTCGAGAAATGTCGATTGTCGGCTTTTTGGTATAGTGTTTTGAATGATGTTCCGGTTAATACCGGGTTGTAGTTTTTTTTTTGGAGGTGACTAATTTGTCCAAGACCACTTATAGAACAGTAATGCGCCCGGTTTTCATATTGGGTTCCGCTCTTTTTTTAATGGCGTCGGCCGCCAATGCGAGTTTGATCGTGACCTATGCCGAAGATCCGGGCGTTGAAAATAGTACTTTGCTGGGTACGGATGTAGAGACATTCAACAACTTGAAAGCCGGTACCGAATATACCAATCTGGCCTGGAAGCAAGGCGGCGTCACCATTGGTACTTTTGATAACGTGTATATCAGCGCCGCTAACCAATATGGCGGAGCTGGTTCCAATGGTTCCAATTATGCCGTTGAATCAGGGTTGGTGGGTTCTCCGAATAACGTTGAAGTTTCCACCTTGACGCTTAATACCGCATCAGCCTATTTCGGATTTTGGTGGTCGGCGGGGGATGCCAACAATACTGTCGAGTTTTACAATGGCTCGACACTGGTGGGTGAATTTACTACAGCTACCTTGATGGATCAGTTGCCTGGCAGTTACTATGGCAACCCGCGAAGTCCGAGTACTCTGGATTCTAATGAGCCGTTTGCTTTTATCAATTTTTTTGGTACTAACGGGTTGACCTTTAATAAAGTGGTGTTTGTCGATACTTCAAGCAGTGGCTTTGAAGCGGATAATTACACCGTTCGCACCCAGGCGTGGGGCGGTTTGTCGGGTGAAACCGGCACAGTTCCCGGCGTAGCGCTGGAAACTATTAGCGGCGCTACGGTGACGCTGGCTTCTTCGGCAATACCGGAACCGGATTCGGCGCTGCTGTTGCTGGTCGGCATGGGGGCTTTTTTTGGCGCCTCCAGGTTTTCGGCAACAACAGTCAGACTGGCGTAAGCTTGTAGCCGGTCAGGGCGGCAGTTTCTGACTGCCGCCCTGATGGATAGTTCAGGATTTTATGGCTGAATCAATGTAAAGTAAGGATTTCGCCAGCGCGATGACTTCCGTTTCGGGAATTTCGGCAATCGAAAAATCGTTTTTATTCAATTTGAAGGGATTTACCGCAGACGGAGACTTTAATACCTTGTTGATGTCGGTCAGATAAACCCGGCTGATAGGCGTGGGGCCGAATAGGGTAATGGATGGGCGGTTTAGCCCCCAGGCCATATGCGTGGGGCCGGTGTCATTGCCAATCAGCAAGTCCGTCCTGGAAATCAGGTACTTCAGATCGTTAAGGCTCAGCCGCGGCAGAACCCGGGCCTCACTTCTTAGCGCAATCCATTCGGCTGCCTGCCGTTCCTGCGCATTGCCCCAGCAGATTAAACAGTTGGCCGCCAGTCCGCGCACGATTTGCAGAAACTTTTCCCGGGGATAATTCCGGCTTGGCCAGGTGGAGCCGATCACCAGCAGCACATTCGCCACTCCGGCTTGCAGAAAATTGTCTACAGGCTGTTCAGGGCTGTGATGGAACAGAAACGGCTGTTTGCCGAGGATCTGCTGACTGCTGACTTGTATGCCCAGCGGGCGAGTCAGAATGCCGACATTGCGGTCTATGCTGTTGGCGTCGTAAGGACAGGCAACGGTTTGTCCATATAGCCATGCGGCCGGTTTTTCGCGGATGGAGTTTTTATCGAAACCTATGCAGGAACTGGATAACAGACGGGCCGCCAATGCCGATTTTATCAACCCCTGAGCATCGATGACCAGGTCATATTGCTGTTTGGCATAAGCCTTGATCGTGGCGATTTCTTTGAGAAGGCCGGATTTATGGGTTTTTAATGATTTCAGATTGACCGGTAAAATCCGGTTAATGTCGGGATTGTCCGCCAGTATGTCGCTAAAGTTTTGCTCCACCAGCCAGTCGATTTGCGCAGCGGGGTAATCGGCTTTAATGAATTGCAAGGCCACCATGGCATGAATGATGTCGCCAAGAGCCGAGAGTTTGACGATGGCGATTTTCATGGCGTAACAGGTTCAGGCATTAATCGCCGCCAAAACCATGGCCGGCGAAATATCATGCAAGCAGCGGGTATGACTCAGCGGGCATTCGCGTTTAAAGCACGGCGAGCAGGGCAGGTTCAGGTCGATAATGATGGCGGCATCGTGCAAAGGCGGCGTAAAGGCCGGATCGGATGAGCCATAAAGGGCAATCAGCCTTTTGTCCAGCGCGGCGGCTACATGCATCAGTCCGGAGTCGTTACTGACCACGATGCTGGTCAGCGAAAGCAGATCCACTGCCTCGCCCAGGCTGGTTCGGCCGGTAAAGTCGTGGCATACGCCACCTGACAAGGCGTTGGTTTCACTGGCGGCAAGCTGATCCTTGCCGGAACCGAACAGCCAGACCTGCCAGCCCAGATCATGCATTTTACGGGCGACTTGCGCATAATGTCCGGCCGGCCAGCGTTTGGCCGGGCCGTATTCTGCGCCGGGGCATAAAGCCAGAATGTTGCCGTTACGAGACAGGCCGAATTTTTCACAGGCTGCATCCTGACTGTTCCGGCTTATGGACAGTCGTGGATACGGACAGGCTGGCGGCAGGCTGGCGTCTGGCGGCCAGGCCAGAGCCGCAAAGCGCTGTACGGTCATGCCCAGCCGTTCCCTGTTCAGGCGGCGGGCGTCATTGAGCAAACCGTATCGCGCTTCGCCGACATAACCGCTTCTGAGCGGAATGCCGGCGAAAAAGGCCGGCAGCGCGGATTTCCAGGAATTGGGCAGCACAATGGCTTGGGTATAACGGTTGCTGCGCAATTGCCTGCCCAGCCGTAATCGGGTCGTCAGTCCGAAATGACCATGGCCGAGCGGCATGGCGATGGCCTGGCGGACTTCCGGCATCCGTTCCAGCAAGGCGAAACTCCAGGCCGGCGCCACAACATCGATCCGGCAGTTCGGGTTGCGCCGTTTAAGGCTGATAAACAGGCTTTGCGCCATCACCATATCACCCACCCAGGACGGGCCGATGACAAGCATGTTTTCGGTGCCGGGGTTCACATCTTTAACGGACGAAACTCAGCCATTCATGGTGATCGTTCCGCCGACCATTCACATAATCGAAATACAGCGCCTGTAACTTTTCGGTGATAGGGCCGCGGCCGCCGTTACCGATGGCTCTGCCGTCGTATTCGCGAATCGGCGTCACTTCCGCGGCCGAACCGGTAAAAAAAGCTTCGTCGGCAACATAAACCTCGTCGCGGCTGATGCGTTTTTCCGTTACATCGAAACCTTGTTCGCGGGCAATGGTGATCAGCGTGTCGCGGGTAATGCCTTCCAGCGCTGATGTGGTCTCCGGAGTATACAGTTTGCCGTTGCGGACGATGAACAGGTTTTCGCCGCTGCCTTCCGCGGCAAAACCTTCATGATCCAGCAACAGGGCTTCGTCATAACCGGTAGCCAGGGCTTCCTGCAAGGCCAGGATGGAGTTGATATAATTACCGTTGGCCTTGGCTTTGCACATGGTGCTGTTGACATGGTTGCGGGTATAGGACGACGTGCGGATGCGGATGCCTCTTTCCATGTTTTCCGCTCCCAGATAGGCGCCCCAGGTCCAGGCTGCAACCATCACATGTACTTTCAGGTTGTCGGCGCGCAAACCCATGCCTTCCGAGCCAAAGAAACACATGCTGCGGATATAGGCGCTATCCAGGTTGTTTTTGGCGACGGCGTCGCGATGCGCCTGATTGATCTGATCCTTGGTGAACGGTATTTTCATGTTCATGATATGAGCAGAACGGTACAGGCGGTCGGTATGTTCATGCAGTTTGAAAATTGCTGTGCCGTTTTCGCATCTATAGGCGCGCAAACCTTCAAAAACGCCGGCGCCGTAATGCAGGGTATGCGTTAAAACGTGGACTTTGGCCTCGCGCCACGCGACCCATTCCCCGTCCAGCCATATCCAGCCGTCTCTGTCATCCATCGTAGTCATTATGTAAACCTGTCTGTTTGTCTCTATGATATTGGTAAATTTAGCCGACACTCGCAGTCGCCGGATAGATATTTATCGCACCTCAAATGCCGACCTATCTGTTCCTGCGCCCTCATGGAGAGGGTAAAGGCATTAAGAAAACCGGGGTAATGAGCGAATAAAAATTATACTATAAACCCTTATCAGCATTAACTTAAAAACAGCGGCCGCCATGCGCCCCCAGGGATGGCGAGGCCATCTCCCGCGAGGCGGCGGATTTTTAAGCATTGAGCCATATAAAACCAGGTTAAGCCGTGATCTGTTTCTTTAACTCTTTGGGAATGGAAAACACCACTTTTTCTTCAATGCCGTTGTTTTCGCGGACAACGGTGTGCTCGCCGCCCCATGCCTTCAACTGATCGATGACTTCCTGCACCAGTACTTCGGGTGCGGACGCGCCGGCTGTGACGCCAACTACCTCGACGGTATCAAACCAGGTTCTATCCATATCCTTATAGGTGTCGATCAAATGCGCCGGTTTGCCCAGTTGTACGGCAATTTCACGCAACCGGTTGGAATTTGAGCTGTTGGGCGAGCCTACCACCAGAATCAGGTCGGCAATGCCGGCCAGATCGTGAACGGCGTCCTGGCGGTTTTGGGTGGCATAGCAAATATCGTCCTTTTTTTGTTCCTTGATGGAAGGAAACTGTTCGCGCAAGGCGTCAACCATGATTTTGGTATCCGTCATCGACAGTGTAGTCTGGGTGACATAGGCCAGATTGCCGGGATTGTTTACCTTGAGTTTTTTGACATCGTCAGGGGTTTCCACCAGATAGATGTCGCCGTGCTCCGTGCATTTTTCGTACTGGCCCATGGTGCCGGCAACTTCCGGGTGGCCGGCGTGACCGATCAGGATAACCTCTCTATCCTGTTTGGCGTGCTTGGCGACCTGCATGTGCACTTTAGTCACCAGTGGGCAGGTGGCGTCAAAGACGGTCAGTTTGCGTTCTTCAGCCTCTCTTTGAACCTGTTTGGAGACGCCGTGGGCGCTAAAGATCAGATACGAGCCCACCGGCACGTCACGCAGGTCTTCAATAAAAATAGCGCCTTTCTGTTTCAGGCCGTCCACCACCGTTCGATTGTGTACAACTTCATGCCGTACATAGATTGGTGCGCCAAAGGTATCGATGGCCTGATCAACAATTTCGATGGCGCGGTCTACGCCGGCACAGAATCCGCGGGGGTTTGCGAGTACGATTTGCATAATCTTGAGTTTTTTACTGGGTAATGGAGAATGGATTCTAATCCAATTTGGTTTCTACGACGATAATTCCGTCACCATCGGCATATAAATAGTGATTCTGCTTGAAATTCACGCCGGCAAAGGTAATCAGTACATTGGTGTCGCCCTGGCCGTGTTTGCGGCTACGCAGGGGATGGGTGTTAAGCGCCATCACGCCGAGAGGCAGTCGATCTATCATTTCCGAGCCGCGGATACAGCCATAGACGATAATGCCCTGCCAGCCGTTTTCCACCGCCAGGCCGGCCAGGTTGTCGCCCAGCAAGGCGCAACGGCGCGAACCGCCGCCGTCAATCACCAGCACCCTGTCGCTTACTTTTTCTTCCAGCACAGAGCGCACCAGCGAATTATCCTCAAAGACTTTCAGCGTGGTGATCTGGCCGCAAAAGCGGCGTTTGCCACCGAACAGCCGAAGGATGGGTTCGGCAATCTGGAAGTTATCCTGTTCGGAAAATTTGTCGCATAAATCGGCGGTTTGAAATGACATGAAAACTCCTGCGGACATTAAAAATAGCGGGCCAGCAAGCCGTACTGGCGCGCGGTTTCCGGCAAGGGGATGCGCACCTGGTAGCCGCCGCCGGCGGCCTCCTGCATGGCGTTGCCGTATTGATCGAACATGGCGTTGACGGTAATATCACAATTTCCGCCCGGCAATATCAGTTCCAGTTTATCACCTACCGCAAACTTGTTTTTAACGCTGATGTCGGCCAGACCCGAGTCAGGGTCGTAAGCGCTGATTTCACCGCAAAACTGCTGCTGATGGCTTTTAGAGTAACCGGAAAGATAGTTTTGATGTTCGTGGCTATGATGGCGCTGATAAAAACCGTCGGTATAGCCGCGATTGGCCAGATTGTCCAGCACACCCAGTAATTCAGGCTGGAAGGGCCGGCCGGCCAGCGCATCGTCGATGGCCTGCCGGTAAGTTTGCGCGGTGCGGGCCACATAAAAATGCGATTTGGTGCGGCCCTCGATTTTCAGGCTGTCCACGCCGATTTCCACCAGTCGCTGCACATGCTCGATGGCCCGCAAATCTTTGGAATTCATGATGTAGGTGCCGTTTTCGTCCTCCATTACCGGCAACAGCTCTCCTGGCCGACCCTCTTCTTCCAGGAAATAAATGTTGTCGGCCAGCGGATGGCGTTCTGCACCGCCGCAACTGGCGGTATTCAGGCCCTGGTTTAGGTCGTTCATGGATAGCACGGCAGTTTCGGCCGGCAGATAATCGCCTTCGGCATTTTCTCGGGCGGGCAGGGTATCGTATTTCCAGCGACAGGAATTGGTGCAGGCGCCCTGGTTGGGGTCGCGGTGGTTAAAATACCCCGATAACAGGCAGCGGCCGGAATAGGCAATGCATAAAGCCCCGTGTACAAACACTTCCAGTTCCGTGTCCGGGCATTGCTGACGGATTTCCTCAATCTCGTCCAGAGACAGTTCCCTGGATAGAATCACCCGTTCCACGCCCATCTGCCGCCAGAATTTGACGCTGGCGTAATTGACGGTATTGGCCTGCACCGACAGATGGATGGGCATCTGCGGCCAGCGTTCGCGGGTCATCATGATCAGGCCGGGATCGGCCATGATCAGCGCATCGGGACCCATGGCGATAACAGGCTCGATGTCCTTCATAAAAGTTTTGATTTTGGTGTTGTGCGGGATGACATTGGTCGCCAGAAAAAACTTTTTGCCCAGATCGTGCGCTTCCTGTATGCCTTTGGCCAAATTGTCGGCCAGAAAATCGTTGTTGCGCACCCGCAGGCTGTAACGCGGCTGGCCGGCATAGACGGCGTCGGCGCCGAACGCAAAGGCGTAACGCATATTGCGGATGGTGCCGGCGGGAGATAGAAGTTCGACGTGTTTCATGTATGGGAATAAAAAGCTGCAAGTGAAAATATTTTGTAAATGTCTGCCGTAGCCTCAATGTAGCAATGCGGAATCCGGACTGCCGGTTTCCGGCAGGCTGCGTTTCATGCGCCAGTGGGCTGGATGATAAGCGCCGTGATCCGTCCCTGCTTAAACTGAATGATTATATTTTAACACTTTTAGCGGCGGGATGGCTGGCTAGAATAAGCTTTAATTCGCTAAAAACCTTTAAAAATCATGGTTTTTGTAATAATTTTTCCCGTAAGCTCCCGCATGACGACATTGTTGGCCTGCCGACAACCACGACGCCAAATTAAAGCGCGTTCAGCCTCATGAATCGGTAATCGGTTCATCAAGGTTTAATGTCAAAGGCGATGCAGATCCGTTCCTGCCCGGAATGGAAAGGGAGGGTGCGATGAAATAGCGAGGAAGGAAATAGCACCAGATCCCCTATTTTTTGATCCACGATCCGTGTTGGAAAGTTGTCGTGCAGACGCGGATAATCGTCGCCATCTACGCCATACTCGAAACTGCCTTCGTGCTGGTTTAGCTTGTCCGGAAGTTGCAGGTATACGCAGCCGCTGATCCAGCCTTCTTCGTGGATATGCGAGGTGAGATAACCGCCCTGTTTCATGCGCAAATACCAGGAACTGGCGAACTCCGGGTTTTTGGGAAATAAACGGATTAATGCTTCGTCGCGGCCGGAAAAGTGTGTCTGATAAGCGACGACCTTCTTCCGAATCAGGGTCGCCAGTTTTTGGAAAGACGGTTCGGAACGCTGTAACAGGTTACCCGCCGATTGAATGCCGTTGTACAGCCGACCCTGTTTACGCTCGGCGATGGACAAGTTTTTAACGTCGTCCAGTAATTGAGATAAAAATGGACTGTTCGGCGTTGACAATTCCTGTATTTGAGTGATCTGCACAAAATCCATCGGTTTTCGGCAAAAACCATACGGATTGTCCAGATGGAAATTAATGGCGTAATGGGTGGACAGGCTGCCCAGCAAAACCGAGTCGGGCCGGTTCTGGGCAATGGTTTCATCCAGAAGCTGTTTGAAAACATCGAATTGGCGGGATTTATACAGGCTTTGCAATACCCGCTCCCGGGCGTCGGCGAAATCGGAGGCGGCGAAATACGCTATGGATTGCTTTAATTGGCCAGACAAACAGTAACTCTCGCCCAGATTGTAATGGGCGCGGGGGTGGCCGGGCTCGATTCGTAGGGCTTCACGGTAACAGCGCACGGCTTCCTCCATGTTTCCCTGGTCGCGAAATGTTTCGCCCAGATTGTTCCAGGCATCGGCGAATTGCGGGTCGAGCCGCAAAGCCTCCCGGAAGGCTTCGATCGCTTGCGGATGTTTACCTTGTCCGTATAAGGTGGCACCCAGATTGAAATAACCCCTGGCATCGGCTTTCAGCGCCAGCGCCTTACGATAGCATTGCTCTGCGGTCTGCAACTCGCCGAGCGATTGCAATGCCGCGCCCCAATTCAGCCAGGCTTCATAAAATCCGGACTGCTGGTTCACGGCTTGCTGATAATGTCCAGCGGCATCCTGAAGCAGACCCAGTTGTTGCAGCAAGGCCCCCAGGTTGAAATGAGCCATGGTAAACTCCGGCTTAATCTGCAAGGACTTGCGATAGCAGGCGATCGCCGCCTGTTTGTCGTCAAGCTGGGTTAGAATCGCGGCCAGATTAAAATGAATTTCAGCGATGCCGGAATCAATCGCCAGCATTTTGCGAAAACTCCCGGCGGCCTCCGCTAATCGGCCCTGAGTTTGTTGGCACATGCCCAATAAATTCAACGCCGCCAAAGACCCTGGGTGGCGCGTCAAAAGCTGCCGGGCCAGGGCTTCCGCCTCCGCCAGTCGGCCGTTTTGATATAACTGATGAAGGTTCTGCAGTTCGGCAGGATGCGGTTGTCTGGATAAGGCTTTCATCGTATCCTTTCAGCGTATCAATGGGAAATTCAATGGGAAATGAAAAAACGCGCCGTCATTTTCGTCTATATGTGAATTTTATCGTTACACATTCCTGGCCAAATTTCAATGCATCCGGGCGGGTTCCGGCAATTTGAACACAGGTTCCGGAAAAGACTAAAACTGTTCGGCTTGAACCGGAATGGGCAGGTATGTCAGGCATGATTGATGAATGTAATCGCCAGATTCTGGCTTACGCGATAGGCGGCGCCGGGATCATGGTGGAATGGCGGGCCTATTGTCTGCATTGCGGTCAGTCCTTCCGCCGCTGGTCTGCCGCCGGGGCGGTGTTGTGGGCCGCTCAATATTGTCTGCTCAACGCCTGGACAGCCGGTTTAACCATGGGCTGTACAGCCTTGCGCTCCCTGCTGTCCGGGCAGTTGACGGGGCATGGCGTACATTGGGCGGCAGCCGGATTTATGGCGCTGTTCGCCGTGCTGGCGGCTTTGTCCTGGCAGGGCGCGGTTTCCCTGTTGCCGGCGTTTGCAGTCATCAACACCACTCTGGCCTTGTTTTATTTTGGCAACCGGGCCATGCGTATCGCCTTGTTGGCATCCAGCCTCGCCTGGATAGGCAACGATTTTTACTGGCAGGCGTGGCCGGCAATATTGGCCGAAAGCGTAGCCATGGCGATCAATCTCACCACCATTTGGCGATTATTCAAAGCTTAGGCTATGAAAAACGCCAAAATCGGCGTGTGTGGGGGTTGCGGTTGGGGTAGGCTTATCCGTCATGATAATAGCTTGTATCAAACTATCTGTGCATGGCGCAGGCAGTTGCAGATCGATGGCGGGTTAACGGAAACAGAGCTTGAACATGTCCGTGCCGCTGGTTCCGGGCGGGCGTTTTCGTGGGACGAATAAGTTTTTTGCTGGATAGCAATATTCTCTCGGAGCCTGTCCGCTTAAAGCCTGATGAAAAAGTGCTACAACGATTTGCCGATTATGATGGTCGCTATGCAACGGCAAGGTAAAACCTGTGCTGATGCGGATGGCGAAATTGCGGCAATTGCCGTGACCCAAAAATTAACCCTGGTGACTCGCAATACCCAGGATTTTGAGAATTTTCAGAATTTGACTCTGCAAAATTGGTTTGAATAAGATCGCCATAGACTTACTGGGCGCTGGTATTTGATTTGGCGCGGCTGTGGTTTTACCCGGTTAAAACCACAGCCGCAAAATCAGCGCCGCAAAAACCCCGGCCGCCACATCATCCAGCATAATGCCTAATCCGCCGTGTACATGCTTATCCAGCCATCCGATCGGCCAGGGCTTGAGGATGTCGAAAAAACGGAACGCCACGAATCCGGCCAGCAGGCTTTGCCAGGAAAAAGGCAGCCAGCACATGGTCACCAGAAAACCGGCAATTTCGTCCCAGACGATGCCGCCGAAATCAGGCGCCTGTAGCTTTTGGGCGGCGTGGTCGCAAATAAATACGCCCAGCACCATGCTCAGCAGGGTGACAAGCAGATAAATCCAGTTATTGCCAGCCAGTAAGGCCAGATAAAGCGGAACGGCCGCCAGCGTTCCCAGGGTGCCGGGCATGTATCGGGATAGGCCGGAGCCGAAGCCGAACGCCAGAAACAGCATGGGATCCCGGATAATCTGCATGGCGCTCAGCCGGCCGGGGCCGTAAAATTCTCTAAGAAAAATGCTCAAAACCTTTTACTCCAAGACTTTCCGGTTGCCCGTTATGGGTGATGCGCAGGCCGGGTTCGGCCTCGATTTGGCCTACGCAGTAGCAATTGGCAGGTAGTTTATGCACTGAATCGGCGGAAACGGTAAAGCATAATTCATAATCGTCGCCGGCGGTCAGCGGCATTCGCCAGTCGCCGGTCTGGGCCACATAGTTTTGCACTTCTGCGGAAAGCGGTAAATTTTCCCAGCATAGGCTGGCGCCAACCCCGCTTTTTTCCAGTATGTGCCCTAAATCCGCCGCCAGACCGTCGGAAATGTCGATACAGGCGCTGGCGACGCCGCGCAACGCCAGTCCTTGCGAAATACGCGGTTGCGGCAGGTGAAAGCTGGTCAATGCCTGTTCCGGACGGTTGCAGGTATGGCCCTGGACGATCTTCAGGCCCAGCCCGGCATTGCCGAGCGGGCCGGTGACATAAACCAGATCGCCCGCTCGGGCGGTGGAGCGTAGTAGTGCGGCGCCTTTGGGAACCAGTCCCAGCGCCTGCACGGTCAGCGTCAATGGCCCGGCGGTGGTGTCGCCGCCTATAAGATCGACTTGAAACAGACTGGACAGACTCATGAAGCCGTCGGAAAAAGCCTGTAGCCAGACTTCGTCAACCCGGGGCAGAGTCAGGGCCAGCGTCACAGCGAAAGGCTGTGCGCCCATGGCCGCCAGATCGCTCAAATTGACCGCCAGCAGTTTATGGCCGAGCCAGGCCGGATTGACATCGGCAAAAAAATGCACATTCTCCACCATGGTGTCGGTGGTCAGCGCCAATTGATAATCGGGGGGTATGCTCAGCAGTGCGCAATCGTCGCCTATGCCCAGGGTATTGAACGGCTGTTGCGGCTTGTGCCGATCGAAATAGCGCTTGATGAGGTCGAATTCGCCAACAGCCATTTTGTTATCAACTACCGGCTTTACCCGCTTTGGCAGCAATTTCCACGGCCCGGTGTTTCTGGCTGATTTTATCAAGAATGCCGTTGACATATTTATGGCTGCCTTCAGCGCCAAAAAACTTGGCCAGATTGACGCCTTCGTTGATGATCACCTTATAGGGCGTGTCCGGACGCTTGATCAGCTCATAAACGCCGATGCGCAAAATGGCACGTTCCACCGGATCGATTTTTTCGACCGGGCGGTCGACAAATTCGGTCAGCGCGGCGTCGAGAATATCGAGCTGTTGCGGTACGCCGTGCAGAAGCTCGCTAAAATAATTCTTTTGCGCGCCTTTCAGAAGCTCCTCTTCCAAAAAATAGGTTTCGATGCGATTCAGGCTGTCGCCGCTCATTTGCCATTGATACAGCGCCTGAACCGCGCACTTTCTGGCATTGGTTTTTGCCTGACTCATCAAACGCCCGGATTATTAAACAGACTGACCATTTCAATCGCCGACATCGCGGCTTCTGCACCCTTGTTGCCGGCTTTGGTGCCGGCGCGTTCGATAGCCTGTTCAATGCTGTCCACGGTCAACACCCCGAAACTGACCGGAACGCCATACTGCAGGGCGACCTGGGCGATGCCTTTGACGCATTCCCCGGCGACGTATTCAAAATGCGGAGTACCGCCGCGTATCACGGCACCCAGGGCGATGATCGCATCATATTTCTTGCTGGCCGCCATGCGCTGCACCACCATGGGCAGTTCAAACGCCCCCGGCGCCTTTACCAGGGTAATTGCGCTTTTATCGGCGCCATGCCGCAGCAGGGCGTCAATCGCGCCGCCCTCCAGTTGCTCCACGATAAAGCTGTTGAAGCGCGAGGAAACAATACAAAATTTGCCGCCTTGGGCGGACAAGTGACCTTCTAGGAGCATGATAGTTGCCATATGTACCTTTGATTATGGGTTAAATCCTGAAAAACGGGCCTGCAAAGCCGTCATTACGCCTTAAATTGCAGCGTCGACATGTTCGACCACTTCCAGGTCGAAGCCCGATAAGCCTATATATTTTTTGTGCGCGCCCATGACTTTCAGGCGGTGTACCCCCAGATCGGACAAGATTCTGGAGCCGGTGCCGGTGGTGCGCCAGTCGGCGACATTGACAGCGGCAGTCGGGTTTTTGATGCCGTTATCCTGCATTTGATAGCCATGAATCAACTCGACCAGCGCCTTGTTGTTTTCATTTCCGCGGATGAGCACCAATACCCCGCAGCCGGCTTCGGCAATTTTTTTCAGGGCTTCGCGCACCGGCATGCTGCAATCGCTACGTCTGGAAAAAAACAGATCGTCCAGCGTGTTGCGGGCGTGCACTCTTGCCAGAACCGGTTCATTGCCGGCTACGTCGCCCATGACCAGCGCCAGATGCACATTGTCGTCATTACGATCCTGATAGGCGTAGAGGCGGAATTCGCCGAATTCGGTGGGGTAGGCGCATTCGCTAATTCTTTCCAGGGTATTTTCATGATGGATGCGGTAATGAATCAGATCGGCGATGGTGCCCATCTTCAGATTGTGCTGTCTGGCAAGCACCTCCAGATCCGGCCGTCTGGCCATGCTGCCGTCATCGTTGAGGATTTCAACGATGACGGCGGCGGGTTCCACGCCGGCCAGTCGCGCCAGATCGCAGCCGGCCTCGGTATGTCCGGCCCGGTTCAGTACGCCGCCGGCCTGGGCCATTATCGGGAAGATATGCCCGGGCTGCACCAGATCTTCCGGTCTGGCGTTTTCGGCCACGGCCTTTTGTACGGTCAGAGCCCGGTCGGCGGCGGAGATGCCGGTAGTCACGCCTTGGGCGGCTTCGATCGATACCGTGAAATTGGTATTGTGCGGTGTGTTGTTCTCGCTGACCATCAATGGCAGCCGCAACTGCTGGCAGCGTTCGCGGGTCAGCGTCAGGCAAATCAGGCCGCGGCCGTATTTGGTCATGAAATTGATGTCTTCCGGGCGGACAAAAGCCGCCGCCATCAATAGATCGCCTTCATTCTCGCGATCCTCGTCGTCCATGATGATGACCATTTTACCCTGCCGCAGATCGTCGATAATTTCTTCTATGGTATTCATGCTATTGTTTTATAAAGCCGCTGTTCATTAATAAAGCCTCGGTAACGCCTTCCTGGCATTGCGCGGCTGCCTCACCCTTTATCAGGCGTTCCAGATAGCGGGCCAGCAGATCCACTTCAATATTCATTTCGGCGCCGGTTTTTATTTGGCCCAGCGTGGTTTCCTGCAAGGTGTGCGGTACGATGTTCACTGTAAAAAACGCACCGTCAACACTATTTATAGTCAGGCTGACGCCATCGATACAAATCGAGCCTTTTTCGGCGATATATTTCGCCAGCGTGTCGGGCGCCCTGAATCTGAAACGCATAGACCGGCCATCGGCATGCTGTTCCACCACTTTGGCCATACCGTCTACATGGCCGCTGACAATATGGCCGCCCAGGCGGCTGGAAGGCGTCAGAGCCAGTTCCAGGTTGACTGCTGTGCCTGGTCTGGCCGATTTCAGCGTGGTGCGCGACAAGGTCTCGTTGGAGACGTCGGCGTAAAAATATCGGTCGCCCAGTTCTGTCGCGGTCAGGCAGACCCCGTTGACAGCGATGCTGTCACCCGGCGCGCAGCCTGCCAGCGACAGCTTGCCGGTGGCTATTTTCAGGCGGTAATCGCCGCCCTGTGGCTGAATGGCGGCTATGGCGCCAATCGAGAGAATGATACCTGTAAACATTTGAACCTTACATTATGTCCGCGCAGCAAACGTCAGTCTTAAATCCGGGCCAAGCTGTCTGACATTGAGCAGCTTTAATTGTTTTCTATCCTGCATGGTTTGCAAGCCCGGCAGATGGAACAGGCCCCTGCCTTCATCGCCCAGTATGCAGGGAGCCATATAAATCAGCCATTCATCGACCAGACCGCTTTCCAGCAGGGCGCCGTTCAGGGTGGCTCCCGCCTCGATCCACACTGTATTGATCTGCTGTTGGGCCAGAAGTTTAAAAACCTGATACAAATCGGGCCTGCCCGCCACCGCAGGCACTTGCCAGATTTTGCAGCCTGCATCCCTTAGCCTGTTTTGTCTGGCGCTGTCATCGCTACAGGTCATGATCCAGGTTTCCGGCGGATTTTGCAGCATTCTGGCGTCAGGCGGCATTTTAAGCGTGGAATCCAGCACTACTTTTAGCGGTTGTTTTACATTTTCATCGACGCGGGCATTCATTTGCGGGTCATCGGCCAGCACAGTGTCTATGCCGGTGACGATTGCGCCGCTCTCCGCTCTGAAGCGATGCACATCCTGGCGCGACTGGGCGGCGGTAATCCATTGGCTTTCGCCGGAGGCCATGGCTGTGCGGCCATCCAGACTCATGGCCAGCTTGCTGCGTATCCACGGCAAACCGCCGGCCATGCGCCTGAAAAAACCTTTATTCAACTGCGCCGCTTCCTGCTCCAAAACGCCGACCAGCACTTCCATGCCGGCATCCCGCAGTTTTTGCAGGCCGCGACCGCAGACCAGCGGATTAGGATCCTGCATGGCGACCACCGCCCGGGAAACGCCGGCGGCAATCAGGGCGTCGCAACACGGCCCTGTCCGGCCGTGATGGCTGCATGGCTCCAGCGTGACATAGGCCGTCGCGCCCCGGGCGTCCGCGGTTCTGGACAAGGCGTCGATCTCGGCGTGAGCGAATCCGGCCGGCTGCGTCCAGCCTTCGGCAATAATGCCGCCATTTCTGACCAGTACGCAACCGACATGCGGATTAGGATCCGTGGTGTAAATTCCGTGACGGGCAAGCTGTAATGCCCGTGCCATATAGGTAGCGTCGTCGCTAGCCGTCATGTTTTTGCAGGTTCTCAATCATTTCGGTAAATTCGCTGATATCCTCAAAGCTGCGGTAAACCGAAGCAAAGCGTACAAACGCCACATGATCCAGAGCCTTTAGTTCCTTCATCACCAGTTCGCCCAGTTCTCTGGATGGAATCTCGCGTTCGCCCTTTACCGTCAGGGCTTTCTTGATCCGGCTGATTGCCGCCTCGATTGCGTCGGCGTCAACCGGCCGTTTCTCCAGGGCGCGCTGCATTCCGCCCCGCAGCTTGCCTTCGTCAAAACTTTGCCGGGCGCCGTTGCGCTTGATGATGCGCGGCAGCGCCAGCTCCACCACCTCGAAAGTGGTAAAGCGTTCCTTGCAGGCTACGCATTCGCGACGGCGTTTAACCTGATCGCCATCGTCGGCCAGGCGGGTATCGACCACTCTGGTATCCTGGGCTGAGCAAAACGGGCAACGCATCTGGGAGTCAGGGCCGTATTCAAAAGCCAGCATTGTATTACAGAAAGCATATTTTTGAAATCGGCCTGTTATCGGCAGATGGTTGCGGTAGCTGTGCAATATGCCCGGATTTTCTGCTGTTTTGGGAGGGCGGGCCGAAAAAAATCGACCGACTAAAATTTTTTTCAAATAATGTTTTGACACGAAACAGATTTGAGTGTAAAAAATGCACCGTCGACTAAAAACAATACTAATTTCGACATGCAACTCGAGTTGCTCCCTCTAGTAGGGTTTATTATTACAACAATCAAAAGAGGATTAAGACAATGGCTGAACAAGAAAAAGATAATACCTTAACAGTTGTTATTGCGGTAACCCTGGTTGCGATCGTCGGCGTTTTCATGCTGAAAAAAGACGAAACCAAACATCTGCAATACAGCGCTCAAACCACTCCACAAGCTGAAGCGCAAGTTCTGGCTAAAAAGAAAGATTTCAATAATGACATCTTAAGCCAAGCAAAATAATAGCTTAGCAGTACGATTTAGCCATCATCCGTTCGTGCGGATGGTGGCTTTTTTGTTTATGGACGAGACCAAACCCGGTTTCCCGCCACTCACATCGCCTGCTGTACTGGTAGAATAGGCTTCTTTAGCAAACTCTATCCCAGCGGACATCAAATTTCCGACACGGTCGATTCCTCTCCCGCCGGGAGCATGGCCTGGCTCGGAAAGCCGAAGCCTGATCTGCAAACCATACAAAATTTAGCGTAAAAAATGGATCTTATTCAACGTATTGCCGAAGAACTCTCAGTCAGAAACCAGCAGGTCGCTGCTGCCGTAGCCTTGCTGGATGAAGGGGCTACCGTCCCTTTTATTGCTCGTTACCGTAAGGAAATGACCGGGGGGCTGGACGATACCCAGCTTCGGAAACTGGAGGAACGGCTGGTTTACCTACGGGAACTCAATGCGCGGCGGGCCAGCATACTGGACAGCATCCGTGTTCAGGGCAAGCTGACAGCCGAGCTGGAGCAAAGTATTCTGGCCGCCGATACCAAAACTCTGCTGGAAGACCTGTATCTGCCCTATAAGCCAAAGCGTCGCACCCGGGCGCAAATTGCCCGTGAGGCCGGGCTGGAGCCCTTGGCGGACGCGCTGCTGGCCAATCGCGATCTGCTGCCGGAACAGGCCGCCATTGCCTATATCAATGCCGATAAAGGCGTAAACGACGCGGCATCGGCGCTGGATGGCGCCCGGCAGATTATTATGGAGCGGATTGCAGAAGACGCGGAATTGCTGGCCGAATTTCGCGAACGCATCTGGCGCAAGGGCATACTTCAGGCGAGCGTGGTGAGCGGCAAACAGCAGGAGGCCGCCAAATTTCAGGATTATTTTGATTACCGCGAAGCCATAAATAAAATACCCTCGCACAGGGCGCTTGCCCTGTTTCGCGGGCGTAATGAGGATTTGCTGGCTCTGACCCTGAAACCGGCCGAGCAGGATCAGGAAGAGCATCAGCTCTGTTCGCAACTGCTTGCCCGCTATTTGCAGGTGATGGACGCCGGCCGGCCGGCTGATGCCTGGCTGGCGGAGACAGCCCGCTACGCATGGAAAATAAAGCTTTTTACCCGGATTGATCTGGATTTGAAGCAGCGTTTGCGCGAAGCCGCGGAACAGGAGGCGATTCGGGTGTTCGCCAGTAATTTGCGCGACTTGCTGCTGGCCGCTCCGGCCGGCCCCAGAGCGACCATGGGCCTGGATCCCGGCATTCGTACCGGGGTCAAGGTGGCGGTTGTCGATGCGACAGGCAAAGTCCTGACCACCGACACCATCTATCCGCATCCGCCCAGAAATCAGTGGGATCAGTCCATCGCGACGCTGGCCGGCCTGATCCGCCGGCATCAGGTCGATCTGGTGAGTATCGGCAATGGCACTGGGTCACGGGAAACCGATCAGCTTATAAATGATTTGCAGAAACAGCATCAGGATCTGCGGATCAATAAAATCATGGTTTCGGAAGCGGGGGCTTCGGTTTATTCCGCATCGGAGCTGGCGGCCAGGGAGTTTCCGGATATGGACGTGTCGTTGCGCGGCGCGGTATCGATAGCCCGCCGTCTGCAGGATCCTTTGGCGGAACTGGTAAAAATTGACCCCAAATCCATAGGCGTCGGCCAGTATCAGCACGATGTCAATCAGGCGCAGCTTGCCCGGATGCTCGATAATGTGGTGGAAGATTGCGTCAACGCCGTCGGTGTGGACGTCAATACCGCTTCGGTGGCGCTTTTGAAACAGGTTTCGGGTTTATCCGCCGGCATCAGCGAAAACATCGTGGCTTTTCGCGATAGCAACGGGCCGTTCAGCAATCGCGACCAGCTTAAAAAAGTGCCGCGGCTGGGCGACAAGGCTTATGAGCAGGCGGCAGGTTTTTTGCGCATCATGAACGGCGACAATCCGCTGGATGCATCCTCGGTACATCCTGAAGCCTATCCGGTAGTCAACGCCATCCTTGATGACACCGGCAAATCGATTCGCGATCTGATCGGGCAAAGCCGGTTTTTGCGCAGCCTGAATCCCGCCAGTTTCACCTGCGACAAGTTCGGTTTGCCGACGGTCACGGATATTCTGCAGGAACTGGAAAAACCGGGCCGGGATCCGCGTCCGGAATTTAAGAGCGTACAGTTCAGGGAAGGCGTGGAAAAGATTACCGACCTGCAGATCGGCATGATGCTGGAAGGCGTGGTGACCAATGTCGCCAATTTTGGGGCCTTTGTGGATATTGGGGTGCATCAGGACGGCTTGGTGCATATTTCACATCTGGCGGATGATTTCGTCAAGGATCCGCGAGACGTGGTCAAAGCCGGCGATATGGTGAAAGTCCGGGTGCTGGAAATCGATGTCAGCCGGCAGCGCATTTCCTTGAGCATGAAGAAAAATGTCGATCAGGATAACGCTGTTCGCAACGAAAAGCCGCAAAAGCCCGCTCAAAAGCTCAAGTCGCAATTCGTGGCGCAAAATTCAATGAGCGACGCCTTTGCCAGAGCCATTAAAAAATAAGAGCAAACCCACTGCCGCCCTGGATGAAAGCGGTCAAAACAGGCCGAAGTCATCAGGTTTTCGGCGTTGATGCTGACGGGTTCCATCTGTTGAAGACATGCGGCTTTTTGCCGCAAATCCGGTGATTTGCGGCAAAAACAGGTTTTATAATTTGCTTGAATTATGGCGGCGCAACACGGAATCGGTCGGGTAAGGATTGGTTATGGCTGCTTTTTCCGCCTGACGTGCGCTTAGGTAATGGCGTCTGAGCACAGAGTCTTCGGGAAGCGTTTCACCCTTCTCGCCGGCGGCTGTTTCTGCGGCCGGTTTTGCCGATTCCGCGACAGCTTCAGTTTTCGCAGGCGTTTCGGCGGCAACCGCTGTGATTTCAACCTGTGATTCTGCGGCAATGGCGACTTCGGTGGCTTCGTTTGCCAACGGCGCTTCAGTTGCAATTGTTTCTCCGGCAGTTTCGATTTCAATCTGCGCTTCGTCGGTGGCATCTTCTTCTACGCAGGCCACAGGGGTTTCGGTAATATCGGCTTCAGCACTTGCTTCGTAGCTAACCGCGCTTTCCTGCGTCGGGGCCGGTATTTCGCTTACGGCGGCCGATGCCGTTTCAGGCAAGGGCTTTACAGGATTAATGGCGCCTGTATTGATTGCCTGATGTTGTTTCTGTTTCTGTGCAATAAAAAAAATCACAACTCCGATCGCTACTGCCAAAGCCAGCATAATGTATAACCAATTCATATGACTCCCCTCTTTTTGGTGTTTTTAAATTTAATAATGAGATCAATTGTTACACGCCTAATTAAGCATCATTGATTGAGCTTGATTTGCAATGCCGATTATACCTTAGTGTATAGGCTGTACTCACGGATAAGATGCCGCATGCGCCGGAAAAAACCACACTTCGGCAAGTCCTGTGTGAGCGACGGCTTTTGTCGAACGGTAGTCTGCCGTTTGCGCCGGGTAAGGCGAAGCGCAAAGGCCCGGTTTTTCCGGGTTCCCCTTAAATCAAAAACGAGGTGCGATTTTTTTGTTCTATTGTTGTTCTAATCTTGAACTTATGCTATGGTTATTAAGAACCAATAAGGAACAAGTATGCATAATTTAACGCGCAAACAACAGGAAATTCTAGATTTCCTGCTTAATAATCAGGCATGTTTCCCTCATCCGCCAACGCTGGAGGAATTATGTGCGGCCATGGGTTTGAAGTCACGTGGTTCCATGCATCATCAAATCAAGGCGCTGATAGACGCGCAACTGGTTGAGCCGCCCGAACGTAAGCAGCGCGGAATTCGCCTGAGTCAGCAGGCAAAGGACTGGGCGGCCGATCCGCAATCCGCAGGCGGGCTGCCGTTTGTCGGCAGCATAGCCGCCGGACGGCCGATCGAAGCCATAGAGAATATCAGTTATCTGGCGATCCCGGAACAGATCAAGACCGATAAGCCCTGTTATGTGCTCAAAGTGAAAGGCGATTCCATGTGCGAGGAAGGTATTCTCGATGGCGACTGGGTGGTCATAGAGCAGCGTAGCCATGCGCGCAATGGCGAAATTGTGGTGGCTTTAATCGATAAGGCCGAAGCGACCCTAAAATTTATTGAGCAATACCCGCATGAAACCCTACTGATTCCCGCCAACTCCAAAATGCAGGCTCTGCGCTATCAGCCGCAGCAAGTGGAGATTCAGGGCGTGCTGGTAGGGCAGATGCGCAGTTACATTCATCGCACCCCAAATCCTGGCGGCTTTGCCCCTTCCGCCGACGCGGGAAGGCCGGGGGATTAAAAAGCCGGTATTTGCAGTGCGGATACGATAGACCAATCATTAATAGGAGAGAATCATGACGTCCCATTCTGTTCATATGCGTGACCAAAAAGCTAATCAGATAGCCATGATGGCTAGAACCGACCGGCAGGCGCTAGCTGGTATGATTGAAGAAATAACGGTAGTCGTCGTGCTGTGGGGGGTGTTTATCCTGGCTAGTCTGAGCTGACCTGACGGCCGGTGGCGGTTCGGGCGTTTCTGTTGCCGGGCTTGTCCGCTTTGGCGTCGTGTTTTTCGGGCTGGCCGCCGTGAACAAGTCCATGTTTTAGCCCGGCATCCAGGCTGGGCAATCCGCTGTCATAACAGAATTTCCTCAAAACAGGGCCGGCAATGCGCTACGCTCTCAGTTGTTTGCAAGTTAAAGTCGCGTTAATCGCCGGATTATTGTCGTGATATACGAGCTAATCCGGATATTCCAATACTAAACAATGTTTAATTTGGTGTGCGGCACATTCTCCATGTATTACAAATTCCAAAATAAATTCAAAGGTAAGTAAAGAATAAAGTTGACAGCCGTCACAATGATTACCATAATAAGTTGCGTACAAACACTGCATAAGAACAGTACAAGTTATGTATAAAGGCAATACAACATATGACAAGCATTAAAGGGGATATTTATGGGATCAATCAAATCACCGGAACAAATCAAGGCTGAATTTCAAGCCAGAGGCATCACTATTTCTGGCTGGGCGAGAGATCGCGGCTATACGCCTCGCGAAGTATCGTTGGTTCTGAATGGCATCATCAAAGGCCGGTATGGCAAGGCGCACGAAATTGCCGTTTCGCTCGGTATCAAGTCGAATCCGCAGCAGCAGTCTGCTGCATAAACCGGGAAACGTTTTTGATCGGACAGGGCGCAGATAGCGAATGTCGCGGCATTCAATGCCGACTGGTGGCGACCGGATAGATGGAAAATGAAATATGCCGTACGTTCATAGTACGTTTTTTAAAGCTGTAACATAAAATTAATATAGATGTAATCATATCGTAATTAAGTTGTAATATAGTCCGAGTCAGAGAATGTGTCGTTTGTCCGGCGGCGAACGGGGCGGATGCTAGACGGCAGCGTTAAGTGCGAATGATGATCGAAAATCTCGCTTGATCCGTCTGGTCGTTTTTTGTCCAGGCTAGTAATAGGTGTTTTCGCAGCAGATTAGGGGGGTGTGGATAAGGACGTCGGCTATCTGTGTGTACAGACGAAAAGCTGAGCCTAATTGGCCAATCCTCGGAATGAAGGGCATGAAAAGTCCGGCAGACCATGATATTGCGGTACTGCTTGTGGATTTAGTGTGTTTGGTGGGGGAGGTTGAGCCGAATGCATTCAATAGATTTGTTTGTTGAAACAATGATGGGTGGCGGGGAGTGGCAATACAGGATGAAACCGGCATCGGTCAGAAATTAGTTCTCTCAGGTTTTGTTCTTGTGCAATGCGTTTAATTGCATACGACGGTTTTTAATTTTTTTAATTTTTAAGGGTTTAAGGATTATGAGATATAATAAAATTATTGCAATGTCAGTGCTTTTATTGGCGACGGGTAAGGCGGCGACAGCGGATGTGATTCCAAATTTCAATCCACTTTTATCGTCTGCGAACAGCAATCTTGGCACGCCGGTGGCGGCGGACTTCAGTTTCGACCAGTCGGGTTTGACTGGCAGTTTCACCAAAAGCGGCACCGGCTGGACTTTGACCGTTTCGGGTACCGGTAATTCGGCTTTTTATCTGCCGGGGGCTACCACGGTGGATACGGTCACCAATGCCAACTACATGTTGACAGCCAATTTCGACAGCAGCGGCAATTTTATAACGACGGGCAGTATGCTGACCATCACCGGCAGTCTGAATACCGAACTCGCAAGCCTCTATGGCGTTTCGGCCTCCACCGGTTATACCAATCTTTATTCTGCGAATCTGACCGGTTTCGGTTATGACGCCAGTCAGGCGACTATCGGTTTCTCGACCGAATTTTTGGCATCGGCCTGGTCCAGCCAGTCGCCGTTCACCGGCGGTTCCGCCGGCGACGCCATTTATCTGTTCAATCAGGGTGGGGTTTACACGGGATTCGGGGTGTTGAGCGGTTTGATCTCGCAATTCGCGACCGGTACCTTTGCGCCGACCAGTATGGCGAATGTCGAGTCTTTAGCGTCCGTGCCGCTGCCCATGCCGGCGGTGCTGTTTGCATCCGGCCTGGCCGGTCTGATGGGTTTCGGTCGTCAGCGCCGCAACCAAGCCAAATCAATTTAATTATCAGCAGAAATAGGAGATTCGCATGGCTTTAAATAACTCGATCACGCTGGCCAAAGGCGCTGACAGCATTACCGCCGGCAGTAAATATAAGATTAACGGCGTCAGTACTACTATCGATACGGCTACCGATTACATCGTCAACGGCGACAGTAACGCCGACACCATCAATTTTGCCAAAAGCACCGGACAGAATAAATTGTACGGCGGCAGCGGCAATGACAAGATCATAGGCAGCACAGTCGGCAATAACTTCCTATACTCCGCCAGTGCTAGCGGAACGCCAACCGACGGCATCTATACCCAGAAGGGCGGCAACAATACCCTGATCGGCGGTAATGGCGACGATAACCTCACCGTTAACGGCACAGGCAATAATGTGCTGAAAGACGGCAACGGTAACGATAACATCTATATCATGGCCGCCGGCAATGATACCGTAACGGTCGGTACCGGCACGGATCTGTTGTATATCGGCGGCGGCAGCACCACCACCATCACTTCAATCGGTCAGGGCGTCGATACGTTGTATGTTGCAGGCGGCGGCACTGTCGCCAAGATTAACGTCGCCTCCACCGGTTTTGTCGCCGCCTCGGGCAGCGAGAATCTGGGTACAGCCATTATCACTACCCACGGCCACCTCGTTGATCTGAGCAACGTCACCGCGGGCCACGGTTTTACGATTATCGATACCACCGGCCACACCACCTTGACAGGCAGTGCAGGCGGTTCAACCACCATCATCGGCGCCAATGGCGACACCATTAACGGCGGCGGCGGCAGCGGGAATTCGATCACGGTCAGAGGTTCGGAAACCTTGACCCACCTGAACAATGGCGACAATCTGACCATTGCCGGCGGCGCCACCGCCACCGCGACCATTATATCCGCCTATACCGCAACCAGTTCCAATCTGGCCAACAACGGTAAAGCCATCATCAACGCCAACGGTTATTCGGTCGATGTCAGCGCCATGACCAAAGGCAAATATATCCTGCAGGATACGGTGGGCGGCGCGACGCTGACCGGTTCCGCCACGTTGGCCGACACCATCAGCGGCGGCGGCAGCGGTGACCAGTTAATCGGCGGCGCAGGTGCGGACACGTTTATCGCCGCTGCCGGCGCAGACAGCATTACAGGCCTGGGCGACGGCAAGGATGTCTTGTCCGTGGCGGCAGGCGCTTCAGCCACGGCCACCATCTATTCCTCAGGCTGGAAAGCCACTTCGGCCTCAATGAATATGGGAACAGCCACTCTGGACACCAGTGGTTATATGGTCAATCTGAGTGCGATTCATAAAGGCAATGGCTATACCATAGACGACAGTGTCGGCAACACCACGCTGATAGGTACAGCCTCTGCTTCTGACACCATCATGGGCGCCACAGGCGACACCATTACCGGCGGCAATGGCGGGGATACCTACAAGATCATGACTGGCGTCGAAACCATCACCGATCTGGGCAAAGGCGCGGATGTGCTGCAGGTGTCCAGTGGCGCTACCGTCAATGCGACTATCGTCTCGGCCTGGACGGCGACCTCTGCGACCGATAACGCCGGTACAGCCATGCTGACCACCAAAGGCCATGCGGTCGATCTGCATGCAGTGGCCTCGGGCAATGGGTTTACCATCACCAACACCGGCGGCTCGGCAAAGCTGACCGGTACGGCGACAGGTAATGATACCTTTTATGCCGGCCATGGCCATGACACCATTGTTGCCGGTGCGGGTAACGACACCATATATAGCGGCAAGGGCGGCGATAACCTCACGGCCGGCAGCGGCGTCGATACTTTTGTTTATGCGGCCGGCGACAGCAAGGCATCCAACATGGATAGCATCATGGGTTTCAAAGTGGCAGCCAGCGGCGGCGACGTGATCGATTACTCCTCGGCGCTGGTTATTGGCGGTTCCAGCTCGGCGGCCACCAAAACCGATGCTTCGATTAACGCCACCACCGGCGTCGCCAGCTTCGCGGGTACCGTCAATAACGTGCATCAGGCTCTGGTGCAAATCGTCAATTCGTTGGTTCATAATGGCGGCGATACAGCTGGCGATTTCGCGTTCTTCCAGGTCAAGGGTACCGGCGACGAGTACCTGTTTATCTCCGACGGCCACAACAAGGCCGGCAGTGTGGACGCCAACAGCACTGTCATCCATCTGGTTGGGGTGACTTCTATCGGCGGCATTAGCGATGTTTCCGGCCATCTGTCGATCACCAGCTAAGGGTCTGCTCTGAAGTCTTGCCCGGGTTTACCCGGGCAAGACATGCAAAAAAAGGCGGAAACGGCACAGGTCGTTTCCGCCTTTTTTATTGCCGGGCGATTCAGCCCTAGGGTTGTAGAAACTCGTTGACTTCCAGCAGGTTTTCTTCGTTGAGCGTGCCTATCGCCTTTAGAAAACGGATACGGTTGGCGATATAGTTGTATCTGGATTTGACCAGATCGCGTCTGGCCTTGTATTCAGCGCGTTGCGCATCCAGTACGTCGCGCATGGTATTCACCCCGTATCTAAAACCGCTCTGCATGGCTTCGCGGGATTTAACGGCCGATTCCAGGGCTTTTTGAGAGGCGCGAATCCGACGGACATTGGCGTTGGATAGCGTGAACGCTTCGCTGGTTTCTTTGGTGATGGCCCGGATTTTGGCTTCATTTTCCTGGCGTTTAATGCCCAGCGTGCTTTGCGCCTCGTTTACCCGCTGGGTGGTGGTGCCGCCGCTGAAAATCGGCACGGTGACATTGACGGCCGCCACCTGGGTTTTGGTTTCATTGATCCGTATGCTCTGATAACCGGTATTGGTGTCGTAGTAATACAATTGCAGGTCGACGACCGGCAAATACTTGGCTTTTTGCACGCTGACATTATCGCTGGCCACATTAATGGCCAGCCGCTGGGCGGCCAGGGTCGGGTTTTCGCTTTTGGCGACCTCGATCCAGTCGTCCAGATTGCCTTCCAGTTCCCTGAATTCGATGTTGTCCCGTAAGCCCTGCAGCACCATGGACGGATTATCGGTCAATTCCCGAAGGCTTTCATTTGTGGTCAGTAGTGCGCTTTCGGCTTCGATTTCATCGGCTTTAATCTGATCAAGCTGGGCTTCGATGGCATACACATCGGTGATTTTCGCCATTTGTTTTGCAAACTGCTGGTTGATTTGCAACAGATGGTTTTCGGTAATCTGTTTCTCATGTCCGAGCAGATGTAACTGATCCTGGGCGTCCAGGATCGCAAAATAGCGTTTAACCACCTCCACCATCAGGTTCTGCTGGGCTTCCAGGTGTTCGGCGTCATATTGTTTGGCTTGCTCCCGAGTACGCTGCCATTCCCAGAATTTGCCGAAATCCATGATGGTTTGCGTCAGCGACACAAAATATCGGGTACCGCCATAGTTCTCCTGAATAAAACCAGGCTGTTGCAGTTTGTTTGTAGACCAGTTTGCGGTGCCGCTTATTTGTGGCAGCATTTGCCCTAGGGCCTGTCCGCTTTCGGCGCTGCCGACATCGACCTTGAAGCCGGCGGCTTTCAGTTGCGGCGCCGATTGGTAGGCCAGTTGGTAAACATCCAGCAGGTTCTCGGCATAGGCCGCACCGCTTAAGTCCAACAGTATCAGCAGACCGGCTGTCCGGCGTCTAGTCATCAACATCAATCCTCGATAAAGGCGCGGGCAAAGGCATTGCTGATCGGTTTGCTCAGATAGGCAAACAGAGTTCTTTCGCCGGTTTTGATCATGACTTCAACCGGCATCCCCGGCACCAGTTCCAGATGCGACATTTTTTTCAGGCTTTCCGGCGTCAGTTCGATCCGGGCCTGATAATATTGGTTGCCGGTCTTTTCGTCCACGATTCGGTCGGCCGACAGGCTGGTGACTTTGCCTTCAATGATGGGTGTGACCGCCTGTTTGAATACCGTCAGCCTGACTTCGGCTATCATGCCCACGCTAACCCGGTCTATGTCCATGGTGGAAACCTGGGCGTCGATCACCAGATCTTCCTGTTGCGGCACGATTTCCAGTATTGTGCTGCCTGGCGAAACCACGCCGCCTATGGTATGTATCGCCAGCCCCATGACCCGCCCGGAAACAGGCGCCTTGATTTCGATCCGGCTGACTTTGTCCCTGGATGCTGACAGGTGCTGGTTAACCTCGAATAATTTCGATTGCGCTTCGCTCAGCTTGCCGGCCACATCCTCCTGGAATTTTTTGTCCAGTTGCAAAATTTGCAGGCGGGTTTCGCCGACATGAATTTCGGTACTGGCGATTTCGGAGCCGATAGCAGCTATTTCGCCTAGATTGCTGGCATGGTTGCGCTGAATTTCCCGGAGCCGCAGTTTGTCGGCAAAGCCTTCCGCCAGCAGCGCTTCAAGATCTTTTGCTTCTTCGCCGTAGGATGCGGCCAGTTCCTGTTTGCTATGGCGTTGCGCCTTCAAGCCTTCGATTTTGGATTGTAACTGGCCAATCTGCTGTTTTAATACCGCTATCTCGCCATCATGGGCGTTTTTGCGGGTTCTAAAAATCTGCTGTTCCGTTTGCCGGGCTTCGAGTACCCGACTGTCCGTCAGGTCATCGAGGCTGTCTGGAAATGAAATGGCGTTTCGATGGTCGCGTTCTGCTTCAAGACGCGCCACTTGCGCGGCCAGACTGATGTACTGACCGCGGGCCATCTCCAGCAGCGCCTTGTTTTCGGAACCGTCAAGCACCAGCAGCAAATCGCCTTCCCTGACCAGATCGCCATCCTTGACATACAGGCGGCTGACGATGCCGCCATCCAGATGCTGTACAGCCTTTTTATGGGATTTGACCACTATATAGCCGGGCGCGACCGCCGCGCCGGCAATGGGCGCCACGCAGGCCCAGACGCCGAATATGCCGAAAGTGACCAGCAACACCAGCAGGCCGATGATGCGAAAACTTTTGTCATCGGTCGGCGCCGAAATGGAAGTGGAAGATTTTTCCTGTCTGGACGAACTGGATATTGGCATGGATTAAAGGCTGGCTGCTCGGGTCTGGGGCTGGGCTTTGGCTTGCAAGTGGGCGATGACCTGATCTTTTGGCCCATAAACCACCAGTGTGCCGTCTTCAAGAATTAACAGTTTGTCTACTCGGGAAAGGATGTTGTTGCGATGGGTCACCACGATTACGGTAACCCGATTCTGTTTTAAATGCTGAATGGCGTTGGCCAGAGCCTGTTCGCCCTGTTCGTCCAGGTTGGAGTTGGGTTCATCCAGTATCACCAGCGCCGGATTGCCGTAGAGGGCTCGGGCCAGACCGATCCGCTGTCTTTGCCCGCCCGACAGCACCCCGCCTGTTGCGCCGATGACCGTGTCATAACCGTCGGGCAGGCGCAGAATCAGATCATGGACGCCCGCCATTCTGGCGGCAGTCACGACTTTTTCAGGCTCGATTTCCCCAAAACGGGCAATGTTCTCGCTTATGGTGCCTTCAAACAGCTCGATGTCCTGGGGCAGGTAGCCTATATACGGCCCAAGGTCATCACGGTTCCAGGTAAACACATCAGCTCCGTCCAGACGAATTTTGCCGGAGGATGTGGGCCAGATACCCAGCAGGGCCCGGGATAGGGTGGATTTGCCTGCGCCGCTGGGGCCTAACACCCCGACAATATCGCCGCTTTCGATTATCAGGCTCAGGTCTTTAATCACTGCGGTTTTCGATCCTGGGGGTACGATGTGAACATTTTCCAGTTGCAGTCTGCCAGTTGGCACTGGCAGGCGCATTCTCTCCGTTTCGGCAGGAATATTTAACAAAAGTTCCTGAAGGCGCTGATATTGGCCCCTGGCATTGATAAAACCTTTCCAGGTGGCGATCATCAGGTCGATCGGGGCCAGCGCCCGGCCTAGCAGAATGGAGCCGGCTATCATCATGCCCGGGCTGATTTCCCGTTCGATGACCAGATAGGCGCCCAGTCCCAGAATCAGCGATTGCGAGGTCAGACGGACGATTTTGGAGATGGCCGAGATCAAGCCCGCCCTGGAGCTGACAACGGATTGTAAAACCAGAACCTGATTGTTGGTCGATATCCAGCGCTCGCGAACGCTGCGCAGCATGCCCATGGCCTCGATTACTTCCGCGTTACGCAGATTTTTGTTGACTTGGGCGCGGCCGGCGGCGGCCACTTTATTGGCTTCGGCCAGCATGTTGCCGGTAGCCTGTTCATTGGCGACGGCGATCAGAACCAGAATAATGGCGGTAAACACCGAAAACCAGCCATACCAGGCATGAAAGATAAACATCAGGGCGATATAAAAAGGCATCCACGGCGCATCGAAAAAGGCGAACAGACCGTTACCGGTCAAAAACTGCCGCAGGCCGGTCAGGTCGTCCAGCGCCTGACCCGTGATGCGCTGACCGCCTGAATAGAGGGACTGTTTATAGGCGATGCCAAAAATTCTTTCATTCAGCAAGGTTTCGAGACGGGTGCTGACCCGCACCAGAATCTGTGATCTGACCCACTCCAGAATGCCCATTGTGGCGAAGAGCACAAAAATTATCAGGGTCAGCATCAATAGCGTCGATTGATTGCCGGTAGCTACCACTCTGTCGTAAATCTGCAGCATGTAAATCGAAGGCGCCAGCATCAGCAGATTGATGACCATGCTGAACCACGCAGCATATAGAAAAGCACCCTTGCAGAGTTTTAAAGCACGCTCAAGATCGGACTGTTGAGCTGATTTCATTTTGGCCTGTCCATTCTAGCCAGCCTTCGATTACATGTTAAAAGATGCATTCTATTGTTTATCGACAATTTTTGCCAGAACCATAAAACAAGCGGACATTTTTTTTAGATTTATCGGCCGGCATGCGAATTTGCCGGGGACTATTGGGATATACTTCCTTTCAATGCTGGTTTGTAAAGCCGTCTAATGAGAATTTAACGCGAATGGAAGAAAAATTGCATTTATTTCCTTATTTTCAACCGATAATCAGTGTCGCCAGCGGCAGAATCGTTGGCTATGAAGCGCAGGCCAGACAACTAGACATCAATAATCGCGTCATTTCCGCCGGACATTTGTTTTCATCGCCAAAACTGGACGCCAGGCAGCGTACCGAGCTGGATAGGCAGGTGCGGTGGCAGGCCTTGCAAAAATTTTCAGAGCTCAAGGACAGCTGCTATCTGGCGATCAATATTTCTGCGGCATGGATTGATAACTTGCGGCAATTGAATGCGCTGCCAACCTTGAGAATGCTGGATGAACTCAATATTGACCGGCAGCGGGTGATTGTCGAAATTACCGACGACCACGCCAATCCGGGCAAATTGCGCGAGATTGTCAAGCGCTACCGGAAACAGGGCTTGCGTGTGGCGCTGGATGATTTCGGTTCCGGTTCCTCACAGCTTGAAAGAGTCATGGCCATACATCCAGACATTATCAAGATCGATATGCAATTGTTTAAAAAGGCCAGCAAGGGCGGCATAGCCGGCGACATCGTACACATGCTGACCCGGTTGGGGAAGCGTACCGGCTGCCAGATTATATGCGAAGGCGTGGAAAGCGATGCCGAGTTTTTATTCGGGCTTAGCTGCGGCGCGCAATTCATGCAGGGTTATCTGTTTTCTGCGGCGGAAGCTGAATTCAAGGCTCCGACCCTGTACGAGCAGCATATTAGTTCCTTAAGAAACAAATTCTTTAAAAACACCGTCAGCAAGGTGCAAAAAAACATCTGCGCCATCAATATTACCAAGGCGCTAATCTACAGGCTCAAGGATGTGCTGCAAACGGATTTCAATCTTAACGAACTAGCAAAATGGAACTTTAGCCAAAGCAATATCGTACGCTTCTATTTATGCGACAATGCGGGAAGGCAGATTTCTCCAAACTTTAATTTCAATGAAAATCAGTGGTTTACTGATCCCAGAAAAATCGGTTTCAACTGGTCGTGGCGGCCTTACTTCTTCCAGTTGGTCGCGCTGGAAAGCTTGGGCGATTGCGGACGCATTGTGACCTCCGAGCGATACCACGATTTTGATACCGGTCTGCTTTGCAAGACATTTGCGTTAAGACTGGACGCAGAACGTATTTTACTGACCGACATCATTGTCGGGGATAACTGATGGGCTGTCCGGGAAATGCGTTCCGCCGGCCTGGTTTTGCAGTGGAAATGCCGGATGGCCGGTTGCAAGCCGATGTTTTAAATTACCTGCATAATCGGCGTCTATTGTAAAATAAACTGCTTGGGGGTGTTTTTAGCTTAAAAGAAAGGGTGATGAATAGGCTTTTTTTGAAAGTTGTATAATACCCCGGCAAGGCTTTGCCCTAGGATTCCCCCTATAGACATGATTTTTACGCCAGTCAGGCTGGTCGTTGTTATGGCAAAAGATTTCTGAATATGTTCGATTAAGCTGGTGGCTGAGCATCGGTTTGGTAATGGCCGCAGGCTGTTCCGGCCGATAGGCGGGGTATTCGGAAGCAACTCGTATGATGCAGCAAAAAAGATAAAACCCCAACCGGTAAATTAACCCAACGCAGGCAGTACTGAGATAGATATGAAGACTAAACAAATTATTTTGAGAAATCTGGGCATTGCTATATTAACGATCGGCATGACGGCTTGTAATGGCCCCGAAGAGCGTAAGGCCAAGTACAAGGAAGAAGGCAGGCAGTATCTGCAGGCGGGCGATTACGATAAAGCCAGTCTGGCGTTTAGAAACGTACAGCAGATTGATCCTAAAGACTGGGAAAATCATTTTCTGATTGGCGAGGTGCTCAGCAAACAGGGCAAACTGGAGGCCGCATTCAGAGAATACAGTCTGGTGGTGAATCAGGATCCGGCAAATGTGATGGCGCGGATTCGAGTCGGACAGATCATGCTGATGAGCCACCACGTCGATCAGGCGGAAAAAATGGTCGATGAGGCGTTGGAAAAACAGCCCGACAATGTCGAGGCGCTGGTGTTGAAAGCGGGTGTGCAGTCTTCCAAGAATGATAACGATTCGGCCATCGTCACGATCGAGAAGGCGCTGCAAATCAACCCTGACGATATACAGGCCATTTTGATGCAGGGCAGCATCTACGCCAAACTGAACAAGCTGGATCAGGCTATTGAGCTGTTGAAAGCCGCCATTGACAAACATCCTGAAAATACCCAGTTGCTTTCCATGCTGGGCGGTTTTTATGTGCGCAAGCACATGTTGCCCGAAGCGGAAGCAACCCTGGCCACCATCATCAAGGTGGATCCCGATGATGTTCAGCATTATAAAAGTCTGGCTTTGTTTCAGGTGGCGACCAATCAGGTCGATAAAGCTGAAGCCACCTTGCGCGAAGCCGTGCAAAAACTGCCGGATAACGAAACCGCCAAAACCAATCTGATTGATTTTCTGGTGGAGAAGCGGAGTCCGGACATGGCGATTGCCGAATTATTGCCCATGGTGGAGAAAAATCCGCAAGCTTACGATCTGAAATTCAAGCTTGCCAATTTGCAGATGTCCAAAAAGGATGCGGCGGGCGCGGAACAAACTTTGAAGGAGGTTGTGGAGCAGGATAAGCTTGGCCCTGCCGGCATCCGGGCGCGGGACAAACTGGCGGCGATTTATGTGCTGACCCGGCGCATGGATGAAGCCAAGGCGCTGGTCAAGGAAGTGCTGGAAGCCAATCCGCGCGATAATGATGGTCTGTCCCTGCGCGGCGAGTTCGCATTGATGGATCATAAAGCCCCTGAAGCGATTGCCGATTTTCGCTCGGTGCTGGTTGACCAGCCCAATAATATTGCGGTTCTGAAAATGCTGGCCGCCGCGCACATGATGAATAATGAAGACACTCTGGCCAAGGAGAATCTGGAGAAAGTGGTTGCCGCGGCGCCGAAGGATGAGGCTGCATGGCTGGATCTCGCCGGTTTGTATATGAAAGTCGGCCAAAAAGATCAGGCCAAACAGCAGATAGAAAATCTGCTGAAAAACTATCCAGACAGTTTAAAGGGTCAGGAAGCCATGTTTAAAATTGCGCTGGCCGAAAAACAATGGGATAAAGCCCAGGATGTTGCGAAACAGATTCAGCAGCTTTATAGCAAGGACGCAGTAGGCTGGTATATGTCAGGACTTGGCTATCAGGCGGCAAAAAAATACGAACCTGCCGCCGAAGCCTTCCAGCAGGCTTTGCAAAAAAAGCCGGACGCTATCGAGCCGCTGAATGAACTGATCAAATGCTATATGGAATTAAAACAGCCCGAGAAGGCGCTGGAAAAATTGCAGCACATCGTCAAGCAGATGCCCAATCATGTGGTCGCCTATAATCTGATGGGCGGCGTGTATCTGGTGCAGCAAAAATTCAGCGAGGCGAAGGCGGCGTTTCTCAAGACGGAGGAATTGAAACCCGATTGGTTTGCGCCCTATAGAAGCCTGGCGGTTATCGACCTGGCGCAAAAAAATAAGGACGCAGCCATTGCCGTGTTGACAAAAGGCATAGAAAAAACCAAAGGCTCTCTGGAATTGGTCGTGGATCTGGCGCGGATATACCGTGCCGCCGGCGAGCATCGGAAAGTGCTGGCCCTGTTCGAGGAATCCTACAAACTGCATCCGGAATCCGTAGTGGTGGTCAATAATCTGGCCAGTTATCTGGCTGAATATCCGCAATCGCCGGGGGATCTGGAGCGGGCGGATAAATTGGCTGAGCCGTTGCTGAAGTCCAATAATCCGGCGCTGATGGACACTGTCGGCTGGATTGCATATAAACAGGGTAATTACAGCAAGGCCAGGGACATTTTGTCGAAAGTGCTGGAGATTGAGCCGCGCGCCCTGCTTACCCACTATCATCTGGGCATGACTTACGCCAAACTCAATGATTCCGCCAACGCCATAGAGCATCTGCAAAAAGTCGTGAATGGCAAAGGTTCGTTCGACGGTATGGATATCGCCAAAGAGACCTTGAAAAAACTCCAGGATCATCTGCTTTGATTTTCTGCGGCGAACTGGATTGGCGTGCGCTTTTTTGCCTTAGGGTATCGTCTCGCAAATGCTGATCCAGTGGTACCCTGGCCATATGCACAAGGCCAGCAAAGAGATTCGGCAGGCTTTGCCGGATATTGATTTGCTGATTGAGATTCTGGACGCCAGAATTCCTTACAGTAGTCAGAATCCGATGCTGGCCGAATTGCGCGGCGATAAACCAACCATCAGGGTGTTGAGTAAAACCGATCTGGCCGACCCGGAAATCACCCGGCAATGGCAGCAGCAACTGGAACTGGAGCAAGCTGTCAAAACTTTGGCGGTTACCACCTCCCAGCCGGATAAAATCCGGCTGATCACAGACTTATGCAGCAGGATGCTGCCGGAAAAGACCGAAGCCGGCAAAGTCATTCGCACCATGATCATGGGTATCCCCAATGTCGGCAAATCGACCATCATCAACATTCTTGCCGGACGCACCCTGGCCAAGACCGGCAATGAACCGGCCGTGACCAAACACCAGCAGCGCATCAATCTGAAAAATAATATCGTATTGTCGGATACCCCTGGGGTGCTATGGCCGAATGTGGAAAACCGGAACAGCGGCTATCGCCTGGCGGCGACTGGCGCCATCAAGGATACGGCTTTTCAGCATGAGGATATCGCCCTGTTTGCTGTCGAATATTTGCGGCATGCCTATCCAATGCTGATACAGCAGCGTTACCAACTGGATGATCTGCCGGAGGAAGCGCTGCCTCTGCTGCAGGCAATCGGAAAAAAACGCGGCTGTTTAAGAGCGGGACGGCAAATCGATATGGATAAAGCCGCCAAACTGGTTCTGACGGAATTGCGGGCCGGCGTCATAGGTCGTATCAGTCTGGAAACGCCGGAAATGATAGACGTGGAAATGGTGGAGTTGGCGGCGATACGCGAAGCGAAAGCCGCCAAAAAAGTCGCCAGAAGACGTTAGGAGGCTGTCCGCGAATCAGGACGCCAGCAGCATATTGTCCAGCGCTTTTCTGGCCAGAGCGGCCTGCTCGGGCGGCACCGAGACCTGATTGACCACATGGCCCAAGGCCAGATTCTCCAGTACCCAGGCCAGATGCTGTGGGTCAGTGCGGAACATGGTGGAGCACATGCTTAGGGTCGGCGCCATGAAATGGATATTTTTGCCCTGCGCTTTGCATTCCTGATGCAGCCGGTTGACCAGATTCAGTTCGGTCGCCACCAGCCAGCGGGTATTGGCCTCGGCTTCCCGCACGATTTTGAGTATCATTTCGGTCGAGCCGATAAAGTCCGATTTCCGGCAGACTTCGAAACAGGCTTCGGGATGGGAAATGACTTGGGTTTCCGGATATCTGGCCAGAAAGGCGTCGATTTGTTCGGGCTGAAACGCCTGATGTACCGAGCAATAGCCTTTCCACAGAATGATTTCGGCCTCGCGGATTTGCTGTTCGCTCAGTCCACCCTGCGGTTTGTCGAAATCCCAGGTCACCATTTTTTTCAGCGGGATGCCCATCCGGTAACCGGTGTTGCGGCCTAAATGCTGATCCGGGAAAAATAGCACTTTTTCGCGTCTGGCGAAGCTCCAGTTGAGAATTATTTCCGCATTGGACGACGTGCAGACTATGCCCTGATGCTGACCGCAAAAGGCTTTCAGGTCGGCGGCGGAATTGATATAGGTCACAGGCGTGACCTGGTTTTCCACATCGATTATTTTCGCCAGTTCATTCCAGCATTGCTGTACCTTGATCTTGTTGGCCATGTCGGCCATCGAACAGCCGGCGGCCAGATCCGGTAGAATGGCGATCTGTTCGGGGCGCGACAAAATATCCGCCACCTCGGCCATAAAATGCACGCCGCAAAACACGATATATTCGGCTGCGGATTGCGCCGCTTCGCGGGACAGTTTCAAGGAGTCGCCGTAAATATCGGCATGTTTGAATACCTCGTCGCGCTGATAGTGATGGCCCAGAACAATGCAGCGTTTGCCCAGTCTGGCTTTGGCCGCCTGAATCCGCGCGTCGCATTCGGCTTCGTTCAGCAGGGCGTAATCATGGATAGGAAGAGGGGTAGGTGTCATATTTAAACCTGAATCAATTGTAGGGCGGGTTTTAGACGCCATGTATCCACAAACCAGTTCCTTTCTGTTTCAAGGCTGGTTTGTGGCGCATAAAATGCGCCCCACTGTAGGCTGTCGTTAAAAATCAATCCTGTTTTTCGTCCTTGCCATCGGGTTTTCTTAAGCGTATGCCCAGTTCTTTCAACTGTTCCTCGCTGACCGGCGCAGGGGCGTTAAACAGCGGACAGGCTGCGGTCTGGGTTTTCGGGAAAGCGATAACATCGCGGATGGAACTGGCTCCGGTCATCAGCATGACCAGACGATCCAGACCGAAGGCGATGCCGCCATGCGGTGGCGCGCCATATTTCAGGGCGTCCAGCAGGAAGCCGAATTTTTCCCGCGCCTCGTCGTGGCCTATGCCCAGAATCGCAAACACAATTTGCTGCATCTCGGTACGGTTGATACGGATGGAGCCGCCGCCGACCTCTGTGCCGTTCAGCACCAGATCGTAAGCGCGGGACAGGGCTTTGCCGGGATCTGCTTTCAATTCATCCACCGAGCAACTGGGTGCGGTAAACGGATGGTGGATGGCCGTGAAACGCTGGGCTTTGTCGTCCCAGGCGAACATGGGGAAATCCACAACCCATAAAGGTTTCCAGTCGCCGGTCAGCAGATTGCGATCCAGACCCAGTTTGACCCGTAATGCGCCCATGGCTTCATTGACGATGTGCGCCTTGTCGGCGCCAAAGAAAATCAGGTCGCCGTTTTGGGCGCCAACTTTTTCCATGACTTTGGCCCAGACTTCATCGGGGGCAAATTTGACAATAGGCGATTGCAGACCCTCTACACCGGCGGCCAGATCATTGACCTTAATGTAAGCCAGACCTCTAGCGCCGTAAATGCCGACGAATTTGGTCAAGTCATCAATAGTGCTGCGGCTTAAATCGCCGCCATCCGGCAGGCGCAGGGCCACCACCCGGCCATTTGGATCGTTGGCTGGGCCGGAAAAGACTTTAAAATCGACTTCGCGCATTTCATCGGCAATATCAACCAGTTCCAGCGGGATGCGCAGGTCAGGACGGTCTGAACCGTAGCGGCGCATGGCTTCCTCGTAACTGATGACCGGGAATTGATCGCCCAGATCGACATTGATGATGTCAGCAAACAGGCCACGTATCATTTCTTCCATGATGGACATAATGTCCTGTTCAGTCATGAACGAGGTTTCGATATCCAACTGGGTAAATTCCGGCTGGCGGTCAGCCCGCAAATCTTCGTCACGAAAGCAACGTACCACCTGATAATAGCGATCCATACCAGCTATCATCAATAATTGTTTATAAAGCTGCGGTGATTGCGGCAAGGCAAAAAAAGCGTTCTGATGGGTGCGGCTCGGAACGATATAGTCGCGGGCGCCTTCCGGTGTGGCTTTGGTCAGGTAGGGGGTTTCAATTTCGAAAAACTCATGGTCATCCAGATACTGGCGCAGGTAACGGGTCACATCGCGGCGGACTTTCATTTTTTCCTGCATCACTGTACGACGCAGATCGATATAACGGAAGCGTAACCGGGTTTCCTCATTGACTTCGATGTCGCTTTCCAATGGGAAAGGCGGGGTTTCCGATTCGTTTAATACTTCGATGTGTTTGCCCAGTATTTCGATCTGCCCAGTGGACATATTTGCGTTTTGCGTGCCTTCCGGGCGTTCACGAACCACACCTTCTATGCGTAACACATATTCGCTACGGACGCTTTCAGCAATTGCAAAGCTGTCGGCCGCGTCGGGATCGAATACGATCTGTACCAGACCTGCGCGGTCGCGCAGGTCGATAAAGATAACGCCGCCGTGATCGCGGCGGCGATGAACCCAGCCACACAGGGCAACGGTTTGACCAAGGTGTTGGCTGTTCAATTCTCCACATTTGTGGCTACGCATAGTTGTTTCTCGGAAAAAATAAGAAGGGTTGTATCTGTAAATCAGGAAAACCCGGGTTCATCTGCCATCTGCCAGTCCGGATTTTTCCTGCGCAGTTTCTAATGACAGGCGCAACTGCCGCCGCAGCCGCCGGTAGGTTGATTATTAGCGCTTTTACTGTCTCCTGCGACATTTTTTTTGTCGCCGCTTTTGAAATCGGTTTCATACCAGCCGCCGCCTTTCAGGCGGAATCCGGCAGCGGAAATTTTCTTTTTCAATTCGGCCTGATTGCAGGCAGGGCATATCAGCAAAGGTTCCGCTCCCAGTTTTTGCAGGGCTTCGTGTTGATGGCCGCAAGCATTGCATTGATATTCGTAAATAGGCATCCGCTTCTCCAGATAAAGCTAAAGTGAATCTACTGAGGGCCGGCATTTAATTTTTCAAGGCCCTTGGTGATAGAATAACAGAGTATTTTAATGAAACGCCGAGATTATGGATAGATTAACTATCACTCAGCCTGACGATTGTCATTTGCACGTTCGGACAGGCAGCCTGCTAAAAAGCGTAATAGGCCATACGGCAAGACAGTTTGGCCGGGCTGTGATCATGCCGAATCTTAAGCCGCCTGTGACCACGGTAGCGCAGGCTTTGCGCTACCGGGAAGAGATTTTACACGCATTGCCCGCGGAATCGGCATTTCAGCCGCTGATGACGCTGTATCTGACTGATAACACCCGGATCAGCGATGTCTTGGCTGTCGCCGGATCGGAGTACGTTCACGCTTTCAAGCTGTATCCCGCCGGGGCGACCACCCATTCCGATAGCGGCGTGGCCGATATTGAAGCGGCTTATCCGCTGTTCGCCGCCATGGAGGAGCAGGGTGTGCCCTTGCTGGTTCATGGCGAGGTTACCGATACCGAATACGATATATTCGATCGCGAAAAGATTTTTATCGATAACGTACTCTGCCGGATTAGCGGACGGTTTCCGCAATTGCGCATTGTGGTCGAACATGCGACAACCCGGGAGGCGGTTCAGTTCGTGGAGTCGGCAGGCCGTCATGTCGCGGCGACCATCACCCCTCAGCATCTGCTGTTTAACCGCAACGCCATGCTGGCGGGCGGCATTCGTCCACATTATTACTGTTTGCCTGTGCTCAAGCGCGAACATCACCGGCAGGCGTTGATTCAGGCGGCGACCAGCGGTGATCCCGGCTTTTTTCTGGGTACCGACAGCGCCCCGCATCCGACGGCGTTGAAAGAAAATGCCTGCGGCTGTGCGGGCTGTTACAGCGCTCATGCCGCTCTGGAAATGTATGCGCAGGTTTTCGAACAGGCTGGGGCGCTGGATAAGCTGGAAGGTTTCGCCAGCTTTTATGGCGCGGATTTTTATGGTTTGCCGCGCAATACCGGCCGAATTCATTTGCAAAAACAGGTCTGGACCGTACCGGCAGACTATGGCGTAGCCGAAACCGGCGTCACGCCATTGATGGCCGGAGAGTCTTTGCGCTGGCAAGTCGTTACCGCCTGAGTCTTGTTGGTTTCGGGCGGTGCGTTCGAGATGTCAAACACGCTTATGTACCGATGGGGGATCGCGCCACTATGGATGCTGCTGACTTTGACGGTTTTCCTGCGTCAGCCTCTGCCGATAGACGAAACCCGCTATCTAAGCGTGGCCTGGGAAATGTGGCTGCGCGGCGATTTCTGGGTGCCGTATCTGAATGGGCTGGCGTATAGCCATAAACCGCCGCTGTTGTTCTGGCTGTTCCATCTGGGCTGGGGCGTTTTTGGCGTCAATGCCTGGTGGCCGGCGCTGGTGGGGCCGCTTGCCGCGCTGATCAATCTGTGGCTGACCCGCAAGCTGGCCGAAAGGCTTTGGCCGCAACAGGCGGAGGTAGCCCTGCTTGCGCCCTGGATTTTAATCGCCACTTTATTGTGGTCGCTGTTCGCCACCTCGGCGATGTTTGATATCCTGCTGAGCTGTTTCGTATTGCTGGGTATGCTCGGTTTGACCGAGTCCCTGGCCGGCCACTTCCGTAAAGGCTGGATCATGCTTGCCGTGGCGACCGGACTGGGGTTGCTGGCGAAAGGCCCGGTGATTTTTGTGCATTTGCTGCCGACCGCCGCGCTGATACGGTTCTGGATTCGCGGCGAAATGCCTTCAGGCTGGTTTGCCGGCCTGATGCTGGCCATTCCGGTTGGTATGGCGATAGCGCTGGTCTGGGCAATACCGGCGGCGATCAAGGGCGGAGAAGAGTATGCACAGGCAATTTTCTGGCGTCAGGTGGCGAATCGCACCCTGGCGACAGAAATACACGTCCGGCCTTTCGTCTGGTATCTGCTGTTTTTACCGGCCGTTTTATTCCCGTGGGTTTATTGGCCGCGATTCTGGAAAAAACTGGCGGACACTCGAATCATGAATGATAATGGTTCGCGTTTTTGTCTGATTTGGCTGTTGAGCGGCCTGCTGCTTTTTTCCTGTCTGAGCAGCAAGCAGATTCATTATCTTATTCCGCTGTTGCCGGCTTTTGCGCTGCTGGCGGCAAGAATTCTGATTAATGACCTGCATGTCGGCGATAGCCGCGGCGACCTGATGCTGGCGGTTGTTTTTGGGGGCGTAGGGCTGTTTTTGATTTTCCTGCCCGGACTACCCTGGTTTTCGGCGCTGCACTGGGCGCGAGCCGTGGAGGCGGCATGGGGGCTAAGTGTGCTGGCCTTAGCCGTTGGCATAGTGCTAGTCTGGAAGATCGTCGGCAGGCTCTCCGTGGCGGTAATCGCCATGGCCGTGGTTTTGGCCGTGTTTTTGAGCGTCTTGTGTTTTTTTGAGTATAACGGCCGGGCATTTGATCTCAGGCCCGCCGCATTGCAGTTGAAAGCCTATAATGACCAGGGCGTACCCTGCGCTTATGTGGGAAATTATCAAGGGCAATTCAATTTTTTGGGGCGTTTGAGGTGGCCGTTACCGGTTTTGACCCTGGAGCAAGCCGGCGGCTGGGCCGGCCGGCACCCGGATGGTTTCCTTATTTCCGTGGAAAAGGAAAAGCCGCTGGATGCGGTTTTTATGCAGGGTCATCGCGAATACTGGCTGGTATTCAGGCCTGCCGGTCAATATCGGCAGATCAATCCGCTGTGAAAAGCTTTTTTGGTTTGTTACCATTCATCATTTTTACCTGTTCGGATTTATGAAGATTTCTGTAGTGGTTCCCGTCCATAATGAAGCTGAAAATATAGAAACCCTGGTTTTTGAAATTCATCAGGCTTTGTCGGGACTGGATGCTTACGAGATAATTTATGTCGATGACGGCAGCTTCGATGATACCAGCGCCAAGTTGTTGCAGCTCATGCCGCAGTATGCGGTGTTACGGGTGCTGAAACACCGGCAAAGTTGCGGTCAGAGCCGGGCAATTCATAGCGGTGTGCTCGCGGCCCGATATCCGTGGATCGCCACGCTGGATGGCGACGGGCAAAACGATCCTGCCGATATTCCCCGGCTGCTTGCCATTTTGCGGCAACATCAGGAAGACCAGCCGTGGATGCTGGCCGGTTACCGCCGTCAGCGCAAGGATACCGGCTGGCGGCAATTTTCATCGAAATTCGCCAATGCCGTACGTCAGGCGGTGTTGCATGATCATACTCCCGATACCGGTTGCGGGCTAAAGCTGTTTCGGCGCGACAAATTTTTGAGTTTGCCTTATTTCGATCATATGCACCGGTTTCTGCCGGCCCTGATGCAGATGACAGGCGGGCGGGTGGTTTCGGTCAATGTCAGCCACAGACGCAGGAAATTCGGGGTTTCCAAATACGGCACCCTGGACAGACTGATGGTTGGCGTGATTGATTTGCTAGGCGTTGTCTGGCTGAAAATGCGGCATAGCCTGCCGGTGATTACGGAGGCGCCGCGTGGATAACAACACTATCTGGCTGGTGGTCGGATTTTTGGGGCAGGGGCTGTTTTCCGCCCGCTTTATCGTGCAATGGGTGGTCAGCGAACGTAAAAAGCAGAGCGTGATTCCGGTTCTGTTCTGGTATTTCAGCATCCTGGGCGGCATCGTATTGCTGCTTTACTCCATTCATAAGCAAGATCCGGTTTTCATTCTGGGCCAGGGGGCGGGTTTGCTGATTTATTTCCGGAACCTGTATTTTGTGCTCCGCCATCCGCACCCGAAAGCGTCCGAACAATGACAGTCTTCCGCTTCCCATGGTCGAGGGCCGGATGAATAAACTAAAACAGGCAGAACAATTACAGGAAACGCTATGCTCTGGTTAAAAGCCCTGCATCTGATCTTCATGGTAACCTGGTTTGCCGGGCTGTTTTATCTGCCCAGGCTGTTTGTTTATCACGCCATGAGCGACGACGCCATCAGTAACGAACGTTTCAAGGTCATGGAGCGTAAACTTTATTTCGGAATCATGACGCCGGGCATGATTTGCACGTTCATTTTTGGCGTCTGGATGCTGTCCGGCTATGCCTGGAACTTATATGCCGCCAGCCTCTGGCTGCATATGAAACTGGCGTTGCTAGCCATGCTGGTTGTTTACCACCTGTATTGCGGCAAGTGGCTGCTGGACTTCAAATATGATCGAAACCGGCATGGGCATGTGTTTTTTCGCTGGGTTAATGAAATCCCGGTATTGTTTTTATTCGCAATCGTCATCCTGGCGGTCGTCAAGCCTTTGTGACCCGTCCGCGCCGGCAAAGACGGATGTTTATCCGGCGGGTTATGCGGCATTCGAGTTGAGGTAGACGCTGTTATCCTGGATTTGCTACAATCGAGCCTATTTTTAGTGCTAATGGCGCTCATCAACTTAAGTCCTTCACTCTTATTCCGGAGAAAACTCAATGGCAATTAAAGTTGCAATCAATGGTTATGGCCGCATTGGCCGCAATGTCATGCGCGCCTTGTACGAAGCAGGTCGCACCAATGAAATTCAGGTGGTTGCGATCAATGATCTGGGGGATTCAAAAACCAACGCCCATTTGACCAAATACGATACCGTGCATGGCCGTTTTCCATTTGATGTGAGTGTCGATGGCGATTACATCGTTATCAATGGCGACAGAATCCGGGTGTTCGCGGAAAGAGATCCCGCCAAACTGCCATGGGCCGAACTGGGTATCGATGTCGTTCACGAATGTACCGGTTTTTTCACCAGCAAAGCCAAGGCATCCGCCCATTTGCAGGCCGGCGCCAAAAAAGTGATTATCTCGGCTCCCGGCGGCAATGATGTCGATGCAACCATCGTTTTCGGCGTCAACCACCATACCCTAAAAGCGACCGACACCGTTATTTCCAACGCATCATGCACCACCAACTGCCTGGCGCCGCTGGTAAAACCGTTGATGGACAGCATAGGCGTGGATCACGGCCTGATGACCACCATCCATTCCTATACCAACGATCAGGTTTTGACCGATGTTTACCACAGCGATTTGCATCGCGCCCGTTCGGCGACGCAATCCATGATCCCGACCAAAACCGGCGCGGCGGCGGCTGTCGGCCTGGTTTTGCCCGAGATGATGGGCAAACTGGATGGTTTTGCGATGCGGGTGCCCACCATCAATGTTTCGGTTGTGGATCTGTGCTTTCAGGCTTCCAGAAACACCACCAAGGAAGAAGTTACCAGCATCCTCAGAGCCGCTTCCGAAGGTTCGCTGAAAGGCATTTTGGCAATCAATGACGAGCCGCTGGTTTCCTGCGACTTCAACCACAATCCGCATTCATCGATTTACGAATCGTCTTTAACAAAAGTCACCAGCGGCAATTTTGTTAAAGTCCTGTCCTGGTACGATAACGAGTGGGGTTTCTCAAACCGCATGCTCGATACCACCATTGCTTTAATTAACGCCAAATAAGGGTTTACATGCAACTCAGAAGAACCAAGATCCTGGCAACACTAGGGCCATCCACGGACAAACCCGGCGTTCTCGAAGATCTGTTCGAAGCCGGGATCGATGTCGTACGGCTGAATTTTTCTCACGGTTCTGCGCAGGATCATATCGATCGGGCCAAACGGGTTCGGGAGCTCAGCAAGCAGACGGGCCGGCGAGTCGGCATTCTGGCGGATTTGCAAGGCCCGAAAATCCGCATAGAACGTTTCAAGGATTCAAAAATCTGGCTGGAAGAAGGTCAGGACTTTTCGCTTGATATCAATCTGGACAAATATTCGGGCGACAATACCCAGGTGGGCATCAGCTACGAGCCTCTGGCGCGGGAAGTCAAACCCGGCACACGTCTGTTGCTGGATGACGGCAGGGTGGTCATGGACGTGGTCAACGTTGAAAATAACGTTCGCGTCAACTGCAAGGTCGTGATCGGCGGCGATTTGTCCAATAACAAGGGCATCAATCTGCTGGGTGGCGGTTTATCTGCCGCGGCTCTAACGGACAAGGACAAGGAAGACATCAAGACCGTCGCCGTCATTGCCGCCGATTATGTCGCCATCTCCTTTCCGCGCACAGCGGCCGATATGAATGAAGCCCGCAGTCTGCTTCAGGCGGAAGGCTGTTACGCCGGTCTGGTCGCCAAGGTCGAGCGCGCGGAAGCCATGCAGGTGATAGACGAAATAATTCTGGCCTCCGATGCGATCATGGTGGCGCGCGGCGATCTGGGCGTGGAAATCGGCGACGCGAATTTGCCGGCGGCTCAGAAATTTCTGATCAAACGTTCCAGGGAATTGAATCGGGCGGTCATCACCGCAACCCAGATGATGGAATCGATGATAGAAAACTCTATCCCGACCCGTGCTGAAGTTTTTGATGTGGCCAACGCCATCGTCGATGGTACTGACGCCATCATGCTGTCCGCCGAAACCGCCTCCGGCAAACATCCGGTCAGGACGGTGGAAGCGATGGTGCGTATCTGCCTGGAAACCGAAAAACAGCGTAGCGTCATCAGTTCAAAACACCGTATGACAGACAGTTTTAACCAGATTGATGAAGCTATCGCCATGTCGGCCATGTATCTGGCGAATCATACCCGGGTCAGCGGCATCGCTTCCCTGACCGAGACCGGCAATACCACGCTGTGGATGTCGCGGATAAGTTCGGCTATTCCCATTTTTGCCTTTAGCAGTCATGAGAAAACGCTGGGCAGGGTCACCCTGTACAGAGGCGTGTTTCCCATACCGTTTACCCATGAAAAAATGGCGAATGCCGATGTCAACCGTTATATTATCGACAAGTTGAAATCGCGCGGTCTGGTCAGCGCCGGTGATTCCTTTATCATCACCAAAGGCGACGCCACCGGCCACGAAGGGGGCACCAACTCCCTGAAAGTTGTCACCGTAGGCGAAGATCCTATTCGATAGGCTCGAAATGTCGCATTCTGTCTCAACCGGATGCGGCAACCCTCGGACAGGCTGCTAGTAGTCCGCCAATTTTATTTTGACGAATAGGCTAATCTGCTGCCGGGGTATTTTGACAGAGGTTCAGGAGACATGGATGCCGACTATAAAGCCTACATGGATGTATTCACGGCGTCCTTTGGCGGAATGCCCCGGCAGTCAGATGGGTAGCTCTTATCCGTCATGATAACATTGGCGGACGACTAGTCCGGCTGTTTGTCAGGTTGGGCGACACGGCGGAAAGTCAGATTGATGCGCCCCGCTGTCACCGATGTATCTTTGGGTACGCTGTGCAGCCAGTTCTGCTGAAAACTGACTGGCATGATCAATAGCGCGCCGCTGTTCAAAGAAAGCCGGCCCGATGCCTGGCTTTTTTTTGCGCGATAGGCAAACTGCCGTTCAGCGCCCAGGCTCAGCGAGGCAATATAGGCCTGCTCGCGCAGTTCAGGCTCGTCGTCCGCATGCCAGCCCACATAATCTTCACCGTTCCGATACCAGTTCACCAGCACCGAGTTGAACGAATATTTCAGATATTGCTCGATTTCCGCTCTGATTTCCAGTAATAAAGGCGTCCAGGGCCGGCTTTCCAGCAGATTGTTGCTATAGCTGTAGCGGATTCCGGCATCGGCATGCCAGGTCTGTAAGCGCGGCAGGATGAATTGCCGGCCGGCAAAGGTATAGCGGTTATCGGGCCAGCTCTGTTCCTGCAGCAGACGCTGATAAAGGATATGGCTTTTATCGCTGTCGTAAAATTTGTCGATTACGGCCAGTTCAGGATGCTGAATCATCCGCCATTCCTGCTAATGCCGCCTGCCGGCCGATATGCGCCACCAGCGCATAATCCATGGTGGCGACATGCAGTTTAAACCACTGTGGCAGCCGGTCTGCGACGAAAGGCCGGCCAAAAGCAATCAGCCCTCTGTCGATGCGGGTCTTGAACTGCTTGAATTCCCCCACGACTCGCTGATGTTCGGCCTTGTGCTCGCTTGTCGCGGGAAAGGCATGCTGTTGCATCAATTTATGTTCCCACTCGAAATGCTGTTCCGTCTGCTCGAACAACTGCTGGAACAGCGTGGGAAAGGCGTTGCTATCGGCGGCGGCAAGCCGGTTCAGCAGGGTCAGAAAAACTTCGTGATCCTGATCCATGACGGCATGACCGGTTACAAATTCGCCGCTCTGCTCCAGCAATGTCATAAAGCCGCCTCGGTTTGCCGTTCCAGAAAATAGGTATTGACTCTGACAGCAAAGTTTTGCCACAGGCTGGCGATTTCCCTCAGCACCTCATTGACGTAGGCGACGTCTGGTTTATGTTCGTCAGGAAAATTGGACAAGGCGCAGGACGTCCGATGTTTATCCACCGCAAAGCCTACAAATTCGTCGCTCAGACCTTTAAAGCAGGCCAGAACCTGTTTGCAAATCCAGAAGGCCTTTATCCTGCCGGGAGTCGCTGCTGTCGAACGGAAGTAGCAGCAACTGTTTTAACGCCGCATCGTAAGTCTGTTCGAGCACTGCCGGCACATTGCGCCGGAAACAGCCTTCCCAGCGTTGCTGGGAAAGGTCGCGGGCCAGCAACTGTTCATACTGCTTTTTCATCAATGGCCTGCAATCGTTGATATAGTGCCGGAAACGGCTCAGGCTCTCGGCGTTGATCTGTTCGCTGTTTATCATCAGGTATCCTCAAATCGGCGATAACATAAAGAGTTGCTCTGCCAGACAGGTAATCTCGGTGTTTCGGTTGACGGGGTCGGGAGTATCAGTTTCTTGCGGAAAATATCCCATACCCCGTCAAAGCGCTGTTGCACCCGGATGCTCCAGCCCCAGACGATAGGCAAATGCACAGGCGTCCAGATATATTGGGATGTCTGTTCGGGCCCGGCGTTTTGCATGAAATGGCAGACATATTTTTCCAGAACGCTGAGCGAAATAACCTGCTTGTCCCCAAACTGATGGGGTATAGGCTGCGAAACTTCGCTATTGAAACACAGGCATTGTTTTTCGCCTCTGGCCTGATAACTGCATACGGCTTTAACCGGCTGATCGTCGTCCGGATCATTCAGGTATAGTACCGGGCCATTGCTGTTGTCGGTGTCCATCAGCGCGATAATCTCGCCATTCTCGAACTGCAAGGTACGGGAGGACTCGACCAGTTGCAGCAAGCCAAGCTGGCTGGCAAAGCCTTCGGTCGCCCATTCCAGCTCGAAGCGCGGCGAAATGCACAGCAGTGGCCCGTTATCGGACATGCGTACTTCAGGCGGCTGCAAACCCGCATCCAGCAGCGTCAAATGATTGCCATGCTGTCGAAAGGCTGTGTGCCGGCCGGTGTCGTGCAGACTGGAAATGACGGCAGAGTTGAGGAGATCGTCATCCCATACATAACAGTATACAGGGCTGGCGTTTAAATCAACGGCCTTAAGTTCGGACGCTGCAATCCCCGGACGGTAAGCGCCGACTAGACCGGTTTGCTGCGGGTCGGCAGTCTGCAAATCGCCAGGGGCGAACAGGGCGTCCCGATTTTGCAGAGCCAGCCGGTAGCGGTAACCCGGTTGCGGCTTCGCGGCAGGGGATTTAACCGTTTGCCGGGCCGGAAACGGAAGGGTAACAATGTTGGGCATGGGCAAATGCAATTATCGGCTGCGGCGTGTGACAGTACCTGAAAAAACATTCAATAATGAGGCCAAGTCATGCGCCACCAGAAAAAGTAGGCGCTTGCCAAACGCCGCCCGGCAGAAATCTGTTGTAAAACCGACAATTCAGGCAGAATTTGTCATGTAAAAGCCGCCAGGAGGCTGTCCGAGAATAGATAACCAGCTTTCTCTTGCCATGATTTCTATTCTCGGATAGCTTCCAGGTTCCTGCGTAAAACCAGTAACCGATTATTGGCGGGCATGGCGAAGTCCGAGACCGGTTCAAGGGATGCGTCTGCGGCCAGGCGCAGAATGTCCTCGATATGCTTAATGCCGCTGGCCGGATTACGGCTTTTCAGCCATTCGTCAAACCGGGCGTTGCTGTCGCTGGTATAAGTGCCTTGATAATTAAACGGCCCGTAAATGCAGATCACTGCCTGGGCGGACAGATAAGTCGCCAGTCTGGCAAAAAACATTCCGACTTGATCCTGGCTCAGAATGTGCAAGGTATTGGCGGTAAACAGGGCGTCCATGCTGCCGCAGGGCCAGATTGCATCGCATACGTCCAGGGGCACTGGCGGCCTCAGATTTTCCAGTTGCGATTCATCCCGCCATAGACTGATGCCGTTGATATTTTCCGGCCTGTCGGTCGGTTGCCAGATAACATGCGGCAGATGTCTGGCAAAATGGCAGCCATGCTGGCCGGTGCCGCTGCCGATTTCCCAGATGGTGACGGGCGATGCAAAAACATTACGGATGACTTGCAAAATGACATCCTTGTTGTTTTCGCAGGACTGAGAAAAAGGTTTATGCGGCATGGCGTTTTCGGCTGGTTAAAATTGAATATTGATTGGTGTATTTCGCAGTTTGTTCGTAACGTGGAGCGGTATGCTTTATAGATCCGCTCAGGATGGCTGTGAAGCGCATTGTCCGGACATTTCATCAATAAGGTCAGAATACGCTGAATTATGACAAAAATGGAAGTGAAACAGATTGATAGCATCGCACAGGTTTCTTGTGGCGCGTGGAACGGACTGGTGGAAACCGATTACCCTTTTCTGCGTCACGAATTTCTGGCGGCGCTTGAGCAAAGCGGTTCCGTTTCTGTGCAGACCGGTTGGCGGCCGGCGCATTTGCTGGTGACGGCGGACGGCGAACTGCTGGCTTGCATGCCGCTGTATGTCAAACAGCATTCCTGGGGAGAATATGTGTTCGATCAGCAATGGGCTCAAGCATATCAGCAATACGGCTATCCATACTATCCCAAACTGCTGACGGCCATTCCGTTTACCCCCTGCCAGGGAGTGCGAATCGCCATGAAGCCGGCTGTCGATTTACTAGAGGTGACAAGCTTATTGCTGGAATATATCAAACAGCTTGCGGTGCGGGCCGGAATTTCTTCCTGGCACTGCCTGTTTCCGGTCGGGCGACAGGCGGAAAATTTGCAGGCGTTGGGTTTATTCATTCGCCAAGGTGTGCAGTTTCAATGGTTTAATCAGCCCTACCGGGATTTTGACGATTATCTGCAAACTTTAAGCGCCGGCAAGCGCAAAATGCTGAGGCGGGAACGCCGGCGGATCAGTGAACAAGGCATACGCATTCTGCAGATTGCCGGGCCGAATGTCTCAGAGCAGCAATGGCGGGTGTTTTACCGGTTTTACCGGCTGACCTATTTAAAGCACGGTGCGCAGCCCTATTTGAATCCGGCGTTTTTTCAGCAATTGGCGGCAAAGATGCCGGAACAGCTATTGTTGGTTTTTGCCGTCAAAGATGAAAACTATATTGCGGCCGCCCTTAGCCTGGTGGGCGCAGATTGTCTGTACGGCCGCTATTGGGGCTGCGATGAGGAATACCATTCCCTGCATTTTGAAGTCTGTTATTATCAGGGAATCGATTACTGTATCGCCCACGGCCTAAACCGTTTCGACTCGGGCGCCCAGGGCGAACATAAAATCGCCCGGGGTTTCCGACCGGTTACTACCTATTCCGCGCACTGGATCAGGGACGAACGGTTTGCGGCAGCCATAGCCCGGTCTGTGGCCAGAGAACAGCAACAGGTGGAAGCCTATAAACAGGATGCCGCAAACTATCTGCCTTTTAAACAGTAAACCGGCGTCTATCAAGCGGCAGAGACTATTTTGTAGTTGCCTGCTTTAGGATTTCTCCCGCAAATTCCGTAGCGCCGCCTCGGCGTTCGCCTTGCGCACAGCATCGGCTATTTCGCAACTGACGACGGTTTTGCCTATTGGCGCCAGGGCAATGGCGGCCAGTTTTAAATGTTGAATGCCAAAAGGGATGCCGATAATGGTGCTGAAATTAACGACAGCGGCAAAGACATGGCCTACAGCCAGCCAGAAGCCGGCCAGAACAAACCAGACGATATTGCCGATCAGGCCCAGGCTGCCGGTGCCGATATCCTCCTGCTGATTGAGTTCGTCGCGGCTGATCGCTTCTTTTCCAAACGGGAAAAACGTGAACTCCCCCATCACAAAGCAGGCCCTACTCCAGGGTATGCCAACCACCGATAAAAAGGCCAGGATCCCGATTAGCCACCAGAATAGCCCCATTACCCCGCCACCGAGAACAAACCAGAAAAAATTACCGATAGTGCGCATAGTTGATCCTTTTTTATTATTAGATGTAGCCGGTGTCAGGCGTGTAGATTACTTTTATGCCGTTGCTGAAGTCAATCAGGAGAGCCGGAAATTGAGCCGAAATGGTTTTGGGCCGGCAGAGGTATTGCTTGACTCGGTGAGCCGACAGCCACTACCATTCACCAAGCCCGGTATTTCGGCTTGCCATCTTTCACGGATTCAAAAATTGTCAGGAGCGCAGGATATGCCGTTAAATAATGCCATGGTTTTAATTATTTTTTTGATTCTGATTCTGGTTTCCATGTCGATCAGGGTGGTAAAGGAATATGATCGGGGCGTCATTTTCTTTCTGGGCAAAGTGACTGGCGTTCGCGGCCCGGGGCTCATCATCCTGATACCGGTTTTTGAACAGATGGTCAAGGTTACTCTGCGCACTATCACCATGAATATTCCGTCGCAGAAGATCATCACCCGGGACAATGTGTCCATCGACATTGCGGCTGTTGCCTACTACAAGATTATTGATCCCATGAAATCGGTGGTTGCAATCGAGGACATCATCAGTGCAGTGAATCAGATCAGCCAGACCACTGTGCGCAATGTTGTCGGCCAGTTTTCGCTCGACCAGTTGCTTTCCCAGACCGTCGATATAAACCTGCAGATCAGGAATGTGATTGATGGACACACCGAACCCTGGGGCGCCAAGGTAACCGCTGTCGAGATTAAGGATATTACCCTGCCGGACAATATGCAGCGGGCGATGGCGAAAGAGGCCGAAGCCGAGCGTGAGCGGCGCGCCAAAATCGTCGCCGCCGAAGGCGAGTTTCAGGCGGCGGTCAAACTTGGTGAGGCGGCGGACATCATCTCTGCGCATCCGGTTGCGCTCCAGCTTCGCACCTTGCAAACCATGGCCGAGATTGCGACGGAAAAGAACTCCACGATCATCTTTCCCGCTCAATTCATGACCACCGTGCAGGAGGCCATTTCGACGATCAGGCAGGATTCGGGTGCTGGCGGCTCTTAGCCCGCCGAGGCTGTTTTGAATAAGACTGGCGCTTGACGGCAGGGATTTTTTAAGCTGGCGTTCGTCCGAGCATTTCAGCTTGTTTCGCTTCAGCCATAAACGCCGATTACCAGCCGATAAAACCAGATGGGCCGGCTCAGCACGATGAAGCCGGCAAGCACCGGCGTCACCGGAAACGGCACGATATCGACGACGAATAAGGCCAGCAGGCCGAAGAAGCATTCTATTCTGAGCAGGCCGATTCGGGCCGCCGACCACATCGTCGGCAGGCTGCGGGGCGGTAATGGTCGGCCGGCGTACAGTCTATGCGCCAGCGTCAGAAACCATGGCGGCCGCATGATCACCAGATAAAGGCCGATCAGGCAAAGCGGTGAAATTGGCCCAAAGCCGACGATGATGAAGAGGATCAGGACAAAAAGACATTTGAGCTGTGTCCAATTCATGACTGGCGCGGCAGTTAAACCACTCTGTCGGGCAAAGGCTGTCCGCCGAAATAGGCTACCAGATTTTTCAGCACCTTTTCGCCCATTGCTGTGCGGGTGCTGAGGGTGGCGCTACCCAGGTGCGGCAGCAGCGCCACATTGTCCAGCGTTAAAAAGCCCGGATGGATATTCGGTTCGCCCTCGTAAACGTCCAGGCCGGCGCCGGCGATCCGTTTTTCCTGCAATGCCCGGATCAGCGCCTCGCTGTCCACCACATCGCCGCGCGCGGTATTGATCAAATGCGCCGTCGGCTTCATCAGGCTCAGAGCGTCATAGCCAATCAGATGCCGGGTTTCGGCTCCGCCGGGGCAATGCAGGGACACAAAGTCGGATTGCGATAACAGTTCGGCTAGCGATTCGCAACGCACAGCCTGCAAATCGTCCACAATGGCCTGTTCGGCGGGGCTGGGTTTAAAATACAGAATTTGCATGCCGAAGCCGTGATGGGCTTTTCTGGCCATGGCCTGGGCGATGCGTCCGAAGCCGATCAGGCCCAGTGTTGCGCCGGTGACATCGCTGCTCATCATATGGGTCGGACACCAGCCCGTCCATTGTCCGGCGCGAACCAGGCGGTCGCCTTCCGCCCCGCGGCGGGCAGACATCAGCAGCAGAGATCGGAAGAGCACACG
>JAQTUW010000023.1 GCA_028707085.1 Methylococcales bacterium | reverse complement strand
TGCCGCGATAGCAATATGCGTCCGCGGCATTCGGGTTAAGGGCGATGGCCTGGTCGAATGCCGCCAGGGCTTCTTCACAGCGCTGCATGTCCTGCAACACGTTGCCCAGGTTTTTATAAGCCTCGACATGCTGCGGATCGACCGCTACCGCCTGCCGGAAACAGGCTTCCGCTTCCAGCGGACGATCCAGTTGCAGCAGCGCTATGCCGCGATTATTCAGGGCGTGGGTCTGGTTCGGATCGGCTTTCAGGGATTTGCCCAGCAGTCGCACAGCCTGGAGCGGATGACCGGTTTGCAGCGCGATCGTCCCCAGACCGGTTAAAACCCCGGGATGGCCAGGGTGGACTTTCAGTATTTTTTTATAGCAGCTTTCCGCCTCCGCCAATCGTCCGCTTCGATGCAGAAAACCTGCCTGCTGAAAATACCCGTCCTGATTCGCCAAATTTTGCTGCTGTTTCATAACATCCAGTTAAAAGTCGTCCGCTCGATGCACTGCCGACGACTCCATGCCCTATCCGTTCCGGACGGGCTTTTGCCATATAGACAAATAGCAAAAATAGTGTCGAGCAGGTGAATGGTCGGCTCAATTATAATATTACAATATGACAAAAACTTTATCCCGGTATATATTGCGGTAATGGACACATCTTTTCAGTAGACTCCAGATCATGCTGAAACTTTACCGTTTTTGCGCTGCCTTGTGAATTCACACTGGACAAGCCCCGCCTATGGCGGCTATTCTCAGTTTATTGATCATTATCTTACCGGAGCCGTCATGCCCCTGAGCCCTGCCTTATTTCCGCAAATAATCGACAGCATTGCCGATGCCATCGCCAGCCATGCCGAGGCCATCACAGAACTGGATCAGGCCATAGGCGACGGCGACCATGTTTTTAATCTGCAACGCGGCATTCAGGCCTTGCAGGACGGCGGCGCCGAAATTGCCGTACTGGACTGGCCAGCGGCCTGGCAAAAAATCGGCATGATCCTGATGTCGTCGGTCGGCGGCGCATCCGGCTCCCTTTATGCGACGCTGTTCATCAGCCTCAGTAAAAACAGCCACGACAAGCCGCTGGATTTAAGAAATTTTGCCTGCGCGCTGGCTTTGGCGGTGGATGCCGTAAAACTGCGCGGCAAAGCCGATGCCGGGGAAAAAACCATGCTGGACGTGCTGATACCGGTGGCGAATGCATTAACGGAAGCCGCTGAAACCGATGCGACGCTCACGGAGATTGTCGATCGGCTTTGCCGAGTGGCGGAAGCCGGCGTGGAAGCCACCCGGAACATGCTGGCCACCAAAGGCCGCGCCTCGTTTCTGGGCGAGCGCAGCATAGGCCATATTGACGCCGGCGCCAAAACCGCACAGTTGATGATAGCGGCAATTGCCGGCGTTTTGAAACAGGCCGGATGACGAGCCAACGCCTTTAACAAGTTTTGGCTAAATCATGCCTTTTAACGCATTCTTCAAAAAAATCGGCAAATGCTGAAATTGTATTTCGATCTTCAAAAAGCAAATGATTGGCGACTAAAATTTTTGAGCTGACTTCCCCGCGAAAAGCCGGATCATTCGCCAATTTTAAAGCAATTTCGATATATTCCGCTGTATTTTTGGCTATGCAATCCGTTATTCCCATTTTCAGGTACAGACTTGGCCCATGCCGGGTACATTGTAATTCGCCGGGCAAAGTCACAACCGGCGTGCCTGCCGCAAACACTTCAAGACTGGTGTTAAAACCATTAAAGCTGGAAATGTCCAGCATAAGATTGAAAACTGCAATCAGATTAATAAAATCCATTGGACTTTGCGCAGGTAAAAAAATCACTCGCCGGTTAATTTTATCGCTATGCGAAAAACAAAATACTGCTTTGTGGCCCTTTACTATGGAAATCCAGAACCTTAAAGACGAGCCATGCCGCATCCCGACTCTCGCCGAGTGGCTCCACAACGAATGGTCGTACCTAAATCCCGGCGGCAGCATCGAAAAGCGTATCGAAAAAATGCAGCCTTACTTGGGCGTCGATTTAATACCGAGTACCCTTTATAGCAAAGGGAGCCGACCTCATGGGGTCGGCTGCAATTATCAATAATGACATGGATACCAGACCGGAATTGACTCCTTGGCTGGCCAGCGTATTTGTGGCGCCGGCATACACTCCGGTTTTTATTGTATCGGTTTGCACAAATGCTCAGGAAAGCCTGTCGGGAGTATAGCCGAACGGTGGGGGATCCCGGAAAAAAGACAATACTGTTAAATTAAGGAAAGATTGCGTTTATCCTATCTGTTCACCCCGACCTGCTCCCGGCCTTCCGGGAATGACTTGCCGTTTAACCTGCCAATGATGAACCTGGCAAAGCCATGCCGAAGCATGGTTTTCCTGAGCATCCGACACTGACAGCCACGGCCATCATTACGACCTCCTGAAAATCCAGGCATAGCCTTCCAGATTCCAGACCATGGCATCGACAAATCCATACTGCACGCCGCCAGCCCGCATTGTTTCCTAAAAAGAAACAGTAAATTCTTTAAGGCCTCATTGACGCAACTTAGAAAACCGCTTAACGTTATGTACATTGGTATATATCGTTAGGGTTTAGCGACCGGCCTTTGGCCGCTTTAACTTTTAACACCGCCGATTGAATGGAACCTCTCTGTCTGACTTGCTTGCTGGCAGGCGAAAAGAGAAATGGCTTTGGCCGCTGTCCTGCATACGGAGAGAAATGCTGTTGGAACATTCAGGTTAAACGGAACGGAGGCAGTGAATCTGAACAGCGCAGGTACGCGCAACTCTCGCCAGCCGCAGAATGGTCAAGCATCGCTCGCGGCGTTTTTTTACTCAATCAAGGATAAAACATGTTAAAAGCCAGACCTTACAAACGCGACGCCCTAGCCCTCGGAACGGCGCTGATTTTATTGACTTCGGCAACAGCGGCCTTTTCCGATACAGCGGTCAATCTTGGCGGATATTTGAACGCCGGCAGTCCGGGCAGTTTTGATCTCGCCAGCCTGCAAAGCTTCGCAGCCAGCAACCCTGCCGCCGTTACCACCGTGACCGTAGGCAGCGATGTTTACACCGGCGTTTCCTTATTTAGTTACCTTGATTCGTATGTAGCAACCGATCCAACGGTGCCCAAAAACGATATTTTACGCGACTATGCCGTCGCCACCGGCAGCGATGGCTCCAGCACGGTTTATGCCTTGGGCAGTTTGAATGGCAGCGGCTTCGGCACGCTGAACGACATCATCGCCTACAGTGATAGCAACGGAACGCTCACCGGCGCAAGCCTGATTGCCGCTGATGGTTCCAGCATTACCAATCTAAGCAGCCTGGATGTCGGGCATGTCGGCTATGCAGGCGCCGGCGCAGGCGGCGTTTCCACCACGCTTACCGTGAACGGCGATCTGAGCGCATCGACAACCTACACCGCCAGCGATTTGCCCGGCACGCTGACGACCCAGGTGTTGACCGTGAGTACCCCGCCGGTGACCGGCCAATCGTTTACCGGCGTATCGCTGTGGGACATGCTGGTTCAGGACGGCCTTTCGACCGACCCCGCCACGCTTGCCAACGAATATGTCATCGCCACCGGCTCCGACAACTATCAGTCCATCTTTTCGCTTGAAGAGCTCAATCCCCTGTACGGCAATCAAAACGATTTGGTGGCCTACGCCACCGGCGCCGGGGCCTCGCTGGGCAGCAGCGGTTTTGCCCGCATTGTCGCGCCTGGAGACGCCAAGGCCGGACGTTATGTTTCCAATCTGGAAAGTCTGACGGTGGTTGCCGTTACCAGCGTGCCGCTTCCAGCGTCGGCTGTTTTGATGTTTGGCGGTCTGTTTGCAATCGGCCTGGGTAATTTCCGCAAACGCCTGAGCCCGATTTTAGCCGCCTAAATTTGATTCATCGCCAGGGATGGCCTCTGTCAACGGGGATTACATGCGCGCTTTTTATTTTTATACATTCATTTTTGCCGCCGGCCTGCCCGGCATGCAGACCGCACTGGCGAACGGCCCGGTGCCGGTTTCCTTGCAAAACGTGCCGATTCCGCCAACACCCGGCCTGCTGGATGGCGACGATCCGATCGTCATCAATAAAAACATGGCGATTGCCCTGGGCAAGGCGCTGTTTTGGGATAGCAATGTCGGCAGCGACGGACAGGCCTGCGCTTCCTGCCATTTTAGCGCCGGTGCGGATGGCCGCATCAAGAATCAGATCAATCCGGGACAAAACAGCATTTACCCTAGTGGCCAGAGTTTCTCCGCACTGCCTTCCGGAACCGGCGGCCCCAATCATGTCCTGACGTCTGAAGATTTTCCTTTTCAGCAGTTCAGCAATCCTCTCAGCAATACCAGTCAGGTCATTTTTAGCACCGACGATGTGGTGGGCTCGGCCGGCGCTTTCAGCGGCCAGTTTGCCGGCGCCTCGCAGTTTAGCGGCACGAACGACCAGTGCGCGCGTAGCGCGGACACCATTTTTAATGTATACGGCATTGGCGTGCGCAAAGTTGAACCCAGAAATGCGCCTACCGTCATCAACGCGGTTTTTAACCACCGCAATTTCTGGGATGGCAGGGCCAGCAATGTCTTCAACGGCAGCAGCCCCTGGGGGCTTCGCGATCCCGATGCCGGCGTCTGGGTAAAAATAAACGCCGCCACCGTCAACAAGCAGCGCCTGAATCTGATCAATTCTTCTCTGGCCTCTCAGGCGGTTACCCCGCCGGTCTTTAACAATGTCGAAATGGGCTGTGCATCAAGAACCTGGCCGGACATAGGCCGCAAGCTGTTACTGCGCCAGCCCTTGCAATACCAGCAGGTACATAATCAGGACAGCGTCTTGGGCCCGTTGAGCCTGAGCAGCAACGGCAATCTGCAACCAGGCTTGAAGACACTCTACAGGAACATGATCACCCAGGCATTCAACCAGAAATACTGGGCCTACGGCGGTATCGGCAAATTCGGCTCGCCCGCCGCCGGCGGAGCGCCTTACAATCAGATGGAAGCTAATTTTTCCATGTTTTTCGGCCTTGCCGTACAGCTTTATGAATCCACCCTGGTGTCCGACCAGTCACCTTTCGATCTGAGCCCGCTTGACGCCAACATGAAACCGACCTGGAGCAATATCGTTGCAAACACGCCGGCAGATACCGCAACGCTGGTGGCTTCGCTAAAAAACGGCTTCAATCTGTTTACCAGCAACAACTGCAATCTTTGCCATGCCGGGCCAGCCATGAGTCTGGCGGCAGTCGCCACCAACGCCGCTCTGCTGACGCCGGTTGCCGGCAGCCGCTTTGGCCCCCCGGACACGCCTATAGCCTACGGGCCGGATGCGTTCGGCCCCTATGCCGCCGCCTCCGTCGCGGGCATGAGCCCGTATGTCAATCCGGTGACCCGGGATTTCAACAGCCAACTGCTGCCAAAGCTGATGGATCTGGGCTATGTCAATATCGGCGTAACCGATCCCAATGCCGACCCGGGCGTAAACGGAGCAGACGCCTTCGGCAATCCCTTGTCCTACAGTGCGCAATACAGCAGTTATCTGCTGGGCAATTCGGCGGACATCATCGACCTGCCTCTCGGCAATATTCGCGCCTGCGATTTCATTACCGGTCTGGCTTACGATGTGCAACTCAATACCGCCAATTACTTCCTGCCCAGCGACGGACTGATGCCGGATGGCAGCCGCGAAGGCGTCCTGCGCAATCAGAACTGCGCCAATCCGGCAATGGCCTATATTCCGACCATCGCGGCGGCGCAAGCCAATCAGTCAGGCCCGAAAATGGCGGTCGCCACTCAGGCGGCCTTCAAGGCGCCTACCTTGCGTAATGTCGAACTGACCGGCCCCTACATGCATAACGGCGGCATGGCGACCTTGGCGCAGGTCATACAGTTCTATGCCAGACATGGCAATTTCGCCAGCAACACGCTGCATTTCGATCTGGGGGCCATCTCATCTTTGCTGAGCTCGGCGCAAAACACAGCCGATCTGACTAATTTCCTGCTTTCATTAACTGACGAAAGAGTCAGATACCAGCAAGCGCCGTTCGATCATCCGCAGTTGATCGTCCCGAACGGCCAGACCGGCAATGAACTGCAAGTGACAGCCGGCAATCCGCTGAATGCCCACCTGGCTCAGGATCAGTTTCTGGTCGTTCCGGCGGTAGGCGCCGGTGGCTCAGCCACGCCGCTACCGGCATTTTTATCGGCGCCGCAATAACCGCATACAAATTGCACAGGTCTGGCCGGAACAGACCTGTCCGGCATCAACTCATCAATTTCAGGATAAGCTCAATGAAAGCGAATTTTAATCGACACATGCTATTGGCGGCTGCAGTGATGGCGTCCATGCAAACCGCCCGCGCCGATGTGAACTATGCCGATTCCGCGGCGATTACCTACACAATTAACAGTATTTACAATACAAACCCGGCCACGCCGGGCGATCTGGCCAATCTGTCAGTTTCGGGTGCGTTCCAACAACTGTATGACAGTAATGATTTTTATGCCGCAGCCAGCGGCGATGGCATCTATACGGACGATACGCCTGACATTGCCTCAACCCCGGTTTCCGGTAACGCTTTTAACGCCGTCTTTTCTGTTAGCGGGGATAGCGTTTCATATGGTACTGTCGATACTCTGCACACCGGCGTGTTCAGCCTGAACTTCAGCAATACCGGGACGGATAGCTATGCTATCGATGTGTCGCTGGACTATGTGCTGAACGCAGCCGCTAACGGAATCTATGCAAACAGCGCCCTCTTTCTCGACTACTGGGACACCGGCAACATCATCTCCGGATCGGATTATGTCGGAGCCGGCTCCTATACGGGTTATAGTACCGACAATGCATCCCAGCCCGGTTCGGCCGAGCTGATATTTACTCTGTCGCCGGGCGCTACCGACAGCTTTATTGCACAGATCGCCATTCAGTCGTCGCTGGATTCCACCAGCACCGCCACCCCGGCGCCGATACCCGGCGCATTCTGGATTTTCGGCAGCGGTTTGCTGGGCATGAAAGGAATTAACGGGCGGCGCATCAAACACCGGTTTTTCAAGGCGTCCTGCCGTCAGCCAGTCGGCTAAACAGGGCGGCCCTGCCGGGCAAAAGCCGCCATACGGGTTATTTTACGCTGTATTACCGGCCGCCCAGTTGATCCAGCGCCAGATTCAGCTTCAGAACATTGACTCTCGGCTCGCCGAACACCAGCCATTGCCGGTTTTCGGTATTGGCCTTCAGCAGTGCCTGTACTTGCGGTTCCGCCAGATTCCGTACCCGGGCGACCCGCCTGAGCTGATATTCCGCCGCCGCCACGCTGATATGCGGATCCAGGCCGCTGCCGGAAGCAGTGATCAAATCCACCGGCACGGCGGCGGTACTGTCCGGATCGGCCGCTTTCAGCGCGGCGATTCTGCCGGCGACGGCCTCTATCAGCGCCGGATTGGTAGGGCCAAGGTTGGAGCCGCTGGAAGCGCCGGCGTTATAACTGTACGGCGAAGTCGCCGATGGCCGGCTCCAGAAATAGCCAGGGCCGCTGAAGGCCTGGCCGATCAGCGCCGAACCGACTGGCTGGTTGTGCTGATCCATTATCAGACTGCCGTTTGCCTGATCCTTGAACAGCAACTGGGCCAACAGGGTGACCAGCGCCGGATAGATAACGCCGGTCAACAGCGTAAACAGAAGCAGCAGCATCGCTGCGGGTTTTAAATATGTAGACACTTTGATTCTCCTTTATACCAGATGCAGGGCGACAAGCAGCATATCGATGGCCTTGATGCCGATAAACGGTACGATCAGTCCCCCTACCCCATAAACCAGCAGATTGTTTTGCAGTAATTTTTCCGCGCCGACCGGTTTATAGGCAACACCTTTCAAGGCCAGCGGTATCAGGGCGACAATGATCAGGGCGTTGAAAATCACCGCGGACAGGATTGCGCTGTCCGGTGTCGCCAGTTTCATGACATTCAATACATTCAGGGCCGGATAGGTGGTGGCGAATGCGGCCGGAATGATGGCGAAATATTTGGCGATATCGTTGGCGATACTGAAGGTTGTCAATGCGCCGCGGGTCATCAGCATCTGTTTGCCAGTCTCGACGATTTCAATGAGTTTGGTGGGATTGGAATCCAGATCCACCATGTTGCCGGCCTCCTTCGCGGCCTGCGTGCCGCTGTTCATGGCGACCGCGACATCGGCCTGGGCCAGCGCCGGAGCGTCATTGGTGCCATCGCCGGTCATGGCCACCAACCTGCCATCAGCCTGATGCTGACGGATGAGACTCAGTTTTGCCTCCGGCGTGGCTTCCGCCAGAAAATCGTCCACCCCTGCTTCCGCGGCAATGGCCGCCGCAGTCAGGCGGTTGTCGCCGGTAATCATGATGGTTTTGATGCCCATCTGCCGCAGCTCCATAAAACGTTCCTTGATGCCGCCTTTGACAATGTCTTTCAACTCTATCACGCCCAATGCAGTCGCGCCCTGGGCGACAACCAGCGGGGTACTGCCGCGGCGGGCGACATCCACCACCATATTTTGTATTTCCTCAGGAAACTGGCCGCCCTGTTCCGCCACATACTGACGAATCGAATCTTCAGCGCCTTTACGAATTTGCGTGACCTGTCCTGGCGCCATGCCTTCGGCTGCCGGCAGATTGACGCCGCTCATCCGCGTTTGCGCGGAAAATTGCACGAATGTCGCGCCCATGGAAACCACATCACGCTCCTTGATGCCGAACTTCTGCTTGGCCAGCACCACGATGCTGCGCCCTTCCGGGGTTTCATCAGCCAGCGATGACAATTGCGCGGCATCGGCCAACTGCCGGGATGAAACGCCTTGCGCCGGGAAAAATGCCGACGCCTGACGGTTGCCGAGAGTGATGGTGCCGGTTTTATCCAGTAACAGTACATCCACGTCGCCGGCCGCTTCCACAGCCCGCCCCGAGGTAGCGATGACATTTTTTTGCAGCATCCGGCCTATTCCAGCCACGCCGATGGCCGACAGCAGACCGCCGATGGTGGTTGGTATCAGGCAGACCAGCAACGCAACCAGCACGGTAATGGTGATGGGGCTGCCGGCTGCGGAGGTTTGCACGCTATATAAAGAAAACGGCAACAACGTGACGGTGGCGAATAAAAACACCAGCGTCAAGGCAACCAGCAGAATGGTCAGCGCAATTTCATTCGGGGTTTTCTGGCGTTTGGCGCTTTCCACCATGGAAATCATCCGATCCAAAAAGGTTTCGCCGGGATTGACGGAAATGCACACCACCAGCCAGTCGGACAAAACCCGGGTTCCACCGGTAACCGAGCAGAAATCCCCGCCCGACTCGCGTATTACCGGCGCGCTTTCCCCGGTGATGGCGCTTTCATCGACCGACGCCACGCCTTCTATCACATCGCCGTCGCCGGGCACGAAATCGCCGGCCTCGACCAATACCACATCGCCTTTGCGCAAGGTAGAGCCGGCCACTTTGGAGTAATTACCGCCATAGCGTGGTTCATCCAGCTTTTTAGCGCTAATCTCGCGCTTGGCGGAACGCAAAAACGCCGCCTGGGCCTTGCTGCGACCTTCCGCCACCGCTTCTGCAAAGTTGGCGAACAGCACGGTAAACCACAGCCACAACGTAACGCTTAAAATAAAACCGGCCGACGCCTCGCCTTCTCCGCCGAGAGCCTGAAACCACAGCACAGTGGTAAGCAGACTGCCCAGATAAACCACGAACATCACCGGATTTTTCCATTGTTGCTGCGGCGTGAGTTTTAAAAAGGCGTTTATTGCCGCCTGTTGCAATAATTGCGTATCCATCAAGGATGTTTTAACGGGTTTGTTCTTCATGGGATTACCTCATTGCAGCGTGACTGCTCATTTGCAAATGTTCGACTATCGGCCCTAAAGCCAGCGCGGGTACAAAAGTCAGCGCCCCGACCATCAGCACACAACCGATCAGCAGCATGACGAACAGCGGAGTATGGGTTGACAAGGTACCCGGCCCGACAGGCACCGTCTTTTTGGCCGCCATGGAACCGGCAATCGCCAGCACCGGAATCATCACCCAATACCTGGAAAACAGCATGGCCAGTCCCAGCATGAAGTTGTAGAACGGCACATTGGCGGAAAGCCCGGCAAATGCACTGCCGTTGTTATTGCCCGCCGAGGAGAAGGCGTACAGCACCTCGCTAAAACCGTGCGCGCCGGAATTGAAAACGGATGCCTTGCCGGCATCGCTCATAACCGCAATTGCCGTGCCCGCCAGCACCATCAATGGCGAAATCAGAATGGCGATACCGGACATTTTCACCTCGAAGGCCTCGATTTTTTTACCCAGGTATTCCGGGGTGCGGCCTATCATCAGACCTGCCAGAAACACGGCAATCAGGGCATAAATTATCATGCCGTACAATCCGGAACCGACTCCGCCATAGATAACCTCGCCAAGCTCTATCAGCCACATCGGTGCCATGCCGCCTATCGGCGTAAACGAATCGTGCATGGCGTTAACCGAACCATTGGATGTGGCCGTGGTCGCCACCGCCCACAGGGCGGAATTGACCACGCCGAACCGAACGTCCTTGCCTTCCATATTGCCGCCGGACTGTTGTTCAGACGCCTGCTGATTCACGCCGAGGCTCGTGAAGGCCGGGTTGCCGGCCTGCTCCGCCGGTACGGCGACGAATACCAGCGACACAAACACCAGCGTCATGGCCGCCAGCATCGCCCAGCCCTGGCGAACATCGCCTATCATGACCCCAAAGGTATAGCATAGGGCGGCTGGTATCAGCACAATGGCCAGCATTTCCAGAAAATTGCTCAGCGGTGTCGGATTTTCATAAGGATGGGCGGAATTGACATTGAAGAAGCCGCCGCCATTGGTGCCCAGTTGCTTGATGGCAATCTGTGAGGCGGCCGGCCCCATAGCCAGCGTTTGCTGACCGCTCTGTACGGTTTCCGTCACAGGCTTGCCTTCGGCATCGATTACCGCCTTGCCGGCCGTATCCAGCCGAGGCGTCTGATAACTGACCGGCTCCAGCAGGGAGACGGCCCGATAAGGATTAAAGGTCTGCACCACGCCCTGCCCCACCAGCAGCAGGGCCAGAATCAGCGACAAAGGCAACAGGATATACAAGGTGCTGCGGGTCATATCCACCCAGAAATTACCGATGACACCGGTATTCCGGCGGACAAATCCGCGTATCAGCGCCACCAGAACCGCCATGCCGCTAGCGGCGGATAAAAAGTTTTGTACGGCCAAACCCAGCATCTGAGTCAGATCGCTCATGGTCGTTTCACCGCCATAACCCTGCCAGTTGGTATTGGTGACAAAACTGACGGCGGTGTTGAATGCCGAATCCGCACTAACCGCAGACAGGGCTTGGGGATTCAGCGGCAGCATGTCCTGAAAACGCTGCAGACCATAAACCAGCAGAAAGCTGACAAAGTTGAAAACCAGTAGAGCTATGGCGTATTGCGTCCAGCGCATTTCCTGATCGACTTTTACCCCGCTCAGGCGGTATAAAAGTTTTTCGACGCCGCCGAACCAGCGATTCAGCCCCACCGACTCATCCTGATATACCCGCGCCATATAGCCGCCGAGCGGCCTGACCAGCAGCAGCAGCGCGGTCAGATAAATACCGATTTGCAAAAAGCCTTGAGAAGTCATTAGAATTTCTCCGGAAAAAATAAAGCGGCCAGCAGATAAACAAATACCCCCGCAGCCATCACGGCGCTTAATAAATAAATCCAGCTCATGGTTTACCCCTTAAAGATTCGCAGGCAAAAATCAGTAAGCCTGTTATGCCAAAAAACGCCACCGTCAATAATAAATAGCTTATGTCCATCTGCCTCACCTCATAAACGGAAAAAATAAAAACTGTATATTCGGCAATCAATCCGGATTACCATTTGCATAATGTAACGAATGCAGGATAAAAATGCTGTAAAGAATTTGTGGATAATCCATAAAGAGAATATAAAGAAACCAGCGGCTGGCTTGCCGACTTTTTAGTCACACGATGAGGCAAAAATATGAACAACAACTTTGGATACGCAGCTTACGATGCGCACACGCCGTTACGGCCTTTTGATTTCCCGCGCCGGGAAATCAATGCACAGGATGTGCTGATTGAAATTCTTTACTGCGGCGTCTGCCATAGCGATCTGCATCAGGTTCGTAACGAATGGCGCGGCGCCACCTTTCCCATCGTACCGGGGCATGAAATTATCGGCCGGGTGATCGAAACCGGCGGCGCGGTCAACCGCTTTAAAACCGGCGACCTGGCCGGAGTGGGCTGCATGGTGGATGCCTGCGGCGTCTGCCCCGACTGCCAGAGCGATCAGGAACAATATTGCGACCATACCGTTTTTACCTATAACAGCCCGGACAAGCATACCGGACTGGTCACATATGGCGGTTATGCCCGGCAAATCGTTGTCGATCAACGTTTTGTGCTGCACATTTCCGACAAACTCCATCCTGCCGCGGTTGCCCCGCTGTTGTGCGCAGGCATTACCACCTATTCGCCGTTGCGACACTGGAACATTGGCAGGGGCGACAAGGTTGGCGTCGTCGGTCTGGGCGGACTGGGCCACATGGCGGTAAAATTCGCCCATGCATTCGGCGCTGAAGTGGTGCTGTTCACCACCTCGCCCGCCAAGGTGGCGGATGGCAAGCGACTGGGGGCCGATGAAGTGGTTATTTCCAAAAATCCGGAAGACATGCAAAAGCACTTGCAAAGCTGCAATTTCATTCTTGATACCGTGGCGGCCCCGCACGATCTGGATCAGTATCTGGCCCTGCTGAAACGCGACGGTTGCTTGTGTCTGGTCGGGGTACCCGATCACTCGCATCCCTCGCCCAGCGTGGGCAATCTGATTTTCCGCCGCCGTTCCGTGGCGGGTTCCTTGATTGGCGGTATTCGGGAAACCCAGGAAATGCTGGATTTTTGCGCCGAGCACAATATCGTCGCCGATATTGAATTGATCGCCATGCAGGCCATCAATCAGGCATACGACCGCATGTTGAAAAGCGATGTGAAATACCGGTTTGTGATTGATATGAGTACGCTGGAAGCTTGAATGGCTATCGTATCAATCCAGGTGGATGCTGAGTTGGTCAGACTGATTTACGGTATGCCGCGCTTTTCCCGGGAGAATCGATGCTGCGTATTCAGGCGTCCATTCACCCAGAAAAATCGGCAGGTAGCCAACCGTTGACGACACAATCCCTGAAACTCCATTGCGGCATGGTTTCGGTTTTATAGCTCCAGAAGAACCAGCCCAGATATTTTTCGAAACTCAGCAGTTGCGCCGCCGCATATCCCCGGTAGGCGACGCCTTGCTGAAAACTGTCCATGGGCTGCAGCCTACAGTCCAGCCATCCCTGCCGCCATAAGTCCAGTATGCGCGGATTCAATCCCAGGCTCCATTCGCCCACATAAGTACAGCGACCGGCGCGGGCGATCAGTTCGTCCGCTTCCTGCCTCCATTCGCCAGCCGCCTTGATGAGATGACCATATATATCGGTATCGATATCTTTCTGCTCAAAACACTGGTATCGATGAATGTCGAAAATCACATTATCGAATGCCGGGGCCTGCAAAAAACCCGAATATTGCCGGTACGGACGGAAGCCGTCATGGAAGATGACCGCGACATCCCCAGCCCGGCAATATTTACGGATGCGCCGATAAGCTTCCGCCGTATATTGCTTCAATAGCCCGGTTTCGATATCTCCGCGCGGCTCGTTCAATACCTCTATGCCATGCAGCGCCGGGCTACCATGAAAACGCCGAGCCAGCGTTTCCAGCACCGTCAATGAGTATTCAAGGTATTCCGGTTTGCTGTGCCAGTCGCAAACATCCTTGATGCCGCCGTTATCGAAGCCGTTCTGACAACCGGGCGCAGCATGCAAATCCAGCACCACCTGCAATCCGTACTCTTCAGCCCAGTCGAAAGCCTGCGCCAACACCGCATCGCCCCCTTGCACATACGGATGCCTGTTTTCGCCATATCGGGGGTGATAAGGATAATCCGCAGCAAAAAGCCAGTGTCCGAGCGGAATACGCACCGCATTAATCCCTACCGAAGCCAGCCAGGCAAAATCCTCGCGGCCGATAAAAGTCACGCGGTGCCGGCGCAACACCGGTTCGGCCTGCGCCCCCATCTCCAGGCACCAGGCTGTTTCATCTTCCGCGCCGAGGCCGGCGAACAGGCTGGGGGTCATCCATTTTTCCAGCACCAGCCAGCCGCCCAAATTGACGCCGCGCAGTTTTTGGCCGCGATTATTGCCCTTCACTTGCATTTTCAGACCATCAGCAAACCGAAATAATACGCTGATATAAAGCCTGTATGGCAGGCTGATTGGTAATTGTAAGGATCGCCGAGTCCGGCAGTTTTTCATGAATCAGACTGACCATGGCCAACTGCGCCTTGGGATCCAGCGAGGCGAAAGCATCCTGCATCAGGATCCATTTCGGCTTTTGCAATAACAGCCGCACCAGCCCCAGACGCTGCTGCTGCTCGCGCTCCAGATTTTTTTCCCAATCGCTGACCTCATCCAGCTGGCTAAGCAAGGCCTGCACTCCGGCCAGATGAAAGGCGGTTTCCAGCATGACCGGATCAAATGCCGACCCTTCGGCCGGATAACAAATCGCCGCCCGCAGGCTATCTGTAGGCAGATAAGGCCGTGGCGGCATGAAAAACAGGACTTCATCATCCGGCAATTCGATGCTGCCTTCGCCCCACGGCCATAATCCGGCAATGGCTTTAAACAGTTTGTTGCCGGCAAAGGCGTCGCCGTCTATGAGTATCCTCTCGCCGGCGCGGATTTCCTGATTAAGACAGGAAACGCAAACGATACCGTCCAGCCTGGAAATGCACAAATCATGAAAACGCAGCACCGCGCCCTGATTCTTTTCCAGGCGGATACGATGCAGACTGGGCTTGGCTATTTCGTGCTCCAGTTGTTCCAGCGCCTTGCTTAACCCCAGCACCCGTTCGACCGAAGCCCGCCATTCGGCCACCTTGCCCATGTTATCCACCGGCCAGGACAGGGACGACGCCAGTTGCTGGAAAGCCTGGGCGGATTGCATCAGCCCACCCAGGGTGATGACGCCTAAAATGTATCGGGGCGCGGACACCAGAATCGGAAAGGCCATGGATAATACCGAATAGCCGGCGCTGAACATGGTGATCCGCGCCCAGGCGTTGGTCTGCAGTTCCCAGGCATCCACAATCCCCCCGAACAGACGGTGAAAATGCGGCTTTTCATGCCGTTCGCCGTGTATCAGAGCGATAGCCATTGCATTTTCACGCGCCTTTACCAGGGCAAAACGGAAATTGGCTTCCACGGTCTGCCGATCGTTGGTCGCCGTAGTCAGCGGTCGGCCTATCAACCAGCCCATGGTGGATGCGGTGGCGGCATAGATCAGCGCCAGCAGCACCAGATGTCCATGTATCGGCAATTCAAACAGAAACAGGTCGAGCGTGACCGTGCCCGACAACTCCCACAGAATCTGGGTAAAACTGATGAACAGTAAAATGCAATACAGCAGGGTGTGGAGCAAATCGATGGCGTATTCCGTAGAGATGCGAATGTCTTCGGCTATTCTGCCATCCGGATTATCGTGCTGGCCCGGAATATGGGTCACCAGATAATGGCGGCCGTCGTACATCCATTGCGCAATCAGCTTGTCCGTCAGCCAGCCCCGCCAATCCAGTTGCAACCGGCGCTTGATCATCAAATGGGCGGCTGTGATCAGCATATTGGCGATGAAAATCAGAATAATCACGCCTATCTGGGTAAACAGCCTGGACATGGAGCGCTGTTCCAGCGCGTCGAACAAATTGGCGCTCCATTCGTTAATGGCTACGGAAACGACAATCTGTAATACGGTCAATCCCACCAGTGCAACGGATAAACCGCGTATTGTGGTTTTGTTTTCAGATTGCCAGAACGGTCCGGCCAGCCGGATGAACTGAATAAAAAATCTGCCTGAGTTTCGCAATGCCCTTCCCCCCGTTAAAGATCGTGGTGCAATATATCAAACTTGGACATATTTCCACTATCGAAAATAATAAGGATCGGGGAGGCGAATGGCGGCCATGCTGTACCGGAAGCCGCGTCCTCAGCGTTTCATCGAACTGAAGAACTCGGCATTGGTTTTGAAATCCTTCAATTTGCCGAGCAGAAACTCGGAAGCCGCCAGTTCATCCATCGGCTGCAGGATTTTGCGCAGTATCCAGGTTTTTTGCAATTCATCAGGATCGACCAGATATTCTTCGCGGCGGGTACCGGAACGGTTGATATTGATCGCCGGATAAATGCGTTTTTCAGCAATTTTACGCTCCAGATGCAGCTCCATATTGCCGGTGCCTTTGAATTCTTCAAAAATCACCTCGTCCATTCTGGAACCGGTTTCCACCAGCGCGGTAGCAATAATGGTCAAACTGCCGCCTTCCTCGATATTCCGGGCTGCGCCGAAAAAACGTTTGGGTTTTTCAAGCGCATTGGCGTCCACGCCGCCGGACAACAGCTTGCCCGAAGAGGGAACAACCATATTGTACGCCCTGGCAAGCCGGGTAATGGAGTCTAACAGAATGACCACATCGTGCTTGTGCTCGACCAGTCTGCGCGCTTTTTCTATCACCATGTCGGCCACCTGCACATGGCGGGTGGCGGGTTCGTCGAAGGTGCTGGACACAACTTCGCCACGCACGCAACGCTCCATTTCCGTCACCTCTTCCGGACGCTCGTCGATCAATAGGACGATCAGATAACATTCCGGATTATTTTCAGCGATGGCGTGGGCGATGCTTTGCATGATCATGGTTTTACCGGCTTTTGGCGGTGAAACGATTAATCCCCGCTGGCCTTTGCCGATAGGCGCAATCAGATCGATGATGCGGGCCGTCAAATCTTCGCTGGTGCCGTTGCCCTGCTCCAGACGGAAACGTTTATTGGCGAACAGCGGCGTCAGGTTGGAAAACGAAATCTTGTTTTTAGTGCTTTCCGGCGATTCGAAGTTGATGCTTTCGACCTTGAGCATCGCAAAATAGCGCTCGCCTTCTTTGGGCGGTCTGATCTTGCCGCTTACCGTGTCGCCGGTGCGCAAACCGAAACGGCGAATCTGGCTGGGAGAAACATAAATATCGTCGGGACCGGCCAGATAGGACGCACCGGGCGTGCGTAAAAAACCGAATCCATCCTGCAGTATTTCCAGCACGCCGTCGCCAAAAATATCTTCACCGCTTTTGGCCTGTTTTTTCAGGATGCTGAAGATCAGTTCCTGCTTTCTGGCCCTGTCGATGTTTTCCAGCCCTAATGCCTCTGCAATGGTAATAATTTCACTGACTTGTTTAAGTTTTAACTCGGTAAGATTCATGTTGTTTAAGAGAAATGAAGAAAACGCAAAGCGGCAGGAAGCCGATTACAGCAGAAGGTGGACGTGGATTAACTAAGGACGACAAGGATAAAGATGTTAGCGCTTGAAATTCTAGCGCAATTACCGGACTTATCAAAACGTTTTATGATAAATCCGGAATTCGTTTCGATTTTAGATGCTGCTATCGATAAAAGCCGCGAGCTGGGATTTGGTCAACGCACCCACTTTTGTCGCTTCAACTTCGCCATTCTTGAAAATCATCAGCGTGGGAATGCCGCGTACGCCATAGAGTTGCGGAGTTTTAGGACTTTCGTCTATATTCAGCTTGGCAATGGTCAGCTTACCCGCGTATTCTACGGCAATTTCGTTCAAAACGGGCGCAATCATTTTGCAAGGACCGCACCATTCCGCCCAATAATCAACCAAGACAGGTGCATCAGCCTTAAGAACGATTTCATCAAAATCAGCATCAGACACGTGAAGAACCAGGTCAGTCATGCCACTCTCCATTAAGTTTTCGAAGTGGAAACTATAGTTTCGGTACAATCCTGTTGTCAATCGATTTCAACCATCGCCGTTTTTACGGTATTCTATCCAGCATGAAAAAAACACATTTAACAGAAACGCGTTTTAGCAATCTGGAGCTATCCGACTCCATCATAAAAAGCCTGAAGGAAGCAGGATTTATCCACTGTACGCCGATTCAGGACAAATCGCTGCCGCTGTCGCTAAGGGGCAAGGATATTGCCGGACAGGCGCAGACCGGCACCGGCAAAACCGCCACGTTTCTGCTGGCCACCTTTCAGCACCTGATCAACGACGAAAGCGAAAAAATCAAAAATCCCCGTGCCCTGATCCTGGCTCCTACCCGCGAACTGGCCATCCAGATCCACAAGGACGCGCTGTTGATGAGCAAATACCTGGATTTGAAATTCGCGCTGATATACGGCGGCACGGATTACCAGAAACAACTGGACAAAATCAAGGGCAATATCGACGTGATCATCGGCACGCCCGGACGTATTATCGATTTTTACCGGCAGGGTACGTTCACGCTGGACAACATCCAGGTCACGGTCATGGACGAAGCCGACCGAATGTTCGATCTGGGCTTTATCAAGGACATCCGCTTTTTGTTGCGGCGCATGCCGCCGCCCGAAAAACGCCTCAATATGCTGTTTTCCGCAACCCTGTCCTACAAGGTCACGGAACTGGCTTACGAACACATGAACAACCCTGTGCTGATCCGTATCGAATCGGAGGAAGTCACCTCCAAGGCCATCAACCAGACCGCCTTCTGCCCGGCGAACGAACAAAAAATTCCCTTGCTGCTTGGCCTGCTCAAGCATTACCAGCCCCAGCGCAGCATTGTGTTCGTCAACACCAAGCGTTGCGGCGAGCAACTGGACGACTATCTGCAAGCCAACGGCCACAAAACCGCATTGCTGAGCGGCGACGTGCCGCAGGAAAAACGCCAGCGACTGCTGAGCGATTTTCAGGAAAACCGGGTAAACCTGCTAATCGCCACCGATGTGGCGGCCCGCGGCCTGCACATCCCGGATGTCTCGCATGTCATCAATTACGACCTGCCCCAGGATGTCGAGGATTATGTGCACAGGATCGGCCGCACCGCCCGTTTCGGCGCCAGCGGCGAAGCCATCAGCTTTATCTGTGAGGATTACGCCTACTCCATGCCGGATATTGAAGACTATATCGGCGAAAAGATACCGGTACAGTCGATAACGGCCGAACTGCTGGCGGAAGATATCATCAAACCGGAACGTCACGAACCGCGCGAACGGGTTGTCCCGCACGGCAAACACCCGCCACGATCCGGCCGCCGACCCGAATCGGCGCGCAAACCTACAGCTTCGCCTACAGATTCGGCATCAGCGCACGAAAGTCCTCAATCCCCGCAAACTCCGTAATCTGCTTTTTGGCAACCCGGCTGTCCGGCTTGCAGATTGAAACCAGATGGGCAATGCCGAAATTCCGCGCGGAACGGAGTACCGCCAGACTGTCGTCCACCAGCAGGGTGCGCCGCTTTTCAAACATGTGCCTATCCTGAAGGGCTTGCCAGAAGCCCGGCTGCTCCTTGGCCATGCCGAAGTCGTGCGAACTGATGATTTCATCGAAAAACACATGCAGACTGGTTTTTTCCATCTTCAGTTTTAAACTGTCGCGGTGGGCGTTAGTCACCAGCAACAACCGCCTGCCGCTATCACGCACCGCATCGAGAAACTCGGTAACATGCGGATGCACCGCAATCAGCCCCGCCAACTCCTGTTTCAGGCCGGCAATATTCAACTGCAAAGCCTCGCTCCAGTAATCCAGGCAGTACCATTCCAGCCTGCCTTCCATGGCCCTGAATTGCGGTATCAATTGCTGCCTGGCCTGCTCAAGGGTCAGATTATGTCGCTGCGCGAAACGCAAGGGCACAAATTCATGCCAGAAATGATTATCGAAATTCAAGTCCAGTAAAGTGCCGTCCATATCGAGCAGGACTGTATCGATTTCATGCCAGACTATCATTGCGAATCTTCCTTAAAAAGGGGATTGGGAGGCCAAGCGGAAACAAATCTTAACTAAAAACTTGACGCGTTACCATGATGACTCTGTTACGATTCGGTTTACGTCATCATTTGCAATTCCCTCCCATGTCCAGACAGCCGCCCACCATTGTCAGCAAAACCGTCATTGCCCAGACCCGCCAGTTCCGCATCGAAACCCTGGAACTTAAATTTGCGAGCGGCCAGCTCCGGCAATACGAACGCCTGACCCGCAACGCCACGATGGGCGCTGTGCTGGTGGTGCCCATGCTCAACCGCAACACTGTGCTGCTGGTCAGGGAATACGCGGCCGGTTTGCACCGCTATGAACTGGGCCTGCCGAAAGGCAAAATAGACGCCGGAGAGGATTCCTTCGCCGCCGCCAACCGTGAACTGAAAGAGGAAGTCGGTTACGGCGCCGAAAAATTACAGCATCTGCATACCGTATCGCTGGCCCCGGCCTATCTTGAACATACCATCGACATTATCCTGGCCGAAGATCTGTATCCGGAAAAACTCGAAGGCGACGAACCGGAAGAACTGGAAGTGGTGCCGTGGGACATTAATCGAATAGACACCTTGCTGGCGACTGGCGAGTGCAGCGAGGCCCGGTCGATAGCCGCTTTGTATATGGCGGCCGCGCATTTGCGGGATTTTGTTTAGGCAGGACGGTAATCGCGTATCCCGTATTCGGGATCCATCATGCCCAAACCTCTGCTATGCAAAGGCCGTGACTGTAGCCGTGGCGGCATCAGCAACAGCGCAGACCGCTATGAAAAACAAAGCAGCCCCGCCAACCTCCGCCAGCAACCCCTGCTCACGAATCAACGCCTTGAAGCCTTTCATGACCGGCCGGGAAAGGGTAGTTTCCGCCAGCAGGCGTTTTTCGTAGATCAAGGTTTTCAAGTCTTCGTCATCGGGATTATCCCGGGCCGCGGTTATCAATGCATGCAGATCCGCGTCCAACAACTGACCGTGCAGATGCCTGACCTGATCGTATAGCAGCGCCATCACGATTTTTTCCGCCGGCCGCATCTTGCATTTACCGTCCTGAATTTTCAGCATCACTGTGATTACGCAATCGATGTGTATCGGCGAAAGCGGATGCATTTTCAGCCATAGCGCCACCTGTTCCGCCGTCATCCGACATCCTCCCCGGCAGCCGTTCTGCGGCTATAATCCAGCAAGGACTCCTGTATTTCGGCATAGGCGTATTCGGAAACGGCGCGCACGCCGATGCCGTGAACCTTGCCCGCCGGCCCATCGCCGATTCTGGCCACGAATACCGCATGGCAGTCGCTGATCGCCGCCAGTATGCCGCTCATCGCCGACTGGTCGGCATGCTGACCCAGACAATAATTCGCCACTTCGCGGGTTTCCAGCAATTCACAGCCATCCGCCGCGGCATGGTAAATGCGAAACTGTTTGGCATGGCCAAAATGTTCGTTGATGGATATGCCGTCTTTGCTGGCCACCGCCAGTCTGATTGGAAATTCGGTCATGGAGAGATATTTAAAGAGTAGCGTCACAGTTTACCAAGCAAATCCTATACCATCTAAATCTTGCGCTTGGCACTCGACCATCAATCCCGCAATAGGGCGTCCAGCTCATGCTGCATATCCAGCGCATGCAAATCGTCGAAACCGCCAATATGTCGATCACCGATGTATATTTGCGGCACGGTGCGGCGTCTGGTTTTTTCCACCATTTCCTGCCGCAAGCCGGGCCGGGAATCGACATTGATTTCCGTATAACCGGCCCCTTTCCGCTCCAGCAGCTTTTTGGCCATGGTGCAATAAGGACAAATTGTAGTCGTGTAGATTAAAATTTCGGGCATAATCGCAACCTGTATAAGTAAATATTAATATTCTATCCGGCACAACGCAGGAATACAACCAAGACCTTGGCGGACATCATCGCAACCAAAGGGGCAAGCAATTTATCCCTGCTCCATGGCGACAGCCCTAGCCAGCATGGCGATCAGCAAACAGGCGGCCTCCTCCAAACTCGAACCAAAAGCGACAATGCCATCCTCATGGCCCAGCATGCTAAATAAACCGGATCGCTCAAGCCGACCGGACAAAAACAGCTCGCCCACCGCCTGCGCCATTTCCGGCGTACCATAGGCAATATCGGCCGCAATATGCGGAATCTGCAACCGCAGGGTGTTACGCCACAACTCGGGGCTATGCACATGGATAACCGCCAGAATGCCGGGATTTTGCCGATAGACGCCGGCATGGGTCAGCGCCTCCGAAGACGGCGGAGTCAAGCCGCTGGAATCGATAGTGTTTTGTTGCGGCAAAGCGCTGTGAATCAGTGCATAATGCCGCCTATCCAGCTCGGCAAGCTGCCCGGTCTGGGTGCCGGAGATTAAAAACTCTGCGCCGCCGGGAACCAGACGGCGACTGATATTGCCATAGCCCAGGCCATCATATTTCGCAGGGATACAGCCGATGAGCCCCAGGCGGTACAACAGGTTTCGCCAGGCATTTAATTCACGGATATCCAGCGCGGGGTCAAATTCGCAATCCCGGTGCCGAAGCCGATATTTGATGACGCCTTCCCTTTCACTCATGCTATTTTTTAAGTCTGTTACGAATGTTTTCTATGCACTCAGTTTTCATGATGCTGGTTCTGCTGATTGTTGGCAGTTTAAACCCGGTTTATGCCGCAAATCAAACCCAAACCGTCAAACCGGTCACCCAGGCCGATCTTGAACAAAAAATCCAGGCCATTAAAAACAAGCCTAATTTGCCGGAGGACTTAAAAAACCGGATTCTGGCGATCTATAACGAATGCCAGGACAACCTCAAGGAAACCCAGACCCAAGACGCTCAGGGCGAAGCGTTCAAACAGGCCATGAACAGCCTGCCTATCCAGTCCAAGCGACTCAACCGGCAGATTACCGACGCCGAAAACAAATTGAAGAACCGCAAGCCGGAAAAATTTTCGATCTTCCCTACCGACGAACTGGAACAGCGGCTGATTATCGAAAAATCGTCATTAAGCGATCTGGATGCCGAAATCACCCGCCTGCAAAGCCAGGTCAACGATGAATTGAACAGGCCGCAACTGATACGCGAAAAAATTTCCGAGCTCAAGAACAAACTGGCGGCGGCCCAGCAGGAACAACAAAGCCCTAACAACAGAAACACCGCCAACATTACCCAAAAGGAAGCCGAACAAATTCAGCGCGATATTCGGATCAGATTGTTAAACAGCTCACTGAAAACCCTGGAACTGGAAAATCTCAGCGACCCCATCCTGCAACAAAATAACAAGGATCATATCCGTCTGCTAAATGTACAACGCGAGCAGACCAACATGCTGATCGCCGATCTGGATAATTTCCTGCTGGACAAACGCCAGCAGGAAATAGACAAGGAGCAGACCGAATTGTTACAGGCCGAAAAGGACGCCGAAGGCAAACCGCCGCTGATTCAGGCCGCGACCAAGGAAAATATTCAATACAACCGCAGTCTGCAGGATATCAACAAAAGCATAGAACAGTTCACTAATCAGAAAAATGACCTGGAACAACGTTACAAGGAAGTGGAAAAGGATTTTCAAAGCGCCGAACAAAAAATCAATCTGGCCGGTTTGAGTCCGGCGCTCGGCAACCTGTTGCGCGAACAGCGCCGTAATCTGCCGCAACGCAAGCAATACAACGATCTTAACGACAAAATTCAGAACGAAATCGCCCGCGCCAGCCTGGAGACTTTCAAACTGGATGAGGCCAAGAAGAATCTGTCCGATGTAGGCCAGGCATTGTTATCGCGCATGGCGCAACAATTACCGCCGGACATGAGCGAGGCCGACAAATTACGCCTGCGCACCGAATTACGCATGCTGCTGAATGATCAGAAAGATCTGGTACTGCGTCTGGCCACGGCCTATAGCGAATATTCCCGGGTGCTGGGCGATGTGGATTTCAGCCTGCACCAGATGCTGACGGCTTCCGACAAATTCAGAGACTTTCTGGATGAACGACTGCTGTGGATACCCAGCGCCCCGGTCATAGACAAATATTATCTCAAGGATATTCTAAAATCGCTGCTGTGGTTCGCCGGCCCCGACAACTGGCGGCAGCTCATGCTCAGTTTTCAGCAAGGCATTGAAACCTTCCCGCTACCCGTCGTCGCCGGACTGATGCTGATTGCCCTGCACGGGCGTTTCAAGGATGCCATTAAACGCCGCCTGCTGGAAATCACCCCGCAGCTCAGCATCGGCAACCTGCATTATTATAGTTTTAATAGCACCCTGCAAAGCCTCGGCTATGTGCTACTGCTGTCTCTTTCCGGTTCCCTGCTGATGTTTTGGCTTTGCGGGGTGTTGGTGTTAAGCCACAGTTCCGACGCTTTCAGCCGGGGTACGGCAGTCGGCCTGTTCTCCGCCGCCATATCGCTTGGCGTTCTGCAATTCTTTTTTCGGCTGTTCAAGGCCAAGGGCATTGCAGAAACCCAGTTTCAGTGGCAGCCGCGCACCACCCATCTGCTATTTGTCCAGTTCAAATGGGCGCGCTTCGTGCTCGTGCCCTGCATTTTCATTACCGCGATGACGGGGAGCGATGTATTTTCAGAAAACAGTTATGCATTGGGCAGAGCAGCGCTAATCATCATGATGCTGGCCATAGCTTATATCTTCCATCGGTTAACCCATCCGGTTTCCGGGGTGGGAAAAAACTTTTATCTGCTCTCGGAAGGCTGGATCAAATGGTTCCGCTACCTGTGGTATGCCATTTCCGTATCGTTGCCGCTGATTATTATCGGTTTCGCCGTGGCCGGTTACTTTCAAAGCGCACTGGAACTCCAGCAAAAACTGGTCTATACCTTGCGCCTGGTTTTCATTACCGTACTGTTTCATGAACTGGCGCAACGCTGGCTGATGGTCACCAAGCGCCAGTTGATTCTGCGTAACGCCAAACAAAAACGTAAACAGGTGGAGCAGGCGGCAACCACGGCGCAAGAAGGCAGCATTCCGGCCGAAGAAACACTGCTGGACATTTCCAAAATCAACCAGCAAAGCAATAAATTGCTGACCACCGTCATCGCCCTGATGCTGCTGATCGGCTGCTGGATGATCTGGAGCGATATTCTATCCGCCTTCTCGGTATTCGACCGTTTTGTGCTCTGGCAGCATATTCAGATGGTGGACGGCAAGGAAGTCCTGCAACCCATTACCGTGGTCAATCTGTTCATCAGTCTGATCTATGCCAGTCTGACTTTCATATTTGTCAGCAATTTCCCGGCATTGGTGGATTTATTGTCGGTCGGAAAATACGAATTGACGCCCGGCAGCCGCTACGCGCTGATACAACTGGTGCGCTACATACTGATGGGGATTGCCTTCGTGTCCATCGCCAACGAACTGGGCGGCAGTTGGGCGCAGGTACAATGGCTGGTTGCCGCATTGAGTGTCGGCCTGGGTTTCGGTCTTCAGGAAATATTCGCCAATATGGTGTCCGGCATTATTTTATTATTCGAAAGACCCATACGGGTTGGCGATACCGTCACCGTCGGCGACGTCACCGGCAGGGTCACCCGTATCCAGATGCGCGCCACGCATATTGTTGATTACGACAGAAAAGAGCTGGTGGTGCCGAATAAAATTTTCATTACCGACCGATTGATAAACTGGACGCTGTCGGACACCGTGACCCGGATCGTGGTGTCCGTCGGCGTCGCCTATGGTTCTGAAATTGATAAAGTCGAAACCGTGATCCGAGAGGCAATCAGGAACACGCCGCTGATTTTGCACGAACCCGAACCCAATGTGATCTTCAGCAGCTTCGGCGACAGTTCGCTGAACTTTGATATTTACATCTTCGTCCACGAACTGACTGAAAGGATAGCGGTTAAACATAGCCTGCATAAAAACATCTATGAGGCTTTACAGGCCAACCATATCGAAATTCCCTTTCCGCAACGGGATGTCCATATCCACAACCTGCCGCCGGAAAAATAGCCCAACTTACTCCAATTGCAGAATAAACGCCCACTGCTGCGGACTAACCGGCATGATGGAAAGCCGGTTGCCGCGCCGCACCAGAGCCAGATCGGCCAGTTCATCCCGCAGCTTTAATTCGCGCAGACTAATGGTGCGAGACAACTTTCTGACAAAGCCGATATCCACCATAAACCACACCGGCTTGTCAGGATGGCTCTTGGGATCGAAATGCTTGTCATCGGGATCGAAGGCGGTAAAGTCCGGATAGCTCTCCCTCACCACCCGGGCTATGCCGACAATGCCGGGCTCCTCGCAATTGGAATGGTAAAAAAACACCTGATCGTCGACTTTCATCTGGTCGCGCATCATATTGCGGGCCTGATAGTTGCGAACGCCGTCCCAATGCTCGGTTTGCTGCGGCCTGTCACGCAAATCGTCTATGCTGAAGGCTTCCGGTTCGGATTTCATTAACCAGTATTGCATCGGTACTCCATGCTGTTCTTAAATTGTCTGTTGTGCCTGTACTATCAAGACTTATCAGAAATACATTGTCCTGATTGTTCCGGTGTTGCCCTATAAAATCCCACCCATATCCCCACCATGAATCACACACAAAAAGCTCAATCATGGGAAAGCTATCCACCATAAGCTGTGAGACAGCAAAACCCGATTTCAAGCACGACCGCCTGTTAGGGGATGGTTTGTTTCTACACATCAGGCAACATGGAACCAAAACATGGCAGGTTGAGTATGAATTTCAGGGAAATCGCACAAAATATACCATAGGCAGTTATACACGTCAGTCGGCGCCCGGCAAAAGCGTTTCGTACTGACTAAAGCATGGGCAACGCATAAGGCGCAATCCCCATTGCAATGCCCCCTGCGTCAGAATAGTTGTCGTCTCAAATTTTTAAAGAAAATAAAATTTGAGATTAGAGATGAAAACGTTTACAAGGTATTCAGAGGATTTTAAAGAGTCTACTGAATAACACCGCCTACCAAGACATGATCACCACACCAGTCAGCAACTACCTGAATAATCCACGGTATGATGATTCAGGATGCATACAGGCAAACCCAGTTAAATGATGTTAGGGAACCAAATATTGCTAAAATGCAGCCAGGTTATTAACAATGAGAGCAGACATGGCTGAGCAACCGAAATCAAAAAAGCAGCGTATCACCTTCAACACGTTCAGCTTATATACGCTAAAAATAGAGCTGTGGCCCACTGAAATTCAGCCTGTCATCTGGCGTCGCCTTGAAGTCGATGGTCGAATCAGTTTGTCGAAACTCCATCATTTTATTCAAGCGGCATTTGGTTGGTCTGATGCACATCTGCATGAATTTCAAATACATGGAAAGGCATACAGCCTACCCAGTCCGGAAGATCAATTTGATGACAGGGAAATTCAGGACGAACGTAAAGTTTTTTTAAATCGTCTACTGGCCAAAAATGACGTGTTCACTTACATCTATGATTTTGGTGATGATTGGCAACATATCATTACGGTTGAGGATTTTATTGCTGATGATGAGGCTGATTTGGATGGAGGCGCATATATATTGGATGGCGCCCAAGCCACTCCGCCTGAGGATGTCGGCGGCATTCCTGGATATCAGAACTTTATAGAAGTCATCACAGTCAATCCAGATTCGAAAGAAGCACAGGAAATGCGAGATTGGGCGGGTGGCAATTTTGATCCACAGCAATTTGATAAGCGTCTGGCTAACGCGGCCATTTATCGAATGATGTACAACGGTTGGGGCGGGAAGTAATCGACGGTCATCCGGCAATCAGATTTGTAGACAATATACAATGCTCTAAACTGGTGCCGGTATTACCTGACATCACCACAGAATAACAATATGAATCAATGACGTACGAGTCAAACTACTTACTCTCTGCTCTCATCTGGTCGGTTGCCAGCGGCGGGGCTTTACCCTCAAAGAACATATAGGCCGCGCTAAGTCGCCTAAGGGGAAGATTTGGAATGATGCGCTTAAACCTTAAAAGTGGGGTAGTAGTGATTTGGCTTTTTAACTTGACAATCTAGCCGACGAAAAAACACGCGGTATCATTTCCGCCGTATCAAACGCTTAGAACACGGATTAATGGGAGACGTTGAACCCGTGGGGGAAGGCGTTTCAGAATTGCGCATTCATTTCGGCTCAGGTTGGCGAGTGTATTTCACGAAACGTGGCGAACGACTGATTATTTTGCTTGCTGGTGGTTCCAAGAGCACCCGGAAAACGACATCAAACGCGCCAAAAGGCTTGCCATCCTGTTGGATTGAGAGGATAGAAACCATGATTAAACGTATCAAAATTGACGATTTACCCGAATCTGACGCCGCCCCTTACTTGAGCGGTAGCGGCTTATCTTACCGATATTTTAGAAGCCAATGCCGCGGGGCTTTTAGCCGCCTCCCTTGGCGACATTGCCCGCGCTCGCGGTATGACCGAAATTTCAAAATTGGCAGGCATTACCCGAGAAGCCCTTTACAAGGCACTACGCCCCGACAGTGAACCGCGCTTTGATACAGTGAACCGCGTTTGTTCCGCCTTAGGCGTTCGGCTTGTCGTTCAACCAACACACCCACACCCAGCACCATAAAAGCAAGCTGGAAGGCTTCGCCCTATCGGCGGGTGTTGGCCAACCTTTTACGATTTTTATCCGGAATTGGATGATATGCTCGTAATCGATCACATACGCATGGCCGTCATGGCATTCAAAACAAAGCCCTTTATAAACGCCGTTCGCGCATTCGAAGCGTTTAAAGCCCTGCCTTAACCACTATCACTCAACATCCTGACAACCAAAATGATAACGGTAGTCGGCCATAGCTCTAAGTATCACTTCATGCGCCTCTTCACGGCCATAGACATCGGTAATTTCGCACACGTTCTCTTCGTGCGGCAAATGCTTGTAGGTCAGAAAATAATGCTTCAACCGGTTGATATAGGATTCCGGGCAATCGGAAACATCGCGCCATTGCCGGTAAAATTCGTCGCCTTTCATCACGGCAATGATTTTATCGTCCGCCTCGCCGCCATCCAGCAACCGAAAACCGCCGATGGGAATGGCTTGCAGCAAAATATCGCCATGGGTGACGCTACGTTCGCTTAATACACAGATGTCCAGCGGATCGCCATCGCCTTTATGCACAGCCTTGCCCGATTTCAGGGTAGCATATTCGGCAATTCTTTCCGCGCAGTAGGTGCGGGGGATAAAACCGTACAGCGTCGGAATCATATTGGAGAATTTTTGCGGTCTATCGATTTTCAGATAGCCTGTAGCCTTATCGATTTCGTATTTCACGGTATCGGACGGCACAATTTCGATAAATGCCGTAACGATGGACGGCGCAGCGTCACCCGGATGGATGCCGTGCCAGGGATGAGCTTTATGTTGGATATTCATTGCGTAAAACGACTGCCTTGTTTATAAATGTTGTGGAAGATGTCCGGTGGGCGAGGCCAAATTATCCGGCATAGAAAACAATCTTTATTTTCCTTTAAAAATTTGGGTTTTACTGCATTTATTTTATCCCTTATCATGAAGCTTATGCAGGTAGATAGAAAAATAAACACGAAAATCAATCACATACTAATTTTAAGGACTTACCATGAAACGTCGTGACTTTATCCGCTTAAGCGTTGCAAGCACCGGGCTTGGCCTGATTTCCCCCGCCGCCCTGGCTCAGGCCGAAAAACAGCTTCCTGCGGGTGCGGATATTTATTTTACAAAAGATGCGCCTGGCCACTGGGCTGGAAAATCGGCAACCCATGTACCAGTCATCGAAATCAGCAAAACCGGGGATTCCGCCAGTCTAAAAATAACCACACCCCATGAAATGAAAGGCTATGAGCATTACATTGTCAAGCATGTGCTGCTGGATAAAAACTATAAATTCATTGATGAACACATGTTCGACCCTACAAAAGATAGTGTGGCCATCTCAAACTTTTTGCTAAAAAACTACACCGGCAAGGTTTATGCATTAAGCATGTGCAACAAACACGACCTTTGGGTGGACATGGCCGAGATTTAAAGAAAACCTCGAAAAGCCGCACATCGACACATCCAATACGAACGCTGCTTGTTGGTAACTCAATATAACTTGCCGGTTGGCGGCTAGCCTGTCGAAGCACCAAACCCCGGTTTTTCGCGACACACCGAATATTGGCCGATATTTTAACATTTAACGCTCCGGCAGCGATAGCGGCCTGCCGGAAAACCACTCCATTATCCCCCGGAACACCGGGCGCCGACCTTCCGCTAGCCCAACCTTGAAAACATGAAAAAAGTTACTATAAAACAATTATTTGACAAGAGCGCACTAACTAATATCATCGCCATCTGCATTATTCTGCTGGGCTACATCAGTCCGGTTTTTCCCGAAACATTGAAAGCCATCGGTTTTTTTGCCTTTTCCGGGGCAATCACCAACTGGCTGGCAATTTACATGCTTTTTGAAAAAGTGCCGTTTCTATACGGCTCCGGCGTAATTCCGGAACGTTTCGAGGAATTTAAAACATCCATCAAGAACTTGATGATGCAGCAGTTTTTTACCACTGGAAATATCGAGCAATTCATTGAAAAAGAAGAACAGGGCGATAACGTATTGAATTTACAGCCATTACTGGATGCAGTGGATTATGACGGAATCTATGATGATCTGGTTTCATCCATCATGGCTTCGCAATTTGGCGGCATGTTGGCGATGATGGGCGGCGAAGCCTCTCTGACGCCGCTAAAAGCGCCTTTTACCACGAAAATGCGGCAAACCCTACAGGATATGACGGAGTCGCATCGTTTTAAACAGGCTTTGCAGCATGGCCTTGACGCACACAAAATTAGTGAGGACTTGACGTCGAAAATTGAAATCGTCATCGATTTACGCCTTGCCGAATTGACGCCGCAAATGGTCAAGGAAATGGTGCAAGCCATTATCAAACAGCATATGGGCTGGCTGGTGGTCTGGGGCGGCGTCGGCGGCGGCCTGATCGGGACTGTTTCCGGTATTTTTTAAGTAATTTATCGGCCAAAATGCTACCCTGTCCATTAGCAGGAGCAACAAGCATCCACCAATAACCCTGAACAGCCTTTTCGGCCCGGCATCCCCCTTTTGACGAAGCGTTGTGCTTGATCGATCAGAATTTTAACTGATCCTTTTTTCGTTTTGAGAGAACGCCCATGCCCACCTGTCGAATCAAGCCGGATACCCTACCCGTCGCCGGCACGGGGGAAACGCCCTGTTCACTGTTTGTCCATCCACAACATTCCGGCTCTCAACGGGCCAAAGCAGCATGATCACCAGCCGCGACAACAGCCTCTGGCTGCAATTCTGGCGTGACAAACGTTCTGATTTTCATCAGAAAACCGTCAATCAACTGCTCATAAAATTCTGGCTCAGCCTCGATCCGCTCCCCAACCGTCGGGTGTTTGTGCCGCTTTGCGGAAAAAGTCTGGACATGCTCTGGCTGGCCCGGCAAGGCCATCAGGTAATCGGCGTGGAATTAAGCCCGGTGGCTGTCAAGGCTTTTTTCAGCGAAAACCATCTAAAGGCCACCCGCCGCCGGGTGGGAAAATTCGTACTCTGGCAGCATCAAAACATCCGCATCCTGTGCGGCGATTTTTTTGCCTTGAATAAGAGCGATCTGGGAACCATCGATCTGGTGTATGACCGGGCGGCTCTGACAGCTCTGCCGGAAGATATACGCGGATCCTATGTCGAGCATTTGCGCCGACTGGTGCCGGTGAACGCCAGCGTGTTTTTGCTGACAACTGAAGACGCCGAACAATCCGCCGCCCCGGATAGTGGTTTTTGCGTTGACGCCGAGATTAACACCTTGTTTTCAACGGATTTCGACATCGACCTAACCCATGCCGAAAGTGGATTCGAGATCAATCACAACCATCCGGAGCTGGCTCCGGAACGTACTGCCTGCAAGGTTTATCGGCTCTCGGCCCGTACGGTTGATCCGACCGGATAGCCCTGCGACGCCGGTTTGGCGTCAGACTGTAAACAACAATGCGTTCCGCGCCGCAGGGGCATGGTTTAAATGCCTTGGCCGCCAATCCGGGGCAGTCGGCCGTTGACCAAAATGAAGCGGCCGATATTCAACGCATTGTTGATGTTTAAAGCATTTTTGATTACAGTGCGCCTACGGTGGCTGTCCACCGGTTTCAGAACGATAATGGACATCGAAACAGACGGGTCATTCCGCCAAAACAAGACCTGAAAAACCTCGCGAATGCAAAGTTTCGCCTGTCTGCGCCCTGGCTTTCCGCAATGGCGTTTCGATGCCCCCAATAAGAATAAGAAGGAGAGGATTATGTTATTTCTGGCTAAACTGTTCGGCATTTTAACCCTGATCTGGTTTTATATGGCTGCCAAAAACCATGGCGGCCCCTGGCTTAACTGGTCGATTATCGGAGTGATCGGCTATTGGCTAACCTGGTGGCTATCAAAATTCCTGATTGTGACGCCGCTGGCCGGCGTGGTTCCCCAGCATTCGGTAATAGAGTTTTTGCTGACCCAGTCGCCTGTCGCCTGCGCTGTCTGCGCATGCTTCTTTATTCGAAAAAAACTGATCGCCAGCCTGGCCGCCGGTCAGTAAGCAACCATCCGGATGCAGAAAAATGTGCTGATTACCGGCGCAGCCCGCCGTATTGGCGCCGGTTGCGCCCGGCTGCTGCACAGTTCGGGCTGGCGGGTAATTCTGCATTACCATTCCTCTGTGGAACAGGCCATACAGCTTAGGGACGAACTGAACGCCATCCGGAAAAATTCGGCAACGGCAATCAAGGCCGATTTACTGAATATGGCCGAACTGACCGATCTGGCCAGTCTGGCCTGCCAGACCTGGAACGGGCTTGATGCGCTGGTGAATAACGCCTCGCAGTTTCAACCGGGGCAGCTCGGCCGGATTTCGGAAACGGATTGGGAGCAATCGATAAACAGCAATCTTAAAGCGCCGTTTTTCCTTTCCCAGTTGCTTGCGCCGGCACTGACGGCCCGTAACGGCTGCATCGTGAATCTGGTCGATATTCATGCCGAAAACGGTCTGGCCGGCTATCCGGTTTACAGCATCTCGAAAGCAGGTCTGACCGGCATGACCCGCTGCCTTGCCAAGGAGCTCGCCCCCGCCATACGCGTCAACGCCGTAGCCCCCGGCGCCATTTTATGGCCGGAAACCGGGATGAACGAGGCGCAAAAGGCGGAAATATTACAAAAAGTCGCCTTGCAACGTTGCGGCAGCGTGGCGGATATCGCCAAAGCGGTGCAATTTTTAATTTGCGACGCCGATTATATTACCGGCCAGATATTAACCGTCGATGGCGGCCGCCATCTCCGGGTTTGATAACCAGTCGGGAAAGACCTTGTGCTGTTGCAGGCCGCGTTTGTCGAATAGGGCCCAAAGCTGTGCGTAGGATTGCCGGCTGATAGGATGCAGTGCATCCGGGGCAATTTCCGCCAAAGGCTCCAGCACGAAAGCATAACGCTCGATTTCATCCCTGGGTATGCGCAACCGTCCATCGCTGATCACCTGATCGCCATACAGAACCAAATCCAGATCCAGGGTTCTGGGAGAAAATTTGGGCGCATCGCGCAGGCGGCCATGATCCAGTTCGATTTGCCTGAGTAATTTCGCCACCTCCTTGGCGCTGAGTTCGGAATCAAACGCAACAATCAGGTTATGAAATTTCGCACCGACAAAGCCCACCGCTTCGGTTTCATAGATACTGGAAACCCGCAGCCGGCCCAGTTGCCGGCGCAGGGCGGCAAGACTGGACGGAATGTGTGTTTCCTTGTCGATATTGCTGCCGACGCTGATATAACCGGTAGTCATAACCGCTTGCCACGTTCAATGATAATTCCCACATCCTGCGCCTTGCTGACCGCGCCTTTTTTGTTGAGCTTGATTTTTACCCATGGAATCGCAAATTCCCTAAGTAAAATATCGGCAATTTTGTCTATCAGCGACTCCACCAGAAAAAAATCACTTTGCTCCACAAAACTGACTATCCTGTCTGAAACAGCCTTGTAATCAAGAGCATAAACAATATTGTCGGTTTCAGCGGCTTTTCTGATATCGATGCCGCCCATTTCAATATCAAGCACTATCCGTTGTTTGACCTTCCGTTCCCAGTCGTAAATACCGATGACGGTATCGATTTCAAGCCCGCCTAAAAAGATGATATCCATCGTTGTTTTCCGGTTATTATTATTAGTTAGTGTTCACGCGTCCAATTTTGGCCTCTCCTCATCAACCCCGGCCGCCTGCCGACGGCAAAGGAAACAGAGGCGCCAAAATTTGGCCTGTGCCAAGTATAATTAATTAGTATCGAGCATATGGCTCGTCTATTCAAGTTTTGTTGAGAGGGTTTCCGAATGATGGAATGGCTGCTGGCGCCTTTGGCTTATTTAACCGGCTCGGTGTCGAGCGCAATCATAGTCTGCAAGATCATGGGGCTTGCCGATCCCAGGGAAAACGGTTCCGGCAACCCAGGCGCCACCAACGTTATGCGCATCGGCGGCAAAAAGGCGGCGGCAATCACTTTATTCGGCGACGCCATGAAAGGTCTGCTGCCGGTATTATTGGCCAAGGCGCTAGGCGCGGACAGCCTGCTATTATCACTGGTGATATTTGCCGCATTTTTAGGGCATTTATATCCGCTGTTTTTCGCATTCAAGGGTGGCAAGGGCGTGGCGACTTCATTCGGGGTCACACTGGGCGTAGACTGGCTGCTGGGGGCCACGGTATTGGCAACCTGGCTTGCAGTTTATAAAATCGGCAAAATTTCATCGCTTGCCGCGCTGGTAGCCGCCCTGCTGACCCCGTTATACGTCTGGCTGATTGTCGGCGACGTAGATATATTGATCACATTCATACTGATCTCGGCCATTTTATTGTGGCGGCATAAAGGCAATATCCAGCGGCTGCTGGCAAGACAGGAGACTTGAAAGCGGGCTTTAATGCTTTGACCACCGCCACAAACTCAGGAGATGGCGGGCTGACCCAACAAAGGCCGAACCCGTGGGCACAGCCCTGGAAAGCCGTGCCGACAGGCGGTTTTCGAGATTTTCTACTGCTTTTTTCTGACTGTGTAGATTTGCTGATCATCATGCGTTCTGTCGGCTTGCACATCGAAACCATGCTTTTCGCCCCAGGCATCAATATCAAAATCGGAAAATGAATTGACCGTGCCTTTCTGGTAAATAAACCGGAATGCCGGCAGTTCGACCAATTTATCTTCGGTCAGCACCGACAGGCGGCTATCGAAAAGCTGAAAGCTGTCGGCTTCAGCCGCTGTCCTGATTAACAGATACAGAGGCGGCCCGCCGGGTTCGTTAAAGGTATATTCAAAAAAGATATGCTTATTATTCGTAACAGCAGGCAGCGGCGATTCTGTTATGTATTTAAAAGCATCCCTTGCAGATTCTTTCGCCAATCCTGAATAAGCCAGGACGATATGCGCACTGGAAGTCAATAGCGGATAGATCGAAAAAATCAAGGCGATGCAAATCCCCATGCCGTTACCGCCCCAGGCCGGCCAGGCGGCATTCCGCCCATCAAGCCGTTTCGGCAGAAAGTTTGCAAATAACAGCGCCACGATAACGGCGAGCGCAACGAGGGAAGGTGCAAAATATCTAGACAGCGTCAGGTTTGGCAAGCCCACTGCGCCGAACAGGTTGAAAATCGTGGCCGGAAGCAGCCAGAACAGCGCCAGGACAAATAAAAACCGGTCTGTTTCCCGGATTTCTCCGGCCTGTAACCGGCCCGGACGACCTGTCTTTGCAGCGAACAGATAATACCCGCCGTAGGCGACCAGAATCATGGCGGCGATCGGCGGTAGCGCGAATGTTTTCAGAAAAACCTCATAAACCTGACTGATATCCGGTTTTGGAATCCAGGCCGGATTGATCGCGCCTTTGTTTTCGGCAAAAATCATGATCTGTGAAAAATGCAGGGCCGCAAACAGCAACCAGCCGCACAAAAAACTGCCACTGGCCAGGAGTAAAAATTTCCGTCCCTTACCCCGCCCCAGCAAAAGAACCGCCAATGCCGTAAAAAAACTATAAAAAATGCCGAAATAATGTACGGAGGGTAGAAAAAATGCAGTCATTCCGTTAAAAAAAACGGTTCTTCCGGACAATTCGGACTGCCTGAAAAAAGCGGATGAAGAATACAGGCAGAAAACCGCAGCCAGGATATAGAGCGAATAGGGCCGCGCCTCATGTGAAAAAAGGATGAACTCCTTTGACAGCAGCAGCGCGGAAATACAGGCCATAAAAGCAATACCGTGTCCGTAGCGCGTCTTTAACAGCCTATGCAGCAGAAGCACCGCCGCAACGGAAAAAACCAGGCTAGGCAGCCTTAACAGCCCCGGCCCAAGCCCGAACAACTGATCCAGGCACCATAACAGGATGAAATAAAAATAGGGTATGACATTGACGCCCGCCCGCAACGAGTCCAAAAACCCGGCAAAGCTTCTGTCACTGACTTGGAAATAGGAGAGGGTTTCGTCTGTCCAGATTGGCCGGATAGCCAGATCCGAAAAAAAATAAAGGACAAGCAGCACAAGATAGACCAGCCCGGACAGCAGCGTGGCGTGCCTTAAATAGGACTTCTGCATAATTTTCACTACCTGATTTGAAAGCGCGATGACTAAAACACTACCGTATTACGGATACCTCGGAATTGCAGCGGCGCGGCATGCGTTGCCGGAACAGCGCGCCGTCTGTCTCAATATTGGCCGGGGCATCGATGCGGTTAGGCGGTTTACAGCACGCAACCGATGCGTTGGTGCCGAACATTCAGGCTATTTCAGTTCCCACCAGTTCATCGATAGGCCACCGCGGCCGGGCAAATATTTCCAGATTCTGGGTTTGCCCGGCCAGCAACCGCTGACATCCCGCATAGGCAATCATCGCGCCATTGTCCGTACAAAACTCGGGGCGCGGAAAAAAAACCTGAGCGCCCTGCTCGGCGGACATTTCCAGCAACTTGCTTCGAATCATCTGGTTGGCGCTGACGCCGCCGGCGACAACCAGGGTTTTAAGCCCGGTCTGCTGCAAAGCGCGTTTGCATTTGATGCTTAAAGTATCGGCCATTGCCCGCTGAAAGGCAATGGCGACATCGGCCCTGTCCTGATCACAGACGACATGCTGCTGAATGGTATTCAGGGCGAAGGTTTTTAGTCCGCTAAAGCTGAAATCAAGCCCTGGCCTGTCGGTCATGGGTCTTGGGAAATGAAACCGGCCTTCCCTGCCCTGCCCTGCCAGCCTGGCCAGCTCCGGCCCGCCGGGATACGCCAGCCCCAGCAACTTGGCGGTTTTATCAAAAGCTTCTCCAGCCGCGTCATCCAGCGATTCGCCCAACAAACGGTATTGGCCTATGCCGCCGACCTCTATCAGCAGAGTATGCCCGCCGGAAATCAATAAAGCCACGAACGGAAATTCCGGAGAATCCTCTTCCAGCATCGGCGCCAGCAGATGCCCTTCCATATGATGGACGGCGACGGCCGGTATTCGCCAGGCCCATGCCAGACTGCGGGCCGTAGCTGCGCCAACCAGCAAGGCGCCCATCAACCCGGGGCCGGCAGTGTAGGCAATTCCGCCAATATCCTTTGCCTTAACACCGCTATCCTGCATGGTCTGCCGGATCAGAGGCGTCAGTTTGCGAATATGATCCCGTGAGGCCAGCTCCGGAACGACGCCGCCATATTCGCTATGAGCACTCGCCTGACTATATAAAATATGGCTGATCAGGCCTTTTTCGGCATGGTAAATCGCGACTGCTGTCTCATCGCAGGAGGTTTCTATGCCTAAAACGTACATTAAGTTTTTGAATAAAAAAAAATTGCGGGTATAATTGACAGTTTCAACGGGCCGTATTGCCTGATGGATCGACAAAATACTAACATAAATCGGATCATTGATAATGCCATCAATAAAAGTTAAAGAGAACGAACATTTTGACGTAGCTATTCGCCGTTTCAAACGCGCGTGTGAAAAGGCCGGTGTGCTGGCGGAAGTTCGCCGCCGCGAATTTTATGAAAAACCGACAACCGAACGCAAACGCAAAGGCGCCGCAGCCGTTAAACGCCACCTGAAAAAGCTGGCGCGCGAACGCTACGCTCTGAAAAACCTGCGTCGCGGTCGTCCACAAATTTGAGACCCAGACCCATGAGTTTACTTAAAAGTCGTATCACGGAAGATATGAAAGCCTCCATGAAGAGTGGAGATAAGGCCAGACTAGGCGTTATCCGCATGATTCTGGCTGCAATCAAGCAGATTGAGGTCGATGAACGCATTGAACTGGACGATGCCAGAACAATCGTTGTAATGGACAAAATGCTCAAACAGCGCCGCGAATCCATCAAGCAGTTTCGTGACGCCGGCCGTATTGATCTGGCGGAGATCGAAGAAGCCGAAATCCTGGTAATTCAGGATTTCCTGCCGCAGGCATTGAGCGATGCCGAAATTGACGACATGGTCAGCAAGGCCATCGCCGAAACCGGGGCCAGCTCGGTCAAGGACATGGGTAATGTCATGGCCATCCTCAAACCGCAAATGCAGGGACGGGCCGACATGGCGGTTGTCAGCACAAGAATCAAGGCTGGCCTTTCAGCTTAAGACGCCTTGTCGGTAATATGTCCGGCAGAATCCCCAAACAGTTTATAGACGACCTTCTGCTGCGGGTCGATATCGTCGATCTGATTGACTCGCATCTGCCGCTAAAAAAAACGGGCGGCAATTTTGTGGCCCGTTGCCCGTTTCATACCGAAAAGACTCCAAGCTTCAATGTAAACCGCAACCGGCAAATTTTTCACTGCTTCGGCTGCGGAGCCAGCGGCAACGCCATCAGCTTTTTAATGGATTTCAGCCATCTCGATTTTGTCGAGGCGGTCGAAGATCTAGCGGCATTCGTCGGCGTGGAAGTGCCAAAAGCCGCGACGGACAAGGCGGATTACGCATCAAAACAGGATAACAGCCACATTTACCAGGCACTGGAAGACGCCAGCGCATTTTATACCGCGCAATTGCGCAGCCCGGAAGGCAAAAAAGCCGTTGAATATCTGAAAAGACGTGGCGTCAGCGCCGAAATTGCCCGGAGATACAGCCTGGGGTACGCACCCGACAAATGGGACGCACTGCTGAACCGTTACGATCAGAAAACCTTGCTGGAAGCCGGCCTGCTGGTCAGCAGAGACGACGGCAAAACCTACGACCGCTTTCGGAACCGTCTGATGTTTCCGATCCGCGACAAACGCAAACGGGTAATCGGCTTTGGCGGACGAGTGCTGGACGACTCCCTGCCAAAATATTTGAACTCGCCGGAAACCGCCGCCTTTTCCAAAGGCAAGGAACTCTATGGCCTGTGCGAATTACTGGAAAACCATTCCAGACCCGCGCAAATTCTGATTGTGGAAGGCTATATGGATGTCATCGCCCTGGCGCAATTCGGCGTGGACAATGCAGTGGCCGCTCTGGGTACGGCCACTTCCAAGGCGCACCTGGATTTGTTGTTTCGCTTTGCTCCGGAACTGGTGTTCTGTTTCGACGGCGATAGCGCCGGCCGCCAGGCCGCCTGGAAAGCCACGGAAACCGCCCTGCCCTGCCTGCGCGACGGCCGGCAGATCAAAATCATGCTGCTGCCGCAAACCCAGGATCCTGACACGCTGATTCGGGCGGAAGGCATCACGGCATTCAAGGAACGAATTGTAAACGCGCATGTCCTATCGGATTATTTTTTCGAGCAAAGCAGCAGCTCGTTAAACCTGAATACCGTAGAAGGCCGCTCGCAATTACTGGCGGCGGCAAAACCGCAACTGGAAAAAATGCCGGGCGGCTTTTTCCGGGATATGATGCTGGCGCGTCTGGAAGAGCTATCCGGAATCCGTTTTTTGAAAGCGGACAGGCCCAAAACGCCTGCGCAGAGCATCAAGCGACCTATAGTGCTGCAAAAATCGAATCTGATGCGCAGGATAGTGGCGTTATTGCTGCAATTCCCGCATCTGGCCAGGCATATCGAACAGCATGCCGGCTTTGTAGCCGCGCTCGATATGCCCGGCACGGAATTGCTGCGCGACGTGCTGACGGTCATTGCCGGCGCCAAGCCGGAGAACAGCGCCGTTTTACTGGAATCCTACCGCGATTCGGCACATGCAAAAGCTGTAACCGCTTTATCGAATCTGGTACTTGATATACCTGAAGGCGGAGAGGAAAATGAATTCCGGGGCGCGCTCAACCAACTGCTCAAACAGGAGAGAGAAAAGCGGATGAGCGCGCTGATAGACAAGGTAAGCCGGGGAGAACCCTTAAGCGCAGATGAAACGGCGGAATATAAAACCGGCGGCAAGCTATAATTCAGAATGACATTTTTTAGAAAAATATTTATAATGCTCTGTTATGCCGAGCTTGGTGCTGAAACGTATTGTGAGTAAAGAATGAATCAAGAGCAACAGCAATCCCAACTTAAACAACTGATCGCAAAAGGCAAGGCTCAGGGTTATCTGACCTATGCGGAAGTCAATGATCACCTGCCCAGCGATATTATCGATCCTGAACAAATCGATGACATTATCAGCATGATCAATGACATGGGGATTCAGGTTTATGAAGTTGCTCCTGACGACGATGACTCGCTGATCACTTCCGACACCGTAGTCACGGCGGACGATGACGAAGAAGTTGCCGAAGTTGCCGCGCTGGCCTCCGTTGATAGCGAGTTTGGCCGCACGACCGACCCCGTACGTCTGTACATGCGGGAAATGGGCTCGGTAGAACTGCTGACCCGCGATGAAGAACTAAAAATCGCCAAACGCATCGAAGAAGGCCAGCGTCAGGTTGTCGACGCCATTGCCCGCTCCGGATTTATTGTCGAATCCTTCATTGAAACCTTCGACTCACTGCAGAAGGAGGAAACAGGTCTCCGCCTGAATGATCTGGTGCTGGGCTTTGTCGATCTGACCGAGACCGATATTGAAGTGGCCGATGAACTGGAAGATGCGCCCGCCGAAGAAACCGAGGAAGAAGAATCCAGAAGCATCGATTACGAAGAAGTCAAACAGAAAGTCGATCTGATCAGGAAACAACTGAAAACCGTTACCTCTGCCCTGAAGAAACACGGTTACGGCCACGACAAAACGGAAAAAGCCTTCGATTCCCTGTCGGAAATTTTTTCAGAAATCAAATGGACGCCACTCTATCTGAAAAAAATGGTGACCATTTCCGACGAACTGATCGCCATCATCCGCGATCAGGAAAGAACCGTGCTGGATATTTTTGTCAAAAAAGCCAAAATCCCCCGCAAGGATTTTATTAGCGCCTATGCCGAAAACGAAGCCAACAGCGCATGGTTTGCCGCCTATCTGGAAAGCCATCCGCATCAGACCGGACTGCTGCTGCCTTATCAGGAAAAAGTCAGGATCGCCCAGCAAAAACTGGCTGAAATTGAAAACCGGCATGGCTTGAAAATCGCCATCCTGAAAAACATCTGCCGCAGCATTTCCTTAGGCGAATCCAAAGCCAGACGCGCCAAAAAAGAAATGATCGAAGCCAATTTGCGACTGGTGATTTCAATTGCAAAAAAATATACCAACCGCGGTCTGCAGTTTCTGGATCTGATTCAGGAAGGCAATATCGGCCTGATGAAAGCTGTGGACAAATTCGAGTATCGCCGCGGCTACAAGTTTTCGACCTACGCAACCTGGTGGATACGTCAGGCGATCACCCGCTCCATTGCCGATCAGGCCAGAACCATCCGTATTCCGGTACACATGATCGAGACCATCAACAAGCTCAATCGCGTCTCCCGGCAAATTCTTCAGGAACTGGGCCGCGAAGCCACGCCCGAAGAACTGGCCGAGCGCATGGAAATGCCCGAGGACAAAATCCGCAAGGTATTGAAAATCGCCAAGGAACCTATTTCCATGGAAACGCCGATAGGCGATGATGAAGATTCGCATCTTGGAGATTTTATCGAAGATTCCAAGATGCTATCGCCCGTGGAATCTGCTACAATTGCCGGACTTCGCGAATCTACGCAAAATGTACTGGCAGGATTGACCGCGCGGGAAGCAAAAGTGTTACGCATGCGTTTCGGCATCAACATGAATACCGACCATACACTGGAAGAAGTGGGCAAACAATTCGACGTGACCCGCGAAAGGATTCGTCAAATTGAAGCAAAAGCGCTCAGAAAATTGAGACACCCATCCAGATCAGAGCAATTAAGATGCTTTCTTGATGGTGAATAAATCACCAGCATGAGTAAGGCAATAAAATAATAACAAATACAGGGCCCTTAGCTCAGTTGGTTAGAGCTTCCGACTCATAATCGGCAGGTCGTAGGTTCAAGTCCTACAGGGCCCACCACTGTTAACAGGCCGCCGCAACGCGGCCTTTTTTATATCTGAACATTTTTTTCTTTTGGAATGAGGACAAGCACGTGAATAAAAACTACCTTTTTACTTCCGAATCCGTATCCGAAGGCCATCCCGACAAGGTAGCGGATCAAATTTCCGACGCCATTGTCGATGCGCTGCTGGCTCAGGATCCACGTTCCAGAGTCGCCTGTGAAACCCTGGTCAAAACCGGCATGGTGATACTGGCCGGCGAAATCACCACCAACGCCTGGGTAGACACTGAAGAACTGGTCAGAAAAGTAGTCTGCGAAATCGGCTATGATCACGGCGACATCGGATTTGACGGCAATTCCTGCGCCGTTTTAAACGCCATCGGCAAACAGTCTGCCGACATCGCCATGGGCGTGAATGAATCGGAAAATCACGAACAGGGCGCCGGCGACCAGGGTTTAATGTTCGGTTACGCCAGTAACGAAACCGATGTACTGATGCCTGCGCCCATCACCTATGCGCATCTGCTGGTAAAAAGACAGGCGCAAGTCCGTAAAAACAAAACCCTGCCCTGGTTACGCCCGGACGCAAAAAGCCAAATCACTTTCCGCTACGAAAACAGCAAACCGGTCGCCATTGACGCCGTGGTGCTATCCACCCAGCATTCGCCTGAAATCGGCGGCAAACTGCTGGAGGAAGCGGTCATGGATGAAATCATCCTGCCTACCCTGCCAAAGGAATGGCTGCATAAAGACACCAGATTTTTCATCAACCCTACCGGACAATTCATCATCGGCGGCCCGGTTGGCGATTGCGGCCTGACAGGCCGTAAAATCATCGTCGACACCTATGGCGGCATGGCCCGGCATGGCGGCGGCGCATTTTCCGGCAAAGACCCATCCAAGGTTGACAGATCGGCCGCCTATATGGGACGGTATGTCGCAAAAAACATCGTTGCCGCAGGCCTTGCGGAACGTTGTGAAATCCAGATTTCTTACGCCATTGGCGTCGCCGAGCCGACCTCCATTAGCATCGAAACTTTCGGCACGGGCAAAATCGAGGAAGAAGCGCTGGTCAAAATTGTTCGAGAACACTTCGATCTGAGACCTAAGGGCCTAATTGCGCAACTTGATCTGTTGAAACCGATCTATCGGCCAACTGCTTCATATGGCCACTTCGGCCGCAATGAATCCAGCTTTAGCTGGGAAAAAACCGACAAAGCCGAAGCATTGAAAGACGCGGCCGGCCTTTAATTTAACCAGGATTTTCGGAAATATCATGAGCCAAGCAGACTATAAAATTGCGGATTTATCCCTCGCGGCCTGGGGCCGCAAGGAAATCAATATTGCCGAGACTGAAATGCCGGGCCTAATGGCTTTGCGTAGCGAATTCGGGACGGATCAGCCATTGAAAGGCGCACGGATTGCCGGTTGTTTGCACATGACCATTCAAACCGCCGTGCTGATCGAAACACTTATCGCCCTAGGCGCTGAAGTCCGCTGGTCATCCTGCAACATCTTTTCGACCCAGGATCACGCCGCCGCAGCGATTGCCGCTGCCGACATTGCCGTGTTTGCCTGGAAGGGCGAAACCGAAGCCGAAGCCGAGTGGTGTATCGAACAAACCATTATCGGCCCTAACGGCTGGCGTCCTAACATGATCTTGGACGATGGCGGCGACCTGACCCTGATGATGCATCAGAAGTTTCCTGAATTGATGGACGGCGTAAAAGGCCTGTCGGAAGAAACCACAACTGGCGTACTGCGCCTGTACGACATGGTTAAAAAAGGCACATTGAAAGTGCCTGCTTTCAATGTCAATGACTCGGTCACCAAATCCAAGTTCGACAATCTCTACGGCTGCCGCGAATCACTAGTGGACGGCATCAAACGCGCTACCGACGTGATGGTTGCCGGTAAAATCGCGGTGGTCTGCGGTTATGGCGATGTCGGCAAGGGCTGTGCACAATCTCTACGCGGCCTGGGTGCTACAGTATGGATTACCGAAATTGACCCGATTTGCGCCTTACAGGCGGCAATGGAAGGTTATCGCGTTGTCACCATGGAAGAAGCCGCACCGATTGCGAACATATTTGTCACCGCCACCGGCAACTTCAGCATCATTACCCATGATCACATGAAGGCCATGCGCAATCAGGCCATTGTCTGCAATATCGGTCACTTCGATGCCGAAATCGAAATTGCCTCATTGCGTCAATATACTTGGGAAAACATCAAACCCCAAGTTGACCATGTCATCTTCCCGGACGGCAAACGCATCATCGTGCTTGCCGAAGGCCGACTGGTCAATCTAGGCTGCGCGACCGGCCATCCCAGCTTCGTGATGTCCAATTCTTTCTGCAATCAGGTTCTGGCGCAAATCGAGCTGTGGAACAATGCGGCAAGTTATAAAAACGAAGTCTACATTCTGCCCAAAAAACTGGACGAAAAAGTTGCCCAGTTACATCTGGCGCAACTCGGCGTCAAGCTGACCCGATTGACGACAGAACAGGCTAGCTATATCAATGTCTCGGTCGAGGGTCCTTACAAGCCGGATCATTATCGTTATTAGGCGATTCTTCTCATAATCGCCTAATCAAAAAAACCACACTTCGACTAGCTCAGTGCGACTGAAGGCTTTTTAAATCAATAGCTTATAACTCAAACTGAGTCTGTCGAAGCACTGAGACCAGGCTTTTCTAGATTCCATACAGTCAATATTGAAGAGTGTTTAACAAAAAAGGGCTTCCAATTTAAGCCGGGACAGTTTTTAAAAACAATGGGTTACGAGTTACCCGTTTTCTGCCTCTTCTGGGTAGTGGAAGTACACCCATTTCAGCCACCAACCATGAGAACAAATCAGGAAACGTTTGTCCAAACAAGCGCATTGCCGCTGTTGTTCCGTCAGCCCGTTTGAGTTCGTAGTTATGAATCACCGTCAATGCCCTCAGGCGTTTTTCGATCAGGCCACGGCCATTGTGATACATCTGCGACAGATAACCATTGCGCCCCTCAACGGCGGAAGAGCTACGATGGAATTGCCTCGCCATCCACTCAGCCCATTCCAGGTACCAACTATAAACACCCGCGCTGTAATGAATGACGATATCGATTTGGATCAAATGGCTATTCAGCGCATGGTTCCGAAACACAAGGGAAGTTGGTGGTTGTTACCAAAGGATCTAAAGATTGAAGATGACTCCTAATGTTGAATATTCACTTATTATCCAGGTATCCAACACCCCAGATTCCAACTCATCTAGATAATCCGCCCAAGACTGCATCGCGCGGATGCTCTTCCAAATACTGAGCACGATTAGAATCAGCTTTTACCTGACCCCTTGACGCATGAGGTAATTGCTTCTCAATCGCGTCTGAACCCCTTCATGCTTCATTGAAAAAAGTTAATGCCGTTATCCGGAATGGCAATCATCCTGACTGAAACATGATGCAATTTTATAAAAAACAAATCACCCTGCAAAACAAAAAAGCCTGTAAAAACAGGCTTTAATATTACACTATCACTCTCAATATCAACATCACATGCCAAGACTTGAATTAATGGCATAATATATTGATTTATATAGATTTTTTTAAATTGGCGCCGATGGCCGGATTTTAACAATCTTTTACTTTCATATAGTTATATAAGTATTGATGCAATTAAAAAATCATCATTGCTGCAATTTTGACATGAACGACAGCAATTATTTGACTGCCAACACTCAGCATTATTTATCGAGCCGGTTCAATTCCTAAAGACGTTCTTGAATAGCATCCTAAGATCTACGCTTAGGAATAGTGCAATTAGATTGACAAGGTAAGAATTTTTCCTTACATTAACAATCTACATTTTATGGGAGCACAAAGATGCCGCACATTCATGAAACCGCTACTGTCACATCAAAAGGCCAGATCACCCTGCCCAAACCTATCCGGCAAGCTCTTGGTATTTCAGTCGGCGAAAGGATTGTGTTTGACTTAAGAGGAACTGAGGTCATCGTAAGTAAAGCAGAAGAATCCGAACATATTGACCCTGCCATCATGGCTTTTTTGTCTTTGCTAGAACAAGACATTCAATCAGGAAGTCACTTAAGCTCTCTACCGGATGATTTAAAATTAGCGATGCTTAGTCATCAAGATTACAGTATCGATCTTGATGAGGAAATTTTGGGCGATATCGAACTATAATGCAAAAACAGGGTTGGACACTGCTGTTTCACGCTTGTTTGATCGAGCAACTACAAAAACTGAATGCTGCCGCTAATCGGGCTATCGAATCTGATCCTGAAGGTTTTGAAAGTAATGCCAACGTCAAGCTGTTTCGAGCTTTAAGCCAGCTTATTTTAGAAACCATACCAAGCGATCCGGCGCGGGAGGAATATCGCCAAGGGAATACAATGGGCGCCAATTACCGCCATTGGCGGCGCGCAAAAATCGGTCGGCGATTCAGATTGTTTTTTCGGTATGACTCTAAAGCAAAATTGGGCTTCCAACTTAAGCCGGGACGGATTTTAAAAACAACGGGTTACGAGCAACGCGCTCTCTGCCTTTTCTGGGCAGCGGAAGATCGCCCATTTCAGCCATCAACCATGAAAATAGATCAGGAAAC
>JAQTUW010000022.1:25886-47081 GCA_028707085.1 Methylococcales bacterium | reverse complement strand
GCCGCCTTGCCGCCCGCCCATTTTTCCAGCGGCGCATACGCCTGGATATACAGGCGGTTTCTGAACCAGGCGGCCAGGTACGGTTGATGCAGAATGCGCACCTCGGTTCCTACCGCGACCTTGGCGCACAGGGGTGCAATGTCCTCGGGATACAGGCGGATGCAGCCGTGGCTGACCTGCATGCCGATGCCGTAAGGTTTGTCGGTGCCGTGAATCAGATAATTCTTAAATCCCAGCATCAGGGCGTAGTCTCCTAACGGATTGTCCGGGCCGCTTTTCACCACGCTGGGCAGCGGGTCGTTCATGGCCAGATGTTCCTTGATGATCGAAGGCGTCGGTATCCAGTCGGGATGGACGATTTTTTCGACAATCTTGGTCAGCCCCAGCGGCGTCTCCCAGTGATCGCGGCCGATGCCCACCGGGAATGTCCAGACCGGCCCGTTGGCGTCTTGCGGAAAATAATACAGCCGCATGCTGGCCAGATTGAGGATCAGGCCGGTGTGCGGCGCATCCGGCAGGATGAATTGGTCGGGCAGGATCAGCGTCTCGTCATCGCGCAGCAGCCAGGGATCGACAGAGGGATTGGCGTCAACCAGTTGCTGGTAGCCCAGGTCGTAGTGGCGGGCGATGTCCGGTATGGTGTCGCTGCTCCTGGGCGTAAACCGGTATAGCTGGCCCACCACCGGCTCGTTGCCGGGCAACTCGCGCATGTCGGGCGCGGGCGCGATTGGATGCGCGGGTTCTCGCTGACTCGCCTGCGGATGCGGATGCAGATGCGGCTGCGTATGCCAATGCCGGGACGGCGGCTGGTAGGCCCAATTTTCAGTCTGCGGCGGCGTGGTCTGGCAGGCTGTCAATGCCGACAACAGGCAGGCGCAAGCCGTCAAGGATCGTCTGGCGACTGGCCTGGGGCTTGGGTAGCGATATTTTGTAAGCCTTATAAAATGGTATTCGATTTGGGAAGCCATATGACTTTTGTTTTTGTTGTCCATTGCACACCTCGATGTGCGTCATTATCGCAGCTAAAGGAGGACGTACCGCCTTTAAATTAAATGTGGTATGTTCCTTATTAGATTCTATTAATTGTATGTGTCAATGCAAGACTTGGCCCCGACTTAAGGGCGTGCCTTGAGAGGCTTGTCCATCGCTCAGTAGATAGACAAGTATGCCCAGGGGCACAAAGAATGGAATGACGAACATAGCGATCTTAAAGGGAAGAGGCAAAGCTTTGCCTTTTTGACTGCGTAGCAGGAACAAGGTACGCACCAGACCAACTGGATATAGGGCAAGCAAAAAGATCAGCACCTGATGCGCACGTCTTTGGTGTTCCGGGTCGTACATCTGAAAACCTCCTTAAGAGAAAAGCCTAATCCAAGGCTATTTTGTTTGGTTTCCGCTATTAGGCTATCTTGTATGGGTCTGCAATGCGATACTGAGCTGCCAATCAAAATCCCACTCAATCAGGCAGCTTAGGGTCGCAAGATACTATACGCTTGCCTACCACCACATAGCCCACAAGATACCGTGGCATATCTTTTGGAGATTGCCTGGCATGTCGGAGAATGCAGACGATTTTGATTTTAACAGTCTATGATCAAATGTAAACAATCAGCGGCAATCATCTGACTACAGTTTTGATTACGATTCTCTCAGATCAAAGCCGCCCGCCCAGCCTTCCGGCGCCACGCTCAATAAAAATCTGCCGCCAGACTTGTCATCCCCGGAAAACTTAGAAGGGTCTGGATGAAACGGCTGCAAATGCTCGCGATGTTGGCGTCGGTTTGGCCAAAGGTGCGTTAGCCTGGCTGGAGGTATGTTCTTTATTGGACTCAATTAATTTTATGTGTCAATGCAAGACTTGACCCCTGCTTGCATGACCCCCTGCTTGCAAGATGCGAAAAACTATTACACGGACTATTCGGTTATGAGCAAATAACCTCATGGTATTTCGGCTTTTGCAGGCAGCGCCTAGGCGCATCATTTGCTCACACCTTGCCCAGCTACAGGCTTGGCTCGTGAACCGTGCGCGCTGTTCATAAAGAAGATAGCCCCGATAATAATCGCCGATGCACTCAGGATGCGCGGCGTCAGCGGTTCTTGCGCGAACCAGTTGCCTAAAAACACCGCCACCAGCGGATTAACATAGGCGTATGTCGCAACCAGTGAGATCGGCGCATTCTGCAACAGCCAAGCATAGGATGCGAAACCGATCATCGAACCGAACCCGATCAGATACGCCAAGGCCAGCCATGAGTCGACCGATACCTGGGCAAGGCTGAAGACACTCCATTTTTCGCTTAGGACACTGACCACCAGCAACGCGAATCCGCCGGCCAGCATTTCCGCGCCCGTCGTCATCAACGCCGTTTTCGGCAAATCCGCGGTCTTGCTGTAGATTGAACCTAAGGCCCAAAGCAAACTGGCGAGCAACAGCGCCGCCACACCGGGCATGTTTAAAGGCATACCATCCGAAAACACCGACGGACCGACCAGCAGGTAAATCCCTATGAAACCGATGAGCAATCCTGCCAGTACGCGTAGCGTCGGTCTGACGCCGTTAGGTCTGAGCGCGTCGGCAATCACCAGAAACATAGGCACGGCACCGATGATCAGCGCAGCGACGCCGGACGGGACGGTTTGTTCGGCCCAACAGACCAAGCCGTTGCCGCCGAGCAATAACAAAGTGCCGACAATGGCGGCCGAACGCCACTGCCGCAAAGTCGGTGCGGCATCACCGGCCAGACGCCGCCAGGCCAGCAAAATGACGCCGGAAACGACAAAACGCAAACCTGCCGATAAAAATGGCGGCAAGGTCTCGACCACAAAGCGGATCATCAAATAAGTCGATCCCCACACCAGATAAACGGCCAACAACGCTGCCCAAATCTTCGCATTCATTCTTCGAACGCCTGACTAATTTCAGTTTCTACTTGCGCCTCTGCTAGCCAAGGGCGTAAGGGCCAGGGCGAATAATTTTTGTTGCCGATGATTAAGGTTAGCGCCAAGTGACATCCTAATAGGTGGAAAATTGGTTAAAAGTTATCGAAGCTTTGCTACAAAATGGGTTGCGGACCACCGCACTTTTCAGCGAAACCACGCGTAAGGCCGCAATGACGTCGCGCGTTCACCAGATCAAATCGGCAAACAATAGACGCTTAATTTGGATACTCAAATCTCAGATTCTTGCGGTTAAATTAGATAACCACGACTATCCGATTAAAAACAGCAACCCCAGCGCGACGGCTAGAGTTGCTGAATAGCGTCAAGCGCTAACTGTCAAACGTTCCGATACCAAAGATAACACCGGCGATTCGCGTGCCAAACGGTAGGCAATCACATCAGCGACGGTCAATACCGGCATCTGATGGCAACGGCCAAAGTCGACGATTTCCGCCAGGCGCGCCATCGAGCCGTCGGGGTTGGTCAGTTCGCATAACACGCCGTAAGGCTTAAGCCCAGCCAACCGCATTAAATCCACCGTCACTTCGGTATGACCGGCGCGCTCCAATACGCCGCCCGGCCGGGCCTTTAATGGAAATACATGGCCGGGCCGGCGTAAATCATCCGCTTTGGCATCGGCCGCAATCGCCGCTTGCACAGTCCGAACCCGATCAGCCGCTGAGACGCCAGTGGTGACACCGTGTGCCGCTTCGATTGAGACGGTAAAAGCCGTACTGTAGCGGCTGGAATTATGCTCCGCCATCATCGGTAACCCTAAAGATTGGGTTTTTTCTTCCGGCAAGCAAAGGCAAACGATGCCGCTGCAATGTCGGATCAGCATGGCCATTTGCGGCACACTGAGGGTTTCGGCGGCAAATATGAGGTCGCCCTCGTTCTCGCGCGCCTCGTCATCGGTGACTAACACTCCCTGCCCTCGACGCAAAGCGGCTAACGCGTATTCCACGCGTTCGTTTGCATCGCCGAACGGGGTCAATAAAGTCTGATTCATGGTAAAACTCCTAATAAGTTATGGAAGCACCAGAATCAGGGCTGAAAGATAATATTTACGAGCAGAAACAAGCCTTCCAGACACGACAAAACGTGTGGAATACTTGGTGCTGTTCTCTTTCATCCGGACTATGACCGTCGGCTCCGGCATCTCACCGGATCTGCTGACCCGCATTCTCAACAACTGCGATTGCGGCGCTCGCGGGCTCCCCGAGTCAACCCCGAGATACCGCCGGTGGGGAATTCCGCCCCGCCCTGAGTACAAGCGCGGCCATTTAATGAAAAACAGGTCTGAGCGTCAAGTTAAATTGCCATTGGCGGATTGACTTACTAACCGAAACGAAGGTTTGTAACCCGCCACGTATTTCGAACGTTCCCTCGTCCCTGTACGCAATACTCGTTTCTGCTTATGGGCTACTTCTCTTTGTCGCAACAGGCTTTGCAAGACTTAAAGCTGCAACCTCGCCAATCGGTGCAGGCCTATCGTAGCCGGCGCGCCGAAGGTTTTGCGGAATTCGTGGCTGAAATGCGCGGAGTCGGTAAAGCCGGAGGCGTGTGCCGCCGTGGTAAAGTTTTGGCCGCGTATGATTTTACGAATCGCCTGACGCATCCGGTTCCAGCTGCGATAACGCCGGAACGGCACGCCGATTTGTTCGGTAAACAAGTGCTGAAAACGCGACGGCGACAAACCGGCTTGCATGGCCCAGGTCGCCACCGGTGTTAGGTCGTCACCGTATTCGGATAAATAATCGACGACACGCGTCAGGCGCGGATCGATGACGACGGAGTGGACGCGCCGCTTGGCGTATCCCAATAAATCCAGCAGCGGTTCCGTCGTCCAGTCCGGCTTGTAGCGGTCTTCGTACAAGTCGCGCATGAAACGAATTTCGCCGCCGTTGCCGACCAAGGCGCCGTCGAGCGCCCGGCTATTGTTGATCAGCGGCTTGAAGGCATCGGCGCCGGCGACGGTAGGCTCGATATACAGTACGGTAATCGGCTCGCCGCCGACATCCAGTTCATGCAACACTCCGGCCGGAATAACCGCAGTGCGGCACCACAGCCAATCGCCGCCGTGGAGACGCAAGCGAAACTTGCCGTAGAGGCTAGCCAGAAATACCGGCGCGCCGTGCTGGTGGCTGGCGTTGTAGTACAAAGAACCGGTGAAATACGTACGGCCATCGCGAATATCCCATAGTGCGTCGAACGGGTTATCGCCGAGTGCAGCACGTTTGTACAAGCGCGGTGTTTTCATCATTGTTTAGACTCCTCGTCGCTGTCAGCCCCCGTGTTTAGGCGCAGTCTAGCCCAAAGCCGGTAGCGTGGACAATCTTCGCTCAGCCAGCGCTTACCCCTTAACCATCCGACGAGGAAAACCATGACCACACAAAACCCTGTCTCCACCGCCAATCTGATTTTGCTAAGCTTTGGCGGACTATGTCTGCTTACAGCATTGGCCATCGCCTGGGTACTGGGCGTCAGCCTGTTTTTCCCGGACGGCGCGTTGGCCGGCCAATTGGTGGAACGCGACGACGTCATCCGCGCTCATGTCGATTACCTGATGATGGCGCAGTTTCTGTTGATCTTTTTCCTGGGCTTCCGCCAATACGCCATCGATCCGCCGTATTGGTTGATCGCGGCCTGTTGCTTTGGCGCATTCTTCAATCCGTTGGCGTTTTTGCTAAGAGGCCTGACGCCCAAGGCCACCACGATAATCCCGGTCGAACCGCACTTTCCGCTCCAGGCTATGCTGAGTTTTTCATTGACCACGATCGGTTTTCTTGGGGCTATTGTGCTGATAGCGCGGGCGGCGTGGATGGCACATTTGGCGAGGAATTGAAACGCCGCTATCAACAGCCGAACCAAGCTGGCATGCAAATGGCGGGATTCGCCGCGGCGAATCTACTCGCGCGGATTTAATTGATCGGCACTATGGCTTCTGTTAACATCCCACCATGACTAACGTGTTCCCAACCCTGCAGGCTATTATTACCACCATTACACCAATGGTGGGTTAGCACGTTTACTTTCTACTGCAACCCGCCCTGAGGCGGGTTTTTTATTGCCTGTCTCTTGGTGACTTACCCTACCAAGGAGATCGATATGGCATACCATCCACTTAAACAAGTTATCGAAGCGGCTGACAAAGCAATCACTGAAGAGGATTTCGATACCTTGATGGCTTTCTACGCAGACGATGCAACGCTTGTCATCAAGCCAGGCTTGATTGCAACCGGCAAGGAACAAATCCATAAGGCGTTCCTCGCAATTGCCGAATATTTCAACCATAATCTTGTGGTCAAACAAGGCGCGATGCACGTCATTCAAGGCGGGAATACGGCTCTGGTAATCATGGAAACCGTTCTGGAAACGGCGGATGCTGCCGGTGTGACGAGTTGCATGTCAAGGCGCGCCACCTATGTATTCCGGGAGGACCCTGCCGGCAAGTGGCTTTGTGTAATTGATAATTCGTATGGCACTGACTTACTGGGAGCCATGTAGAATGTCAAAACTACTGCCAACACTGCATTTGCTCTGCGGAAAAATTGCCTCCGGTAAATCGACATTGGCAAAAGAACTGGCCAAGACACCAGGCACGGTTATTATTAGCGAGGATGTATGGCTTGCACATCTTTATCCAGACAACATCAAGTCTGTTGCAGACTATGTCAGGCATTCTTCGAATTTACGTGGAGCAATCGGGCCGCATGTGACCGATTTACTTCGTATAGGTGTATCTGTGGTATTGGATTTTCCAGCCAACACCGTCGCAAACCGAAAATGGATGAGATCTCTTATCGACAGAGCCGAATCAAAGCATGTGTTGCATTTTCTTGATGTATCGGACGACAAATGCTTGACACGTTTACATGCGAGAAACGCGTCTGACGCTCACGCTTTTGTAGTGGCTGATACCGAATTTGACCTAATCACGAGTTACTTCGTAGCCCCTCAGCAAGAAGAGGGTTTCAACATTATTCGATATTAGGTGTTCTGAATCAGTCTAAATGACGTATCACTGCTGTGTCCGTTTTGCTTTTGCGTTTTTTACGTTGGGCCCGCCGCGCGGCATCGTATGAGCGCCGCGCCCATACAGAAGCCTGCTCGCGGTCTTCCATAAACTCGGCCGGTGCTTGGTAATAGGACATTTTCGCCATCTTGCCTTCCCGCTGATAGGCGAATGGCGCAAGCCCCTGTTCCTCGAAAAACCTGACATTTTCAGCATCCGCCTTGAGATAAAGGGTCTCGTCGGCCACCAGAGCAAACATCAAGCCATCGTGGTAGATGCCATAGCCCCCGAACATCTTGCGGATCTGAATGCTGCCGAACAGTTCGAACACTTCGGGCAAATAGGCGATAAATTCGCTCATCGGAATACCTTATTGATGGATGATTGCAAAATTGGGAACACTCATAAAACCCGTTTTAACTTGCGGCCACCCTAATGGCAAAGCCTTGGCGTTGAAAAATGGCCCGGTGAAGAAAGCCAACTCTTAATGTGGCAGCCCATTCAAAGTCAGGCATTAGTCATTTCTTCCGCAATAAATACCCGGAATAGGCCACAAAATCCTGGCCATCGATCGTCTCCAGCGTAACGGTTTCCTGCATGCCCCGCCCCAGCCCAAGAATGACGGCCGCATTTTCCGATACCGGTGCAATGGGAAAAGTCAGATTATTCATGTCGAATGTGGGGATGGAATACTCCAGCATCAAAAAACCGTCCCGCTCGCGTAACGCGCATTTTTTCCGGAACCATCGCCTCGCCTTCGGCGAGATTCACAATCTCGTATTCGCCCACACGGTTACGCATGGAGGCAGGAATCGGTACGGTTTGGATTTTTTCGCCCAACACAAAGGTTTGGCCTTGCCAATGAGCCAGGGCCAGATCATGTCCATCGACCTGGCGAACCGACACGTCGGCTTCGGCCAGTTTCTTGGGTTATAGCGGTATCAAACCCAACAGCTTGTAGCGAATGCCGAATTTGCCGTCGTCCCGGCCGACCAAATCCATGCTGCTACCGTTCAGCTCGGTGGACAGGGTATCGCCATCCGCCGTTAACTTGATATAGCCCAGCGCGGTTGCATATTGCCCGGCTGCCAGTTGCTGTTCTTGCGGGGTTAAGCCGCGGGTTTCGATCACGGGTGTTTCGGTTTCCTCCGATAGCGGCATACCGGTTTTTATCGCAACCGCTTTTGGAACGTGGATGGTATTAGGCGAGCCAACTGTAGTCAAACGTTTTAACTGTGCGGCTTTGAGCCTACGCGAAGGCAGACTCTGACATCGCAGTTAGTTGCGCGTTGAATGATGATTTCGGCGTTCATTTCTGGGTAACGGGCTGAATCAGTGTGTTGGCATGTTAGCAAACTCGGCCGGTAATGGGTTCGGAACGATCACGCCCCTACCCCGACCGGAAACGCGGTCTTATCCACCACCCGCCGCAATACGAAGCTGGTATGTACCCCGCTGACGCCCGCAATGCCGGTGATGCGTTTCAGCAGCAATTCCTGGTAGGCATCCAAATCCTTGACCATAACCTTGAGCTGATAATCGGCGGTCTGGCCTGTGATCAGCAGGCATTCCATTACTTCCGGAATGCAGGCAATCGCCGCTTCGAAGGCGCTGAAACGTTCCGGCGTGTGTTGATCCATCGAAATGTGGATCAAGGCCGTCAGCGTCAATCCCAAGGCTTTGGCATCCAACAAAGCCCGATAGCCGACGATCAGGCCGCCCTCCTCCAACGCCCGCACCCGCCGCAGGCAAGGCGACGGCGACAAGCCGATACGGTCGGCCAGTTCCTGGTTACTGATGCGACCGTCGGCTTGCAGGATGGTCAAGATTTGCCTGTCGTATCGATCCAGTTCCATAAAATGCCCGCTATCCACTCACTAAAACAATTAAATAAACCATTTACCGTTTATACAGCAATATTCTATCAAAACAAGATATTTTTCATGGCATAAACGCAATCGCCTAGCGGACGGTTTGGCTTATCTTATCGGCATCCCATTTACCGAGAGTAAGCAGCCATGTTGACAGATCCTTCCAGCAAATACCGCCCATTCCCGCCGGTGGCGCTTGCCGACCGGCAATGGCCAAACCGCACGATCACTCAAGCGCCGATCTGGATGAGCACCGATTTGCGCGACGGCAATCAGGCCTTGTTCGAACCGATGAACGCCGAACGCAAACTGCGCCTGTTCCGCACCTTGTGCGGCATCGGTTTCAAGGAAATCGAAGTGGCGTTTCCGTCGGCCTCGCAAACCGACTTCGATTTCGTGCGCTGCTTGATAGACGGCGCGTTGATACCCGACAACGTGACCATCGAAGTGCTCAGCCACGCCCGCGAGCCGTTGTTGCGCCGTAGCGTCGAAGCCTTGCACGGCGCACGTGCGGCCATCGTCCATATCGTCAATGCAACCTCCCAGCCTTTTCGCGAACTGGTATTGGGCATGAGCCGGGCCGAGGTATTGGCGATGGCCGTCGATGCGGTGCGATTGGTCAAGCAATTGACCGCCGACCAGCCGCAAACCCAGTGGCGCTTGCAATACAGCCTGGAAACCTTCACCGCCACCGAGCCGGATTTTGCCGTGGAGGTGTGCGATGCGGTCAGCGCCGCCTGGGGCGCGACGCCGGACAACAAGATCATTCTGAATTTGCCGTCGTCGGTGGAAACGGCAACGCCAAACGTCTACGCCGACCAGATCGAATGGATGCACCGCCATATCGCCCGCCGCGACAGCGTCATCCTCAGCGTGCATCCGCACAACGACCGCGGCACCGCGGTAGCCGCCGCCGAACTGGCATTAATGGCCGGCGCCGAGCGCATCGAGGGTTGCTTGTTCGGCAACGGCGAACGCACCGGCAACGTAGATTTGGTGACGCTGGCGTTGAATCTCTACACCCAAGGCGTGGCGCCGGGCTTGGATTTTTCCGACATCGATAAGGTGGTACGTGATTTCGAGGCTTGCACCGGCTTGAGCGTGCCGCCGCGCCAACCCTATGCCGGCGAATTGGTGTTCACCGCGTTTTCCGGCTCGCACCAGGACGCCATCAAGAAAGGCTTTGCCGCCCGGCAGCCCGGTAGCGTCTGGAACGTGCCGTATCTGCCGTTCGATCCGGCCGACGTCGGACGCGGTTACGATGCTGTGATCCGCATCAACAGCCAGTCCGGCAAGGGCGGCATCGCTCACTTACTGGAAAGCCATTATGGTGTGGTACTGCCGCGCCCCCTGCAGGTGGAGTTTTCGCAAATAGTGCAAGGCCATGCCGACCGCCACGGCGGTGAAATCGGCGCGGAACAGTTGTGGCAGTTATTTACCCGGACTTATCTCGATGTGGCAAAGCCGTTGCGTTACCTCGGCCATCAATTGTTCGAGCATGCGCAAGGCCAAGGCATACAACTGGAAATCGAGTGGGACGGCGAACCGCGCGATTTAACGGGCGTGGGTAACGGACCGATAGCCGCGGCCGTCCAGGCTTTAGGCTCGCTCGGCGGCACTGTGTCGGTGTGCAGCTACGAGGAACGCTCGGTCGGCAGCGGCGGCGATGCCCAGGCCTGCGCCTTTGTCGAACTGGCGGCAGTGAACGGCCCAACCGCCCATGGCGTCGGTATGGACGGCAACATTGTCAGCGCATCGATCAAGGCGCTGATCAGTGGCTGCAATCGTTTGGCCAACGCTACCGACTTTTGGCAACGTCACGCGATTGAAAGCGGCGGTTTTATCGCCGATAGCACGCCGGCGGCAGGGGCAGCCGTAAATCCTGCGCCATGATTCAGGAGACAACATTGAAACCTTACCGCTGGAACGCCCAGGATTATGCCCAAAACTCGCAAGCCCAACAGCAATGGGCCAAAGAACTGATCGCACTGTTGCAGTTAACCGGCCACGAAACCGTACTGGATTTAGGTTGCGGCGACGGCAAAGTCACGGCGGAAATCGCCGGAATCGTCGATCGCGGTGCGGTGGTCGGCATCGACAACTCGGAAACGATGATAGCGCTGGCCCAAGGCCGATTCCCGAAACAGCAACATACTAACCTGTCGTTCCGGGTCATGGATGCCGGGAGTTTGAGCTTTACCGAGTGTTTTGACGTGGTTTTCTCCAACGCGGTGCTGCATTGGGTCAAGCAGCATCAACCTGTGATCGACGGTTTATACCGCAACTTGAAAACCGGCGGCAAAATCCTGCTGCGCATGGGCGGCAAAGGCGATGCCGCCGGCATGCGGGCGGCAATTGACCGGGTCAAGGATACGGCTCCATGGTCGCGGTATTTTATCGGCTTCGAGTTTCCGTATACCTTTTCAGCGGTCGATGAATACCGGGTGATGCTGGAAACCGCCGGCTTTACCGTCAAACGGCTCGAACTCGTCGCCAAAGATATGAGCCACGAAGGCCGGGCGGGTTTGGCGGGCTGGATTCGAACCACCTGGCTGCCTTACGCCCAACGGGTTCCCGAGGACTATAGGGAAGCATTTATCGAGGCGGTTTGCTCCGCTTATCTGGATCAAGTGCCATTGTGCGCTGATGGCAAAGCCCATGTGGCGATGGTCTTGCTCGAGGTCGAAGCGGGGAAATCGGCGAAGCTTTAGCCGGCGTGGCACCGAATAGCGAAGCGTATTCTAGGGAATGGTAGGCCATGCTCACGCGAGTATTCGCAAGACCCGCATACTAAAATTCTTAGCTGATTGTGTCAGTTTGGCCCAAAATGAACGATTGTGATTTATCTTGAAATGCAGGTGAACTCTCACAGTCGTTCAATGGCGCGCTCTTTTTCTATTCATCAATCTGTACTTAACTCTAGTTCGTTGAATATCTGCATAGGATTATCGGGCTGGAGCGCCCAGCGGTAAGCGGGGTGAACTTCCCAATCATAGCCAAATTCAGTGAACTTATTCGATAAATACCGATTTTCCTCAAAATACTTACGATCGATCCCGGAAGGTATTCGTTTACGGGCTGTAATGAAGTTTATTTTGTAAAGGAAGGCTGCCAATTCTTTAGTATCAGCAATATTTCCATGTGCCCAACGGTATTTACCTTGCTCTTCGATCGTTTTGATTTTTTTTAATAATTGGTCTGTGGTGTATACATAGCCCTGTGAGGTTGTTCTTTGAATTTTTGATGGACGCATTCCAAGAATGAGTTTTTCAATTTCAGGCAACTCAGAGCGATATTCATTGATAGTATCCTGAAGTCTACCTTGTGAATATTCTTCAAAAATGGCTTCTAAATGATTTGTCGTTATTCGATCAGCACCTTTTGCTTTCGCCTCTCTCCCTGCCAAGGTGAGTAGTTTTACTAAATCGCGAGGACGCTTTCTTATTAAAGACATCAGTACCCTATACATAGGTGCGTCTTTCCAATGTCCTTTTCCAGTAAATTTTTCTTCAATTACTGAGGTTAGATACATCATTAATTGAGATTGACGCTTCGACAACAACTCCACTTCATTTACTTCTTTTCCAAAGTAACTTTCAATTCTTTTTACAAGAAGTACCAGGATTTCATGATTGCTCCAGGAGTACCAGATCACAGAACCTTCTATTTTGTCAGTTGATTCATCAGATGTGCGAGCCAAATAGTAAACATCTGATCTCAAACTAACCCTAAAGTAGATTCCTCTATTTTCTGTCGATATGTCTCTTACAGCATTCAATAGTGCCGATATCCTTAGAATATCATGCTTCCTTCCTTGCCAGCCCCTATCTAAGTCATCAATGTATACCGAAATCTTATTGTGTTTTAAAAAATCATTTAATATTGCTTCTTTTGAAGCTGACAAGTTAATCTTCTTGTCGGCTACCAATGTTGATGCGAGAAAATTTAATGCAACACCACCGTATTGATTCAGTGCCCCCCTCCATCCATCATATAATAAGCCAAAAGATGTGAGGGCTTTTTTTGCGATAATTTCATTTATACCAGCCTTCCAATCCCTAATTAACTTCAGAAAATCATTTGTATCCTCGCCAATGCCGATGATGTCATCGGGCTTGATTAACAATGTAAGTCGATTTTTTTCTGACTCATCATCAATTGCTATTTGAAAAAGAGCTGATTTTCCTATCCCTTTATGACCAACTATTATGCGCAAAGGTAGATCATTAACGACCTGGGAATACACTTTACTCTTGAAATAGTATTCTTTTAACCTCTGTGGATCTTCATCTTCAGCTGCTTCATGACCAAATAATTTTTGTAGCTCGTATTCATTAAATTCCATATGTTGTTTCCTTCTATGGGGATAAATATAAAGACTTCCAATTAATGTGATAAGGTTAGCCAAATAACACGATAAGGCGCGCACCCCACATAGGTTGTGCCGAGCCAGCGGCGAGGCGCAACGGTCGCGAACGATGCGCCTGACGGCAGCATCCTATTGAATGCACAGGCAAATAAAAATTAACCCGAGAAAGCAGATCGTCCATTACTGCGGCCAAAACACCTGAACCCACTGTTCGTAAAGGGCGAAATGATAGTCTGCGGACAACAGAATCAAATTCTCCTGGTAAGCGCTTGCCAACAGCAAACGATCAAACGGATCGTGATGCAGTTCGAACAGCGGAATTTTGTAATAGCCAAACAGATGAGCGTTTTGGATGGGCAAGAAACGAAAACCAGCGCGTAACGATTGATGATAAATCGCGTCTAACTCAGCGGTAAAGTCGGGCAGTTTGCCGATTTTTTGTTTAATCGCAATCACGAACAAACTGATTTGGCTAAAAACAATATCGTTGTCTGGCTCCTGCATTTCCGCCAGCACGCCGCGCGGCAAATTGGGGTGGTCATCCAGAAACCATAGCAAACAGTGGGTATCTGCCAGATAAGACTTGGGTTTCATTACATGTAATCGTGTAAATCATCCAACGGCGCGTTGAAATCGTCGGGAATGGCGACCTGGCCTTTCAAACCGCCGGGAACTCGCTTGGCCGAGCGAGTTGCATCGACCGAAGATTCTGTTAAAAAAGTGATAATGACTTCGGCTTTAGACTGCACGGGGGCTTCTTCCTGTAAAAAAATCTGTCCGTGGTCGTAATAACCTTTTATCGCCGTTAACATGTTCGCCTCCGGTTTGCTCAAGCTCCGATTAGCGATAGCGTAATCGGAGGAATGTTGACCTCGAAATGTGCGATTACGCAAGCTTGTATGCCTTGAGGGTAAAACGCAGCTCGATTTTTGAATGACAGCTTATGTGCCTTTTCTTGTCCTTGCAAATTATTGCATATGGCGCAGTTTAGGCTCGGCGTTACTCTATCACCAACCACCATCTTCCGTAATTAGGCCATTCTACGCGATTCGCGTTTTACGTCCTCACGCAGTCCGTACCGGCTGCGACAAATTTCAAACCCTCAATACGGCGTCCCGTCCTTGTGGGAAAACCGAAAGCTATTATCGACAAACGCCGCCTGCAAGTCGTCGTCCGGATAGACAGTTTGGTCGCCCGCGCTGCGGTCACCGATTTCCAGATAAACGACATCGCCCGCCGTTTCGTTGACCAGCCGGTGGGCATCGCCGCTGCCGGCTTTAAATCCGGCGCACATGCCGGGCGACAATGGCGTGGGGCCGGCTTCGGTGTATAGAGTTGGACAGCCTTGCACTATGTAGATGAACTCGTCCTGCTTGCTATGCGCGTGGCGTAGCGCGGAAATCGCACCGGGTTCCAACTTGGTCAGATTGACACCGAAATTTTGCAGGCCGAACAAATCGCCTAACGCCCGCTTTTCCCGGCCTTCCAGCCGGACGCCATCCACGTCCAAAATGGCTTGCGGATACAAGGATTTTCTTGCCCGAGGCGGCACTTGATCCGCTACGACGGCGATGGGGAGCGCTGATTCAGTCATTTGAAATGATCCTAAGCGTTAAAAAAAATGCGTAATTATTCAGTCAAAACAGCGTAAAACAAACGTAGGCTGGATAAGCGAAGCGCATCCGGCAATCATGGTGGATGCGCAGGGCTTATCCACCCTACACTTCAAAATCGCTGAATAGTTTCAAAAATCCAAGATTAGTCGACAAACGGCGCGCAGATGAAATCGATGGCGCCGTAGTCGCAACCGCACTGGCTCAACAGCGCGGTGATTTGGCCACGATGGTGGGTCTTGTGGATTAACAAGGTAGTCAGCATAGTGGCCACGGCCAACACTTTATCTTGCCCGGTGGACAGACTGCGGAAGGCGATGCGCCTTTGTAAATCGTCGGTTTGCAAACCTTGAATCCAATCCAGCAAAACTTGGTCGCAATCGGCTTGCGCTGCCCGCAGTTCGTCGAAATCGGCGTAAAGCTCCAAGTCCAGGCGTTGGTATGGCACCGGTTGATCTTGTAAGCGAGCCAGCCAGACGCGGTCGCCCAGCAGCAAATGGTTCCAGGTGCCGTGGATGGAATGAAAAAATACGCCCCTATCCTGTTTGCGCTCGTCGTCTGTCAAGTTGGCACAAGCGTCGTACAGACGTTGATTCACCCATTGGCTGTAACGCGCCTGCAACTGCAAATTTTCCAACAAATTCATAAGATGCCTCCGCACTCTTGGTCTATGGTCCGCCGAAATGCCTGTTGCAAGCTTTGGAATACAGGTCCTGGGCAGCTAGGCAATGATCGGCAGTCGATACTGGCGACCGCAATCAGTTCCGCGCCGGTGCCGGTCAAGAAACATTCGTCGGCGGCGTACAGGTCGTATACGCCCAACGGCTGCTCACTGGTTTTGATGCCGTTGTCTTGCGCCAACTGTAACACCAATTCGCGGGTGATGCCTTCCAGCGCGCCTTCGCTGCACGGCGGCGTCAGCAAACGGCCGTCGCGGACGATGAACACGTTGTCGGCGGTGCCCTCCGCGACCCGGCCTTGGGCGTTGAGCAGTATCGCTTCGTCGGCGCCGGCATGGTTGGCTTCGATTTTGGCGAGGATGTGGTTCAAATAATTCAGGCTTTTGATGCGCGGATCGAGGCCGTCGGCCGGCAAGCGGCGCACCGAGGACACGATTAGCCTCGCCCCGGCCTGTTGTTCGCCAAGGGCGATCATCGTCAACTGGTCGGCAATCGCAATGACATTGGGCTGCGAACAGCTTTTGGGATTCAAGCCCAGCGATCCGGCGCCGCGTGTGACCATTAAACGGATATAGCCGTCGTCGTCGGCAAACACTTCGATCAGCCGTTCGATGGCCGAGGTCAATTCGGCAGCGGAAAGCGGTATTGCCAGCGCAATCGCCCGCGACGACAGTTGCAGCCGCTGCAAATGCCGTTGCAGGCGGAAAGCCCGGCGCTTGTAAAAGCGTATGCCTTCGAACACGCCGTCGCCATACAGCAAACCGTGGTCATTGACCGGAATAAAAGCGTGTTCGGCGGGCATCAGCTCACCGTTCAGCCAACACATTGAGGGGGATTTCATCGATTTCTCCTGAAAAATAAATTTTGTTTTTACGATTTTCGGCTGATCACAACACAAGCCAGCACCGCCAACGCGGTTGCCAATTGTTCAATCTCGACGCTTTCGCCGATCAACGCCGAACCTGCCGCCATGCTTAGAAACGGCTGCAGCAATTGCAGTTGGCCGATCCGCGCGGTACCGCCCAGCGCCAGACCGCGATACCAGGCAAAAAAAGCCAGGTACATGCTGACCACGCTGACGTAGGCAAAACCTAACAAGCTAGGCCAACTGACCAGCTCGAAGCGTGACGGCGCGGCTTCCACCACCCACGGCAATAACAGCGGCGCAGTCATCAACAGCGCCCAACTGATGGTTTGCCAAGCACCTAGCTGTTTCGCCAGCCTCGCGCCTTCGGCATACCCGTAGGCGACGCAGGCAATGGCCGCCAGTAAATACAGATCCGCTTGCTGCAGCCCTGCCGAACCGGAAAGATAGACGAAGACCAGGATGGCCGTACTACCCAATGCCGTTGCCAGCCAAAATTGCCATGTCGGCCGCTCGCCCGATAACAGCACGCCGAAACCGGCGGTCAACAACGGCGTCAGCCCTACCACCACGGCACCATGCACTGCAGAAACGTGTTGCAACGCCAACGCCGACAACAGAGGAAAGCCGATCACCACCCCGCCGGCGGTTGCTGCCAACCTGAGCCATTGGCAGCCTTTGGGCAAGCGACCGCCTCGCCACCACAACGCCAATGCCGCCAACAACGAAGCGGCGACCGCTCGGCCCAAGCCGACGAATACCGGATCGAGTTCCGCTACCGCCAGCCGGGTCGCCGGCAATGTCAGGCTGAAACCGAGAATGCCGGCGCAGCCGAACCAATAACCGCGCGTCAGTTCAGAGGATTGGGGAGGAATCATATGTTTTCGGCCACCAGCGACCAAGGTAGCGCGGTTCAACAAGCGGAATTTCATAGTCTTGCCCTGTTTGATCGTAGACTCTACTATAGGCTATGATCGGGCAGTCGATACAGATGCAAATTCTGTAAATTATATCGATACAATTTTGACTGATGATAAATTGTATCGACACCTAAACGCCGGAACTGTATTGCAACTGCCATGAATCTTCGCTACGAAAACCTCGCCGAACATTTGCTTAACGCCATAGCTCAGAATCTGTATCGGCCAGGAGAACGCCTGCCCAGCGTGCGCCAGCTCAGCCAGCAACATCAGGTCAGCACCGCGACGGCGGTGAGCGCATTGCGGCTTTTAGAGGACCAGGGCCATCTCGAAGCCAGGCAGCGCTCGGGCTATTACGTCAAGCCGCTCCCGCGCAGTTTGTTGCAGGAACCAGCGATTTCCGCCCCGCCGCGCGATCCAACGCTGGTGACGGGGCAGGAATTAGTGTTGCGTCTGGTCAAGGCCGCCAACGATTCGAGAATCGTGCAATTGGGCGCGGCTGTGCCGGCAGCGTCGTTTTTGCCGACGCAAAAAATGGCCCAACTGTCGGCCAACGTGGCCCGCCGTTACAGCCAGCGCATTGCCAACTACGAGTTTCCGCCGGGCGCACCGGAATTGCGCCGGCAAATCGCCCGGCGCATGTCGGAACAGGGTTGCCCGGTCGATCCCAACGACATCCTGATCACCAATGGCTGTCAGGAAGCGATGACGCTGGCTTTAAAAGCGGTTACCCGGCCGGGCGACATCGTCGCCGTCGAATCGCCGACCTTTTATGGACTGCTGCAAGTCATCGAATCGTTGTCGCTGCGCGCGATCGAAATTCCGACCCATCCGCGCGAAGGCATCGCGCTGGATGCGCTGCAACTGGCTTGCGAGCAATGGCCGATCAAGGCCTGTATCGCGGTGCCCAACTTCAGCAACCCTTTGGGTTATTGCATGAGCGATACCCGCAAACGCGCCTTGGTGGAACTGACCAATCGCTACCGGATCTCGCTGATCGAGGACGACATTTACGGCGACCTCGGTTTCGGCCCGCAACGGCCGTCGCTGGCGAAAAGCTGGGACAACGAAGGACGAGTGTTGTATTGCTCTTCGTTTTCCAAATCGCTGTGTCCCGGTTTACGGGTAGGATGGCTGGTGGCCGGGCCACACTTGGAACAAACCGAATATCTGAAATACGTCGGCAATCTGGCGACGCCGACTCACGCGCAATTGACGGTTGCGGAAATGCTGGCCAAAGGCGGCTACGAACGCCATCTGCGCCAGGCGCGCAACCAATACCGGCAAGCGGTGGAGCGAATGACGGCGGCCATCGGCGCATATTTTCCGCCAGGCACCCGCGTTACCCAGCCGGAGGGCGGCTTCGTGATCTGGGTGGAGTTGCCGGAAACTGTCGATGCGACGGCGCTGAGCCGACGGGCGTTGCAGCAAGGCATCAGCATCGCGCCCGGCCCGATGTTCTCGGCGACGCAGAAATACCGCAATTTCATCCGCCTGAATTGCGCGGTGGATTGGGACGAGCGGGTCAATCAGGCCTTGGTCAAATTGGGGCAGATGGTTGGCAAGCAATGACTCGGATGGGGCTTTTCGAATTCATTGTGCCATCAAAAATTCAAGCGATTGGCCAAGCGACTAGCCACCAACTGATTTCAACGACTCGAAATAACGATAGGCGATGCTCCCCCTTTCGAGTCATCAGAATCAAAGCTCTGCAGCTAAGCGCAAATTCGTCGTCAGCTGCAAATGACCTACCAAAAATCTTCTTCACAATAATGACCATCCCAACCGGAGGTCATTATGGAACCCGTTGCCATTCCCCAATCGATAGACGATCCGATCCACATTCTGTTGTGGAGTGCAGACGAGATCGTACCCTTCATGGTCTGCATGCTCACCGGCATGTTGATCGAGCAGTTCATCCCCGGCTTGGCCATCGGTTTTATCGCAGTCAAGTTTTACCGGCGCTTCCGCGACAACAGGCCTGACGGCCACACCGGATATAGGGCAAGCAAAAAGATCAGCACCTGATGCGCACGTCTTTGGTGTTCCGGGTCGTACATCTGAAAACCTCCTTAAGCTATGATCAAATGTAAACAACCAGGGGCAATCATCTGACTACAGTTTTGATTACGATTCTCTCAGATCAAAGCCGCCCGCCCAGCCTTCCGGCGCCACGCTCAATAAAAATCTGCCGCCAGACTTGTCATCCCCGGAAAACTTAGAAGGGTCTGGATGAAACGGCTGCAAATGCTCGCGATGTTGGCGTCGATTTGGTCAAAGGTGCGTTAGCCTGGCTGTTGGTCTGGCCGATTTCTACCAGCGGCAAGGGTGGCAAGTTTCTGACTCAGGGGGGGTCTGGATATTCAGTCCTCACTTGACCAGCTCGACAAGCCTTATTCGCCTAAAACCCAGGCGGCCAATGCGGCTTTCGTAGCGCGGATGGTTTTGCCGACATCGTAAAAGCCGGTCTTAAAAATCCTGCCGCGATTGCCGACACCGTTACCGAGGCCGCTCCGCGAATGCTGGGGGCAGGCATAATAATGGAGGACGTACCGCCTTTAAATTAAATGAGGTATGTTTTTTATTGGACTCAATTAATTGTATGTGTCAATGCAAGACTTGACCCCCTGCTTGCCCTCCCCTGCTTGGGGGCGGTAGGCTGTCGCTATTGCCTTGCGGCGCAATACGCTGTCGCTATTGCGCCCTATGATTCTGGGAAATGAATAATATAAGCGTCCGGAACTGTCGGCGGCAATGGCGTTTTGCGGCCTATAGTTTGGGTGGCGGGCGGCGTTTGCCGGGCTTTGGCGGTTTTTTGGGCGTCTGCCGGCCGGGCGGGGGTTGCGGATTTTTATAAAAGTCGTGGCGGGTGACGATGCCGATGATGCGACCAGTGTTGTCCACGACCGGCAACATGTTTAGACGCTGTTTCTGCATCAGCCGCCAGGCGGTTTTGACTTGGGTGGCGTATTCGACGCTGACAATATCGCGCCGCATGATGTCTGCGCATTTTAAAGCCGCCATGCCGGCGGGAACCGCCTGATCTGGCGGCTGGGTGTTTGCCGAATGATAGCGGCGCAGAAGCAGTCGGTTGATCAGCAGGGCGATGATTAGCATGCACAGTACGTTGACGCCCACCGGGACGAGCAGAAAGCCGAAATCCGGCAAGGGCGCGGGCGCGGCGTCCCCGCCGCCCAGCACAGGGGCCAGGGCGGTTGCAGCGCCAGGGGGATGCAGGCAGCGCAGCATCTGCATCAGCAGTACCGCCGATCCGACCGCCAGCGCCGCCGCCAGCGCGGTGTCGGGCACATAGCGCGCCGCGCATACGCCCATCAGCGCCGACAGCATTTGTCCGCCGATAAACGGCCAGGGTTGCGCCAAGGGACTGCCGGGAATGGCGAATAAAATTACCGCCGAAGCGCCCATGGAGGCGATTAAAATCGGGCTATCTTCGGCGGCGTAGATGCGGGTCAGCAGGGCGGTCAAAAATATCGCGCACAAGCAGGCTAGCGCGGCCAGGCAGTTTCCTAACCAGCCCGACCACACCGACCGAATCGCCACATGTTTGATCCAAGTTGATAAGGCGCATTTTATGGACATTAATGACGATAGGGTGGGTTGGGGTTTATTTGTCATTTGGCGCGGTTGTTATCCCATTCGGCGCAATATGTTTTCGTTATTGCCTTACGGCGCAATATGCTGTCGCTATTGCCTTACGGCGCAATACGCTGTCGCTATTGCCTTACGGCGCAATACGCTGTCGCTATTGCCTTACGGCGCAATACGCTGTCGCTGTTGCCTTACGGCGCAATACGCTGTCGCTGTTGCCTTACGGCGCAATACGCTGTCGCTGTTGCCTTACGGCGCAATACGCTGTCGCTGTTGCCTTACGGCGCAATACGCTGTCGCTATTGCCTTACGG
>JAQTUW010000022.1:0-25786 GCA_028707085.1 Methylococcales bacterium | reverse complement strand
TTGCCTTACGGCGCAATACGCTGTCGCTGTTGCCTTACGGCGCAATACGCTGTCGCTGTTGCCTTACGGCGCAATACGCTGTCGCTGTTGCCTTACGGCGCAATACGCTGTCGCTATTGCCTTACGGCGCAATACGCTGTCGCTATTGCCTTACGGCGCAATACGCTATCGCTGTTGCCTTACGGCGCAATACGCTGTCGCTATTGCGCCCTATGTTTTTATTGATTTTATTGGATTGCAATTTTTAAGGATTCGTTTGGTGGAATTGGCTTTTGGTATTGCGACTTTGGGTTTGTTAAGCCGGGGTGGTCGCGCCGATATGAAAGGCGTCGGCGTGGATGTCCTGGAATGCCGCGCCTTTTAAAAACGCTTGTCTTTTAGCCTGATGCACCATGTCGGGGTGGCCGCATAGATAAATCCGCCAGCCTTTCAGATCGGGTAGCGCCGACATGGCTAGTTCGTGCGCCCTGCCCTTGCAGACACCCTGCCCCGCTTCGCCGCCGGATACGCAGGGCGAATAATGGAAATTGGGATATTGGCGGGCGAGCCGCCGCATTTCCGCCGTCCAGTACAGACCCGCCATGTTCCGGCTGCCGTGGTAGAGATGAATGGGGCCGGTGTGGCCTTGATCCAGCGCTTCGCTGATGATGCCGGCCAGCGGGGCCAGACCGCTGCCGGAGCCGATCAGCAGCAGGCTCTGCGCCGCTCGGCCGGGCAGATAGTAGCAAAGCCCTTGCGCCGCCGAGACAGCCAGACTGTCGCCGATGGCCAGTTCGGCATGCGCCCATTCGCTAAACCGGCCGCCCGCCAGTCTGCGGATATGAAATTCCAGTTTATGCCGCTGCTTGCGGTTGTTTGAAATGGAATAGCTGCGCGTCAGGCCGTCGGCGCGTTTCAGGTTGACAAACTGTCCGGCGTAATAATCCGGTATGTCCGGGCATTGCAGGGTCAGCCGCAGGGTGTCGGCGTTCAACATGTCCTTGCCGACGACGGTCGCCGTGGCGAATGCGCCGCTATCCGCGCCCAGGCTGACGCTCATATCCTGCTGCGGGTAGCATAGACAGGCCAGAAAATAATTCTGATGGCGCAAGACATCCTTGAGGCCGTTTTGAGCGGCGGGCGGCGGGGCGGTTTGCAGGCTGCGCAGCATGCAGCTTTGGCAAACACCCTGCCGGCAGGCATGGGGGATGTCGATCTGCGCCCGCAGCAGGGCGTCGAGAACCGTGTCTTCTTCCTGACAGATTATTTGTCTGTCATTAAAGGTGATTTTTTTTAATGACATCCCCTGCCCCCCTTTTAGTTATCGGCCCAATACATCGTTGCGGGTGCTTTCCGCGATGGCCGCCACTTGGTCGATCAGCGGCTGGGGGACGTTCAATTCGGCCAGGGTCGCGGCCAGGTTTTCCACTACCGCGTCAAAATGGCTGTCGTCCAGGCCGGCTTTGACCAGATGGGCGTGGCCTTTGCGCATGTCTTCGCCGGTATAGTGGTGCGGGCCGCCGAAGGCCATGGTTAAAAAGGCTTTTTGTTTGGCGGCCTGTTTTTCCATGTCTACGTTTTCGAAGAAGCGGTTGATGCGGTCGTCCGCCAGGACTTTCCGGTAGAAGATATCGACGGCGGCGTTGACGGCGGGTTCGCCGCCGAGTTGTTGGTATAGCGTGGCGCTGGTTTCGGTCATGGCTGGTTCCTCGGGTATTGTTATTTGTCGGTGTCCGCCGTGGCGGAATTAAAGATGTATTTAATATACATCTTGTAAACATTGTAGGTTGCTATAAAATGCATGTCAAATACATTTTTTATGCGCGAACGCCATGCAACTCACTCTTCACACCGATTACGCCTTGCGGGTTTTGATTTATCTGGCCATGCATCCCGGGCAACGGGTCACTATCACCGATTTGTCGTCGTTTTTTAAAATATCCCGCAACCATCTGGTGAAGGTGGTGCACGAACTGGGCCTGAAGGGTTTTGTGCATTCGGTGCGCGGCAAAAATGGCGGTTTGTCGCTGTCGAAACCGGCCGACCAGATTCGGGTCGGCGAGGTTGTGCGGGCGATGGAGGTTCATTTTCATATCGTCGAATGTTTCAACCCCCAGAAACAGGGGGTATGCCCGATACAGCCGCAATGCAGCCTGACGGCGCTGCTGGGCCGCGCCAATGAGCAGTTTTTGCGGGAGCTGGATGAGGCGTTTTTGAGCGATGTGTTGTTGAGGGGGTGAGTTGGGGGGTTATGGGGTATATTGCGGGGGGTGATCGGCGGATTTTATTTTGGTTGGTCTTGGTGAATATAAGCTGCCCGGATTTCGCCGACAGCCTCTGTGTTGCTGCTTTTACGCCGTTTCCAGAGTCATTAGCCTAATCGGATGAACCAGGAAGTCATTATGCGTCAGAGTTTAGTGTTACAAAAGTAAATTCAGCAGACTATTGCTGATGATATTGCAGCCTTGCGGCGCAATACGCTGCGCTATTGCCTTGCGGCGCAATACGCTACGCTATTGCCTTGCGGCGCAATACGCTACGCTATTACCTTGCGGTGCAATACGCTGCGCTATTACCTTGCGGCGCAATACGCTGCGCTATTACCTTGCGGCGCAATACGCTACGCTATTACCTTGCGGCGCAATACGCTACGCTATTGCGCCCTATGTTTTTTTTGATTTGTATGATGAGTGGTGGCGGGTGGTTGATGCGTCGCGGTGAGCGACGCCGTCATGCTAAACTTTCTGTTTAACAATTCGCGCTTTTGCCGGTAGGCTGAGCCTATTTATCACCTGACACGAGAAACATAGATGCAAAAATTGCTACGGGGGCTTCAGCATTTTCAGACCAAGATTTTCGGCTCGCACCGTGAATTGTTCGAACGGTTATCGCAGGGCCAGGCGCCGGAGGCGCTGTTCATTACTTGTTCCGATTCGCGTATCAATCCCAATATGCTGACTAATACCCAGCCGGGCGAGTTGCTGATTCTGCGCAATGCCGGCAATATTATTCCGCCCTATGGCGCGGTGCAGGGCGGCGAAGCGGCGACTGTGGAGTTTGCGGTCGCCGGGCTGGGGGTGGAGGATATTATCGTTTGCGGGCATACCCATTGCGGGGCGATGAAAAGCCTGCTGGATCCGCCCGGCAGACGCGATTATCCGGCACTGACCCAGTGGCTGGCGCATGCCGAGTCCACCCACCGGGTGGTGCGGGAAAAGTACGCCGACCGGGAGGCGGCGTCGTTGCTGAGCGTGACCATTCAGGAGAATGTGCTGGCGCAGATGGAGAATTTGCGCACTCATCCGGTGATTGCTTCCGGCTTGTCGCAAAACAAGCTGAAACTGCATGGCTGGGTGTATAAAATCGAGACCGGCGAGGTGTTCGGCTATGATCCGGTGCATTGCCGTTTTGACGAGCTGACCGAAAAGCGGCAGATTTGTTCGCCGCCCAGCCGCAATTTTCAGGCGGCCGATATTTAGTTCGCCAATGTTATCATGACGGATAAGAACTCCCCATCTGCTGCCGGGGTATTCCGCCAGAGGACGCCGTGAATACTAGCCCGCTTTGTCGCCGCCTTCGGCGGCCTTGTCGTCGTCGTTTTCCAGAAAATCGCGGTAATTGATGGAAATCTTCAGGCCGGCGAAGCGGCCGGACATTTTGACCAGTTCGGTGGTGGCTTTGTCGAAGCTGAGCCGGACTTCGCTGATGGCTCTGTCTTCGTAGCCTTCCTCGATATCGTGGGTATCCAGCCGGAATTTGTAAAAATATACGTCCTGGCCCTCGTCGGTGGTGATTTCCAGCGGCTCGCCCAGTTGTTTGACCACCTGGGCCTTTTTGGGCAGGTCGGCGGCGATTTTGTCCATTGAATCGGCCCGGGCTTTCAATTGCTGTTTTTCTTCATTGATCTCCGCCCCGCCCAGCGAGCGGAAAGAGGCTTCCAGAAAGGCCGGCGGGGCGATTTGCAGGAATAGCGGCGAAAAAGTCCAGTCGGTGATTTTGTCCAGTTTGTTGAAGGCCAGATCGAAATAGAAATGCACTTCCGGGGTGATCAGCGCGTTGTCCTTGTTTACCTTGCGGAACCAGTAGCGCCAGATTTTGCCGTCCGGGCCATTTTCCTCGCTGCTGGCGTGGAGTTTGGCCAATGCCACAAAATCCTCGCTGAATAGTTTGGGCCGCTTGAAATGCACGGTGAAGTCGTCTTTGGCGTAGACGGCGAAATAGCGGTCGAATTCGTTCATTTGCAGATAGGTTTGGTAGGCGTGCATCCATTCCAGGCAACCGGTCAGGGTGGCGAGCATGCCGATCAGCAGCGTCAGCCGCGAATACCGCTTCAGTTTAGTGTTCATTTATATGGCCTCAATGCCGGGTCTGCGGGTTGTTGTTGTCGGCGCTGGCCGGATTGCTCAGCAGGGCTTCCACATCTATGCGATCGAAAATGTAGCGGGCGCAGCAAAACTGGCAATCGACCTCGATTTCTTCGCGTTCCTGCAAAATGGCCTCCAGTTCCGTCCGCCCCAGCGCCAGCAGCGTGCCGCCGATTTTCTGCCTTGAGCAACTGCATTTGAATTCCACGTCTTCCGGTTCGTATACTCTGACTTTTTCCTGGTTGAACAGTCGGTGCAGCAGCACCTCGCAGTCCAGGCTGAGCAGTTCTTCGGCGGTGACGGTGTCCGCCAGCATTTCGATGCGTCGCCAGTCGGCTTTGTCGCGGGTTTCGCCCGGCAGTTCCTGGATGAACAGTCCGGCGGCGCGGGTCTGGTCGGCAAACAGCCACAGGCGGGTGTCGAGTTGTTCGGACTGGTTGAAATAGGTGGTCAGCACTCCGGACAGGGTGTCGTCCGTCACCCCGACGATGCCCTGATAAGGCTCGGCGTCTTCGGATTCCACGGTCAGCACCAACCGGCTGTCCGCGCCCAGCATCTGTTTCAGGGTGTCGCCGTTGACCGTGGCGGCGCTACGCACCAGGCCGCGGATTTTGCGCGCGTTGCTGGACTGGGCGACCAGCAGTTTCAGATCGCCGCCGCCCTGAATCTGCATGATCATCGACCCCTTGAATTTGATGGTCGCCGACAGCAGCACCGCCGCCGCCAGCGCCTGGCCCAGTTGCGAGGCCACCGCCGGATTGACCAGGCGCTGATGCTGCCGGGCCTGCAGCCAGCTATCCTCTAGCCGCACCCACTCGCCGCGTACGCCGTGTTCTTCGAATAAAAACCGTCTTAGGCAATCTTGCTGTTTCATAATATATTTGGAATTGGTGTGAGGCGGACGCTGATTATAATCCATCCTTGCCGGCGGATTATCGCTTACCCTGCCCGGGATGCCAAACCCGAAATGGCCGGTTTGCGGTTATTTTGCAATGGTGATGCTCGGCGCATTGACTTTAGGCAGTTCGGACACCGTCATCTGAAAAACTTGCGAAAGCACCCGGAAAGCCTTGCGGTTCCAGGTCGATTCGGTATCCGATTGAACAGCGTAGAATTTGTCGCGGTATTTGATGGCCAGTTCGGCATTTTCCGGCTCGGCGTCGGATTTTGAAATGGCCAGCACCGAGACCGGGTTTTCGGTGACCGCCGGCGTGCGCGGATCCGTCGGCACATCGATTTCCGGTTCTTCGTTTATCGTGCGGCCTATGAAATACAGGATATTGCTGAAGCTGCGCAATCTGAATTTGCCGTGCAGGGGGTATTCGCCGCCGGTAAAACCCGGCCGAATGTCAACCAGCAGATCGTTGGGAGCGTTTTTTTCCGCTTCGTCGTTCAGGGCGATTTTCTCTTCGTTACTGAGGATGGACGGATCGTAGTTGGTCAGCACGGTTCGGCCGATGATCTGTTTGGTGAGTTGATAGGTCGATGCCTTCGCATCGCCGGTTATCGCGTATTTCGGCTCCAGGGCCTGAAACGCCCCGCCATCCATCGCCGCCGCGGGCAGCGACCAGTGTTGTTCGAAAATCAGGGATTCGGCGTATAGCTGGTCGCGCTCCTGAATGGACGACAAATGCAGGACGATGCGCCGGAAAGTGGCGTAGTCCTGCTGGTTGCGGGGCCGATTGTGGTAGACGCCTTCCTGGCTTTGAGTGCGAAATTCCAGCGTGACCAGTCGCAGCAACAGGCCGACATCGATGTTTTGGCGCAACAGCAGCGTCAGTTTGTCTTCGGACAGGGGGGTGAGTATGCGCTGGGTAAATTCTTCGCCCTCCATGGGCACGATGCTGATGGTCGGATTTTCCGAGATGCTGCCGCCGAAAATCGGCATCAGGCTGGCGCCGTTACTGCCCGCCAGAGCCGGGGTGGCGCCGGCGTTGGCCTGGAAATTCAGGGTTGCGGCGATATTCGAGACGCCGGAAAAATAGACGGGCTGATTCAGACTGGCGCGGGCGATATTCAGCAACAGTTGCTTGGAGACTACGTCGGCAATGGATTCATTGTAGGCGATGGCCACATGATCGAGCGCCAGGGGCGAGAAACAGCCCGACAGTCCGAATGCGAGAGCGAATGCAACAGCCAGGCGAAACGGCGCGGCGGCTTTGAACAGGTTGCCGATAGGCGCAAGCACTTGCAGAATCATTACCATCATGGCCGGGTGAGTAAGGGTTTATGATTTTATTATATTCTGTTCGTGAGGATTCATGCGGGATTGGTAAACCCAAAACCATTGATTGCGTCGATTATGCGTGCAGCCCAATTCCCACTCAAGTAGGCTTGGTGCGGGTTGTGACAGCCATTGGCGGAACTCGTCAAAAATCTCATCCAGGTTAAGCCAAATGTGTCAAAATTGCGCCCAAATCACCCTAAGCCTCATCGGAAACATGCCTACAAATCAACGTGTTGATGGGGATAGGGGGCTTAAGTTTAGAGGATTGCCTGTAAGATGGGGTGGATAAATTTTTTCAAATTACATCAACTTGGTGTAATGTGGTGCATATTGAGACGGTAATTTAGTATGGTCATTAAAACAATGCATCAACCAAAACCTGAAGCGAAGAGTACACGCACCTCGGTAAGCTTCCCATGTGAGCTTTACGATACCATTGAGCAGATAGCCGCCGGAAAAAAGGTTTCTGTCGCTTGGGTTGTGCGTGATGCAGTAGAAAAATATGTCGCGGAACAGTGGCCGCTGTTCGCTGATGAAATAAGAAAAACACCTAAACATGACAACAAACCTGATAGACACATTCATACCTGAGGACATTCGAGAGCTTTATGAGATCCATAATTACCGAAATGCAGCTCAAGTGCTGGCGACCGGTTGTCCTGATGAATATCAGGAAATCATTGAAGGACTGCGCGCGTTTCGGCTGACGCTGGCGGACATTCGCAAGCAGGGTGGCAACGAATCCGATATTCCAAAACGGATCTCCGGTTTGTTACATGAGAAAGGTTGGATGGAAACACGAATCAAGGGCGATTTGTTGATTACCAAGATTGCCGGATCAGGTGGGAAAAAGGCCAAGGTGAAAAATGAGGGAGAGGGAGATGAGGACGACACCGAGACGCTGGAAGAAATAGAGGATCTCAAGAAAAAAGGCTATCAGGTCGAACAGATTGTTCGCGAAAATTTTCTTGATGGCCATAAGGTTGACTACGTGAAAAATCGCGTCGCTTTTGATCTGGAATGGAACAGCAAAGATCAAACATTCGACCGTGATTTGTATGCGTTCCGTGCCTTTCACGAATGCGACCTGATTGATGCGGCGGTGCTACTGACACGTAGCGCGTCATTGAATATGGTATTTGATAAACTGGGGCCAGAATTAGATAACGACAGCAATCCCAAGACCGACAAGAACGGTAAGCCAAAGTTAATCAAAACAAAATACGGAGCCAGTACTACATGGATGGGCAAGTTGCTTTACCGGTTAAATGCCGGTCGACATGGTGGCTGTCCTGTGTTGGCGCTTGGCATCACTCCAAACCTTATAACAGATTGGGCAGAGTATGAAAAAGAACACCCTTAATCCTGCCGTCGATTTGCTAGAAAGTCACGGGGATACACGTTTCCGCACAATCCTTGCGGATCCACCGTGGCAGTTTCAGAACCGCACGGGCAAGATGGCGCCAGAGCATAAGAGGCTAAACCGTTATGGTACGATGAAACTTGAGGACATTTTAAGCTTGCCGGTATGTGATCTCGCGGATGAGACTGCGCACCTTTACCTTTGGGTACCGAATGCATTGTTACCCGAAGGGCTAAAAGTTATGGAAGCCTGGGGCTTCAAATATAAAAGTAATGTTGTATGGCACAAGATCCGGAAGGATGGTGGGCCAGATGGTCGTGGTGTTGGTTTCTACTTCCGCAACGTCACAGAGTTATTGCTATTCGGCGTTCGTGGCAAAAATGCGAGAACGCTCGCACCTGGCCGACGGCAGGTGAATTTTCTCGCTACACAAAAGCGTGAACATTCGCGTAAACCTGATGAAATGTACGACATTATTGAGGCATGTAGTCCCGGCCCTTATCTGGAACTGTTTGCTAGAGGTACGCGTGAAAACTGGTCAGTCTGGGGCAATGAAGCGGATGAAAACTATTATCCAAAGTGGGACACCTACGCGAACCATTCACGTTCAGAAGCGCCACCATTAGAACAAACCGCCTAATCTATATTTATTTTTCCTGCCAAAAATCGTTTACAAGTTTCATCATTAGGTTTAAAAATACAAGGATCAGCTCCTTTTATCAGAGCTGTATGTATCTGGCTTAAATATTGTCACCATTGGTAAACCCAAAACCATTGATTGCGTCGATTATGCGTGCAGCCCAATTCCCACTCAAGTACGCTTGGTGCGGGTTGTGACAGCCTCTATGGGCTGATGACATCGTTACTCGATAGCGCAGCTTATCCTGCCGCTGACTTTACCGGACTTTATCATAGCCGCTGGCGAATTGAGTAAGCTTTTAAGCGACTGAAACACCGTATTGCCTTAGAAAACACCTCCGGCCTCTCTTGTTGTGGGTGGGGTTTTGTGGTGTTTATCCTGGCCAGATGAATTGCTGTAAGGCTGCGCCGAGTTTTTCCGGCACCGGGATGGGCTGGGCGTGGTTTGCGATGTGGCGCATGAAGGCGATTTGTTGTTCACCCTGGGCGATCAGTTCTTCGCCCTGCGGAGTGTCGCGGTAATACTGGAACAGCATGGTGATGCGGCTGCGGGTGATGGCCGATGCGTACATGCGAATGATGATTTCGTCGAAGGCGAACAGTTCCAGGTAGTAGTCGCAGCTTACCCGGGTGGTGACGATGCGTAGGCCGCGTTCGAATTCCTGGAGGATTTCCGGCAGGTATTCGCGCAGAAACAGTTCTCTGACCCGGCCCTGCCAGATGATGTGGCTGGCGTAGTAGACGTTGCCGAGCAGATTGGTTTCTTCAAAACTGACGATATGGCGGTATTGGTAGGCGCGCATGTAGCTTCCCTTAATCCTGAATGGGGCTGAGACGGTTTCGATCATCCCGCGGCTGGCTCGCCGCGCATGTTTCCGTAGTGGCCATTAGCCGGATGTGGCGATGGCCTCGACCGGCTGGCCGGCATCCGGCGGATGGCTCTGGGCAGCCGGGGCGTCCAGCAATACGGCGAACACATGCGTTCCGGGGTATTCTTGCAGACAGGTTGCATAGCTTGCGATCCGGCAACCGCCTGCGGCCAGCGTCACCCAGCCCGGCTCGGCATGGCTGTGCAGGCTCAGCGGGGTATTGGCCGGCAGCCCGGCCTTTTTCAGGCATTCCATACTGCTCCATAGGCGAATTGCGCTGGTGTCCGGGTTTTCGCCGAGCCGGGCGGCGACGGCTTCGGCCAGCGCATGCCGCTCGGCTCCCAGCAGTTCCGGCAGGTTTCCGCCGGCTTCGACGTCCTGCCAGTCGCAGGCCAGCGCCCCAAAACCCAGCACCATGAAAACCGAGTCGCCTATATGGGATGCCGACGCCACCGTATCGCCCAGGGTGTCCGGCTTGCCGTCCGGCCGGCGCAGTCCGTCGGCATTTTCGGCCAGACTGCCGCGCAGGTTCTGCGCCGCCGCCTGGCCCAGCGCCAGGCGCAGCCGGGTGCGGGGGCTAAGCTGATCCAGCTTGCGTTCCAGATAAGGCCCCAGCAAGGCCAGCGGCCAGACTGGATGGCTGACGGGTTCGACAAGCTTGAGGCGCAGCCCTTCCCAGCGTTCTTTCAGCTCGCCGCTTTGGCCGAATAGCGAGACGTCGTAAACAAAGAGATTGCCGTCGCTTTCCCGCTCCCGCGCTTCGGCCAGCCAGGGTCCGGGGGTGTGCAGATTGCCGGGAATCAGCCGTTCCAGCCCTATCGGCAACAGGCGGAGGTGGGGTATGCAGGCCTGGATGGCGTGCATGCCGGCGTCTCGGGCGGCGGGGTCGCCCAGCACCAGTTCGGCGGGCAGATAGCGCGCGAACCAGTCGTCGTTGCGCGGCATGATTTCCGCCCGGCAGCGGCGGGCGCTCAATTGCCGGTAAGCCTGCAAGCGGCGGAATCGTCCGCTGTGAAACAGCAGGCCGGTATCGTACAGGGCGGTTTTAATGTCGATATCCGCATGCGTCGGGCTGCTTTCCGCGACCTTGTCGGCCGTTTGCGGCGGCGCGACGCCAAAACAGGCGAAACCGCGAAAATGATCCACCTGAAAACCTGTCCGGTCGCAACGCAACACCACTTCCACCCTGTCCGCGCCGCGCAGCAGGGCGGCCAGCCGCAGCCGTAGCGGCCGGCCGCGCGGGGCCACCACCGGATGCAGGAACTCCACCTGTTCGAAACCGGGGGCGCGGTTTTCCCCGGCCAGGGCCATGGCGGCCTGGGCCATCGCTTCCAGGCCGATCACCGCCGGCAGCAGACACTCGCCTTTAAAGACATGGTCGGCCAGATACGGGTCGGTGCTGAGCGACAATTCGGCGTCTACCACCAGCTCCACGCCGGGATAGAACACGCGCGGCTGTTCGATGAAGCGTAGAAAAGGCAGGTGTTGGGCGGGCATGGCGATGGCGGGTTCCGCGCCCAGCCGGCCGCTAATCATAATGGCCACCGGCGGCGACGCCGCGTTCAGCAGCCGTAACAGCCAGGCGACGCCCTGATCCGGGGATATGGGGGTAACGCCCTCGCGCAGCAGGGCGTCCACCCTGCCCAGGCGTTCGCCCATGCCCACCCCTGACCAGATCGACCACTCCAGGGCCAGGCAGCGGCAGGCGGGGTGGGCGGCCTGAAAGTCCTCGGTGAGGCGGGTCAGCCAGGCGTTGGCCAGCGCGTAATCGGCTTCCCCGCGCATGCCGGTGCGGCCGATGATGGAGCCGAAACTGATCAGCCGTTTCAGGCTGTCGGCGCGGACGGCGGCCAGCAGATTTTGCAGGCCCTGAATTTTCGGGGTCAGGGTGGCTTCGGCCGCCGCCATGTCCAGCGTCTGTATCAGTTGCGGACGGTTGACGCCGGCTCCGTGGAGGATGGCGGTCACCGGCCCCCACTCGGCTTCCAGCTCGGCGACCGTCCGTCTGACCGCCCCGGCGTCGCAGATATCCGTCGCAAAATAGCGATACGCCACGCCGTGGGCGGCGAAGCGCAGCAGATTGGCGGCCAGTTCGGCGTCTTCTTCCGGACGGGCGCGGCCCAGCAGGGCCAGCCGCACGCCGTGGCGCTTGTTCATCGCCAGCGCGCATTCCGCCGCGATGCCTTTGCCGCCGCCGCTGACCAGCAATATATCCTTGTTGTCGAGGGCGGGCGGCGAATCGGCCGGTTCGATGACCGGCAGCAGGCGCATCTGCTGCTGATAGCGCTTGCCGGCCGCATCGTAACGCGCTTCGCTAAAGCCTTGCGCCGAGCGGACTTCGGCCAGTACCCAGGCTGCGGCTGCGGCTATGGGCGGCACATCCGCCACGCACACCGTCAAGGCGCGGTTTTCCTCGTACAGGCTGCGGGCGAAGGCGCCGGCGACGCCGTCATGCTGCACCAGCACGAAGCGGTTTGCCTCGGCAGCCGACTGAAGCACGGCCCGGGCGGCGGCCAGCAGGCTATCGACAGGCAGGTTTTCGGGCTGCGGCGGCAGACAGACCAAAACCCCCGCGCCGCCCCAGGCCACCAGCCCGTCGTAAATCGCCGTCGCCAGCGGGCCGGCTTCCGGCGGAAACAACCGCCAGTCGCCGGGCCCGGCAGGCGCTACGCCGGCCGGAGCCGCCGGCAGGGGGATTTCGCCGGCCTGGATGCTGAAAGCCTGCACCCAGGCGTCCACGCCGGCCGCCACAGCGGCGCTATCGGCTTGCGGCATGCCGTTTTGTTGCTGGGCCGCCAGCGCCTCGGCAATATCGGCTACCGTGGAAACCGCATATTCGGCCGGAGCCAGCGGCAGCGGCAACTGCAACTGCCGGCAAAGATCGGTGACCAGTTGCCCCACGGTGATGGAGTTAAGATGTAAATCCTGCAACAGCCGGTGTCTGTCCAATACCGCGCTGACCGGTAATTCGGCGCGTTGCGCAACCAGCCGCCGCACTTGCTCCAGCACGCTTTGCGCCGCCGGCGCAACGGCGTCCGGCGGCTCGCTCGCCGCCGCCGGACGGACGACTGCTGGCGGGGCGATACTGGAGCCTGTCGCCGTCGGTTGCGGGGCCGACTCGCAGGGATTGGCGAAAAAACCCGGACGCCGGGCCGGATTGAAAGGCCGGACATGGCGGCCGGCGAACAATGCCTCGCGGTGCAGCGGCGCGCCGGAGACGTAGGCGGCGGCCAGCGCCGTAAACAGCGGGCGCAGGGACGGGCCGCCGCTGTCGATGGACATCACCGGGATTTCGCAGCCATTGGCGACGGCCAGGCCGCTTAAAATCCGGCCTGGACCAACCTCCAGCAGCAGATCCATGCCCGGCAGCAACTGGCCGAAGGCATGGCTGAATCGTACCGGACTGGTCAGTTGCCGGATCAGCAAGGCCCGCAGGTCGGCGTTGGCGGTGAGCACGTTGCCGGAGACGGTTGATATGACCGGCCGCGACAGAGCGGTTATGTCCGCCTGCGCCAGCGGCCAGACGAACAGCCGGGCCGCCGCCTGCATGAACGGCGAATGGAAGGCGTTGGCGACCGGCAGCCTGTTCACCGCCCTGCCCTGCTCCGCCGCCCGTTCGCAGACCTTGCGCACCGCCTCGGCGGTACCGGAAATGACGGTTTGCCGCGGCGAGTTCAGTCCGGCGATCACCGCGCCGCCATGATGAGCCAGCCAGGCCAGGGTTTCGGTTTCATCGGCTTCCAGACTGGCCATGACGCCTGGCTGTCCGTTGGCCTCCATCGCCGCGCCACGGGAACGGCTCAGTTGCAACAGCGTCCGTTGCGACATGGCCCCGCCCCAGCATAAGGCGGTCAGTTCGCCCAGGCTATGCCCCATCGCCCGTTCGGCCTGGACGCCGAAATGGTTCAAAAGCCGCCAGCCGGCAATTTCGGCGGCGACAATGGCCGGCTGGGCGACGGCCGTACCCGGCGTCTGTTCCGCGTTCTGCGCCAGACCGGCCTGGCGGTAAAACTCGGCGATGGCCGGAAAACGCCGGGCCGGCATGCCGCCGTCCACGCGCACCGGGGCGGCCTGGCCCGGAAACAGGAATCCGATACGCGGTTCGCGATCCGGACAGGCCAAAAACACGCCGTTGTCGGTGTCGAGCCGGCGGGTGACCCCGGCCAGCAGCCACTGCCGCATCCTGTCCAGTTGCTCGCCCAACTGCTTAGGCGTGGCGGCCAGGCAAGCGGCCTTCATGACCCCTGTTTCCGGCCGGGCGGCCAGGACGGCGGCCAGATCGGCCAGTTCCGAACAGGCCAGACCCGGCGCAATGTCCGCCAGCGCTTCGATTTCCGCCAGCAGCGGCGAATGGCCGTCGGCGGAAAACAGGAACAGTTCGACATCCTGCGGGCTTGCCGACAGATCGGCTTCCGCTGGCGTCAGGCCCTGGCGTCTTGCCGAGGCCAATCCTTCCAGGGCGATGTGCACATTGATGCCGCCGAAGCCGAAAGCGCTGACGCCGGCGCGTAAAGGCAACGATTGCGGCCAGCTTTCGGGCTGGTTCAGCAGGCGCAACGCATGATGCTGTTCCGCCAGAATGGGGTGCGGCTGTTGAAAACCGGCATGCGGCGGCAGTATCTGGTGATGCACCGCCAGCGCCGCCTTGATGAAACCGGCGATGCCGGCCGCCGCCTTGCAGTGGCCGATGTTGGCCTTGATGGAGCCGACGGCGGCGGCGGGGGCATGGGAATTGGCCGCCTGGCGGGCGGCGGTCAGGCTGCGCAGTTCGACATCGTCGCCGACCGGGGTGCCGGTGCCGTGGCCTTCGAACAGCGCCACGCTGTCGAGGCCATAGCCGGCACGGGCGTAGGCCCGGCGTAGCGCCAGGGTCTGGCCGGCCGGTTCCGGCCGGGTGATGCCGCCGCCGCCATCGGAAGAAACGCCCCAGCCGCGTATCAGGCCGTAGCAGCGCAGCCCGCGGGCCAGCGCGTCCTCATGGCGCATCAGCACCGCGAAGCCGCAGCCTTCGCCGGGCAGAAAGCCGTCGGCGCGGCTGTCGTATACCCGCATTTCCCCGTGCGCCAGCGCCCCGGTTTTGGAGAAGCCTATCAGTTCGAAAGGATCCATGCTCAGATCGACGCCGCCGGCCAGCGCCACGTCCAGATCGCCGCAGCTTAGCGCCGTACAGGCGTTCGCCACCGCCAGCAGCGAGGAACTGCATGCGCCGTCCAGGGTATAGCCGCCGCCGCGCAGATTGAAATGATTGCAGATGCGCCCGGCGATGGTGTTGGACAGGCCGCCGGCCAGCGTTTCTGCATCGACCGGCGGAAACGGCTGCTTGTAGGCGGTTTCCAGTTGCCGCAAAAATTCCAGGCGTCGCCCGGCATCCCAGTCCTGTCCGGCCAATGCGGCGTCCAGATGCCGGCGCACATAGGGCCAGCGTAGGCGCATCAGGGCGGCGCGGGAAAACTCGCCGGTCAGGGTATTGCCCAGCAGCACGCCGGTGCTGTCGGTCGGCAGTCCCTTGCCGTCGCCGAATCCGGCGTCGGCCAGCGCCCGGCCGGCAATATCCAGCGCCAGCCAGTGGCACAGATCGGCGCTGCGGTAGGTGGAGCCGGCAATGCGGAAACCCAGTCTGTCGAATTCGTAGTCCTTGATAAACGCGCCTTCGCTGATATAAATCGAGTCGGCCTGCGGGTCGTCGGAAGCGGCGTAGTCGGCAAGGTTCAGACGCTCCGCCGGCATGCGCCGAAACGCCCGGCGCTGGGCCAGCACACTTTCCCATAGCTGCTGCGGACTGTCGGCGTCCGGATACAGACAGGCCATTCCGACGATGGCGATCGCATTCATTGCCGGCTATTCATTTACGGTTAGCGGAATTGCCGAGGCGATACGCTGCCGGTAAGCCAGCAGATAAAGCCCGACGCCGCGCATGGCGCAAACCAGCCACAGGGCGATAAACAGGCCGAAGACCATGTGTCCGACCTGTAGCAAGCCGTAGACCGCCGCCACGCTCAGCCCAAAAACCACCTGCCGGCGCGGGTCGAGCGGGGTGGTGGCCGGGTCGGGTATCATGTACAGGGTAAACAGGATGAAGGCGGCGCTGGTCATGGGGATCAGCGGCGCCAGCCAGGGTATGTCGAAATACCACGAACGCAGAAACGCCTGCGCCAGAAAGCCGCCTATCCAGGCCATGCACAGCGGCAGGCGGCCGGTGAACAGGGCGTGATTGACAATGCCGGTCGCCAGCACGAAACCGGGAATGATCCAGTGCCAGAGGCCGGTGACGTTTTCGGTGAATTGATAAGGCGGCGCCAGTCCGATCCAGGGAAACATCAGCAAGGTGAGGGTGATGCCGAAATTGGACGGGTTGAAAATGTGCTGGCTGCCGATGCCGACCGGCGCGCGGAAAATGACCTTGGAGGCGATGGACAGCGCGGCGGCGAACGCCATGGGCCATAAGAGTTCGTTCGGATAAATCAGCATCGCCACCGCCAGGCCGGGTATCCAGGCGGTAATGAAAAAATTGGCGGCGTCCATGAAATCGCCGCTATAGCGCGGCGTCCGGTTATTGGCCCGCGCATCCGTCCATTCCAGCAGAAATTGCGTCAGGCAGGCGCTGCCGACCGCAACCACGGGTTGCAGCCAGGATTGCTCGAAACCCAGCACGGTATGGCCGAGTACCGTCCAGACGAAGATCAGCACCACGAAATACCAGAGGGCGTATAGCCGCAGTTTGGGGTTATGCCGGGGATAAAAATAAAGCGTGGTGATGGTTTCGTTGAGTTTCATGGCTTTAATCTCCTGATTAACCGAGTTGCACGATGTGGCGGCCGGGTGACAGATCAATGGTTTGCTGATGCGGATGGCCGTGGGTGTCGCGCCAGCGTATCAGCACCGACAGCCGGGCGTCCGCGGCGATATGGCCGAGACCGAAATGCAGATCGGGGCTGCGTTTGCCTGAATGGCCGTTACCGCCGTCCACCTGGCTGACCAGCAACCGGCCGTCGGGCAGGGTCAGGCGGGCTTCGGCCCCGATTGCGGGCCGCCCCTGCCCGCCAGGTTCCAGATTGCCCTGGCGTTCGGCAAGGTTTTCGCCGTCGCCGTTCAGCAATAGATGCAGGCCCAGAGAGCGGCCGCAATCCGGGCAGTCGTTACGGTAGAACACCGAAGGCTGCCACTGGTTGGCCACCGCGAAATCCATGTCGCCATCGCCGTCCACGTCGGCGGTGGCGATGCCTCGGGTCACCATCGCCCCGTCCAGCCCCAGATCGGCCGACAGGTTGTAATAACGGCCGTCGGCGGCGCGGACAAAAAAGGCGTTGGCTTCATGTCCGCTGATATCGTCGCCGGCGCGGAATTTGGGCCAGTGCCGGGGATCGCTCATCATCCGGTCGTTGCCGGTGCCCAGAGACTGTAGCTCGGGCCAGCGATCCACCTCGCCCATGATGAAGCCGGTGGCCTGCACCGCCTCCAGCGCGCCATCGTTGTCAAAATCCGCCAGCCGCGTGTCCCAGCCCCAGCCGCTACGGGACAGGCCCAGTTTTTCGCTGGCCTGCACATAGGGCGCGAACCCTTGTTTCATGCGCGAGGTTTCGCCGGTGCTGAGCCAGAGCAGATGGCTTTCCTGCAGGGCGAATTCGCTGGTGATATTGCTGACATAGATGTCCAGCAGGCCGTCGCCGTTCAGATCGCCGAATTCCGCGCCCATGCCCTTGAAGGAATCGCGGCCCATGACGAAGGATTTTGGGGTGGCGGGGCCGCGTTCTCCCTCCAGCACGGCGAACTGCGGTCGGCCGGGTTCGGAACGGTTGTGCAGCAGACGGTCGGGGCCGAAGTCGTGTCCGAAATACAGTTCCGGCAGTAAATCGCCGTCCAGGTCGGCGGCGCCCACTCCCAGCGCCCAGCCGTGATCGATCTCCTCAAACAGCACCCCTTGCGCCTCCTGAAACCGCACTGCCGGGGTGTCGCCGCCGGCGGCCGCCGCCCAGAGCAGCAGATGTTTTCTGCCGCCGTTGAAAGCCTTGGATTTGGTATCGTGCATTTCCTCGACGCCGCTGCCGTGCGCATCCAGGATATGCGCGCCGTCCTTGAAATAATTGCCGATTATGATGTCCACATGCCCATCGCCGTCCAGATCGGCCTGGGTGGCGGCATTGGTGAACCAGCGTTCGCCGCCGGGCGCGATATCGACGGCCAGAAAACTGTCGGCGCTGAAAGCGGACGGCTGCGGGCGACTGCGTTGCAGATAGGCCACCGGCGTCCGCCCCCAGTAATAGACCAGAAAATCGACGGCGCCGTCTTCGTTAAAATCGCCGCTCAGGCAGCCCATGGGGGCCATGGTGGCCGGGTCGTAGGGCAATGCCGCCGGATAGAGGGTAAAGGGTGCGTAACGGCTGCCGCCGCCAGGCGTCGGCGCCAGCATCACCTGATCGTTGCGCGGATCGACCTGGCACAGATCGTTGGGCAATCCGTCGCCGTCCGCATCGGCCAGGGCGATGCCGGCCCCTACCGATGAAATCCAGGCGGATATGCGTTCCAGACTGGGATGCACCGCGCGTGCGGTCTTGTAGACCGGATCCTGCAATTCCGGCAGCGGGAGCGGGGTAAAGTGGAAATGCCCGGCCAGTTGACGCCTTTCGGTCTGGGACAGCGTGGGTAGCGCCATGAAAAGGTATAGCAGCCCGACCCACGACAGCGCAACGATCAGGGTCGCCCGCTGGCGCAGACTTTTGAGTAATGTAAGCATCGTTTTGTCTCCTGTTTTCAGTCAGCGCAAGCGAATCGCAACTGTATTTTCCGCCGCCAGGCTTCATAGGCCGGCTGGCCGGCGCTGTCGGCCGGCAGTTCCAGCAAGGCGGCGTCGGTGGCCCTGGCGGCCGTTTCGGCGGATACGCCGCAAATAATCTCGCAGGCCAGCGCGGTATGCGCCGCCGGATTGCCGGCCCGTAGCCGGGCCTTGGCGGCGAAGGCCGCGCCCTGCGCCAACTGCGGCCGGTAGTCGCCGGCCAGGGCGCGCAGTTCCTGCAGTCTGCCGGCATCCACTCCACCGGCGTAGGCGGCGGCCAGTCCGACTCCGCTCCATAGCGCCGCCCTGCGCGGCGTTGCAAAACCGGCCAGGGTGGTGGCCATTTGGCCTATCCTGGCGCCATGCACGAACCACAGACTGCGCCCCAGGCCCTGATCGAAGGCCTGATAGCCGTAGGCGCTGAGTTTTCGCGGCTTTTCCTGCCCGCCGATAAAGCGCCGCCAGTAAAAATAGCCCTGATGGAAGCCATAGCCGTCCAGCACCAGCCATTTCAGCAAGGGATCCATGTCCTGCATCGCCGATTCCGGATTGAACGGCAATCGGGCTCTGGCCCAGCCCGCGCCGACATGCAGCATGTAGAGATGATTCTCCCCGGGGCCGTCCAGAAAAGCCTGGAAGTATCGCCTGCGGGGTGAAAAAAAGTCGGCCAGGGTCAGCCCCATCCCCGCGCCTTCGTAGGCAAAGCCGCGCAATTCCGGTTCGACGCCGTCCAGTTGCGCGGAGAGTGGCATGGGATCGGTATTCAGCAGGGCGGCGTGATAGCCGCCGACAAAGGTGGCGCCGATGGTTTCGATACGGGATTTGATCTGCGGATCGGCGACATCGAAACCGCGACGGCTGACGCGGGTTTCCGCCGGATCGATGCCGAACAGCCGGCGGCGCAGACTGCCGGAAATACGGGTCATGAGCGGACATCCGCGACAGGATGTGAAAAACAGGCTGTGTCCATTTAAGAAATTCCTCTCGGCGCACTGAATTCAGCAGAACCGGCATAAGATGATCATGAGCGACCTGATCGCTTTCCGCCGCCGCAAGCGTGGCGCGCGGAAAACTGGGGACTCGCTGTATTGATATTCGCCAGTCGGCCGGATGAATCAGCAACTGTCTTCATCCGGCGGTTCATGCTTAAAAAAGCCTTTTATGCGAAATAAACGGCCTTGCGCTTTCTGAATGCCAGAGCCAGAAAGCCTATCGCCATCAGGGCGTAGGTTTTGGGTTCTGGGATTGTGTGACTATCAGAAAGAATTGCGCCGATTCCAGGTGCTAATGAAGGGGTTAGTATTAAGCTGGAGGAGGTATAGGTCAGAATGGTGGGATAGGCTGCTTCCAGATCTCCCAGAGTCGCATACATGTATTCGGGATATAATATTGCCGGAGTGGTGTAATTGGTATTGTCATTTGGCGGAACTTGAGTCAATGCGGTATTTTCCATAATAGCCAGTCCATAGCCGATTACCGTAGCGCCAGGCCCCAATAGTTCAAAGACGACATCGAAAACGCTGGTTGCTATGGTTGAACCGACAGACTGGGTGATCTGGCCATAGGACGACGGCAAGCCGGGATATGCAGCGCTGCCGGCCTCCATCGTGTAACCGCCGGCGTTGGTCAATGTCATGCTGGTTATCTGGGTGTCGATCGTATTGGTCGTGCCGTCCGTCGTACCGTTTGAACGCGCCACAGTCGTTGGCCCATACAGCGATATGTCAAACGGATTTACGCCAAGGGTTCCGGAAAATGTGCCGGAGGTGTTATTCATCACATCCGTACCGGCGGTACAGGATGGCCCGGCCCAGTTTACGCCCGGCCCGCAGGATGCCGAAGCCTGGGCGTCCAGCGCGGTTACGGATAGGGCCGCCACGGCGATGGCGGCTTGCAGCCAGCGACTGGCGAAGGTTTTTGTTTCCATGATTTTATACTGCATGATTAAATCTCCTTAAATGAGCTACCAGAAAAAGTCCAACGAATTTGTAAACAAGACAGAGTGTGTCTTTTATTATTTCAAACGGATCATTTTTTACGGTCTAAAGTAGTTCCCGTGCTGACGAACCGCTTCTGCCGGCCAGATTTCCACTTAGGGTAAATCCGGGCCGGACAGGCGGTTCTCTTTCCTTGGTGATTTTCAGCACATCCAGAATGAAGCAAACAATATGCCACGCTGATATTAAATACATAAGACACTGTTTTATATACATAATTTTAAGATAATTGTTTTACCTCTTCTGCTTTGATTTGCATAATGTAAAATAATCTGACAGAAAATAAGGTTTTATAGGCTTGTTCAGGTAATTTCCTGTAAAGAAACCCGACAGCCATTTCTTTATTAATCATTGTTTTTTAAAATAAAGTTTATTTTAAGTCCTCACCGGTAGCGCATGTTTGCTATAAACGGGATTAGATTCGGCCAAAAAAACCACTTATAAAATAAGTGTAATTTATTCCGACACCGGCGGCGTCCGGCGAGCGGTTTTCCACAGCCGCCTGCGCCGGCCGTCCATCCTTAAACAAAGGCCGGCGGGAAGAGTTGACTTTTCAGCGCATTCAATGAGAAAGTCCGCAACGGCGGTTTGCGGAGAATTGGGCCAAATCGGCTTTTCCGCAGTAGGTTTTCTATTCTCGGACAGGCTCCTAGGGATTTACCGAAATTTGACGTGCGATGGGCATGGTTAACGGAGAGCAAGCGTATGCGCCTTTTACAGCTACTGAAACTGCCGTTGTCGGCGGCGCAGGTTTTTACCGGCGGCAAGTCTTTTGTCGATAATCCGCTGCTGGGCAGCCGCCGCCTGAACGCCCGCGGCCTGCATCGCTGGCGTTGCGCCGCCGCCGCCCGCATGGCGGCCTGGCGGCGCAAACGCCTGGCCGGACGGCTGGAGGCCGCCGACCGCCGGGCCTTTGATAGCGACGGGATCGTGGTAAAACCCGACTTTCTGCCGGCGGAAGATTTTGCCCGCTTGCGCGAGGAAATCCTCGGCCAGTCGTGGCAGACCCTGGAAATGCGGCAGGGGCCGGCGCTGACCCGGCGAGGGCCGCTTGATCCAGGCGGACTGGCGGGCCGGGCGCCTACTCTGGGGCGACTGGTGAACGACGCCCGGGTGCTGAATCTGATCCGTTATGCGGCGGCAACCGATGGCCAGCCGGTTTTTGCTTTACAGGCCATCGTCGCCGATGCCGGCAAGCCGGGCGACGATCCGCAAACCATACCGCATCAGGACACTTTTCACGCCGTGGCGAAAGCCTGGTTTTTTATTCAGGATGTCGGCCCTGAAGACGGCCCGTTTTTTTATGTGCCGGGCTCGCATCGGCAGACCCCGGACAGGCTGAACTGGGCGCAGCAGGCGAGTCTGGCCGCGGCCGGGCATTCTAACCGCTACCATGCCAGAGGCTCCTTCCGTATCGACAACGCCGAACTTGCCGGGCTGGGTTTTGCCGAACCGACGCCGCTGACGGTTCGCGCCAATACCCTGGTGGTGGCCGATACCTGCGGTTTTCATGGCCGGACGCCCAGCCCCAGGCCGACCGTCCGCGTCGAATTGTACGCCTCGCTGCGCAGGAACCCCTTTCTGCCCTGGCTTGGGCTGCATGTGTGGAGCCTGCCCTTGCTGGGTAGCCGGGCCGGCAGCATCGAGCTGCTGGCCAGCCGGGTACTGGGCGGGTACAGGCTGCGCTGGCTTTGGCCGCTGGGTGGACGGAAGGCTATGGATGCGCCGGCGGAGCGTGATGCGTGGCTTATGAAAGAAAAGTAGGGCTAGGAGCCTGTCCGAGAATAGAAAACCTACTGCGGAAAAACCCTTTTGGCCGGATTTCCTGCGCATTTTCGTTAAATAGCGCAACTATTCCGCCTCAAATGCCCAAAAAATCCAAATCAAAATGGCTTGCCCTCGCTACGGCTTCTATTCTCGGACAGGCTCTTAGGCGGAGACCTCAACCTGTATGATACGGCAGTGCCTGCCCTTGTCAAAATTCGCTCATCCTGTCAGATGGGGGCTATTGGCAATTCTGTCCGCCCTGTTTTCCGCCCTCCTGTTAGAAGCTCATCTGCCGGCGGCGCTTTTGCTAGGCGCTATAATTGCCGGCATTCTGGTGGAAACGGGACAGGCTGAAATTCATGTTCCTAAACTTCCCTTCAATATTGCGCAAGGCGTCATCGGTTGTCTGGTCGCTAAAGCGCTTACTTTGGAGATTATTCACGCCTTTATGCAGAGTTGGCCGGTTTTTTTGGTCATTGTCTTCATTATTATTGCTTCCAGTTGTTTCCTAGGATGGGCGATTAGCAAACTGGGTATTTTGCCGGGGACGACAGCCATTTGGGGGCTGCTGCCCGGCGCGGCGAGCGTCATGATGCTTATGTCGGAATCCTTTGGCGCGGATGGTAGACTCGTCGCCTTTATGCAATATTTTCGCGTGGTACTGGTTGCCGTCATCGCCTCAATCATCGCCCATTTCTGGGTAGATGCATCGGTAACAACCGCTGGCGTTATCTGGTTTCCAATCATTCATTGGCTGCCATTTATTGAAACACTGGTCATTATTCTAGGCGGCGTCGGAATTGGCTATGTGTGGAAACTGCCTGCCGGAATGCTGCTGATCCCGCTATTTGCTGGAAGTGCGTTGCAGCTTGGCGGTCTTGTCGATATCGAAATTCCTGGATGGTTACTGGCGGCGGGCTATCTTTGCATTGGCTGGCAAATCGGTTTGCGCTTTACGCGGAGCGTTTTGGTTCATGCGGCGCGGGCGCTGCCGCAAATCTTTGTTTCGATACTCGCGGTAATTATGTTTTGTGGCGGCCTTGCCTATATCCTGACCAGGCTTCTCGGCATTGACCTTTTAACGGCTTATCTCGCCACCAGTCCGGGGGGCGTGGACGCCGTCGCCATCATTGCCGCCTCGGCCAATGTCAATGTCGGTTTTGTCATGACCTTGCAATTGTCTCGGGCTTTGCTGGTTATTTTCGTCGGCCCGGCCTTATCCCGGTTTTTTTCTGACCAGTTGACAAAAAAGTAATTTAATTTCCTTGAGTGGTTACATCTCTGTCGCGAGGGTCGGTATTCCTATTTCAGCTCTCTTTTGAATGTATTCAAAACTCGACTAACGGTCGAATAGTGTACGTCAAAGTGATCTGCAATGGCCTTTAAGGAATTAAACGCCATTGTCATGGCTTCATCACGCTACGGATATTTTGTTGCGTAATAATCCAGTAATTTTGCCGGCGGGCGATGCTGTAATCTGGGAAGTTCTATCAACTGTTTGTCGATCATAATCTGTTTTTGCATTGATTCTATGCAGGCGTCGTTCCCTAAATATATTTGCCGCCGCAATCCTTCCCAAATACCTGGTCGCCCTTAACCGGCCAACACAAAATCGACATAAGAAAGGTTTATCATGACTCATTGCATGTGTTAATGCAAGACTTGACCCCGTATGTGTGTTTTGCGAAAGATTTTTTGTCTTTATGATTTAAATAAAGCGCCATATTTATGTTGACAAATAATCGCAAAAATCCATTTAGATTTCATGCGCTCTTGCCGAAAAAGCCGGCAATATCACATTGTTTATTAAATGATAGGACAACCATTGTCACGCAGCCGCTGTCCTGCCGCTGCTTCGACGACCTCGCCCGCGCTACCTCTCGTTAATCTTAATTAGGCAAACCAAGCCAATAAACCATAATAATGTTTAATGAAAAATGGTTAACAGGAGAGCAGTTTAATATTGGATCACGCTTTTTTATCCCAACCGATTACTATGTCATTTTCTAAGGTTACCCTTAAGCCATAACGATTTGCTCCTCGATGATGGTACTTCCAGATATTCTTGGATTTTGTTTTAAGTAGCTTGTAATCAATATCCACAGGAGAGCCAAGCGAGTCCTGTAGCTGCTCAGATGTTTGACCTTGCCAAATATGACCTTTGAAGATTAGTTGCACGATTTTTTCGTCATCATACTTGCTGCGAAGATAAGCAAGGCGTTTTTGCTTTTTGCTGTAGTTGGCCAATACAATAGCAACCAGAATTGCCAGCAAGGCGAGGATTACAACTTCCCATCCCACATTTTCAACGAACTTGGAAACAAAATAGATTGGCAATCCGACAATAATCAAGATGCCAATCAACGCGTTTTCTGCTTTGGTATTTTTTCTTGCCATGGTGTATTTTTCTGAGCCCTTAATTATTTTGGCTACCAGCATAAAGCGGGACAAATTTTGATAAATTTTCATGACGATAAGGCGTTATCGTAATGTGAGGTAGCAAAAACTCGTTGCAAGTTGTTGTATCATTGTTTAATGACTAAAAAAAACCTTAACACAAAGCATACGAGCAAGGAGTCTTTTGATTGTAGGTCAACTGGCAACAAAGGGCAATCAAAGTATCCGGAAAATCGCATCGGCCGTTCATCGATCAAAAAGCGCTGTTCACCGACATTTACGAAGGCAGAAAATCCGGAACAAGCATCCGGAATCGCCGTTTTGGGAAACCGAAGCCGGCGATGCGTGGCTAAGGCGGATGATGCTCGCAACCCTGTATATCTTTGGCCTGGATTGTCATGTAGGCGCTGATAAATTAGCACAATTTTTTAAACTGATCCGTATCGACACGCACGTGGGCGTTTCGCCCTCGGCATTGCGCCGGCAATTACGCCACATGGAAAACTGATTGCCCTTATTTCAACAACAGTGCGAGAATTCGGCTTCGGTGCAACCGCGCACCCTAGTGGCGGCAATGGATGAAACCTTTTTTGGTGATTTTCTCATTCTGGTGCTGATGGACTTATCCTCAGGATACCTGTTTTTGGAGGCGATCAGCGATGACCGCCGTTTCGATACCTGGTATGAAAAGGCTATTCCCCGCTTAAAAGCGCTTGGCATTGAGGTTAACCATGCCGTCAGTGATCGAGCCAAAGCTTTGATCAAGCTGGCTATTACCGGGTTTGACTGTCCATCAGGCGCAGATGTGTTTCATGCGCAGCAGGATATCAGTAAATGGCTGGGGGCTGTGCTAGGAAGGCGGCACGCACAAACAAAAACACAACTGGAAACCGCTGAGGCACTGTTGCAAAAGAAAACGGACAATAACCTGGCGGAATTGGTGCAGGTCGTTGATGCGGAGCGGGCTTATAAACAGATAAAGGAAACACGCGCCGATTATCACGAAAATCTGGCAGGCATTGCCGAAGATGTTCATCCGTTTTCATTTGAACCCAAGAATATAAACCGAGCGGAGCAGGTGATTTCCAGTCTGGAAAGACGCGCTCAGGTGTTTGAAAAGATCGCACAATCTCAAGCGATTGCAGACTTAAAACAAACCATGAACAAGTTTCGCAATCAATTTGATGACTTGGCGGCCAATGTGGAAACATGGTGGCTATGGGTCATGGACATTTTAACGGGACTTTCTGTGGATGACCCCACGAAAAACTGTAAACGCCCAATTACCCCCATCTTCTATTTTTTCCACCCGGCGTTAATATAGTCGGCATTAACATTCCACGGCAGCAACTGCTCGATGTCGGAAACGGATTGTGCCGAAGGCAGCTCTTTGAAAACATGGTGCAAGTAGCGG
>JAQTUW010000021.1 GCA_028707085.1 Methylococcales bacterium | reverse complement strand
CGAACTCGGAAGTGAAACCGCTTAGCGCCGATGATAGTGTGGCAGGTTGCCATGTGAAAGTAGGTCATCGCCAAGCTCTTAAATCAAAGCCCGGTATGGATAAGCCTGCCGGGCTTTTTTTTGCCCGCTGAAAACCTCATCTATGGCCCATCAATCATCCGTTCAGCGTCGGGATCGATTAAGCCAGGCGGAAACTTCGGCAGAAGCGGCTTGCCGGCTTAACGAAGCCTTATACCGGCGCGGGGCTGACGCGTAGGCCAGCAATAGCGAAAACTTGCTGTCAGCGACGAACGAATCAGCGCCGAAACGGCAATTCGGTTGTCGCTGGTCTCGATTTACCGGGCTTTCGGCGGCGGCTGGGTTACGGAGCCGGTAATTTCGGCCGATGCGCTTACAGATCCCAATGAACTCTAATCCCCGCATATCCTGTCGCCACCGCTCCCGGCCCCTGATACTGGGTGGGCTGGTTGATGTTCTGATAAAAATTCTGCCCCATCTGCCCATAGGAGAGGTAATGGTTGTCCAACACATTGCGACCCATCGCAAACAGTTCTACATTTTTGGTCAGCACATAACGGCTGTTCAGATTCAGCAGGGTATAGGCCGGTATTTGCGGATAAATGTTCTGATCGTCGCCGCGGGCATATTGACTGGAAACATACTGCACGTCGCTGCCCAGAAAAAAATCGGGAAAAATTTCATATTCCGCGCCAAATTTCAGCGTGTTTTGCGGGATACTGGGAATTCGGTTGCCCGGCGTCACCGTCTCGGAGCCGATGCCGTTGGTCAGCATCGCCGAAGACTGATAAGTGGCGTCCACAAACCCGTAACTGACATACCAGTTCAGGCTCTCCAGCATCACCCCGTTCAGCCCCAGTTCCAGACCCTGGCGCAAGGTCGCCCCGACATTCTGGAAATAGCCGCTGTTCATGGTGCATAAAGGGTTGTTGACCGGACAGTTCACAAACAGAATGTCATTGGTGTTTCGAGTCTGATACACCGCAAAATTCCATTTCAGCGCCTGGCTGAAATTGCCGCGCATGCCGGTTTCGAAAGTATGCGAGACCACCGCTTTCAACGGCGGATCGGAAGTCATGCTGCTCGGCAGGCTGCATGGCGCATTGGGGTTGGCGCAACTGTTTTCCACTGCCGTTGGCGCCCGAAAGCCCTCGTTATAATTGAAATAAGTAGTAAAGTCCTTGAGCGGGGTATCCAGTTCCAGCGCATCGAGCGGATTGAATGTAACGCCTATGGCTGGATTCAGCCGCTGATAATGGCTGTTGTCGTTCAGCGAATTGACCGAGCCGACCGGATTCAGCGCATCAACGGTTTTTACCTGCGCCTGTAGCCAGTTCAGCGAACCGTTGACGTGCAGCCAGCTATAAACCGAAAATGTATCGGTGGCGAACACATTGGAATAGGCGTTTTGTCCGGTAATCATCACCGAGGTCGTCAGCGGCGAACTGGCAAGCTCATACAGATTGGCGTTGATAACGGCGTTCTGGCTGGCCACCGAATAATCGGTCTTGCCATAATTAAAGCCGCCGCCCGTTACAAACTGGTTTTCATGGCCGGCGATTTTATAGTCGGAAGTCAACTGCAAATTGACGCCCGTGCCGTTCTGTTTGCCCCAACTGGCCTGAAAGACGCCCGGGGTCAGAACATTGGCCGGCGTGCTGCCGTCCAGGCATTCGTTGCCGTTCAGATAAACCTGGCACTGGCCGTTGGTATTGCTGTTCAGGTTATAGGTGGCGTTATTGCGGTTATAAGCGTTACCGCTGATCTGTAATTCGTCAGTCAGCAGATGGCTGCCCTTGAGATTAAAAAAATACAGGGTGTTGCGGGTAATATCCGGCGCGGTGAAAATTGAGCTCCAGTTCTGCTGCAGCATGTTTTGCGGCGTGGGGCCTACCCCCTGCATATTATTGTCGGCAAAGGTAAAGGACAGGTCAAGATCGGTTTTGGCGTTTTCCCACCCCACCTTGCCAAAACCCTGATTGACGCCGGTCGGCGAATACGGACGCCAGCCGGCATCCTGAAACACATTGCCGGCAAAATACCAGTCGAACTTGCCGCTGGAGCCGCCATATTCCGCCTGGTAAGCCTGTCGGCCGTAAGAACCGCCGTACGCCTGGGCGTGAAAGCCCGGATGGCTGAAGCCGCTCTTGGTGCGCACCGACAGCGCTCCGCCCAGGGTGTTCAGCCCGAACAGCGGATTGGAGCCCGGCATCATTTCCATATTTGCCACCGCAATTTGCGGAATCAAATCCCAGTTCACCGTGTCGCCAAACGGCTCATTCACTCTGACCCCATCCTGATACACCGAAATGCCGATCGGCGTACCCAGTAACGGCGAAGCCGTAAATCCCCGGTAGGTGACATCCGGTTGGTAGGGGTTGTTCTGGTTATCGTTGATGTTGACGCTTTCCATGCGTCGGTTCATGAAATCCGGCAAACTCAAGGATTCATGGCGGTTGATTTCCTCGTCTTCCGCGGACTGCACATTGCCGGAAATTTTCTTTAGCGCCAGTCCTGTCGTTCCCACCGGAGTGGTGCTCACCACATCGACTTCCGGCAGTTCAAAGGCATCGACCGCATGCGCGGCATACGGTTCCGGAGATTCCTTCGCATTGGCAGGCTTTGCGGTTTTGGTCTGCTGAGCCTCGCCATCATTAGTTTGTTCCTGCCCGTCAGGCATGGCGTCAGCCGCCTCCACCCGCACCAGGGCGCTCAGCGCCAAAATACTTACCATCAGCCACAATCGAAACAAAACCATAGAACGAACCGGAAAATTTTAAGTAAACGGAATGCAGTTATTTGCTGTGAAGTTCATTTTTTAACCGATGCCTCATGCCTTGGGGTTAGGAAGCGGATCAATCTCCGTCCTGCGCCCGGCATGTTATCGGCAAGCCTGAATGACAGCGAATAAATACCAGTTAGGCGTCTATTTTCAACGGTGGGCGGTCTTTCTGGCTATAGGAGAAATTCCCGAAACGCCTGGCGATAGACCAGAAACCCAGATTTGGTTTTTCGGTTTAGGCAGGCCGGGAACTTTTGCTCTGGCGGGCGAGTTAATGAAATCCCCAATTCAGGTTGGGGATTTCAACCAGGAAGGGTTATAAAATTCGCCTCCAAAGCTATTTCTTGCGGATAAATCCGGCAGAAATCCGTTGGCGTGCAATTTGCTTGCTATTAAAGTATACCAATCAATCAGCAGGTGAAAAATGAAAAATCCAAAAAACTTCTATAGAGATATCGCTGTGGGTTTGTTCTTTATGGCCGGCGTCTTTGTGTTCATGTCCGGCGAATTCATTGTTTCAACCACTTTTTTCGGCATGGCGTCTTTGCTTAGCAACATAAGTTTTGCCTGATCTGTTTAATAGTCATTCTTGACAGAGTTTGCTGCATTATGAGATATGTAGAGCGTTTAAGGTTCAAACCATACTCTTGTAAAGGTTAAAGATGGCGAGCTGGCCGATTCATTGGTCAGATATAACAATAACTATCCATTGCAGCGGATCATGACTAACAACACCCTAACAGCAGGACAATCCGACGGCTATCCGGTGCTACAAAATACCGGTTCCGCCACGCTGACCGCCGCCAGTTATGACGTGGCGAGCGGATTATTGGCGATTAATGGCGCTAATTTTACCACTTCGGCAAGCGATTATTCGATCGGCGACATTATCTTGCAGGGCGACGGCGGCAACAGTTATGTGCTAACCGCAGGCAGTACGATAGTGGGTACGCCGACCGCCGGCAGCCTGATCATTCAGTTGTCGAACACCGACCAACTGGCGGTGGACGGCCTTTTGAACGCCAATGGCGACACGGCCGCCGATGGCTATAGCACCTATAATTTGTCTACCAGAAACGGCTGGGATGCTAGCGGCTCCGCAGCCATCGCCGGCGTCGGGATCACGGTCGGCAATAGCGTGGCGCCGGTCATATCATCGGTCAGTTACGACGCCGCCAGCGGTGTCCTGACCTTTGCCGGCGGCAACCTAACCAATTACGGCGGCGGCGCAGGTATCAATCTGGGCAATTTCACGCTCAGCGACAACGCCGGCAACAGTTACAGTTTCGATCCCGTCAACGACACGGTCGGTAATTTGACGGCCAATGGTTTTATTCTGACCTTATCCAGTGCCGATCAGGCCGCCGTTAATGCTTTTGTAAAACTTGATGGCGTCAACGCGCTGGGTGGCGGCGCATACAACCTCAGCGCCGGCAGCGGCTGGGACGGCGACAGCGGCGCGGCCATCGTCACCCAGGCGGTCACGGCGATCAATGTGCCGCCCGGTATCCAGTCGGCCAGCTACGATGCGGCGAGCGGCCGGTTGAGCATTAGCGGCGCGAACCTGACCACAAGCGCCGCCGACTATAACCTTGCCGATTTCAGCCTACAGGGCGACGGCGGGAACAGTTATGCGCTAACCGCAGGCAGTACGATAGTGGGTACGCCGACTGCCGGCAGCCTGACCATTCAGTTATCAAACACCGATCAAATGGCGGTGGACGGCTTGCTCAACAAGAGTGGCGCGCAAGCCAATGATGGCGGCGGTTATGGTCTGGCGGCCGCCAGCGGCTGGGACGGCGCGGCCAGTCCGGCCGCCAGCGCAGGAATCACGGTCGGTAATAGCGTGGCGCCGGTCATATCATCGGTCAGTTACGACGCCGCCAGCGGTGTCCTGACCTTTGCCGGCGGCAACCTAACCAATTACGGCGGCGGCGCAGGTATCAATCTGGGCAATTTCACGCTCAGCGACAACGCCGGCAACAGTTACAGTTTCGATCCCGTCAACGACACGGTCGGTAATTTGACGGCCAATGGTTTTATTCTGACCTTATCCAGTGCCGATCAGGCCGCCGTTAATGCTTTTGTAAAACTTGATGGCGTCAACGCGCTGGGTGGCGGCGCATACAACCTCAGCGCCGGCAGCGGCTGGGACGGCGACAGCGGCGCGGCCATCGTCACCCAGGCGGTCACGGCGATCAATGTGCCGCCCGGTATCCAGTCGGCCAGCTACGATGCGGCGAGCGGCCGGTTGAGCATTAGCGGCGCGAACCTGACCACAAGCACTGCCGACTATAACCTTGCTGATTTCAGCCTACAGGGCGACGGCGGCAACAGTTATGCGCTAACCGCAGGCAGTACGATAGTGGGTACGCCGACTGCCGGCAGCCTGACCATTCAGTTGTCGAACACCGACCAACTGGCGGTGGACGGCCTTTTGAACGCCAATGGCGACACGGCCGCCGATGGTTCCAGCACCTATAATTTGTCCACTAGCAACGGTTGGGATACCAGTGGCTCCGCAGCCGTCGCCAGCGCAGGAATCACGGTCGGCAATAGCGTGGCGCCGGTCATATCATCGGTCAGTTACGACGCCGCCAGCGGCGTCCTGACCTTTGCCGGTGGCAACCTAACCAATTACGGCGGCGGCGCGGGTATCAATCTGGGCAATTTCACGCTCAGCGACAACGCCGGCAACAGTTACAGTTTTGATCCCGTCAACGACACGGTTGGCAATTTGACGGCCGGCGGCTTCAGCCTGACGCTGTCCGCCAGCGATCAGGCCGCCGTCAACGCCTTCGTCAATCTTGACGGCGTCAACGCGCTGGGCGGCGGCGCATACAACCTCAGCGCCGACAGTGGCTGGGACGGCGACAGCGGCGCGGCCATCGTCACCCAGGCGGTCACGGCGGTCAATGTGCCGCCCTATATTCAGTCGGCCAGCTATAATGCGAAAACCGGCCAGTTGACCCTCAGCGGCGCCAATCTGACCACAAAGTCCTCCGATTATAATCTGACCGATGTTAGCCTGCAGGGTGATGGCGGCAACAGCTATAACCTTACTAACGGCAGTACGATAGTGGGTACGCCGACCAGCAGTGGCCTGACCATTCAGTTGTCGAATACCGATCAACTGGCGGTGGACGGCCTTTTGAACGCCAATGGCGACACGGCTGCCGACGGCTACAGCACCTATAATGTCTCCACTAGCAACGGCTGGGATACCACTGCATCCGTAGCTATTGACACAGCAGGGGTTACGGTCAGCAACAGCATCGTTCCGACCATTTCGTCTGTCAGTTTTAATGCATCGACCGGCACATTTATTGTCAAAGGCAGCAACTTTACCAATTACGGCGATACGGAAGGAATTAATCTTGGCAATTTCACCTTCACCGGCGATTCCGGAAACAGCTACAGTTTCGATCCCAGCAGTGATACGGTCAGTAATCTTACCGCCAACAGTTTTACCATTGCGCTTAACGTCTATAATAAGGAAGCCGTCGATGGTACGGTTGTAACGGCCAATGGCTTAAAGTCCCATCAGGGCGCCGCCTATATTATCAGCACCTATTCCGGCTGGGATGGCGACAACGGCAATCAAATCGATACTCAGGTTGTTAAAGTCAATAATGTCGCACCCAATCTGGATAGCGTCAGCTACGACGCATCCAGCGGCCAGCTAACGCTGAACGGCAACTTCCTGACCTTTTCCGCAAGCAGTTATCAGGTTGCCGACTTTCGGCTGAGCGGCGATGGCGGCCGGGGCTATACCCTGACCGGCGGTAGCAAGGTCAGCTCAGCCCCCAGTAGCGGTAACGAAAGCCTGACCATACAGTTATCCGCCGCCGACCAGTTGGCGGTCGATGGCCTGCTCAATAAATCGGACATCATGGCCAACGATGGCGCAGCCTATAATCTGTCTGCCGGCGCCGGCTGGGATAGCGGAGCAGGCGCGATTAAAACCCTGGGTATAGCCGTCAGTAATGTCACGCCGCCCAGCATTGATGCCGTTTCCTATAATGCAGTCACGGGTGTTTTCAGCATTAACGGCAGCAACCTAGTCAAAGCCGGCAGTTATAACGGTATCACACTGGGCGACTTTACTTTTACAGGCGGGGTGGGCGGCAGCTATACCTTTAACGCCGCCAAGGACGTGGTCAGCAAATTTAGCGCCACAGGCTTCAATATTACCCTTGGCAAAGCCGGCCAGGCGCTGGTTGACGCCTTTGTCGATCACAGCGGCGGCAGTCCCAATAGCGGGGCGGCTTATAATCTTAGCGCCAGCGCCAACTGGGATAGTGATAGCGGTCTGGCTTTCAAGGCCCAGGCCGTTACGGTTAGCAACGGCTTGCCCATGCTCAATGGCGCGGCCTACAATGGGCAGAGCGGCATACTAACCCTTTCCGGAGGGTTCCTGACCAGCGCCATCGGCAATTACAAAATTAGCGATTTTACTTTGACCGGGGATGGCGGTGCAAAATACACTTTGACCAATAGCAGCAAATTAATTGCCGCACCCGGCAATAATGCGTTGAGCATCCAGTTGTCTGCGACTGATCGATTTGCGATAGACGGGCTGCTCAACCATGATGGCGCTCTGGCCGGTAGCGGCGCCGCCTATAATCTGTCCGCTACGGCGGGATGGGATACCGGGGCGCACGCCATCAACACCCGGATAGTGACGGTCGGTAACGCCACTACGCCTGTGCTGACCAGTGTCGGCTATAACGCCGCAACCGGCGTGTTTACTTTCAGCGGCGCAAACTTTAGCAAGCATGGATACAGTAACGGCATCGCCCAGACCGACTTCACGCTCAGCGCCGGCGCCGGCAGCGGTTACACATTTACCGGCAAGGACAAGGTCAACCAGCTTAGCGCCAGTAGTTTTACCATTACCCTCGGCGCTGCCGACAAAGCCGCCGTTAATGCCCTTGCCAACGCCAATGGCCCTGGTTCCCTGAGCGGTGCAGCCTACAACATTAGCGTCAGCGCCAACTGGGATAGCAATAGCGGCGCGGCCATCGGCGCTCAGCCGTTGACCGTCAGCGGCGCTTCGCTACTACAAACCCTGGTTCAGGCCGGGCTGACGCGGCCTGACGGTATTGCGGTTGACGGCAAGGGCGATGTCTTTTTCGCCGATTACGCCCACAACGCCATCAGAGAAGTTGCCGCAGGCGGCCATGCCCTTGTCACACTGGCGACGATCAGCGGCTCCCGCCTTAGCGGTCTTGCTGTCGATGGCGGCGGCGACCTGTTTGTTGCCGATACCGCGCATAAGACCATAGACGAGATTTTTGCCGGATCGACCACGGCAACCCAGCTTGTCACCGGTTTGAATACGCCGGCCGGCATAGCGGTGGATAGCGCCGGTAACCTTTACTTTGCCGATAGTGGCAATAATACCCTCAATGAAATCCGGGCCGGCACGCAAACCGTGCAGACTCTGGTCGCCGGCCTCAAATCGCCTGCCGGCGTCGCGGTAGACGCCGCAGGGAATGTTTTCTTTACCGATAGCGGCAATAACGCCGTCAAGGAACTGCCGGCAGGCGGCGCATCGGTCATAACCCTGGCCGCCTCGGGGTTTAAGGCGCCGGCCGGCATTGCAGTGGACAGCGCGGGCAATCTGTTTATTGCCGATAGCGGCAATAAAGCCATCAAGGAAATCGCCGCCGGTGCCCATAGCGTCACGACCATACTTTCAACCGGGTTGGGCAAACCGGATGGCGTTACCCTGGATAGTAATGGCGATCTGTATATAACGGATGCCGGTAATCACACCGTCAAGGAACTGGCGCACGCCGTCTACGACTTCAATTCCCCGCTGGCAGGCGCGCAACCGCGGGTGATAAACAGCCTCTGGGAAAATACCGGACAGATCGAACTGTCCAAAACCATTTTTACCGCTTTTTCGACCGACACGACGGTTTCCAGCGCAAACTTCAGCAACTCGGCTACTGCTGACGGTTCAAGCGATTATCTGTATTACAAGGCCAAAACCGGCGGCTTGTATTACGATGTAAACGGCGTCAGTACCGAAATCGCCATCATCGGCGTCGGCAACCATCCGCCGGCGCTGAGCGCCGGCGATTTCAGGCTGATCGCATGAAGAATGGGACGAATGGTGCTGCGGCTGATAAACTCATGTTCCCGGAAGCTTCGAAAAGCCGGGCTGTAGTGCTTCGTCCGGCTTGGCGCGCACCATAGCTTATTGATTTATGGCAGCCTCCATTCGTGCTTCGATGAGCTTAGTGTGAACGGGAGGCTGTAGAAGTGAGGTTTTTCGAGCTTCCCTTCCGGCTCCTGATGTGAACCATTACCAGAAATGATAACTTCTTTCCAACGGAAAAAGCCTGCGTCATGGCAATTTCCCCGCGTCTGAACTGCAGAAAATTATGCTTACCGCCAGTTTCTCCCTATATTTGGATTTTATACGCTTCATGGCCGCCGTGGGCGTCATGACCGGGCATCTCAGCTCCAGGAATATCTCCGGCGGCATCGGCTGGCAAATACATGAATATGTGAATACCTGCGTAACGGTATTTTTCGTATTATCCGGCTATGTTATCGCCTATGTCGTCGAAAACAAGGAAAAGACCCTTAAATCCTATCTGCTCAGCCGTTTTTCAAGACTTTACTCGGTGGTTTTGATTGCTTTGCCTCTTACCTGGCTGTTTGATGTGGTGGGCTCCGCTTATGATCCGCAGTTATATGCCGAAATATTAAAGAGCGGCCAGGAACTGTCCGGTTATCTATCGGCCCTGTTTTTTGTAAACGAATACCAAGTATTCAGTTTTAATGGTATCGCCCCGGGCAGCAATGCCCCGTTCTGGTCATTAAGTTTTGAATTTACTTATTATATTGTCGCCGCATTGTTAATTTTCATCCGGCCCATACTGGCGATACCGGCCATTATTCTGATACTGCTCTGTTCCGGAAAAACCATAGCGGCTCTGATGCCGGTCTGGTATATGGGTTATTTTTTATATAAGTCTCATGGGGTTTTCGGCAGGCTGCCGAAAGCGCTAGCGGTCAGCGTGGCCATTGTTTCGCTTGGGATAATTGCAATTGGCGTGCCTTTGGCGCATAAAATAATGCCGAGCGACAATTTCGGGCATTATTTTCCCTGGGGACCAAGACCCTATAATAGAAATCTGATTATAGATTATCTGGCAGCCGTTCTGTTTTCATGCCATCTGCTGGCCATGCATGGCCTGATCAGGGATATTGCCATTACCCCCCTGATCACAAAGGCGATACGCTGGCTTGGGGTATTGACCTTTCCCATGTACAGCATCCACTTGCCGGCAATGTTCGCCCTTAAGGCAATCAGCCCGTTTGATTCGGCAGGGCTGCCTAATTATGTTTACATTTTGCTGTCGGTTACATTGATTGTGATCGCCATCACCCCGGTTTGTGAAAAATTCAAGGTTTGGTTAAGGGGAAAAAAATAAAAACGCGGTCGGCTGCTTATGCGGGCTAACTTTCCCTGCAATAATCAGCACGCCACCCGGACAGGCACTGGCTTCGACCCCGGGATTCCATTGCCTTGCACCCAGGCTAAACCGGATTTTTTTGCATGCAAAATCAATTCCGGCATCCGGCTTCCATCTTGAGAATAATTTGGTTCATGGCCTATTATTTTGGGTAGAATTCCGCATCGACATTGACATCAAAAGCGTGGGAGTAGCGAATACGATGCTTGTCAAACAGCTATCGCAAATGTCCGCCACCCAGGAGTACCTAAACATCCATTGCCACCGGCGGTGGTCGCACGGCCTGGAATTGCTCAGTCTGGATACGGCTGAAATCACCGCCGACGCAGAAATCGGCGGTTTTTACTCGCTAGGCCTGCACCCATGGTTCATGGCTAGTCAGGACATTCGGCAGGCGCTGGCTAAAATAGCGGCCCGGGCGCATGACCCGGCCATGCTGGCGATAGGCGAGTGCGGCCTGGATAAAGCCATCGAAACCGGTCTGGCGGAGCAGCTGCCGGTGTTCCAGAGCCAGATACGATTGTCCGAACAATTCGCCAAGCCGCTGATCATTCACTGCGTGCAGGCATTTAATGAACTGATGCGCTGCAAAACCGCAAACAGACCCGCGCAAGCCTGGATCGTGCATGGCTTCAGAGGCAAGCCGGCGCTGGCCAGGCAATTGATTCGCCAAGGATTTTACCTGTCATTCGGCAAAGCGCTGCGCAACGAAACCGGTTACGCCGGGCAGGCTTTGGCGGCCATCCCGATTGAGCGGCTATTCCTGGAAACCGATGCCGATGAGGCGTCGATTAGCGAAATATACGGCCTTGCGGCTAAAATTACCGGTCTGGATGTTAAAAACCTGCAAACATGCATTCTCGGCAATTTTAAACGAGTATTTCTACATGACTGATTTAAGCTGGCTATCCCGTACCGAACTGTTGATCGGCAAAGCCAAACTGGATAAACTGCAACAAGCCCATGTCCTGGTGGTAGGCATGGGTGGGGTGGGTTCCTTCGCTGCCGAATTCATCTGTCGGGCCGGAGTAGGGCGGATGACTATCGTCGATGGCGATGTGGTGGATCCCAGCAACCGCAACCGCCAGTTACCGGCGCTGGCGACCACGCACGGCCAGTCCAAGGCCGATGTGATGGGCGAGCGGCTGCTGGCCATCAATCCCGATTTGCAATTGACGATCCGCCATGAATTCATTACCCCGGATACGGCCGATGCGCTGTTGAGCCAGCATTACGATTATATTATCGACGCCATAGACAGTCTGACCCCCAAAATTACCCTGATCCGCGCCGCCAAGGCCCGCAAAATGAAAATCGTCAGTTCCATGGGCGCGGGCGGCAAACTCGATCCCACCCATATCCGGGTGGTGGACATTTCCAAAACCTATAACTGTCCTTTCGCCCAGTTCATCCGCATCCGGCTGCGTAAATTGGGCATTAACCGCGGGGTAAAAGTAGTATTTTCGCCGGAAGTGGTGATCAGGGAGTCGTTGATGTTTACCGATGGCGGCAACTACAAAAAATCGGCCTATGGCACCATCTCCTATCTGCCGGCCGCTTTCGGCGGGGTTTGCGCATCGGTGGCGATACGCAATCTGATCCATGATGCCGCACACGCCGAGCAGCCCTTGCCGACGGCGGATAACCCGGCATGACCGGCGGCGGTAATTAAAAATCCGTTTGCCGATGTGAAGCGGATGGCCGATCTGAATTATAATGGCCCGCAATTCGTATAATCACGGTATGGCATTGCCATTCAGCCCGTTTATAACGCCGATGCGGCGCATCCATTTAGGCCACGATGTACACACTGGAACCCAATCAAGACTACCGCGATCAAATTTTGCGTGACAATGGCGAACTGTCGCCGGCGCAACTTCAGGCCGACGCCGCCAGACATTACGACGACTGCTACCGCGACTATCTGTTCGCCTGGTGCAATACCGACAATCTGGCGCTGCATTACGGCTATTGGGAGGATGACAAACCGTATGACCAGCATCAGGCCTTGCTGAATAAAAACCGGATACTCTACGAAACAGCCGGCATCCGCCCCGCCGACCGGGTGCTGGACGCCGGATGCGGCATAGGCGGCAGCAGCATCTGGATGGCAAGGCGGCATGGTAACCCGGTCACCGGGATTACCATCAGCGCCAGACAGGCGGAATATGCCCGCCAGCACGCCAGGCGACATGGCGTAGCAGATTCGACCCGTTTCGAGGTGGCGGATTTTTGCGCCACGGCTTTTGAGGACGAGTCGTTCGATGTGGTCTGGGCGCTGGAAAGCGCCTGCCACGCCCTGAACAAGGCGGATTTTCTGTGTGAGGCGTTCCGGTTGCTGCGTAAGGGCGGCAGACTGGTGGTATGCGACGGTTTTATTCTGCAACGCCGGTTCAGCGAGGCGCAGTGGCGGGATGTCGTCACCTGTCTCAACGGCTGGGCGGTGCCCAATCTGTGCGCCAGGGACGAGTTTGCCGGTTTGCTGACCGAGCAGGGCTTTCAGTCCATTCGTTGCGATGATATTACCGAGCAGACCAGGGCGTCGGTCGAACACATGCACAAAGTGGCCAGACGCTTAAGGCCGGTGCAGGCCATCAGTCAAAAACTGGGCTTGCGCAACAGGGCGCAAACCGCCAATTTCAAGGTGGGTCTGGCTCAATATCGGCTGTTTAACGATAAGCTGACCGAATACTGCGTTTTTACCGCCCAAAAGGCGTAGCAGGTCTCGGCATGTTATTTGCGCATATCAGAATCCTGGCGCTGACAAGTTGTTTGGGCTATATTTTAGCCGGATGCGCCAGCGTACCCGCCAATAGCGGATACAGCGATTTTTCCAGTTATGCCGAAGCGGTGTTCCGCCATCAGAATCAGGTCACCAGCCGGTTGATGATGCTGAACGAGGCCGATCTGATTCCGGATTCCGGGGGCTATCAGGATGCCGAAGACAGCATGACCGATGCCTGTGAGCTGTTGAACGAATATGCAGAACGGCAAAGTAGTCATGAAAACATGGGCTGGCGCTTTAAAACCAGAGTCCAGTTCAGTGTCGAAGGTTGCGACGCCAGCATCAAACGCATGCAGGAGTTGCTGGACAAACTGCAGACCGGGCCGTAACAGCGCCGCTATTTTGCAAGCGTAGACGGCTGGCGAATTGACGGCCGGCAGGATGGGGCGAACGTGGCAAGCCTTCGTATCGGCGAGGTTCCTGCGCTTGTCATAAAAGTTACTTATTTGTACTTTATTCTTGCGGTAAAACTTATCATCAGGCAGGGAGGCCGTTTTTTCCATCCCGCATTATGATGCCGATATCTCTGCCTGCAAGATTTGGTTCGTCCTGCCGGCCGGTTTTATAGCCCGCCGCTATTCCGGAAAAATATCGGGTATTCTTTCAAAAGCAGACTATTTTGGCTGCTGTTCATTAAACCTGCTGCAATATTGCGTGACCAGACCTGATTAATGTTCTTTCTGAAAATAGTTGGCCTTTTTTTATTGATATTTTTTACCGGGGTTGTCCATGCGGAATCAGCCGAACCCTCATCCAGAGAGGAAGGATACGATATCATGCAATGGCTGGCCGATAAGGGTTTGCACGATATAAACGACGAAAGCTGGAATGCCTATGGGCAAATGACTTTTATCAATAGCTGGAAAAGCGCCTTTCCGGCCGCTTATACCAATTATAACGATAGCGGCAACTCACTGGCTACCAATCAGGAACGCAGCTTTACCGGTACGGCGACGCTGTTTCTGGCCGCCAGGGCATGGCATGGCGGCGAGTTTTATTTTGTGCCGGAAGTCATTTCAGAACGGGCCTTGTCGGGTCTGAAAGGTCTGGGCAGCGTGATACAAAACTTCGAATTGCAAAAGTCGGGCGGCCAGGAGCCTTCCTATTATATTTCCAGAGGGTTCTACAAGCAGACCTGGGGTTTTGGCGGCAGCAAGCAGACCGTGGCCTCTGACCCCATGCAACTGGGCGTCACGGAGGATAGCCGGCGTTTAGTGCTGCGAAGCGGCGAGTTCAGCATTCTGGATTTTTTCGACAAAAACAGTTATTCCGGCGACTTGCGCAAGCAGTTCAACAACATGGCTTTTCTGACCTATGCGGCTTATGATTTCGCCGCCGACGCCAGAGGCTATAGCTGGGGGATGGTGGGTGAACTGGATTTCGATCAATGGTCTTTCAAATTCGGCCATATGCTGACGCCCAAAAATCCGAACCAGCTTGCCCTCGATGTGCAGCCTTTCAAATATTTCGGCCAGCAGATCGAAATCGAACACCGGCATGAGATTGCCGGACAGCCGGGCGCTGTGCGGATACTGGGCTACCGGAATGTGGAGAACATGGGCAAATTCAGCGACGCCATCGCCGCATTCGAAGCCAATCCGGCTCATAACGCCACCACCTGCACAGGCTTCAATTACGGCTCAGGCAATGCGTCCGCGCCGGATCTGTGCTGGGCGCGCAAGACCAATGTCAAGATGGGGGCGGGGCTGAATCTGGAGCAGCAGGTCTGGGACGACATCGGTTTATTTTTCAGAGGCATGTATTCGGATGGCCAGACCGAGGTTTATTCCTATACCTCCACCGATCGCTCCATTTCGCTGGGCGCCCTGGTCAAGGGAACGCGGTGGGATAGAAGAAAAGACACGCTGGGCCTGGGCTTTGCCGAGGGCTTTCTTTCAAGCGCTCATGTGCAATATCTTGCCCTGGGCGGTATTGACGGCTTTATCGGCGACGGTAAAATCAATTATCGGCCGGAACAGGTGGTGGACATTTTTTATAGCTTCAATGTCTGGAACACTGTCTGGCTAACCGCCGATTATCAGTTTATCAATAATCCTGCCTATAATGCCGACCGTGGCCCGGTGGATATTTACGGAGCCAGGATTCATGTGGAGTTTTGAAAGCGGCGGCCGGTAAAGCTGGAAATGGCGCTGATAATAACCTGAACCCATAATTTGCGGAGGCGCCGTGCGACCGATCCAAAATCTTTTCTGGAGCGTTTTCCGAGCTCGATACCCGTTTCGCCGTGGATACTGCTGCTGGGATTTTTCCTGCTGACGGCGGCGGCAACCACGTTTTATACCATTCCGGCCGATTCGGAAGGCATCGTACTGCGCTTCGGCAAATACATCGATAAAACGCCATCCGGTCTGCATGCCAAGTTGCCGTTCGGCATCGATAGCGTCATACCGGTGCCTTCGCTACGCCAGCAGAAACTGGAATTCGGCTTCGTCACTCCCGGATTCACCAATCCGGAGCAGGCCGGCAATGAACCGGTTTTGGAAAAATCCATGGTTACCGGCGATCTGAATGCCGTGCTGGTGGAGTGGATCGTTCAGTACCGGATAACCGAGCCGGAAAAATACCTGTTCGATGTCCGTTACCCTGACAATACCTTAAGAGACCTTTCGGAAGCGGCCATGCGGGAGGTGATCGGTGATCGAACCGTGGATGAAATCATCACCATAGGCCGCCAGGAGATTGAAGAAACCGTGCGGCTGCGTATTCGCGAGCTGTCCGCGCTCTATCAGCTCGGGTTTTCCATCAATCAGGTGCAGTTGAAGAATGTCAATCCGCCGGAACTGGTGCAGCCTTCGTTCAACGAGGTGAATCGCGCCCAGCAGGACAGGGAGAATTTGATCAATCTGGCCAATGGCGAATATAACAAGGCGGTGCCCCGCGCCAGAGGGGAGGCCGACCAGCAGATTCTCGACGCCGAGGGCTATCGTTATAAACGCGTCAACGAGGCGGAAGGCGATGTTAGCGCCTTCAATCAGGTGCTGGCCCAGTATCTGAAAGCCCCGGATATTACCCGGATGCGGCTTTATCTTGAAACCCTGGGCGCAGTTTTGCCGCAGGCCCGGCAGCAGATTATCGTCGATGACAGCGTTCAGCAAATTCTACCCATGCTGCCCATGTCGCCTTTTTCCAGCCAAATACCGGAGGCAGGCAAATGAACCACCTCTCATGGAAATTCGGTCTGCCGCTTGCCGCGCTTATCTGGTTGCTGTTTCAGTCAACTTATACTGTCGATCAGACCGAACAGGCCATCGTCACTCAATTCGGCAGGCCGGTAGGCGAGCCGGTCAGAACAGCCGGCCTGCATTTTAAACTGCCTTTTATTCAGGTGGTGCACCGTTTCGACAAGCGTTATCTGGCCTGGGACGGGCCGCTAGTGGAAATGACCACCAAGGACAGAACCTATTTACAGGTCGATACCTTTGCCCGCTGGCGAATCACCGATCCCTTGCGTTATTACTTGCGGCTTAGGGATGAACGTAGCGCCCAGTCGCGGCTGGAAGACATTCTGGGCAGCGAAACCCGTTCGGCGATAGCCAGCCACAAACTGGTGGAAGTGGTGCGCACCGACAAGGAACGTAAGGCGCTGCATGATGAAAGCCTGACCGGGCCGCTGACCGAAGAAGGTACCCTGGGAGTATTGCCGCCCATTACTGTCGGCAGAGTGGCTATCGAAAAAGATGTGATCAATGCCGCAGCGCCCAAGCTGGCGGAATTCGGTATCGAATTGCTGGATGTGCGCTTCCGGCGCATCAATTATAACCCGCAAGTGCTGGAGCGGGTCTATCAACGGATGATCAGCGAACGCCTGCAGATTGCGCAACGTTTCCGCTCCGAGGGCGAGGGCGAGGCGGCGCGGATCAATGGCAATAAACAGCGCGATATTAACCAGATCAGGTCCATGGCTTACAAGCAGGTACAGGACATTCATGGCGAAGCCGACGCCAAAGCCGCTGAAATTTACGCCAAAGCCTATGGTCAGAATCCGGACACGGCCGAATTCTATAAATTTGTGAAAAGTATGGAGACCTACCATAAGGTTATTAACCCGGATACCAGCTTGGTGCTGTCCACCGGCAGTGAACTTTTTGGATTGCTCAAGCGCGATCGGCCCGGAAATCGCCCAGGTGCTGCTGAAAAATAACTTGGCGACAGTCAGCCGCCAGACAGAAAACATACCCATGAATTCGCCGCGTCATGCGGCGTTTGTCGAACCTGCGGCCCATGACGCCGAATGATTACAGATTTTCGTAACCATTCGGCGGAAACCGGCTACGACTCGAATTCGGCTTTGTTACAGCCGGTCGCCCAGGCCAGTGCGCATAGACCTAAGAACAGCATGGCCCATTGCGCCGGCTCGGAAATGGCGACAGGATTCGTAGGTGGAGTAGAAGCCGGCAGTTTGGAAACTGGCGAAAGTTGCGGCGGATTCGAAACGGGCGCAAGGCTCAAGGAAACGCTGGATAAAAATGCAATCGGCGGCACGCCGCCAGGGCCTTGCGCCAAAAACGCCAGGGTTTCGGTGCTGCTGGTTGCGGTAAACAGCAGATTGACCAGTTCCCAGCCGCCGCTGGTGGTGACGGACGATACCGGGGTGGTATGGCCGTAGGCCAGATTGCCGGCTTGCGGGGTCAAGGTGATGACCGGAGAGGCTTGCGTCTCGCCGCCCAGGCTGACCTGCCAGTCTATCGGAATGCTGGTCAGGGCTGCGTTGGGCCAGACGGCGGCGCTGGTTTCGACGGCGGCGGCCTGATAAAAAGACAGATCGTACTGGCTGCCAGGCGTCAAGCCGGAAATGGCTTGCGATATGGTAGCCGGATAATGGCCGTCATCGCCTATAAAAGCCCCGCCGGCGGGGCTGACGGTCAGAACGGGTTCTATATCGTTGACAAACGCGCCAAAAGGCAATGTTTCGGCATAGCCAGGATAGCCCTGCTCGTTACTGTACACGCTGTATCCTGTGGCGGGGGCGGCGGTATATTGCGTCCATAAGGTACTGCCGGTAATGCTCCAGGGCCCCAGTTCCGTGCCGTAATTCGTTACCGTGCCGGCAAAGTCGCCATCATTGATCAAAACCGGACTTGCATGTGCGGAACAGATCATTGCCAGAGATAACACAAAAAAGTAGATTTTTTTTAAGAGAGAGTTGGAATTTTTCATTTTATTATAAAGAGCGTTATTAAAAGAGCGTTAAAGTTTTTGAATTAAAACAGTTTTGGATGGTTTGCAGTTAACAAGCCACCCAAAGCTTCCTGTCAGTCTAACAATATGGCCGTTAATCAACCAGGAGGTTCCTAACTGCCATTTTCTCAATATCAAGCCTGTCATCCGCTTTGTTCTGCGGCATGAAAAGGCTTTGGTCGTGCGCTACATCTAATACCGGCGCTGACCTGCATCAACAGCGCTTTAATATGGCAAAATCGCTTCATTCCGTGCTTCGCACATCGGTTCCGGTAATATTGTTACGCAACCTTCTGAAGAAGGCTGGGCTAATTAATAAAGCGGGTGTTTGATGTGCGAATAAACAGACCGAAAGTTCGAAAACACGCCCCGCTTTAAGATTCGCCGGAATGAAGGCGAAGAACTGTCAGGTGGATATTTATTTTTTAAATCAATAGCACGCCGCTAAATATAAGCCCTGATTCTTCGCCGGTGGGCAAACTGTAGCAGCATTAAAGCCCGGTTTTTCGAAATTTTCGGATGTAATCACCTCTGTGTATCCATGAGGGAAATGACTATTAAGCTTTTGAATAGCCTTTCTGGAAATTACTTTTTAAGTTTATCAGTAATAAAATTGAATGGCAATTTAGATTTAAAATAAAGGCTATTTACTTTTTGTCATTTAATTGCCGGCTATTTTAATTTAAGGCATTCGTCTGATATTGAAGAGGCTACATTATTTGTTGTAATTCAAGTGTATTTTTTTGAGAGGGATGGGATGTGGTAATTAATAAATAATGTTTTCATTGGCTTAAGTAGGCATATTGCAGTTGTTTCATAAACGCCGTCAACTTTTGTCATGCAGGCATTGAGGCGCCTCGAAAAACCGCGCTTCGACGAATTCGGCGCGAACGGAGGCGTTGATGAATGAGCGTGACTAGCCGCGAAGCATCAAAGCCCGGTTTTTAGGGGTTCCTAACAGCGTGTCTTGCCGGGTGGCTGTTTGACGACGAAGCAGTCAGTTGTTTAGCTGCGCCAGGATCGGCGAATAACCAAAAGAGAATGAGTTTTGCAGTTAATTCGCCGGATTTGTTGCTTTCGTTCCATTCGCATGGTGCAAGAGGCGAGCGTTCTTGCTGGTTCGCCTGTTTTACAGGTTCCGATAAGAAGGGTTAAGCCGGTTTGAGAAGGGGGTGGTGGATTTGAGCCAGTGATGGCTTGATTGGTTCATTTGACAGGCCGCTAAAGAGACGGCCGGATGCGGGTGAATTGTAATGCGCTCCAGACGGCGGCATTACCTTGCAATAAAGGTAAAGGCTGAAAACAAAAAAATTGCGGTATAATTTTTGCTGTTAACACTGTCGGGGTGTTGCCCAATATCCCTTCCCGATTTATATCATACTTTAGTTTTTTGCGGGCTGAACAGGTCTGTCAAATTTTTATTAGGAGCTTTTTGAGTGAATTTACTTAGGAACTACCACTTTGTGCCGGTTCTTCTTATGGTATGGGTGTGTTTTCTGCTGACTGCTTGCGATAACACCAAGGCGACTGACGAAAATGCAAAAGCAGGGCAGTCAGCGACCATTATAGCGACTGATAATAATGTCATCGAAATGCCGCACCCTGAAGATTTCACTCTGGTAAAAGCCGATATTCGCATGCTGCCGGAAGAACTGGCCGTAAATGGCTCGATAGTCCCCGATATCAACCGCACGGTGGCCGTCAATGCGCTGGCGGGTGGACGCGTGGTGGAGCTTAACGCCAAACTGGGCGACAGCGTCAAAAAAAACCAGTTGCTGTTGAGAATGCATAGCCCGGATCTGGCAAACGCCATCGCCGCCCTCAAGCAGGCGCAGGCCGATGAACTGCTGGCGCAAAGACAGTATGACCGCAACAAGTTTTTATATGAGCATGGCGCGGTGGTTTCGCAAAACGATTTTCAGATGTCGGAAGATAACTGGGCGGGGGCCAAAGCCAATACCGAGAACGCCATCACCCAGGTAAAACTGTTGAGCGCCGATCCCCGGCATCCCTCGGCGTTTATCGATGTGCGCGCGCCGGCGGCCGGGGTGATCGTCGAGCAGAATTATACAGCCGGCGCGGCGGCCAAATCGCTGGACGCCACCCCGAATCTGTTCACTATTGCCGATTTAAGCAAGGTCTGGCTGCTTTGCGATGTCTACGAAAACAATCTTTCGCAAGTCAAAGTCGGCGATTACGCCAGAATCCGCCTGAATGCCTATCCTGATCGGGGGTTGCAAGGCAAGGTCAGCAATATTTTCAGTCTGCTCGATCCCGCCACCCGTAGCGTCAAGGTCAGAATAGAGCTGGATAATCCGGACGGCATTTTGTTGCCCGGCATGTTTGCCACCGCGACCTTTGTGTCGCAGGGCAAAATACCCAGAGTGGTGATTCCGGCCACGGCGATTTTCCGCCTGCATGACAAGGACTGGCTGTTTCTGCCGGAGGGAAAAAATAAATTCCGCCGCGCCGAAGTCAAGGCCGGGCCCGCGGATCGCGACGGCTCCATGCAGGTGCTTTCCGGTCTGGAGGCAGGACAGATGGTGGTGTCGAATGCGTTGCAGTTTTCCGCTGAAGCCCGATCGGAAAATCCTCTGGCATTTCTGGAGCACGATAAAAAGGCCCAGCCATGATACAAAGGATTGTTGATTTTTCGCTCAAGCAAAAAGCGCTGGTCGCCATTGTCGGTTTTGTGTTGATGCTGTGGGGCGGCTATTCTTTCCGTACCCTGCCGGTCGAAGCCTATCCCGATGTCGCCAACAACTGGGTGCAGGTGATTACCCAATGGCCGGGCCGGGCCGCCGAAGAAGTGGAGCAGCAGGTCAGCGTACCGATCGAGATTCAGATGCGCGGCGTGCCGCAAGTGATGAATCTGCGTTCGGTGTCGATTTTCGGCCTGTCGGTGGTGACATTGATATTCGACGATAATTCGGACGATTTCATGAACCGGCAGCGGGTGCTGGAAAAGCTGGCGCAAGTCACGTTGCCGCCCGGCCTGAACCCGGTTTTGGGGCCGGACTACAGTCCGGTCGGGCAGATATATTGGTATACGCTGGCCAGCAGCAATCCGCAATACGATTTGATGGAGCTGAAGGCCATTCAGGACTGGGAGTTGCCCAAACTTTTCAAGGCAGTGCCCAATGTGGTGGATGTCTCCGGTTTTGGCGGGATCACCCGGGAATATCAGGTAAAAGTCAATCCGGACAAACTGGCGGGATACGGCATCAGCGTCGCCGATGTCAATAATGCGCTGGCCGCCAATAACATCAACGGCGGCGGCAGTTTTATCGAACGCGGCACCCAGCAGTTCAATATCCGTACCGTCGGCATGATGACTGATACCGCCGATATCGGCGCTACGGTTATTAAAGTCCAGGGGGTGATACCGATCCGGGTGCGCGATGTGGCCGAAGTAACCGAAGGTCCGAAAATCCGCTTGGGAAAAATCGGCAAGGCCATACACCGCGAAAACGGTGAAGTGATAGACAGCGACGATGTGGTGGAAGGCATTGTGTTGCTGCGCAAGGGCGCGGAGTTTGATGTCACCATCAAGGCCATCGAGGACAAGGTCAGGGAACTCAATGATCATGTGCTGCCGCCCGGCGTCAAGATTGTCGGCCACCTCGACCGTGGCGATCTGGTGCGATACACAACGCACACCGTATTGCACAATCTGACCGAAGGCATGCTGCTGGTGGTGGCTATCCTGTTCATGTTCCTGGGGAATATTCGCAGTGCGCTGATCGTGGCGCTGACGATTCCATTCTCGCTACTGTTCGCATCGATACTGCTGGATACCAGCCATATTCCCGCCAACCTGCTGTCGCTCGGCGCGCTGGATTTCGGCATGGTGGTGGATGGTGCGGTGGTGATGGTGGAAAACATTTCCCGGCATATGCAGATGCGTAGCGAACAGAAGCGCTCCATCTTTCAGATCATCTCCCATGCGGCGCATGAAGTGCAGCGCCCGGTTTTTTACGCCATAGGCGTCATCATTACCGCCTATTTGCCGATCTTCACTTTGCAGCGGGTGGAAGGCAAACTGTTTCACCCCATGGCCTGGACGGTGGGCTTCGCATTGCTGGGAGCCTTGATATTTTCCATCGTCATGATTCCGATGATCGCCAGTTTTCTGATGCGCAAGGGTACGGACGAGTGGCATAATCCGGTCATCGAATGGCTGAAGCGGGTTTATAGGCAGGCGGTGATCTGGTGCATCGCTCACAGCAAGACAACCCTCAGTATCGCGGCAGCCATACTGTTGAGTAGTCTGCTGCTGTTTCTGAGCGGGGCCATCGGCTCGGAATTCCTGCCGCATCTCGACGAGGGCGCAATCTGGGTGCGGGGCACCCTGCCTTCAAGCATCGGCCCGACCGAAGCCAACCGGGTGGCGCTGGCGGCCAGGCAAAAACTGGCTGCCTATCCGGAAGTGACCGTGGTGGTTTCGCAAATCGGCCGTCCGGACGATGGCACCGATGTCACCGGTTTTTTCAATACCGAATATTTTGTGGATCTGAAGCTCAGGAAAGACTGGCGGCCGCAGTTTGAGACCAAAGAGCAACTGATAGACGCCATGAATGTGGATCTGGAAAAAATTCCCGGGGTGATCTGGAATTTTTCCCAGCCGATTGCCGACAATATGGAAGAAGCCGTCAGCGGGGTCAAAGGCCAGCTCGCCGTCAAGCTGTACGGCGGCGACCTGAAGCAACTGGAGCAGACGGCCGAGGATATTGTCGCCGTGATGAGCAATATCAAAGGCGTGGCCGATCTCGGGGTGTTCCGGGTTGTCGGCCAGCCCAATATCAATATCAAGGTCGATAGAGCCAAAATAGATCGCTACGGCCTGAATATAGTCGATGTGCAGAATGTGGTGGAAACCGCGCTCGGCGGCAAGGCCATCAGCCAGATTTTAAAGGGCGAACGTCGTTTCGATCTGGTGGTGCGTTTTCAGGAACCTTACCGGCGCAGCATGGAGGATGTCGGCAATATCCGGCTGCTGGCACCCGGCGGCGAGCGGGTGGCGCTCAACCAGCTATCCACGATTGAAGTCAACGACGGCGCATCAATGATCTATCGGGAAGATGGTCAGCGCTATATCGCCATCAAATACAGCATACGCGGCCGGGATCTGGGATCCACGGTGGAAGAAGCCATCGAACGGGTCAATCAGGAAGTCGAATTGCCGGAAGGCTACCGGATCAGATGGGCTGGCGAATACGAAAGCCAGCAGCGCGCCCAGGCCAGATTGATGTTCGTGGTGCCGTTCACCATTTTAATGATCTTCCTGATTCTGTTCTCGATGTTTTCATCCATCAAATGGGCATTGCTGGTGATGACCAACGTCGCCCTGGCGCCGATAGGCGGCCTGCTGGCTTTGTACATCACCGGCACGCATTTCAGCGTTTCCTCCGGGATAGGCTTTCTGGCCCTGTTCGGGGTTTCGGTGCAGACCGGCATCATCATGGTCGAATATATCAACCAGTTGCGGGTGCATGGCATGGATATCAGGGAGGCCGCGGTGGAAGGCGCGGTGCTGCGTTTGCGTCCCATCATGATGACCATGCTGGTCGCCACGCTGGGGCTGCTGCCGGCCGCCATGTCGCACGATATCGGCTCCGACTCGCAACGGCCGTTCGCCATCGTCATTGTCGGCGGGCTGATTGTCGATCTGGTGATGAGCGCCCTATTGCTGCCCACACTGTATGTCTGGTTCGCCAACGAGAAAGATAGCCGCCTGCCGGAACCGGTAGCGCATTTCCATGAAAAAAGCGAATGAGGATGCGGTGTTTGATCATTCATCTGTACCACACATTTAAAGGCGTCCTCTCCGTCGGAATCCGTATACGGGTGTTCATCGCAATCAGCGGCGGGCTGATGTGCCTGCCGTTGTTATCGGCTGCGGCCGGCGGCGAACCGGTCAACCTGACGGAAGAACAGGCTGTTCGCCTATTTTACGAGCGTAATCTGGATTTGCTGGCGGCCCGCTACAATATTGAAAATTATCAGGCTCAGGAGATTATCGCCGCCGCCATTCCCAATCCTACCGTCAGCTTCGAAATGCTGGAGCTGAGTAAAAATTCCAATCAGAATTCGAGCGCGACCGGCTGCCCATCTTCGCTGGGCGTCAAGGGCAACGCCAATTGCGGCCCGGCCGAATATTTCACCTTCACCCAGTTGATCGAGATGGCCGGGCATCGCGGCTTGCGGATGCAGAGCAGCGCTATCGCCACCCAGGCCGCGGAAAGCGATTTTCGTGATGCGGTGCGGATTTTTACCGGAATGGTCAGGAATGCATATTACGCGCTGCTCCAGGCCCAAAAAATCCGCTGGCTGGCGCAGGAAACCGTCAACCATTACCAGGATATTGTCCGCGACAATCAGCTCAGGCTGCAGGCAGGGGCCATTGCCGAATCTGACTTTCTACGCATCGATGTCGAAGCGCTGCAGGCGCAGTCCGAACTGGAAGTCGCGCAGGCGGCCGTCGAACAGGCGCAGGGCAATCTGGCTGTGATGCTGAACTGGCCGGACAAGAGCATGCAGTTCACCGCAGACGACAAATGGCCGCAACTGCGCGAAATCGGCCAGAATCAGTCTCGGGAGGCCCTGATCAATCAGGCTTTGTCGCGACGCCCCGATTTGCTGGCCGACAAGCAGCGGGCCGATCAGGCGGAAAAGGATCTGGCCAAGGCTCGGAGCCTGATTTATCCGGATGTGACCATCAATGGCGGTTTTGCCCGCGATCCCAGCAACACGGTGCTGGATACCGGTTTTGTCGGCATCAGCGTTCCCTTGCCGCTGTTTTACCAGTACAAGGGCGAGGCGAGCCAGGCCGCCGCCAATCTCAGCCAGATGCGGCTGGCGGCCGAACAGACCGAACTGGCGGTTCGTAGCGATGTCGTCAAGTCGCTTGCCAGTTGGAAAAGCGCCGATAATGTACTCAAAATTTATGAAAGCAAATTGCTGGAACAGGTGCGCGCGGTCAGGGATCGTTCGGAACTGGCCTATAACAGGGGGGCGACCACTGTGCTGGATTTAATTGACGTGCAGCGCAATTACAAAACCGTGATGTTGAATTATTACACAGCCATGATTAACAAAATCAACGCCTATTACGATTTGTCCAGGTCGATGGGCGTGGAGCCCGATGAAGCATACGGTCGGCAGATGGACGAACCGGCAAAAATTGATGGCGGGCGGCTTCGCGACATCGACTGACATAAAGGGGAGCCGACAGCGGTTGCCGGTCTGTCGGACAGATTTTCGATCTCAAATGCATCGGACGTTCAAGATGATTAACACAATTCAAATCAGCGCGGTTACCGGCTTGTTGCTGGCGGCCAGCCTGTTATTCGGCGGTTGCGCGGAGCAGGGCGCATTGCCTTTGCTTCAGGTCGGAGAGGTCTCGCAAGCCAGCCGGCGGCCGGCGCTTTATGTCATTATTCAGCGTGATAAACGCCTGCCGGCGGCATTTACCGACACCTTTGCCCAAATTAGCCGGCAGGTTTTGCCCGGGTTCGATCTGGCGGTAACCGAAGGTTTGGCGGATGGAGCGGCGCTGGCGCGTGCTGATTGGGTGATGACGCTACGCGCTACCCGGATTATCCCTGATTACAGCTTTAAACCCGCTTCGGACAATCTCATTAATGGCGTTAATGATAGTATCTGGGGTTCCGGGCTGGGGGTAGGGCTTTTTTTTGCGCCCAGCGTCTTTTATGGCGACGAGGATTTTATCGAAGCCACTCTGCGCAACGCAAAAGGCGACACCTTAAAAATCTATCAGGTTACGGCGACGGAGTCGGGCTTTTTCTGGCCGCTGTTTCCCAGCGCCTGGGTATGGAATTCGGATCAGAACAGCCGCTGGCGGGAGCAGATTGGCGGGTTGTACCGGAAAATCGCAAACGACAGGCTGTTTGAAAATCAGGGGATGGCAAGCGATTGAAGATGCCGGCAATGGATAAGCTATTTTTTTCGGCTATTTTGGCAGGCGGGCGGAAACCGGTTTGTCGCCGGCTGCTGATTGCCGTTCTGATCGGCTTTTCGCCATTCTCGGCTGCCGGCGGCGAAGAGCTGACGCTGACGGCGGAGCAGGCCATTAAACTGTTTTACGAGCGCAATCTGGATTTGCTGGCGGCTCGATACAACATTGAAAATTATCAGGCCAGGGAAATAATAGCCGCCGCCATACCCAACCCCACAGTTACTGTTGAAATACTGGAAATCAGCAAAAACTCCGGCCAGAACTCCACCGCCCAGGGCTGTCAGTTTCAGCAGGGTGTACCCGGTAACGCCAATTGCGGGCCGGCGGAATATTACACCTTTAACCAGTTGATCGAAATGGCCGGACGCCGCGGTTTGCGCATGGAAAGCAGCGCCATTGCCGCCCAGGCGGCGGAAAGCGACTTTCGGGATGCGGTGCGGATTTTTTCCAATATGGTCAGGGATGCTTACTACGGCCTGCTTCAGGCTCAGAAAGTCCGCTGGCTGGCGCGGGAAATAGCCGATCACTACAGCGAAATCGTGCATGCCAGCGGATTACGGCTGAAGGCGGGCGATATCGCCGAATCGGAGTACATGCGCATCAACGTCGAAGCCCTGCAGGCGCAAACCGATTTGGAAAATGCCAAAGCCGGCGTCGAGCAGGCCCGCAGCAACCTGGCGAAGGTTTTGAACTGGCCCGATAACAGCATGCAGTTTGCGGCAGATGAGGGCTGGCCGCAACTGCGTGAAATCGGCTGGAATTTGTCGCGCGAGGCGCTGAGCAATCAGGCGCTGTCGCAGCGTCCGGATCTGCTGGCCGACAGGCAGCGCGCCGACCATGCCGAAAAGGAGCTGATGCTGGCCGCCAGGCTGAATTATCCGGATGTCAGCATCAATGGCGGCTTTGCCCGCGACCCCGGCAATACGGTGCTCAACTCGGCGTTTATCGGCGTCAGCGCGCCGTTGCCGTTGTTTTATCAGCACCAGGGCGAGCTCCGGCAGGCGCAGGCCAATCTTGACAAAATGCGCCTGCTGGCGGAGCAGACCGCGCTGAACGTGCGCAATGACATAGTCGGCTCGCTGGCGGCCTGGCAAAGCGCCGATCATGTGGTTGAGATATACGAGAGCAAATTAATCGGGCGGGCGCGTTCCATCCGCGAAAGGATAGAGCTGGCTTACGACAGGGGGGCGGTCGGCGTCATGGCTTTAATCGACGCCCAGCGCGAATACAAAACTGTCATGCTCGGCTACTATACGGCGAAAATCAACCGGATAAACGCCTATTACGATCTGTCCAAGGCGCTGGCTATCGAACCGGACGCTGATTCGACGCAGCAACCGGCCGACCGGCAAGCCGGCAAAGAACCGGTGACCGTGGAAATGGGTAAATAGCAGTCGTTATCCCCAAAATCTGTGGATAAAGTTGTGTTAAAGCCGTGAGCGGATCGGCTAACATGTCATTTCTGTTACAGAAAATTGTAGTTGTCTAAAAACTGGTCACAAAACCCGGCAGGAGGTCGCAGCCGGTCAAGGTCAACGCGGCGGACGGCTCATTTGGCTGTTCTACCTGCCGCCATCTTAAATTTCCATTCCATTCCACCCCCCATTTCGCCGATAATAGTCTATTGCCCAACTAGATCAGAGTACGCGCCCCCAGTCATGAAGCTGGAAAAAATCAAACTTTCGGGTTTCAAATCCTTTGTCGATCCCACCACTATTCCCATTAACGGCAATCTGACGGCGATTGTCGGCCCCAATGGTTGCGGCAAATCCAATATCATCGATGCTGTGCGCTGGGTGATGGGCGAGAGTTCGGCCAAGCATTTGCGCGGCGGCAACATGGCCGATGTGATTTTTAACGGTTCTTCCGGCCGCAAACCGGTCAGCGTGGCCGCCGTGGAACTGGTCTTCGACAATAGCGAAGGCAAGGCGGCCGGCGAATACAGCCAGTACAGCACCATTTCCATCAAGCGCCAGGTCAGTCGGGACGGCATGTCGCTGTATATGCTCAACGGCACGCGCTGCCGGCGCAAGGACATTACCGATCTGTTCCTTGGCACCGGCCTGGGTTCGCGCAGTTACGCCATTATCGAGCAGGGCACCATTTCCCGGATGGTGGAAGCCAGGCCGGAAGATTTACGGGTGCATATCGAGGAAGCCGCCGGCATCTCCAAATACAAGGAACGGCGTTCGGAAACTGAAACCCGGATGCGGCATACCCGCGAAAATTTGGAACGGCTGGACGATTTGCGCGACGAAGTGGACAAACAGATCAAAAATCTGGCCAGACAGGCGCAAAAAGCCGAAAAATATACCGAACTCAAAAAACAGGAGCGCCAGTACCGGCAGGAATTGCTGGCGATGCGCTGGCGGGCGTTTCATACCGCCGCGCAAAAACTGGAAGCAAAGCTGCAGGCCATTGCGGCCGAGCATAACCGGCTGTTCATGCTGTTGCGCGAGACCGAAAAAGACCTGGAGTTCAGGCGTGGCGAACAGAAAGTCCAGCAGCAGCAACTGGATGCCGCGCAGGGCGGCTATTATGCCGTGGTCGCGGAAGCCGGCCGCCTGGAACAGGCGATCCGGCATAACCAGCAGAGTCACGAAGAAACCCGGCTGGAAATTCGGCGCCTGAAGCAGCAGGCCGAACAGGCTGGTCTGGAATGCGAGCAGGACATGCGACAACTGGAGGAAATCCGCCAGACCCTGCTGGAAGCCGAGGAAACCATTATAGTCGCCCGGGCCCGGGAAGAGGACGCCCTGAACCTGCAGGAGGACGCCAATCTGGAAAAACAGAACTGGCAGCAGCAATGGGAGGCGTTTCTGGCGGAAAACGCCGCCAGCCGCGAACAGGCCGAAGTGCAGCGCGTGAAGCTTGGTCAACTGGAAAACCAGAACCGGCAGTTGCAGATCCGGCTGGACAAGTTGCATGCCGAGCGGCGGGAACTGGCCGATAGCCGCTTGCAGTTCGAGCTGGAAACTCTGGACGGTAGCCTGGAGCTGATAGAAGCCGAACGCGGCGGCCTGCAGCAGGAACAGGCGGAACTGTCGGCCCGCAATGCCGAATTAAGGCCGGCAATCCGGAGTTTGCAGGACAGCCTGCATGACGGCCGGGCGGCACTGCACAAGGTAAACGGCAAGATCAGTTCGTTGGAGTTGTTGCAGCAGCATGCGATGGGCAAGGATAAAAAGGAACTGGGCATCTGGCTGGAGACGGTGGGCTTGCAGCAGCAGCCGCGGCTGGCCGAGTTCATCGAAGCCGAGACTGGCTGGGAGACCGCGCTGGAAACCGTGCTGGGCGCCTATCTGGAAGCCATCTGCGTGGATAGCGCCGCCGGGCTGCTGGATGAATTGCAGGCCGTCGGCAAGCAGTCGCTGATATTCTTCGAAACCGCTGGCGCGCAGGCCGTTCCGTCTGGCCCGGCCGGCAGTTTGCTGGGCAAGGTGCGCAGCCGATGGGATTTGGCGGCGCTGCTGGGCGGCATTTATTGTGCCGACAGCCTGGAGCAGGCCCGCAGCCTGAGTTTGCAGCCGCATGAATCGGTGGTGCTGGCGAATGGACTGTGGCTGGGCAGCGGCTGGATCAGGATTAGCCGCGGCAGCGACAGCAAGGCCGGGGTGTTGCAGCGGGAAAAGGAATTGCGGGAACTGAAGCTGCGGCAGGGCGAATTGCAGATGTCGATTGCCGATAACGAACAGCGACTGGAACATGCCGAACAGGCTCTAAAAGCCGTGGAAGCCCGGAGAGAACAGGCCGGGCAGCAGGAAAAGCGGCTGAATGCGGAATTCTCGGCCAAAAGCGCCGAGCACAGCGCGCAATCGGCGCGGCTGGAGCAGCAGAATCGGCGTTTGCAGCAACTGGATCACGAAATCGGCGAGATTGCCGGCCATTATGCCGAAAACGCCGAACAGATCGCCGAGTCCGAAGCCATCCGCGAGGATGCCGAACTGGCGCTGGCGGCGCTAACGGACAAAAAGCGGGAACTGGAGGAATTCAGCCGGCAACTGCAGGTTCGGCAACTGGATAGCAACGCCTCCGTGGATGATGCCCGCAGGCATCTGAGCAGATTGCAGGCCCAGATCGAATCCCTCAAATCTTCGGAAGTGCTGTCGGTCAGGCAGATCGAGCGCCTGCAACTGCAACATCGGCAATCTGCCGAGCGCATGGCTGAACTGGAGGCAAAATTGCAGTTCAGCCTGTCGCCGCTGGATGCAGAAAAAATGCAGCTCGAATTGCTGCTGGAGAAAAAACACCAGTTCGAACAGCAGTTACAGGCGGAACGCCAGACGCAGCAGGCCGGGGAGCAGACTGTCGGTCAGCTTGCCGAACTGCATGCGCAAACCCGGCTGGCGCTGGAAAAACAGAAGGAAGCCCTGGATGCCGTGCGCTACGAGCAGCAGGACAGCCGGGTGCGACAGCAGACTCTGGAAGAACAGCTTCGCGAAGCCGGAGCCGATGCCGAAACCATCCTGGCCGCTCTGCCCGTCGAAGCCGGAGAAGGGCAATGGAAAAAGGCGGTTGACGCACTGGCGGATGAAATCGAAAAACTGGGGTCGATCAATCTGACAGCCATCGAGGAATATAAAACCCAGTCCGAGCGCATGAAGTTTCTGGATGAGCAGCATGCCGATCTGGTGGACGCCCTGAATACCCTGGATCAGGCGATCAGCAAGATCGACAGGGAAAGCCGGCAGCGGTTTAAGGAAACTTTCGATAGAATAAACGATGGTCTCAAGGAAAAGTTTCCGCGGCTGTTCGGCGGCGGCCAGGCCTATCTGGAATTGACCGAACAGGATGTGCTGGAAGCTGGCGTCAATATCATAGCCCGGCCGCCCGGCAAGCGGAACAGTTCCATCCACTTGCTGTCCGGCGGCGAAAAGGCGCTGACCGCCGTGGCGCTGGTGTTTTCGATTTTCGAACTGAATCCGGCCCCGTTCTGCCTGCTCGATGAAGTGGATGCGCCGCTGGATGACGCCAATGTGGTACGGTTTTCGAAAATGGTGGAAGATATGTCGGCCACCGTGCAATTTTTGTATATTTCGCACAACAAAGTCACAATGGAAATTGCAAAACATCTGGCAGGTGTTACCATGAAGGAGCCTGGGGTTTCCAGAATGGTAGCTGTTGATATTGAAGAAGCGGTAAGCATGGCGGAAAGCTAATGGATAAAGAATTATTAAGAGTTATGATTATATTGCTCGGCATGCTGGTGATGATCGGCATGTTGTTATGGCATTTTGTTAAATCCATGCGCGAGCGGCGGGAAGCTGAAGAATATGACGAAGCCGCCTATGAGGGTGGGGTTCGCGAAACGGATGTCGACGACGAAGAGGAATACGACGACAATGCGAGTTTCTCGGCCCATACCCCGGTCGACGGCGACGCCCTGCTGGACGAGTACGCCATAAGACCGGTTCACCGGCCTGCCGCCGCCCGGACAGAGCAACGCGAATCGCTTAAACCCGCAACGCAGAATTTCGAATTGCCCAAGCTGATCGAATTCAGTCTGGTGGCCAGGGCGGATCAGGGTTTCAACGGCCGGCTGCTTTATGACGCCTTTGCCAGGGTGGGGTTGACATACGGCAGCGTCAAGGTTTTTGAAAGGGTGGACAAAAACCGGCTGGTGGATTACGCGGTAGCCAGCATGATAGAACCCGGCACTTTTCCGGACACCGATTTGGAAAACTTTTACTGTCCGGGCATCGTGTTTTACATGCAGCCCAGGGCGCTGGACAAACCTTTGCAGGTGTTTGATGACTTTATCGAAACCATCGACATTCTGGCCGAGGAACTGGATGGCGTGGTCTGGGACAATCAAAGACAGCCGCTGACGGCGGAGACCATCGCCCAGTTTCGGCAGATGATGCTGGTCTAGGCGGCTGTCCGCTTCGAACCTTGTACGGATTTATCAGGCGTGGCTCCGCCACGGGCAGACAAACATTATAAACAGAATAAACAGAAAAATAGTCGGACTAAGTGGATCAAAAAAATATAAGAAACTTCTCTATCATCGCGCATATCGATCATGGTAAATCGACATTGGCGGATCGGTTCATCCAGATTTGCGGCGGTTTAAGCGAAAGGGAAATGGAATCGCAGGTGCTGGACTCCATGGATCTGGAGCGGGAAAGAGGCATTACCATCAAGGCGCAGAGCGTTACGCTGAATTATAAGTCCGAAGATGGCGAAACCTATCAGCTCAATTTTATCGATACCCCGGGGCATGTAGATTTTTCCTACGAGGTTTCCCGCTCGCTGGCCGCCTGCGAAGGGGCTTTGCTGGTGGTGGACGCCGCGCAGGGGGTCGAGGCGCAAAGCGTCGCCAACTGTTACACGGCCATCGAGCAGGGCCTGGAAGTCGTGCCGGTGCTTAACAAGATCGATCTGCCCTCCGCCGAACCCGAGCGGGTGATGACCGAAATCGAGAATGTCATCGGCATTCCGGCGGATGAGGCGCTGAAAATCAGCGCTAAAACCGGTCTCGGCGTCGAGGCGGTTCTCGAGCAACTGATTCGTAAAATTCCGGCACCCAGCGGCGATGAGCAGGCGCCTTTGCAGGCGCTGATCATCGACTCCTGGTTCGACAATTATCTGGGCGTGGTGTCGCTGGTGCGTATCGTCAACGGCTGTTTGCGGAAAAAGCAGAAAATCACCGTGATGTCGACCGGTAAATCCTTCATTACCGAAAAGCTGGGCGTCTATACCCCCAAGCAACTGGAAAAACAGCAGTTAAATTGCGGGGAAGTGGGTTTTATCGTGGCCGGCATCAAGGATATTTTCGGCGCGCCGGTCGGCGATACCATCACTGCGACCGACAACCCCGCCACTAAGGCCCTGCCGGGTTTTGAAACCGTGCAGCCCAGGGTGTTCGCGGGTCTCTACCCGGTCAGTTCCGACGACTACGGCAGCATGCGCGAAGCGCTGGATAAATTGCGCCTGAACGATTCGGCGCTGAATTTCGAACCGGAGACCTCCCAGGCGCTGGGCTTCGGTTTTCGGTGCGGTTTTCTGGGCATGCTGCACATGGAAATCGTTCAGGAACGGCTGGAGCGCGAATACGATATCGATCTGATCACCACCGCGCCCACCGTGGTCTATGAAGTGGAAACCCATAACGGCGAGGTTCTCATGGTGGACAATCCGGCCAAACTGCCGGATGCCGGTCTCATCACAGAGATCCGGGAACCGATCATCCTGGCCAATATTCTGGTGCCGCAGACTTATCTGGGCAACGTGATCAGCCTGTGCATCGAAAAACGCGGCGTGCAGAAAAACATGCAGTATGCGGGTAGCCAGGTCTCCCTGAATTATGAACTGCCGCTCAGCGAAGTGGTGCTGGATTTTTTCGACCGCCTCAAGTCCGTCAGTCGCGGTTACGCCTCCTTCGATTACGAGTTTCTGCGCTTCGATCCGGCGCCGCTGGTTAAACTCGACGTGCTGATCAATAACGAAAAGGTGGATGCCTTATCGACGATCGTGCATCGGGATTTAAGCATGAATCGCGGTCGGGATCTGGTGGAAAAAATGAAGGATTTGATTCCGCGGCAAATGTATGAAGTCGCCATTCAGGCGGCCATCGGCTCCAAAGTTATTGCCCGCTCCACGGTTAAGGCCATGCGCAAAAATGTCACAGCCAAATGTTATGGTGGCGACATTACCCGGAAGAAAAAGCTGCTGGAGAAACAAAAAGCCGGCAAAAAACGCATGAAACAGGTCGGCAGCATCGAAATCCCGCAGGAAGCCTTTCTGGCCGTGTTGCAGGTTAACAAAGAATAAAGTTTACGGGTTATTATTATGGATTACGATTTTTCATTTTTTCTGGTGGTTGCAACCTTTGTAACCGGCGTTATCAGCGCGGCTTACTGGCTGTATCTCAAATATGCGCAATTGCCTTCCCCGCCAGTCCGGGAGCCGATGCTGGTGGAATATGCGCGGTCTTTTTTTCCGGTAGTGCTGATCGTCCTGATTTTACGTTCGTTTCTGTTTGAACCGTTCCGCATTCCTTCCGGCTCCATGATGCCGACCCTGCTGATCGGTGATTTCATTCTGGTCAACAAGTTTTCGTACGGCGTGCGGCTGCCGGTTCTGAATACCAAGTTTATCGGGATGGGGGAGCCTGAACGCGGTGATATCGTGGTGTTTCGTTTTCCCAAACAGCCCTCGGTGGACTATATCAAACGGGTGATCGGCCTGCCCGGCGACAGAATCGCCTATTTCGATAAAAAACTGTATATCAACGGCCAGCCGGCCAAACAGGTGTCGCTGGGCAGTTATAAAGGCGTGGGGCAGGGCGCCAATATGACGGGTTCGGAACTGCTGACGGAAGATCTGGACGGTGTCGAACACGACATCCTGATTCATCAGGGCGCGGCAACGGTGGAAGATGTGTTCGTGGTGCCGAAAGGCCAGTATTTTGTGATGGGCGACAACCGCGACAATAGTAACGACAGTCGTTACTGGGGTACTGTGCCGGAAGGTAATCTGGTTGGCAAGGCGTTTTTCATCTGGATGAACTGGGATCTTGAAAATGGCGGCATAGCCTTTAGCCGGCTGGGTACAGTGCTGAAATGACATCCATTCGGCAACGGGTTGCCCGGGCTATGCCTCTTTGCGCCGCGCGGCCTTGCAATTTGCGGGAATATAGGGCCAGGCGATCAAACACCCATCAGTCCGGCTGCCGCCATCGGGCTGTAGACTCGATCTTTTTGCAAAGGCCGGAGCCGGGCAGCCATGATTAGAAAGCCGGAAATTTTAGCCGGAAAGCTGGGTCTGAAATTTAACCGACCTCAGCTTTTGACCATGGCCCTGACCCATCGCAGCATGGGCGCCGGAAATAATGAACGCCTGGAATATCTGGGCGACTCGGTACTGGGTTTTGTGATTGCCCAGCAGTTATTCGAATTGTTCCCTACCGCCGAAGAAGGCGCTTTAAGTCGGCTGCGCGCCAGTCTGGTCAATCAGGGTTCGCTGGCGGAGCTGGCGCGGCTGCATAATCTGGGCGACTATCTGATTTTGGGCTCCGGCGAACTGAAAAGCGGCGGCTTTCGGCGGGACTCCATCCTGTCCGATGCGCTGGAAGCCATCATGGGGGCGTTATTGCTGGATCAGGGCATTGATGTCTGCCGGCAGTGGATACTGGCCCTGTTTGCGGATAAGCTGGCCGAGCTCAAAGCGGATAGCTGGAGCAAGGATCCCAAAACCCGGTTGCAGGAAATGATGCAGGCCAGAAGAAAGGATCTGCCGGTTTACGAATTGCTCACCATGTCCGGTGTCGATCATGCCCAGGTTTTTGATGTGAAATGTACGGTGCCGGTTTGTCAGGAAGCCACTATCGGCACCGGCATTTCCCGGAAAAAGGCCGAGCAGGCGGCGGCTGAAAAAATGTTAACTCTTTTGCAACACAAGGATATATGAACTGCGGCTATGTGGCTTTGATCGGTAGACCCAATGTCGGCAAATCGACACTGATGAATCATCTGCTGGGACAAAAACTCAGCATCACCTCCAGAAAACCGCAGACCACCCGGCATCGGATTCTGGGCATCAAGACCACCGAAAGCGGTCAGGCGATCTTTATCGACACCCCGGGGATGCATCAGGACGAAAAGAAGGTGCTGAACCGCTATCTGAATAAAACCGCCGACAGCACTCTGGCCGGGGTGGATCTGGTGGTCTGGCTGCTGGATGGCCTGTACTGGCACGAGTATGACCAGCAGATATTCCGGAAACTGGAACAGGCCGGCCTGCCGGTGATACTGGCGGTCAACAAGATCGATAAAATTCAGGACAGGCAGGCTGTGCTGGGTTTTTTTGCCGAAGCCGGCCAAAAATTTCCTTTCCGGGAAATCATTCCGGTGTCCGCGCTAAAAAACACCAATCTCGAGCTGCTGGAACAGCGGATCATGGCCTTATTGCCGGAAGCCGCGGCTATTTATCCGGAAGATCAGATTACCGACAGAAGCGAACGCTTTTTTGCCGCGGAGATCGTCAGGGAAAAACTCACCCGCCGGCTGGGCGATGAATTGCCTTACGCGCTGACCGTGGAAATCGAACGCTATGAAGATCATCCGCAGTTGAGCAAAATATATGCGACCATCTGGGTGGAGCGCAGCAGTCAGAAAAGCATTGTCATCGGCAAGCAGGGCGAAATGCTGAAAAATATCGGCAGCGAAGCCAGAGCCGATATCGAAAAACTCATCGGCCGGCAGGTCTATCTGCAACTGTGGGTCAAGGTCAAGAAAGGCTGGTCGGACAGCGAGCGGGCGTTGCAGAGCCTGGGCATGCTCGATACGCCCGATAAGCCTGAATGATGAATGGAAGCCGCCGTCCATTTGCAGCCCGGCTTTGTCCTCCAGCACCGATCCTACCGGGAAACCAGTCTGTTGCTGGATGTCTTCACCCGTGATTACGGTATCGTATCCATGCTGGCCAGGGGGGTGCGCAAGGAAAAATCCAGGCTGGCCGGCCTGTTGCAGCCCTTTTCGCTGCTCGATATCTCGTATCTCGGCCGTAACGAGTTAAAAACCCTGGTCGGGGCCGAACTGACAAATAGCTACGACTTGCAGCGTCTGGCGTTGTACTGCGGCTTTTATGTCAACGAACTGCTGCAGCGGTTTTTGCACAAGGACGATCCCCATCCGCAACTGTTTGCCGATTATCAGCATTGTCTGTGCGGTCTGGCGGCCGATGGCAACGTCGAACAGACGCTACGGTACTTTGAGCTGCAATTATTGCAGGAAAGCGGTTACGGCGTGCAACTCGACAGGGAATGCCGTAGCGGAGCGGGCATACAGGGCGCGCAACGCTATGGTTTTTCGCCGGGCGACGGCATGGTGGCCGATGCGGACGGCCCGGTTAGCGGTCATACCCTGGCTCTGCTGGCCGCCGGGGTCGCGCTGGATGCCGTGGCGTTGGCGGAAGCCAAGCTGCTGCTGAGAAAAATGCTGGATAGCCGCCTGCAGGGCAGGCCGCTGAAAAGCCGCGATGTGTTAACAAACATTATCAAACATCTGTAAACGGGAACCTGCAAATGGAAAAACAGATCATCTTGCTCGGCGTCAACATCGATCACGTCGCCACCCTCAGACAGGCCAGGGGCACGCGTTTCCCAGAGCCGCTGCAGGCCGCCCTGGTGGCGGAGCAGGCCGGCGCGGATGGTATTACCGCGCATTTGCGCGAAGACAGACGCCATATTCAGGACAGGGATATAGACATGCTGAAAGCCATGCTGCATACCCGCCTGAATCTGGAAATGGCGGTCACCGATCCCATGCTGAAAGCTGCCGTCGGCCTGAAACCGGAAGCCTGCTGCCTGGTGCCCGAGCGGCGCCAGGAACTGACTACCGAAGGCGGGCTGGATGTGGCCGCCGCCGCCGGCAAAATGCGCGATGCCTGTCAGGCTCTGGCGGCGGCCGGCATCGAGGTGTCATTGTTCATCGATCCGGATTTTAGACAGATAGACGCGGCGCTCAAGGCGGGTGCGCCGGTCGTGGAACTGCATACCGGCCGCTATGCCGATGCCGGAAACATGGCCTTGCGGCGGCAGGAGTTGTCGCGGATCAGCAAGGCCGCCGAGTATGCGCATCAGGCCGGCCTGCAGGTCAATGCCGGGCATGGCCTGAATATGCACAATGTGGAGGCGATTTGCCGGATTCCGCAAATAGTCGAGCTGAATATCGGCCACGCCCTGATCGCCCAGGCTTTATTTTCCGGGTTGGAGCAGTCGGTCAGGGACATGAAGCAATTGATGCGGGCGACCCGCCTGCATTGCCCGGCATAGACCGCCGGGCAGGGCGGCGGTTTAGGCTTAGTGTGTGGACAGGCCGTGTTTTTGAATGCGGTACAGCAGGGTGTCTCTGGAGATGCCCAGCAAGCGCGCGGTCTTGCTGCGATTTCCCCGGGTTCGAACCAGAGCCTGATAAATGATATCGGCTTCCAGCGCATCCAGTTGGATGCCCAGTTCCGGCAACACAAAATCTGCGCTGGGTTCCTGTTCTGCCGGGAGTTGATGGAATTCGCGCGGCAGATTTTCCGGCTCGATGAAGCAGCCGGGCAGCAGAATGCACAACCGTTCGCAGAGATTGCGTAGTTCGCGGATATTTCCGGGCCAGCGATAGTCGTTCATGGCTTTCCGGGCCAGTTTGCTCAGTTTGGGCATTTTCAGGCCATGACTGGCGGCGAAACGGTCAAAGAAGTGATCCGTCAGCAGCTTGATGTCTTCCCGCCGCTGGTGCAGCGCCGGCAAATCCAGCGGTACGACATTGAGGCGGAAGAACAGGTCGCGGCGGAATTCGCCGTCTTCCATCATGGTCGTCAAATCGGCGTTGGTGGCGGCGATGATACGAACATTGACGGTATAGGGATTGGCGCCGCCGACCGGCATGCATTCACCCGATTCCAGAAAACGCAACAGTTTGGACTGAATGGAAAGCGGCAGGGAATTGATCTCGTCCAGAAAGAGCGTACCGCCGTCAACAGCCTGAAAAATCCCCTGTTTATCGGTCAGCGCACCGGTAAACGCGCCTTTTTTGTGTCCGAAAATTTCCGATTCCACCAGGCTTTCCGGCAGGGCTGCGCAATTAAGAGTGATAAAAGGCTTGCCGGCCCGGGGGCTTTGCTGCTGAATGGCGGTCGCCAGAATTTCCTTGCCGGTTCCGGTTTCGCCCTTGATCAGCACGGTCACATCGGTGGCGGCAATGACGCGGGCGCTACGTATCAGCGACTCCAGTTCGGGAGACTTGCCAATAATTGCAGAGAAACTATCCATCTGAAAACCCTCGAAAACTTTGATACATGCCGTTCTGCCTGAAAGGGCACGGAAAGACAATCCAGGCAGACAGTCCGAAGCACGGCGGCGGATGTGCGTGGGTGTCTACTATCGGCGCTATTATAACGGGGCTTGGCCGGGCAGGTAAAGCGGTTGCCGGCGGCCGGCGGCCGGCCGGAGCCGGCAGGCGACGAAATTTTTCGATAATAGTTTGATGTTGATCAAAACAGGCAAATCATTATCCACTAATAGTATAAAGGCTATTTGGGATAATTTCTGATTATACCCTTTTTTCACAATACTGTAACCTGTTAGGTTTAACGTGTAAAATAGTTGGCGTTTATGGTATTTTTACAGGATGCGGCCATTACCATGTCATAAAAACGTGGCTGGATAACACAACATGAGCAACAAGGTTTTTCTTGGTGGAGGCAATTGAAAAATAACCGTAATTACCGCAATAATGCAGTAGCTACAAAGTAGTATAGAAGTATTGTTTGTTAGTGCAGCTTTAGGGAGTAACTTTAGTGATCTATTACCCAATTAGGAGATAGTTATGTACAGTACAAAAAATATATCATGCTTCAAGTATGGAACCCTGCCGGACGGCGTGAAGCTTGCGAGCGCCTTGAAATTCACAGTTCTGGCAATGGGTCTGCATCTGATTGCGGATTCCGCCGCGCTGGCTTCACCGCTGCCGCCATCGCCCATTACCAATACCACGCCGGTCAATGCGGTATGCGGTTACGCCAACGGCGGCAGCTACTATGCAGCGCCGTGGACCATCTACGGCGCTGTTTCCGCCGCCGTCTGCAATACCGGCGCGCTGGGAACCGACAGCGGCTCGGGGCCCTGGAGCTGGAGCTGTCTGGGCCAGAGCGGGGGCGCCACGGCCTATTGCGCCGCCAATCTGAAGCAGGATGGGGTTTGCGGGCCGGCCGGCAATGCGCCGACCAGCTCTGCGCCGGCCACGGCGTTATGCAGTATCGGTTCGCCCTCCGCCGTAACCGGCACCGATACCTGGAACTGGACCTGCAGCGGCGTCAACGGCGGCCAGACCACGCAATGTACCGGATTCCAGCAACAGGCCCAGGGTTTTGTCGTGCCGACAGGCTCCTACACCTCCAATGCCGCTCAGGCCGAGCAGGCCCAGCTTTGCAGCAATGCCCAGAGTTATCCTGCGCAATGGACATGGGATCCGAATAACACCATTCAGCAGCCACGGGCCGCGACAGCCGCCGATAACCTGACCCCCAGAATCGATCAGGTTCGCAATGGGGTGGTCATCGCCACATACGGCAGTTTCGGCAGCAATGGCAATACCTGTAATCCCAATTACGAAGTCAATGGCTATCTCAATCCGCAACCGGCCGCCTCCAGTGGCTGCGGGCCATTCGGGCATATGACCCATATCGATATTTTCCGGCTGTGGCAGAATGGCGATACCTTTCTGGTTTATCCTGCGGTTTATACCGGCAATCAGAATAATATATTTATCGGCCCCATGCTGGCCAATTACACCGATACCGGTACTGTGCCGGCAAATATAACCATTCAGGGTGTTACGGTAAACGGTATTCGGCCGGTTATTCTTGATCCAATCGCTATTTTATGGGATTTTACCTCAGCTCAGGCGCCGATCTATATTTTCGGCGGCGGCACGGCGGATACCAATAGCACTAATATCGTGATTGAAAATATCGATCTGGCCGCCGATACCAATATCGGCTTTGGCGGCATGTCGGCGGTCTATGTCAACGGCGGCACGGATATCACCCTCAGGCAGATGCGGATACACGGCTTCGAACAGGCTTCCGGCAATACCGGCGGCACCAACGGCATTTTTTCCACGCCCAATAATACCGGCACGCTGACCCTGGATCAGATCGAGCTGTATGAAAACGGCGGCTGGTATGGGCCAAGGCATAATGCCTATATCAATGCCAGCGCCGTTGACCCGAACTTTACCGTGCATATGACCAATTCCTGGTCGCACGATGCTTACTACGGTCATCTTTTCAAATCCAGAGCCCAGGTCACCATCATGGAAGGCAATTATTTTCAGGGCGGCCTGCCGCAGGGCGGCGATTATGCCCAGGCGGAAAATTATCTGCTGGACGTGCCTAATGGCGGCCAATTGACCATGCGCAACAATGTACTGGTCAAGAATGCATCCGGCCTCGGTTCGAATGGGGCCATGATAACCTTCGCGGTTGAAGGCGCCGACAACAGAGTTCAGAGCGTCGACATTGAAAACAACACCTTCATGGCTTTTGCCGCCACCTATGACGGTTATCACCCCATCTGGCCTTTCTTCTTCTGGAATGGCGTAGTGCCGGGCACCAGCGGCTATGTGTTGTCCACCCCGTCCGGCGATGTCGTGCCCAGCACAGTGGTCAGCAACAACGCTTTCGTCGGTCTATGCCCCAATGCTTCGGCTGCCCAAAGTTACCGGGGCGATACCCAGGAAACCACGGCGTTCAGCGAAATCAAACCGGATTTTTCGTTTAGCAATCCGGCCCTTTCCTACGATATAGTACAAGCCGGCACGCCCGCCTATTCCCATGAGGCGCAAACCGGCCTGCTGCGGCAGATCATCACCAGCGGCAGCTTCCAGTATCTGCCTTTCGGAGCCGAGGATCAATAAGTCTTAAATAGCCTTTCCCCCTTAAACCCTCCTGCATGCCGCGTCTTCCGGCGCGGCATGCAGGAGCGGTCTCTACCCGATCCCGAAACAACCACCCCCCCCTGCTAAAGGCCGGCATCCGGCTCGAACAGCGGCAGCTTGTAGGCTGCTCCGGCCTGTTCCCTGACCAGCCGCGGCAATAGATAGCCGGGCAGATTTTCCCGCATGTGCCGGTAGATGCCCAGCGCCTGTCGTTCGGCGACGGCAAAATGCCCGGTACCGCTGGCGTGGTCGAGCAGATGCAGATAATAAGGTAGAACGCCTATGGCGAACAGTCGCTCGCTCAGTGTGCAAAGGCTTGCGGCGTCATCGTTGACGCCTTTCAGCAGCACACTCTGGTTTAGCAGCGTAATACGGCTTTGTCGCATGCGCTCGCAGGCCCGTCCGACTTCGGCGCTCAACTCGTTGGCATGATTGGCGTGTATGACCAGCACGATCTGTTTGCCTGTCGAGTCCAGGTTTTCCAGCAGGGTAGCCGTAATCCGCGATGGCAATACCACCGGCACTCGACTGTGAATGCGCAGGCGCTTAACATGCGGAATGCGGGCTAGCCGCCCAAGCAGCTTGTTCAGTCTGTCGTCGCTCAATAACAAGGGGTCGCCGCCGCTTAAGATCACCTCGCTAATATCGCTATGACCGGCGATATAGGCGACCGCCTGCTGTATTTTTTGACTGCCGAGTTGCAATTCGCCATAGGGGAAGTTGCGTCTGAAACAATAACGGCAATGGATGGCGCAAGCCCCGGTGACGATCATCAAAACCCGGCCTTGATATTTATGGATGACGCCTGGCGTGGCGACGGCTTGTAAATCGCCGACAGGATCGGCGCTGTAACCGGGATAGACTTTTAGTTCGTCCAATACAGGTAAAACTTGTCTCAGCAGGGGATCGCGGGGGTTTCCAGGCTGCATGCAGTCAGCATATCCTTTGGGTACCCGTAACGGAAAATCCTGGCAATCGATATTCAGCGGCAGGCTGTCCGCCTTAATGTCAAGGTATCGGCACAGGCTATCGACACTGGTAAATGCCTCGGCAAGCGCGCGTTGCCAGGCTGAAACTTCGCTATCCAATAGGACTCCGGATGTTAAATTCAATTATTTCCATTATAATCCCATAATTATTGTTTGTTTCATGAGGAAAAAATGGCAATTTACAGCACCAATGAGTTTAAGGGCGGCCTGAAGATCATGCTCGACAACGACCCCTGCTCCATTATAGAAAACGAGTTCGTCAAACCGGGCAAAGGCCAGGCGTTCAATCGCGTCAAAATCAGAAACCTTAAAACCGGTCGCGTCATCGAGCGGACTTTTAAATCCGGCGATACCGTTGAAAGCGCCGATGTCATTGATGTGGAAATGCAATATCTATACAGTGACGGCGAGTTCTGGCATTTTATGGTGCCGGAGACCTTTGAACAGTATCAGGCCGATAAAAATGCAGTGGCCGAAGCCATCAAATGGCTGAAAGAACAGGATATCTGCACCATGACCTTGTGGAACGATGCGCCTTTGTCGATCACGCCGCCCAATTTCGTGGAACTGGCCATTACTGAAACCGATCCCGGCCTGAAGGGCGATACCTCCGGCGGCGGCGGTAAACCCGCTACCCTGGAGACCGGGGCGGTGGTCAGGGTGCCGCTGTTTATACAGATAGGCGAAGTGATCAAGGTCGATACCCGGGTGGGCGAATATGTCTCGCGCGTAAAAGACTAGTGGCCGACTGGCGTCCTGCCTGCGGCTTGCAGCAATTGCGCATCAGGGCGCAATTGCTGGCGGAGACCCGGCGGTTTTTTGCCGACCGGCAGGTTCTGGAGGTGGAAACCCCGCTGCTTTGTCGGGCCACAGGCACCGATCCGCAACTGGATTTTTTCACCACGGCTTACCATGCCGCGCCCTATCGGCGTACGCTATTCCTGCAGACTTCGCCGGAGTTCGCCATGAAGCGGCTGCTGGCGGCCGGCAGCGGCAGCATTTATCAAATTTGCAAGGCGTTCAGAAACGGCGAAAGCGGACGGCTGCACAATCCGGAATTCACCCTGCTGGAATGGTACCGGGTCGGCTATGAACTACCGGCGCTGATGGCCGAAGTTGCTCTGCTGCTGCAGACTTTGCTGGCGCCGGCTTGCGGCGAACTGGCTGTCCGGCCGGTCGGTTACCGGCAGTTGTTCCTGGAAACTACCGGCCTGGATGCCCTGCAGTTCGGGCTTGCCGATTACCGGCGATATGCACGGGAAAGCGGTTTTGCCGAAGCAGCTGATCTATGTGGCGATGAGCCGGGATTATGGCTGGATTTTATCTTCAGTCACTGCGTACAGCCGGCCATGGCCGGCAACCTGATTTATCTGGTGCATGACTATCCGGCTATACAGCCGTCTCTGGCGCGTATCAATAGCCGCGATCCCCGACTTGCCGAACGGTTTGAAGTTTTTATCAACGGCATCGAACTCGGCAACGGTTTTTTTGAACTGGCGGATGCGCTGGAGCAGGAAAGCCGGTTTGATGCGGAAATAGCCTGCCGCCGGCGGCAGGGCCTGGCGGATGTGGAAAAGGACGGTCTATTTCTGGCGGCATTGCAGGCTGGCTTGCCGGCTTGCAGCGGCGTGGCGATCGGCCTGGACAGAGTGCTGATGTTAGCGGCAGGCGTGGCGGAGATAGGCGGCGTGCTGGCGTTTCCGGTCGCCAACGCCTGAAAGCGGATTGTCTGGCCCGTTGTCCCGCCTTGCTGCGGCAGGATCAATGGGCCGGCGCAGGTCTGGCAATTTCCCGGGCTTCCTGCTTGACCCAGTTTATCAGCTCCAGTCTGCCGTCCTGATGTTCGACGATGGCCGTGCAGCTTTCAACGAAGTCGCCGGTATTGATATATTGAAAACTATCGATTTCCTTGATTTCAGCATGGTGGATATGGCCGCAGATCACCCCGTCCAGATTGCCGTGCTTCAGGCTGTTGACGATGCTGACTTCGTAATCGGAAATAAACTGCACCACGTTTTTGACCTTGAATTTGATAAAGGCCGCCAGCGAAAAGTTTGAGCGGATGCCGAAAATCTGCCGGGTGATGCGCAAAATCCGGTTGAGTTCTATCAGGAAGTCGTAACCGACGCTGCCGAGTTTGGCCATCCATTTATGGTGTTTTGCGATGGTGTCGTATTCATCGCCGTGCACGATCAGCAGACGCTTGCCCGACAGCGTGGTGTGGACATCGGATTTTTTGACGACGATGCCGCCGAAAACATAGTTGTCGTAGTCGCGGATGTTTTCGTCGTGATTGCCCGGAATATAGATGATCTGGGTGCCGTGGCGAGCCTTGCGCAGGATTTTCTGGATAATGGTGTTGTGATCCTGCGGCCAGTACATTTTTTTTGACAGCGACCAGAAATCGATGATGTCGCCCACCAGATAAAGTTTTTCACTGTCGTTATGTTTTAAAAAATCCAGCAGGGTGTCGGCCTGGCATTGCGTGGAGCCTATGTGCAGGTCGGAAATCCAGATGGTTCTGTAAAGATGGGTATTCATAAGCTAAGGTGTGATGATGGTTCATACAGGGTGGCTATATTTTCAGCTTGATTTATGACAACTCCATTACATCCGGCGGCCTAATTTCAAGTAATCCGGCTGTCCGCAGGCGTAGCGGCCGGAATGGGGTTTGCAGGCATGCCATTTCGGTTGTTGGATCAAGTTTGAACAGGTTATCATTTAAAATGAGTTGCCGGTATGACAGAAGTTATTCCAGGATTTAAAATATTCGGCCATACCAATAAAAATCGGAATCCGGTTTACAATGTAGGACGAAGAATTAGAAACATGTAGCGTTCAAGCAATAGGCGCGCAGCAACAGGAGAGACAGAATGTATGAGGTTCCGGTGTTGCCCAGGCAGTGGCGCCAGCCGATCGGCGGTTTGGCGTTTATCACTCTGGCGACAATTGTGCTGTTTTGGGAAAGCTGGAAATCCATCGTGGATATCTGGATTCGTTCCGAAACCTATACTCACGGTTTTCTGGTCATACCGATCAGCCTATGGCTGATCTGGTCGCGGCGGGAGAATTACCGTCATCTCCACCCGGCGCTGAGCCTGCCCGGGCTGTTGTTTGTGTTCGGTTGCGGTTTTCTGTGGATGGCGGCCGATCTGGTGCATGTGCTGGTCGTGCAGCAATGGGCCGTGGTTGGCATTCTGGTTTGCTCGATCTGGACGATACTGGGGAACAAAGCCACCAATAGCATGCTGTTTCCCATTCTGTTTCTGTTTCTGATGGTGCCTTTCGGCGAAGACTTTGTACCGTCGCTGATGGAGTTTACCGCAACCTTTGTGGTAGGCCTGCTCAGGTTGACCGGCATCAGCGTTTATCGCGAAGGCCTGCATTTCAGCCTGACCACCGGCAACTGGTCGGTGGTGGACGCCTGTAGCGGCATCCGCTACCTGATAGCCTCCATCACCCTGGGGCTGGTTTATATGTATCTGAACTATACCAGTTATAAAAAGCGGCTGCTGTTCATGCTGGTCGCCATTCTGCTGCCGATTCTGGCGAACGGTCTGCGCGGCTATATGATAGTCATGATAGGCCATTTAAGCGATATGAAACTGGCTACCGGCGTCGATCACCTGATTTACGGCTGGGTGTTTTTCGGCGTGGTGATGCTGCTGCTGTTTTATATCGGTTCGTTCTGGCAGGATCCGCCCTACGTCGCAGTGGCCGAACCAGAAAGCGAATTGCAGGCGCAACAAGGCGGCGCATATCCGTTTTTCAGCGGCATCGTGCTGGCTCTGCTGGCCTGTCTGCTGATCTGGCCGGCAATCTCTGGCTGGCTGGCGGCCCGGCAGGGAGCGCATGTCGATATTCCGGCGCAGTTTACCCAGGCGCCCGACAGCCGCTGGCAGGCGGTCAACGCCCCGGACTGGGGATGGCGGCCGGATTTCAAGGGTGTCGTCAATTACGACAGGCAATTCTTTAGCGACGGCGCCGCCATCGTCGGCCTGTACGCCGGTAATTTCGGCGCTGAAGCTCAGGGGGAGTTGGTCAATTCTCTAAACACCCTGTTAACCAGCAGGGATGGCATGTGGCGGATCCTGAAAACCGGCAGGGTGTCGGCAGCGCTGGCAAATGGCGGGCGACTGGATTTCGATGAGTCGATACTTGGCGACGGCGGGCGTGAACTGCTGGTCTACCGCTGGTACCGGCTGGGGTCTGTCAATACTACCAGCGGTTATGTGGCCAAGTTGCTGCAATTGCTCAAACGTCTGTCCGGCGATACCTCGGCCGAATTGCAGATGGTGCTTTACGCAGAGACTACGCCGGTTTCCCGTGAGGAAACTGCCGGAATCCTGCAGAAATTCGCCGCGGCTTGTTGCGGCGCATAAGCAGCAAGGGTGTTACTTTATTATGATCCAGTCAAAATCAGCCAAAAGGAAACCGTAAATGATCCCTGTCATTTTATCGGGAGGCGCCGGAACCAGACTCTGGCCTTTATCCCGCAGTCAATATCCCAAGCAGTTTTTACCGCTGGTTTCCGGCAAAACCATGATTCAGGAGACTCTCCTGCGTCTGGAAGGGCTGCCGGATTTAAAGCCGCCGATTGCCGTCTGCAACGAAAGCCACCGCTTTAT
>JAQTUW010000072.1 GCA_028707085.1 Methylococcales bacterium | reverse complement strand
AGGCACCGATTTCCATGCGGTGGAACATGGGCAGGTCTCGCTCACCCCGTTGCAGATTGACCTGACACAGTACGCGCAGATCGATGCACTGAAAGGCTGGCTCATATGATCTTTGCTCCGCAAATCCACGTCCCCCTCTCCCGCCAAGCGGGAGAGGGCAGGGGTGAGGGCTAAACTGATGGTAGCCAGAATTTCCGGCATCGGCATGACCTCGCAACGCACGCGCGAACGCATGATTGCGCGCCTGCGCGAGCAGGGCATCAAGGATGAAGTGGTGCTCGCCGCCATGCTGGAAATCCCGCGCCACATTTTTCTCGACGAGGCACTGGCAGGCCGCGCCTATGAAGACGGCTCGCTGCCGATCGGCTTCAACCAGACCATTTCCCAGCCCTACATCGTGGCGCGCATGACCGAATTGCTGCGCGCCGGCGGAACATTAAACAAAGTGCTGGAAATCGGTACCGGCTGCGGTTACCAGACCTCGGTGCTGTCGCGCGTAGCCAAGGAAGTGTATTCGGTGGAACGCATCGGGCCGCTGCTGGAAATCGCCAAGGGGCATTTCCGCGAACTCAAACTGCGCAACGTCAAGGTCAAGAAAGCCGACGGCAATTTCGGCATCCCGGAAATGGCGCCTTACGATGGGATACTAGTCGCTTGCGGCGCCACCCACATCCCGGAAGACCTGCTGCGGCAGATGGCGATCGGCGGGCGCATGGTGATCCCGGTGGGTGCTGGGGAACAGATGCTGACGCTGGTCGAGCGCACCGAAGAAGGTTACCGCAAGACCGAACTGGAAGCCGTCAAATTTGTGCCCTTACTGGGAGGAACCGCGTGAGTTTTTTGAAAAACACCAGTGTTTTGGCCATTGTCCTGGTGCTGGCCGGCTGCGCCGCGCAACAGCAAAAAGCCCCGGTCATTGAACGCGCGCCCGGTGCCAGCAGACCAGCCCCCCCCGCAGCCACGCCAGCAAGGCCGGCCAAAAAAGCGGCTGCCATGGGCGAAAAAGACTGGCGACCGGATAACTACACCGTTAAAAAGGGCGACACGCTGTATGCCATCGGCCTGGAATTTGGCTTTGATTACAAGGACATTGCCCGCTGGAACAACATCTCCGCGCCGTATGGCATCAAGGTAGGCCAGACGCTCAAGCTCAAGGACCCCGCCAAGCCGGCTGAAACCCCGGCCAGCACAGCCGGAAATGACGGCGTGGTGGTCACGCCGATCAAGATCGAGGCCGCGCCGCAGCCCAAAGCCATCGGCGAAAGCAGCGCCAAAACAGAACCCAAGGCAGCCGGAGAAAAAACCTCTGGCGAGCCGCCGCTGAAAACCGAGCCCAGAGCCACCAAGGAACCTTGGTCGGAGCAGGCGGCAGCCCTGCCGGCGAAAACTGCCGAACCTGCAAAAACTCCAGAGAAAGCCGCTGAAAAAACAGTAGAAAAAGCCCCGGAAAAAACGGCTGAAAAAGCAGCCGAAAAACCTGCGCCTGCCGCTGACGACGAGGCCGTGGATTGGGGCTGGCCCGCGCAAGGCAAGGTCATTTCCGGCTTTAGCGAAAACGGCAAGGGCCTGGACATCGGCGGGGAGCAAGGCCAGGCAGTGCTGGCCTCCGCTCCCGGCAAAGTGGTCTACAGCGGTTCCGGCTTAAGAGGCTATGGCAAGCTGGTGATCATCAAGCACAACAAGACCTACCTCACGGCCTACGCCCACAACCAGCAGATCCTGGTGAAGGAAGGCCAGGAAGTCACCAAGGGACAGAAGATTGCAGAAATGGGCAGTTCCGATGCTGACCGGGTCAAGCTGCATTTTGAAGTTCGCAAACTGGGCAAGCCGGTAGACCCTGAAAAGTACATACCGGCCAGATAGTTGGTAAATCAGGAGGCAGGACGCCCCCTGATTTCAAATTACTTGGCTTTGGCTAACGTGTCCTGATCCGCGTAGTAGCGATGCACCGTGCTCATGTCATATTGACGTGCCCAGGTAATGATCTCGGCCAATGCCGGTGCCCCCAGTTCACCCACTTGCGCCAGGATGCTGGCCTGATCGCGTACCACCATGATGCCGGGGATCTTTTCCACCTGGAAATACTCGGCAATTTCATTATCGGTTTCGGTGTTCACCATGCCAAACACAATATCGGGATTGGCCGCAGCGGCTTCCTCGAAGATTGGGGTGAAGCTCACACAAGGCGTACACCAGGGGGCCCAGAAATCAACGATGACAAACGCGTTTTTTTCAATGGTGTCCTTGAAGTTGGCTTTGGTAAGTTCTAAAACCGCCATGAGCTAGTTCCTTTTCGTTGGTTGAGGCGGCATTCTAGCAGTCTGCCGGACTTAAATAAAATCGGCTGCTAGAATGGCGCCATTATTCACTGGAGGTTTTACCATGAGCCCGTTGACCCGTGGCTGGAAATTCTGGATTGTTGTCATCGTAGCACTGCCCGTGGTTCTGGTTTCCCTTTATACCTGGCTGGTGCTGAGCTGGTCTTATTCCAGCGGGGAACGTGCCGGTTACGTGCAAAAATTTTCTGACCGCGGCTGGGTGTGCAAAACCTGGGAAGGTGAGTTGGCCATGGTTTCCATGCCGGGCACCATGAGCGAAAAATTTTATTTCACCGTGCGCGATGATAGCGTCGCCGCCAAGATCAACCAATCGCTGGGCAAAAAAGTCACCCTGACCTACGAACAGCATGTCGGCATCCCCACCAGCTGTTTTGGGGATACCGAATACTTCGTGTCAGATGTACATGCTGTGGAATAACATCAGGCTGCCGGCTTGCCCCAGCTACCGCTGAAAAACAGTTCCCCCAGTGGTTGGC
>JAQTUW010000053.1 GCA_028707085.1 Methylococcales bacterium | reverse complement strand
CCATGGAATCCTCCTCCTCCGCCATGAAACCCGCCGCCGCCATGGAATCCTCCGCCTCCGCCGAAGCCCCCGCCGTGGAAGCCGCCACCGCCGAACCCGCCGCCACCGTGTCCGCCACCGCCACCGCCGTGCGCCCAGTTGCTGCTACTGTACAAGCCGCAAGCCAGCAGCATGATGCCCACGATAACTTGTTTTTTCATATTCCGCTCCTTATGAGATAACGCGGTATCCGACAATCCGGAACCCTAAAAGTGCGTTTAGGGTAAAAAAATACCATTAAGTCGGGCGGCGGGTTTTGTGTCCATCAGGGACGGCGGACAAGCTACGCATACCTGGCTTAACCCGCATGGCTACTCATATTATTATTTTCTGACAAAATGATAAATATCGCCAAACTTGCCTTTCAGAACCATTTCTTTATCGTTTTTTTCCAGCAGCGAAAAAACATCGAATTTGTCCGACCGGCCCAGCAGGGCTATCTTCAGCTTGCCGTTTTCGACTTCATAATTCACCGGCGTCTGATCGTAAAAACTGCCGTCGCGCGGGATATGGGTAATGGTGACCTTACCGTTGTTAAAAGCCCAACTATCCTCGCGGCGGATGGTCTCGGAACTGGAGATCGACTTTTTGGTGTATTCAAGCTTCCAGTTACCCTGCACATCGGCAGTGGATTGCAGCGCCACGTCCGCCACGGCCTGCAACGAAAAAAGGGCTAAACCCAGTAAGCCGGCAATAGATAATGTTTTCATGTCGTTCTCCAGCGAGTAAGTGAGGCTGCATTGTACGCCCGTCGCTAACCAAAGGAAGCATAATTTGCAGCGCTGCACACCGCGAGCAGGTTCCTCCAGAGCAAGGCGTTTTGCCGCCAGACATGTTATATTCCCCGCCCTGAAACGACAGTCGCCGAAAATCGCCATCCATCATGACCATACGCCTGAATTACCTGATGCTTGTTTTATATTGCGGCCTGATCTACTGGCTGTCCGACCAGCATAAACTGCCCAGTCCGCATCTGTTCGACAATGAGGACAAGCTACAGCATTTTCTGGCCTATCTGCTGATGGGGGCGCTGGCCTGGCAGGCATTCGCGCACTGGCGGCTGCCGCGCATCCGGCTGTTCATGCTAAGCGTGGCGTTTTGCGGTTTATACGGCTGGTCGGACGAGTGGCATCAGTCCTTTGTGGCGGGCCGCCACTCAGGGTTTGCGGACTGGCTGGCGGATTTTCTGGGCGGATTGCTGGCTGGCGGAATCGGTTGGTATCGTAGCCAGTGTGTCCGGTTTAATTAAACCCATTACGCTTCAGAAAGCTTTTTCATAAAAGGTGTTGACACATCATTGGCATAGGCGTTGCCAAGACATTATTTCTGCACTGGCTTCCGCCAGTCACTTATCCCGGTTATCCGGCGGATGTCCATTTGCCAGTATTTTGCGAAATACCCGATACGCATCGTCGCCGCTTTTATAGGCGCGTTTGCGGTTGTCATCGTTAATCCAGGCAAATACGATCACCTTGCTTGATGCATGGTAGCAGAAAAACAATCGGTATTGCTGAAAAAACTTGGCTCGAAACCAGTGTTTATATTCTTCTCCCAAGGTATTACCTTGCCGATAGTTTCTCGCATAATTGCGGTTTCCAGTTGCTCAATTAGCATTTGTGGTTTCTGCGGGCAGGGTTTCCCCCTGATCAGTGATGGCGGCAAACAGTAGATGAGCTGCCTGGCGCTCCAGGGCAGCTATGCTGAAACGTTGCAGCTTTAATAATCCCGATTGACCCAGCAAAGGTTCTATGACACTAATTTTGGCGCCATGCCCGGCATAATAATCAAACTGGGGGATGCTGTTGAGACCGGAGCGTCGATCCTTCAATAACAGACGATTTTACACCGCCTCTTATTATTTCCGTCAAAAACCGCGATAATAGCCGGTTAAAGTAACCGTATTTGATGACCATGACACTCACCGAAATCGCCGCAGAAGGCGGCAGACGCCGCACCTTCGCCATCATCTCTCACCCTGACGCCGGTAAAACCACTATTACCGAGAAACTACTGCTGTTCGGCGGCGCGATTCAGCTCGCCGGCTCGGTCAAGGGCCGCAAGGCCGCCCGCCACGCCACATCCGACTGGATGGAGATGGAAAAGGAGCGGGGGATTTCCGTCACCACTTCGGTGATGCAGTTCGAACATAACGGCTGCATCATCAATCTGCTGGATACTCCGGGCCACGAGGATTTTTCCGAAGACACCTACCGCACGCTGACCGCCGTGGATTCGGCGCTGATGGTGATAGACGTGGCCAAAGGCGTCGAGGACAGAACCATCAAGCTGATGGAGGTCTGCCGCCTGCGCGACACCCCCATCCTGACCTTCATCAACAAGCTGGACAGGGAAGGCCGCGAACCGATCGAATTGCTGGACGAGGTGGAAACTGTGCTCAAAATCCAGTGTGCGCCGATGACCTGGCCGATAGGCATGGGCAAACGCTTCAAGGGTGTTTACCACCTTTATAAGGACGAGATTTTGCTGTTCAGCGCCCAGCACGGCGGCCGAATCGCCAAGGCCGAAGTGGTCAGGGGGCTGGACAATGCCAAGCTGGACGAACTGCTGGGCGATCAGGCCGCGGAATTGCGCGAGGAAATCGAGCTGGTCAAGGGCGCCAGCCACCCATTCGATTTGCGCAAATATCTGGCCGGCGAACAGACCCCGGTGTTTTTCGGTTCGGCCATCAACAACTTCGGCATCATCGAATTGCTGGACGCCTTTGCCGAATTTGCGCCGGGCCCCAAATCACGGCAGGCCGAGCAGCGTCAGGTTCAGCCCGGCGAGGACAAGTTTACCGGGTTTGTATTCAAGATTCAGGCGAACATGGATCCGGCCCATCGCGACCGGGTGGCGTTTTTGCGCATCTGTTCCGGCAAGTTCGATAAAGGCATGAAAGTCAATCATGTCCGTATCGGCAAAAATATTCAGGTCGCCAACGCCATCACCTTTCAGGCCGACAGCCGCAAGAACGTGGAGGAAGCCTATCCCGGCGACATTATCGGCCTGCACAACCACGGTACCATCCAGGTGGGCGATACCTTTACCCAGGGCGAAACCCTCAAATACGGCGGTATTCCGTATTTTGCTCCGGAGTTGTTCCGCCGCGTGATTCTGAAAGATCCGCTTCGCGCCAAAGCCCTGCAAAAAGGTCTGGTTCAGTTGACGGAAGAGGGGGCGACCCAGTTGTTTCGGCCCTTGCGGAATAACGATCTGATTCTGGGCGCGGTCGGCGTACTACAGTTCGACGTGACGGCGCATCGCCTGAAAAGCGAATACAACGTGGAATGCGCCTACGACGCCATCGCCATTAACACCGTGCGCTGGATAAGCTCCAAAAACCCCGTCAAACTGGAAGAATTTAAAAACAAGGTGTTTGAAAATCTGGCGCTGGACGGCGGCGGGTATCTGGTTTATCTGGCCAACAGTCGGGTCAATTTGCAACTGACCGAAGAACGCTGGCCGGACATCGAGTTCAGCTCGACCCGGGAGTTGTAACCGCCTGCAAAAACCGGCTTGCGCGTTTGCCGCCGGTTTTGATCGCTTCGTCCGCCCCGGTATCCAATACCGGTTCAGGGCAAGCGACGGCAGGATTCGGGGGGCGGCGAAAGCGCCTGAAATGCGGACAAAGCCCTCTCCCGAAAGGAGAGGGTGGGGGAGAGGTTAAAATCGGCGGCCAGTCATGCGCCGCGCCGCCATGGCGGCGCTTATTTTGCGCTTTCGGCCAGTTTGTTGAAAGCGTTGACCCGCTGTTTGCCTGTGCTGGCCAGATCCAGGCCGTTGTCGATCAGCATTTGAATCAGGCCCGGGGTGTTGTAGACGATTTTACCCAGAAAGGCGACCACGGGAATCGCCACAATGGCGCCGAACAGCGAGCCAATGCCCAGCGTGGCGAGGAAATTGGTCAGCAGCACCACCAGATCCAGCGGCAGCAACACCAGCGCGCCGAAATAAACCAGCACGATAAAGGTGAACAAAACAAAAACCACGAACTGAAGGAATCTGACTACTGCAACATTTAAACTTTTCATGACGTATCTATTTCTCGAAAAATGGATTTGGCGTTATGCAGGCAAACCTGCCATTTTAAATTTGTAATTATTCCGTATTATAAAGGCTGGATTTAAAAATTGCACTCCGATAAATGCTATTCGCCGCGATAACACAGTAAATCAGCAGCTTATCTGCCGAAATATGACCCAAAATAGTGGGTTTACCGTCGCCCGGAAGCAAAGCCGCCGCTTATAGTCAGGACGGTGGATCGTCGGTCGTCTCGTCGGCCGTTGCTGGTGTCCGGCTGATGAACAGCGGGTGCAGTATCGCCCCCGCCGCAAAACCACCCAGATGCGACCACCAGGCGGACGAGGCGCCGCCGCCGAACATCGCGGCGTCGAACACCTCTTGCAACTGCATGATGACCCAGAACCCCAGAAAGGCGATGGCGGGTATCTCGAAAATCAGCGGGAAAAAAAATATCGGCAGTACGAAGAGTACCTTGGCCTCCGGAAAGCGAAAAAAATAGGCGCCCAACACACCGGCGATGGCTCCGGACGCGCCCACCACCGGCACCACCAGGTTCTGGGAAAAATACCATTGGGTATAGGTGGCGATCAGTCCGCATAAAATATAAAAAACCAGAAATCGGTAATGGCCCATCAGGTCTTCGATATTGTCGGCAAATATCCATAGAAAAATCATATTGATGCCGATATGAAGCCAGCCGCCGTGCAGAAACAGGCTGGTCAGAAACGACAGGTAATGATCGGGCGGCAGGCCGTAGTCGTAAGCCCATCGCGGATTGGAGTAGCGGATGGGCACCATGCCGTACAGAGACAGAAAATGCTGCGCCATCCGATCCGGCATCCATACCATGGCTAGAAACACCACGGCGCAGATAGCCATGATCGCCCAGGTCACCACCGGGCGGGTATTGCAGGGTATGGAATCTCGAATCGGTATCATGACGGCATCCGTTGTGTTTACAGGTATTGACGGGCTGGCAAACCGGCATTCCGGGCAGTAAGCCGCGACGCCGCCTGTGCGGCCGGCATTACGGCTATCTGGCCTGCCACTGTTTTTCCAGTCGCTGCACAGAGACCGGAAAGGCGGTCTTTAGTTGCTGAGCGAACAGCGAAACCCGTAGTTCTTCCAGGCTCCAGCGGAAGCTGTCGCGCTCCGGTTCGGGCTGTCCGGTTTTAAGCTGTTTTTCCACGAACTGCCAGTAATGCCGCCACAGCCGCTGCAGGGCCTGGGTGTCCGAGGGCTCGGACTTTTGCCTGTCCAGCCGGCAGGCGACCGCTTTCAGATAGCGTGGTACGGCCTGCAATTGCGCGTAAGGCGTATGGCGCATGAAACCCTTGTAAATCAGCAAATCGAGCTGATTTTCCACGTCTTCCCGCAAACCGGCCGTCAGAGCGGGCTGGCGCAACAACTGTTTGACGGACTGATAGTTCGCCATGATTTCCGTCAACTGCCTGCCGGTTTGCAGACTGGCGGTCAGCAAGGCCGGTTTTTTGGCGTTCAGCACAGCTTCAAACTGCTGCTTGCCGCGGATGGTCTCGCCTTCCACGAACACGCTGCCGAAAATCAGATACGGCAGGTCTTCCCTGAAGACGCCGCCGGCGCGTTTCGCCAGCAGCGGATGCGCCGGCAACTGGTTGTACGCCAGTTGCAGATCCGCCGTCACGCCGCTATTTTTCAGAATATACTGGACTTCCTTGCGGCACTGTAACTGAAATAATCGGACAAGGCCATCATAATGCGCGGCATCGGCCTTCTCCCGGGTGTCGAGCATGCGCACGCCGACCGCTTCGCCCTCGTCGATGATGGCCGGGTAGCCGATAAACGGCTGGCCCTGCTGCATGAACTGCCTGGAGTCGGGCAATTCATCCTCGAAAGCCCAGGCGATGCAGCCGGTATGGTGCATTTCCTCCACCGCCAGCCTGTCGAAACTGTGTCCGGCCTTGCCGGCGTGTTCGGCTTGCAGTTTAAGCAGGTCGCGGCCATAGCCCAGCGCCTTGCCCTGCTCGTCCACCACCCGGAAATTCATTTTTAAATGTTCCGGCAACTGCTCCGGCTGCCATTCGTTGAGGGGAATGGATTCGCCGGTCAGCTTGCGCAGCCGCCCGGACAGCCAGTCGAACAGCGAGCCTTTGAAATCCGGTTCGATTTCCAGACATTGCCGGGCGGTTTGCGGCACCGGCACGAAATGCTTGCGCAAATGCTTGGGCAGGCTCTTGAGCAGGGCGGCCACCTTTTCCTCCAGCATGCCCGGCACCAGCCAGTCGAAAGCCGTGGCGCGAATCTGGTTGAGCTGGTGTACCGGGATAATGGCGGTCACGCCGTCTTCATCGTGCCCCGGCTCGAAACGGTAATGCAGGGCGATGGTCAGATCGCCGACTTTTTTGCTGTCCGGAAAATCCCAGTCGTTGATCCGGCCCTCGTCGTGGCGGGTCAAATCCTCGCGACTCAGAAACAGAATCTTCGGCTGCTCGCGCTCCACCTTTTTACGCCATTGATCCAGGGTGATGCCGCTGACCACCTCGGCCGGTAGAATTCGGTCGTAAAACGCGTACAGCCACTGCTCGTCTTCCACCAGATCCACGCGGCGGCCCTTGTGCTGGATGTAGCCGACTTCTTCCAGCAGTTTTTCATTGGCTACAAAAAACGGCGCATTGCTATGATAGTCATGGCTGACCAGCGCATGCTGGATAAACATCTGCCGGGCGGCCTTGGCGTCCACGTTTTCATAAGGCAATTTGCGCTTGGCCTGTAATGTCAGGCCGTACAGCAGGGTGCGCTCGTATATGCCGCTGCGGCCGGCGTTTTTCTCCCAGTGCGGATCGTAATGATTGCGTTTGATCAGATGCTGGGCGCAGGCTTCCACCCATTCCGGCTCGATGCGGGCCACTGTGCGGGCGTAAACCTTGCTGGTTTCCACCTGTTCGGCGGCCATGATCCATTTCGGTTTCAGCTTATGCTGGCCGGAACCGGGAAAAATAAAAAACTTTAGGCCGCGCGCGCCCAGATACTCGAACTGCTCATGGCGAAAGCCGATGTTGGACAACAGGCCCGGCAGCAAGGCGCAATGAATCTGCTCGTAATTGGCCGGATTGGCGTTCAGTTTCAGCTTCAGGTCGCCGCGCGCCACCTGCATGATCTGGGCGTGAATGTCGTACCATTCCCGCATCCTGACATAAGACAGAAAATTGTCCTGGCAGTATTTGCGCAATTTGCTGTTGGACAGATGCTTTTTTTGCTCTTCAAAATGATTCCAGATATTCAGCAGCGTCAAAAAATCCGACTCGTCGGCCTTGAACTGCGCATGTTTGGCGTCGGCCTGTGGCAGCTTGTCCGCCGGTTTTTCGCGCGGATCCTGAACGCTGAGCGCCGCGACGATGATCGACACCTCGGTCAGGGCGTCCAGTTCGGCGGCCGCCAACAGCATCCGAGCCAGCTTGGGATCGGTGGGGACTTTCGCCATTTGCCGGCCGGTATCGGTCAACTGGCCCTGTTTGTCCAGGGCGTCCACTTCGAACAGCGCATTCTTGCCGTCGCGGATCATCTTGTCTTCCGGCGGCTCCACGAACGGAAAATCCTCGATGTCGCCCAGCTTCAGGGCCGCCATCTGCAGGATGACCGACGACAGGTTGGTGCGCAAAATCTCCGGTTCGGTAAACGCCGGGCGGGCCAGATAATCCTCCCTGGAATACAGGCGGATGCAAATGCCTTCCGCCACCCGCCCGCAACGGCCGGAGCGCTGATTGGCGCTGGCCTGAGAGATGCGTTCTATGGGCAAGCGCTGTATCTTGCTTTTAGGGCTGTAACGGCTGATGCGGGCATGGCCGGAATCGATCACGCAACGGATGCCGGGCACGGTCAGCGAAGTCTCGGCGACATTGGTGGCCAGCACGATGCGCATTTTGCCGCCCTGAGGTTTAAATACCTGTTCCTGTTCGCTGACGCTGAGCTTGGAATACAAGGGCAGAATATCGTAACGGTTGCTGTGATGATGTTTGCGCAGCGATTCGGTGGTCTCGCGGATTTCGTGCTCGCCGCTTAAAAAAATCAGAATGTCGCCGCGCATATCGCGATGCAGTTCATCCACCGCATCCAGTATCGCCTGTTGCAAATCGGCCGAAGTTTCATCGTCTTCTTCTATCAGCTCGATCGGCCGGTAACGAATGTCCACCGGGTAAGTGCGGCCGGAGACATTGACGATGGGCGCATTGTTGAAATGCGTGGCGAAGCGTTCCGGGTCTATGGTGGCCGAGGTGATGATGATTTTTAAATCCGGGCGTTTGGGCAGCAGCCAGCGCAGATAGCCCAGTAAAAAGTCGATATTCAGGCTGCGTTCGTGGGCCTCGTCAATAATGATGGTGTCGTACTGGTTCAGATAAGGATCGTTCTGCGATTCAGCCAGCAATATGCCGTCAGTCATCAGCTTGATCAGGGACTGTTCATGGGTCTGGTCATGAAACCGCACCTTGTAGCCCACCGCCTGGCCGATGCCTTGCCCCAGTTCCTCGGCGATGCGGGCGGCCACGGTGCGGGCGGCGATCCGCCGCGGCTGGGTATGGCCGATCAGCCCGGTGACGCCCCGGCCCAGTTCCAGACAGATTTTCGGCAACTGGGTGGTCTTGCCGGAACCTGTTTCCCCGCAAACAATGGTGACCTGATGCTGGCTGATCAGCGCGGCAATGTCGTCCTTCTTGGCTGTGACCGGCAGGTCGGGATAATTGATCGCCGGCACGGAGGCCCGGCGTTGCAGGCCGCGGCCGACAGAACGCTGAATTTTGGCCGCCAGTTGGCCGAGTTGCTCGCCGGGTTGCCTGCCCTTGGCCAGTTCGCTACGCAGGCGGTCGATCTGGCGTTTTAGGCCATGTCTATCAACAGCCATGCAATCTAGCAACTGGCCGGTCAGGTGTTTAAGTTGTTCTTGAGGGGACATCAGGGTCGTCAGGTTATGCTTTATATCGAAAGTTGGGCGTATTGTAATCATTATTGAGCAACGTGCCGAGTTGACGATAAGACGGTTAACTGAATAGCATGCATAAATGCCACTAAGCAGATTGAGCGTGTCACAAGGGGTGGGTGATAATATGACCCAGCTTGGGTTATATTATCTGGAACTATGCATGTGGCTGGTGTCGATGTTCGAGACGCGCCACACAAAAGTTCGTATAGTACTGGAATAAGGGACGAGATGATAAGATATACAGATCAGGAATTACTGGATTCGCTGGAGTCAGACCGTGTCGAGCGTAAGGAATCATTTAAGGGTGATGTCCCTAAAAAAGCCCGTCAGGCCGTGTGCGCCTTTGCCAATGACTTGCCGAATCACAATCAGCCCGGTGTATTGTTTATTGGGGCCACGGATAATGGAGAACCGTCCGGCCTGGCCGTCACAGATCAGTTATTGCAAGCACTTGCAGACATCAAGACAGATGGCAATATTTTGCCTATGCCGGTACTGACCGTTGAGTTGAGACATCTAAAAAATGCTGATATGGCAATTGTCAGTGTCATGCCTTCCGACATGCCGCCGGTAAAATGTGATGGTCGAATCTGGATACGAACCGGCCCACGCCGTGCACTTGCAAACCAACAGGAAGAACGTATCCTCAATGAAAAAAGACGTTACAAAAATATTCCATTTGATATTTATCCAGTACCTTCAGCCAAAATTTCCGATCTATCCCGGTTGATTTTTGAAAATGAGTATCTGCCTTCCGCCTTTGCTGCCGATGTACTGGAAGCTAACGGTCGCACTTATGAAGAGCGTCTGGCCTCATGCAAAATGATTGTTTCCCCGGAAGACACCACACCTACCGTCCTGGGCTTATTGGCGATTGGCAAAAACCCGCAGGATTTTTTACCTGGGGCGTACATCCAGTTTTTGCGGATAGACGGCACGGAATTATCAGACCCGGTGATAGATGAAGAAGCCATACGCGGCGCGTTGGTAGACATACTCCACAGCACAGAGGAAAAGCTTAAAGCCCACAACCGTACAATGATCGACATTGTTTCCCAGCCTACCCATATCAAAACCGCACCCTATCCAATCGCAGCTTTGCAACAGATTTTATATAATGCCGTTCTGCACAGAACATATGAAAGCACCAATGCCCCGGTGCGGCTATACTGGTTTAATGACCGTATTGAAATATCCAGTCCTGGTGGCCCTTATGGCAATGTCACGATAGCTAATTTCGGCAAGCCTGGAATTACCGATTATCGTAACCCCAACATAGGCGATGTGCTGAAAACTTTTGGTTATATTCAGGCCTTTGGCAGAGGCATAGCCACGGCTCGTAAGGAGCTGGCAAAAAACGCTAATCCCGAACTGGAATTTGAGACCAATCAAAGCGTGGTGGTTTGCATCATCAGAGGTAAGTCATGAATCCACCGGTGTTGACATTCTTTAATAATAAAGGCGGGGTTGGCAAAACCTCATTGATATATCATCTGGCCTGGATGTTTGCCAGTTTGCGTAAGCGCGTGGTAGTGGTGGATCTTGATCCACAGGCTAACATGACAGCCGCCTTTCTGGATGAAGAGCGTATTGAAGAAATTTGGGGCAATACCTCACAAGGTTCAACTATTTTTCAGTGTGTCAAACCATTAACAGGCGTAGGGGATATAGCTGCGCCTGTGCTGCAAAACATTGTCAATGACCTGTATTTGGTGCCGGGCGATGTTAATTTATCCAGCTACGAAGAGGTGCTTTCCAGTGAATGGCCAAATAGCATGGGCGACAACAACCTGTATCGACCGATGCGGATATTAAGTTCATTCTGGCAAGTGATGCAAATGGCCGCTTCCAAAGTACAGGCCGACATTATCCTGGTGGACATAGGCCCGAATTTGGGGGCCATCAATCGTTCTGTTTTGCTGGCGACAGACTACGTCGTTATCCCACTCGGTGCAGACCTGTTTTCCCTGCAGGGTCTAAAAAACCTTGGCCCCACCTTAAAGAGCTGGAAAAGCCTTTGGCAAAAAAGACTGGATAACTGGAAGGAAAGTCTGGAAATGCAAAATTATCCCGATTTTCAATTACCAAGGGGCAAAATGACACCGATCGGTTATCTCTGTCAACAGCACAGTGTCCGCCTGGATCGCCCGGTTAAAGCCTATGATAAATGGGTGACGCGCATCCCCAACATTTATCGGGAATCAGTCCTGAGTGAACCCGCCAACCCTGCCATAGAGCCGGTTAATGATCCCTATTGTCTGGCGACCATCAAACACTATCGCAGCTTAATCCCCATGGCTCAAGAACATCGCAAACCGATATTTAACCTGACTTCCGCAGATGGGGCAATAGGCAGTCATGCCAATGCGGTACAGGATGCCAGAAAGGATTTTAAACAGTTGGCGGAAAAAATTGCCCATCAGATTGATTTAAGACTTTAACCTAAAAAAGTAGTTGACTGGGTGATAATCCGCTCATCTGCGCAATGTTTTCGTCCGATCGCGATAGGCTTCCACCAGACCGGCCACCACGCAAATGCACGGGGTCGCGTCTTGCAGTAACCGAGCTCTTGGTATTCCAGTGGATAGAGGTGTTCAATAGTTTTGGATCGGTGTAGACGGTACATGATCTTATTGCCAGAGAGGTCGGATTCAAAAGCTTGCAAGAGAATATCGATACTACCACTTCCCCCTGTGTCAGACTAGTTGTCGTCTCAAATTTTTAAAGAAACTAAAATTTGAGATGAAAGATGAAAAAATATACAAGGTATTCTGAAGGCTTCAAGGAGCAAGCGCTGACCAAGGTTTACAGCC
>JAQTUW010000001.1 GCA_028707085.1 Methylococcales bacterium | reverse complement strand
TTCGTGTTCCTTGAGGATCATGCCTTGGCTACGCACTTAGGTGATGGTTTGCATAATTAATCATCAATATGTGCGCTATGTCAATGTGTTTTCAGCTTATTTCTTTGCTAGGGGTCTGAACGGTTGCATTGTTATTTATGCCGGCCTTAAAGACGGCATGAAACTGGTCGATTACGGATGCGGTAGCGGGCGTTTATCGACTGCCCTGGCGAAAGAACTACAAATAAACTATTTAGGCATTGATATTATTGATGCATTGCTCGAATATGCCAGGTTAAAATCGCCCGCGGAATACACTTTTTTAAATCATCAGGACTTGAATGTTCCAATTGATGACGCTTCAGTCGATATGATTTGCGCATTCAGTCTGTTCACTCACTTACTTCAAGCTGAAAGTTATCTATATATGGAAGATATGTACAGGGCCTTAAAACCGGGAGGCCGGCTGGTTTTCTCGTTTCTAGAATTCGCCTTGCCTTCTCACTGGTTTTATTTTGAAGCCACCGTGACACAACATAAAACCAATACCACCCCCCATTTGAATATGTTTATGGAAAAAACCGCCATTCAGCAATGGGCTAATCATATTGGCTTTAAAGTTGTGGAATTCATTAATGGTGACATTAATCACTTCAATGGCAATGCCTTAGGGCAAAGCGTAGCCATACTTGAAAAATAATGACTATTCAACAATATCTACACTTTTTTAAAAACAATGACTTGCCGACTGCACATCATGACTTGAGCTTTACAATACATCTTTAAACCAGCATTGTTTCACCCAGACGCTTAAAAATCCGCCAAACACAGCCAATAACAAGTTGCCGCCCATTTCGTAAAATACCATCCAGTCCATGAACCAGGGCGGTTGATACAGGCTACTGGCGGATTGCGCGGCTTCCTGGTAAGGAATTTCGAGGATGGCGATTAACAATACCGGTACGGTCAGCAGCAGCATTAAAACTGAAAATAGCCCCCCAATTCCCAGCAGCAGCACTTTTTGCAGCCAGCCGCGCACCGGCCAGACCAGCAGCATGGTCAGCAGCATGGCGACAGGCACGAAAATATGAATGACATGGATTGAAGAGTTCAGCACCGCGCCTTTGGGGATAACCACCCCTACGGCGACAGGCATGGCGGACAGCACCCACACCTGCAACTGTAAAATACCGCCGCCCTGGCCATGCGCAATGCTCAGATGCGGCAACCATCCGCCTATCAGCTCTCTTATTAGCGCCTGGCAGGCCGGCAACAAAGGCTGTAGCAGATATTCACCGCCCTGCAACAGAGAAAGGCTGACGACGACCCATGCCAGCAGGATTTTAAAACCTAGCCTGAAAAACACAGCTTGACTGTCCAGGGTATTCAATTCGTACCGGCAAGCGGATTGCCGAACAATCCGGATTATATTCGGCTCGCCGCCAGCTTGTTCCGCAAATCACCAATCTGGTAAACGGATTTATGTCTGAAACATATTGGCTACCATTCAAACCCGACACCTTTCTTTTTGTCCAATGCTTTAGAAACCTGTCCTAAAGTGACTTTTTCTTCAGCGGACAAGATTCGTCACGGCATACAGACTTTTCAGTCTGGGGTGGTCCATAGTGCCTTAGAAAGGCTCTACTATTCTCGTATTTTTCACCAAACCAGACTTCATCAAATTCCTGGGTAATCAGATTGCCAAGCTTATAGTTATCGCCAAAGACTACGCAACACGGATAAACATCGCCATTCCAGTTTATTATCATACTTGAAAAAGGCTGATAGCAAACGCAAGTAAGCTCACTATGCAGAGGTTGTGTGACGAGTGATTCCGGAAGTCCGATAGGGTAAACACGCGCGACCCACTCCGGTACTTTAAGTACGGGATGATCTGGTGTATCATGATATTTGGATCGCCAGCTTGGATCTTCACAGCTGAGCAACTTAAACCAAATATCAACACCAATATCGTCAGCCATAGCGGTGGCTTGATCTATTTCGTCTTCATTAAATTTATTGATCAGGAAAGACCACCCCAGAAATGGTTTATCAAGCCCTAGTTCATCTCTCGTTAGACGTAATAAGCGCAAATTTTGAAGAACCATATCCAAGTTCCCTTTTACCCTGTATTTTGAATATCCCTCTTGGGTGGCGCCATCAATTGAGCCTAAGATAACATCAATGCCAGAAGTTACAATCTCTTCAGCCTCTTGCTTTGATAAAAAAGCAAAGCTTAAATTTGAATCAATGTGCGTTCTTATGCCTAATTTCTCGCAACGAGAAAAAAAATACAACAAATCTTTATTAAGGAATGGTTCACCCCAATTTATCAGGCTAATGAACTTGGCGTGCTTGCCTATTTTATCTAAAATAATATCAAAATTGCTTCTATTTAAGAAGCCTCGTTTCAATGGTAGATTTTTACCGGTTTGACAAAATGGGCATCGCAAGTTGCATAGATTTCCAAGATCCAACCAATAAAACTCCGGATATTTTGGGTTCTTAATATCTGGAAAATCATCATGTGTAGCGTTGTATCTCGCTTTAATTGATTCGGCTGGCGTCTTTTGCTCCATTTCCGTGATGGTTTTGCCATTATTTAGTGTGCAGTCTGATTTTTTAGGAAAAATTTTTGATAGAATTTTCATGGCCTTGACTTAATTAAAAATTAAAATACAGGATATCGCCTCTTCCGGACGGAAAAGACTTTACGCATTTGCAATGCCGGTTCAAACCATAAAAGCACAGGCAGCCTCTACCAGTTAGAACGCAATGCCACTAGCCGCTCAATCTCTACCTTTTTCCGTCAATATCATTTACAATTACCAACTGTATTGACGCAAAGCGCAGGCATGTCCGTTCCGCTCCACCCCGCATTCACAATCCAGGCCTGTATTATCGTGATACAGATTTCGATTATCCGCGATTCCGCCATGCTTTATCAAGGCCCTTTCGCCTGACCGGATATTAACCAGGAATTTACTGCAAGATGAAAACCAAAACCACCCAGACTCCGCTCGATCTGCAACCGCTAGCCACCGTCGAAAACTTTGACGAACTGGCTTATCTGCGCGCCAATCCCGACGTCAAGGCCGCCATTGAAAGCGGCCAGGTCAACTCCGGACGCGAACATTTTATTTATCACGGCAAAAACGAAGGCCGGCATTTGCTGTTTACCCCGCCGTTACGGAAAAGATCAAAAGTCAAAAAAGGCTTTAAAACCGTCCTGATCAATACTCATTAACCCCGCCTACCAGCGCCGCACAGACCGGCGGCGCCTAATTTTTTACCGGTCTGCTCAGGGTGGCGTCACTCTGGGCGGACAGGCAAAACCGAACTGTTCGTCTTCCAGACTCAGATTCGGGCTATAGGCCGGATCATATTTCAGTCCGTCACCCCAGCGCCCCTGCATATAACGTATTTCAGTCTGGAATCTCGCCAGCTTTTCAGGTGTGTCCTCATAACCGCGGGTAGCCGACTCGTGATGATACAATTCCGCGAATGGCGTCCAAAGATTGCGATAACCTGCTTCCCTGACCCGCAGACAGAAATCCACATCGTTAAAAGCCACCTGCAAGTCGGTTTCATTCAGACCGCCCACCTCTTCATAAACCGACTTGCGAATCAGCAGACAGGCGGCGGTTACCGCGGAAAGGGCTTGCGTCAGCCTGGCCCGGCCGCAATAACCATGCTGATCCCTGGGCAGATTTTTATGCGAATGGCCGGCGACGCCGCCTATGCCGATGATCACCCCGCCATGTTGCAAAGTGTCGTTGGCGTACCACAACCTTGCCCCGACCGCCCCGACTTCCGGCCGTAGCGCATGGCTGACCATTTCGCTCAGCCAGTCCGGGCTAATCACTTCAATATCGTTATTGATCAGGCCGACTATCTCGCCTTTGGCCAATTTTACCGCCCGGTTATTCAGCGCGGAATAATTGAAAGGGTTGTCGTCTCTTATCACCTTGATGCGCGGATCGGCGGCAAGTCCGCGCATATACGCAAGGGTATCAGGATCATCCGAACCATTATCGACGATCAGGATTTCAAAATTGGCATAGTCGGTCTTGTCCAGAATCGATGTTATGCACTGCCTTAAAAACGCCAGCCCGTTGCGGGTGGGAATCACCAGGCTGACCAACGGCAAAACTTCCGGCAACGCGTAACGTACCCGGTAGACATAATCCAGGAGTTCGCAGCGGGCGTTTACGCCCATGCGCTGTAAATGGTCGTTGATGGCCCGTTCGCCGGCCAGCACAGCATAAGGCTTGGACTCGAACGATTGCGCGGTGCTTTCCACATGCACCCGCCAGTGATACAACACCCTGGGTATATGCACGATCTGCCGGGCCTGGATGGTCTCGATGAAACGCAGAGCCAGATCGTAATCCTGCGAACCCTCAAAACCGGTTCTAAAGCCGCCTATGGCGCGGACTATCTCGGTTTTATAAGCCGCCAGATGGCAGATCATGTTGTGCGAATAAAACAAATCCTGATTCCAGTCGCATTTAAAATAAGGCTCCGATTGCAGGCCCTCACCGTCTATCCGATCTTCGTCCGAGTAAATCAGCCGGCTTTCCGGCTGTTTATTGATCGCATCCGCCACCCAGAACAGCGCATGTTCGGTCAAAACATCGTCATGATCCAGCAAGGCTATCCATTCGCCGCCGGCAAGCGACAATGCGCTGTTGGAAGCCGCGGAAATATGCCCGTTCTGCTCCCGAAAAACAACCCTGATCCGCCGATCTTCCCGCGCATAACGCTCCAGAATCGGCCGGATCGCCGGGTTGGTCGAGGCGTCATCGGCAATGCAAAGCTCCCAGTCAGGATAAATCTGGCCGCGCACCGATTCGATGGCCTCTTCCAGCCATTGCGGATTGACGTTATAGACCGGCATTAAAACCGATATCAGCGGCCTGATTTTGAAATCGCGAATTTTTTCGCGCATGGCCGCCCGCAGATCGTCGGTCAGGGTATCGTATGCCTTTACCCATTTCCGGTAATTCATCAGTTTTGCGGCGCTGTCCTTGCCGGAATGGGCCGGCTGCCGGCCTTCGGCCTTGCCGATCCGCAAATAGTGCGCCAGAGGCGACAGGCCGCTGTCCGAAACATCCGGATAATTGCGTAGATACCAGTCGCGGTCAAAGGTCGGATAACGGCCCTCCTGTCTCCCAAACAGCACATAATGCTCGCGGGGATTGGCGCCATCCGTCGCAATATCAGGGTACTGGCTCAAATACCAGTCGCGATCAAAAACCGGGAAACGGCCCTCCAGTCTGCCCTGCAACAGATAATGCTCACGGGGATTAATGCCGGCGCCGGCCACATCCGGATACTGGTCGAGATACCATTCATAGTCGAAAGCCGGGAAACGGCCTTCCTGTTTGCCGTGTAACAGATAATGCTGGCGCGGATCGGCGCCGGCTTCGGCAATATCGGGATATAAGCTCAAATACCAGTCTGCGTCGAACGCCGGATGCCGCCTTTCCTGCTTGCCGAACGCCAAATAATGTTGTAGGGGAGCCATGCCGCTTTCCGCCACATCCGGATAATTCAGCACATACCAGTCCCGGTCGAATAACGGATGCCGGCCCTCATTCCGGCCGTGTTCCATGTAATGCTGATACGGATCAAGACCAAGTTGGCGAACATCCGGATTCTGATCGAGATACCAGTCCGGATCAAAATCCGCGACCCCATGATCCGGCCCGGCATCGGCGGCTGCAGACTCAACCTGTTGCCCGGACTGCATTTCAACCTGATTGTTAAACCGCAGCAGCCGGTTTAATTCAGCCAGCGTAGCCTTAATTTCGGCCAGATCGCCAATATCCTCACGCCGGGCAAGCAGCATGCTTTCGATTTCCTCCACCAGTTGCCGGTTCTCTTCCGCCAACCGCCTGATCTTCTCATCTATTGGATTCATATGTTAAAAAATTATCGGCCGAAAACGCGCTTCTTCCTTGCCATGCGTCTCATAATGGCGTTCGGCAGATGGCATCCTGCCAAAGGTATAGGCCATGGCCACATCCTCGTAACGATTGTAATACCACTTGTCGAAATTGAAATTGGCGCCGGAAACCTGTATTTCCTCGGTCTGCACATGCGCCGCCTCGGCAGGCCACCGCATGCCGCCAAGAATGAAAACCGTATGGTCTGACGATTCCGTAACAAAACCCGCCCTGATATACACCTGTCCGCAACCGGCGCTGTCATCCGTTTCCAGCAGCCTGGCCGAAATCAGGCCGGAATTGGAATTGCTTCTTAAAAGTTCGCATATCTCGCGGATGACGGCGATTTCCACATCCATGCCCAGCACCCTGCGGCTCATGGCCAATTGCCGGATGCAGTTGTTTTTAGTGATCGCCACCCCGACCAGACCGTAATTGACAAACCTGTCGCTAATCGAAAAGGAATAGACCTGTCCCTGGGCTTCATTAATGAATCCGGCAAATTCATCCGCCTGCCATTTTTCACCCGTGGTATTGAACTGGTCGGATTTATTGACCAGTTCCAGACATTCGGCAAACTCGGCCTGGCCGGCATTCGCCAGTTGCCGGATCCGCAACCTGCAATCTGGAACGGCTTGAAACGCCGCCGTCTGTTGGTCAGAGCCAAAGCTCCGATTTTCAGGCGTAGCCGCATTTGCGGTTTCGGCTATTAAATTTTGGCCGCTACCCACATCGCCCGCCTGAGACCAATCGCGAATAACAGCCGGTTGCCGGCCTTCGGCCTTGCCGTACGCCAGATAATGCTGCAAGGGCTCCATACCGGTTTTTTCAACATCCGTATAAGTCACCAGATACCAGTCTCGATCGAAGGCGGGATGCCGCCCCTCGGCCTTGCCGTATCGCAGATAATGCTCCAGGGGCTCCAGACCTGTTTGCGCCACATCCGGATAATTCAGCAGGTACCAGTCGCGGTCAAAAGCGGGATGCCGGCCTTCGTAGCGACCATGATTCATATAGTGCAGATAGGGATCCAGACCTTTCATGCGCACGTCGGGATTCTGCTCCAGATACCATTTCGAATCGAAAACCGCAGGCTGTTCAGCCGCGCCGCTTTCGGCGACAGCCGCGATATTTTTCAGGCCCTGCTCCATCTGTTCCGCCACCTGCCCGCCGGCGTCGGCCAGCCGTCGGGTCAGTTCGGTCAATACTGTCCTGACTTCGGCCAGTTGCTGAATATCGCCGCCCTCGGCAAAAAGCTTGCTTTCAATTTCCTGCACCAGCAGCCGGTTATTTTCGGTCAAAAGCCTTATTTTTTCGTCTAATGTGTTCATAAAGTTATCCATCCATATTTTAACTACTGTCCGATTGCCGGATTTTTTCAAACTATCTGCCTCGGGTAGCAAACCGAACCATGATCTTCAAAAAGTAATAGGACAAAAACGCGACTCGTCTTTGCCGTGGAGCTCATAATGAAGCGTTGCCGAGGACATGTTTCCATGATTCAGCGCGGCGGCGACATCCGGATACCGATTCAAATACCACTTGTCGAAATTAAAATTGTGCCGGGAAACCAGAATCTCTCCAGTCCGCACATGGACGGCTTCGGCCGGTTTCTGCAAACCGGCCAGCACGAAAAGCTCCCTGTCGGTCGAATCCCAGGCAAACCCGGACTTGGCGTATACCTGCCGGCAAGGAATATTTTCATTGGTTTCCAGCAGTCTGGCGGTAATGGAGCCGGCATCCGTATTGGATCGCAAAATCTCGGTTATTTCCCTGATCACCGCGATTTCCACTTCCATGCCCAGCACCCTGCAACTCATCACGAACTGGCGAATACAGTTTGCCTGGATGATCAACACCCCTACCAGGCCATAATTGACAAACTTGTCGCTCACAGTGAAACAATAGACCTGCCCCTGCCTTTCATTTACGAATTTTTCGAATTCGTCCGGCCGCCATCTTTCGCCTGTGGTATTGAACTGGTTGGTTTTATTGACTAGCTCCAGACAACGAGTGTACTCCGGCTGATTGGCGTTCGCCAGTTGCCTGATGCGTAGTTTGCAACCCAGTCCGGACAGAAACTCTTCTCTGGACAGCGCGGCTTTTTCATCGTTGCGCAGAAACTGGTTTTTGACCATCGCTTCCCGGTTTTTCGATTCATCGGTCAAATTGCTAAGTCGGGTTTCAGCAGACCAGAGCAGAATGCGCCGGGTCAAAAAGGGATTGGAGCCCATCACCCGCATCGCCGGAAAAGCCAATTTGACCGCTTCGCGCTCGACCGGGTTATCGTCTACAAACAAAACGCTTTTTGGCGTCAGACCTACTTCCGCCATAATATCGCGAATATTTTCCGTCTTAGGGTTCCAATTGATTTTGGGGCAAACGAAATCATCCAGTTCCAGCCAGGGTAGCTCAAAAATATTATCCCAGTTGTTATTAACTGTTTCAAAATCGTTCTTGGAACTGATACTGGTCAAAATGCCCCGCCAGCGTAAATGATGAATACTTTCCCACACACCTAGCGGCCAGCCGTCGGCATAGGGCCAGCGAGCCTGCCCGGGACGGTAATGCTCTGCAATCTGTCCGCGCCAGAGGGTATTATCCAGATCGAAGATGACCAGTTTGACCTGATCAATCTGATTGACTATTCGATAGCTGACCACCAACAAACGATACACGGCGTCAAAAAACTCTTCATTGCGGTTTTCATAAAACGAATTAATGGGCGGAATTTCTTCAAGACGGCCAGGTTGAGGAGCTGTCCAGTACGGAACAAACTCAAGTTCATGCCAATCCGACCCAAAAGTGGCGCCATGCGTATAAAAATAAATGGTGTCGTCAAGAAAATAGCGCTTGCCCATCGAACCGGCAATACCATTGATATCGGCGATAAAGGCGTTTTTATATTTGGAGACCAACTCCGCCAGATAATTATTCAACTCTTCGATGATGCTGGCCATATCCAGACTGCTAAAATCATGAGCAAGACTGGGCGTAATACGCCGCTGAGGAACAATGAAGTTGGAAACAAAGCTTAATATTCCATTTTTGACATTGTATTTCAGTGATGCGCCGACCAGCATATCAAGGTTTGATTTAGCATTTTCAAGTATTGCGGATACAAATTTCGGATCGTTGAAATTGAAGACCCTGATCACAGAATCATTCAAGATGCTACGCAGTGGAAACTGAATAAACTGAAAATCATACTCATTAATATTTAATGGCGGCTTCTCAGGCAAATCAGCCGCATTATTAAACAATATATAATCAAATCTAGTGTTTGGCGAAATCATGGCAAATTGCCGTTCATAAATCCCTGTCAGACAGGAACCGATCAGCAATACTTTCTTAAACTCTGTAGGCGTAACCTCTAAATCCACTGGAAACAGGAATTCACTCGTCTTCATCAAGCTTATCCAGGCAAAATCAAATTAATTAATATCTATTTCGTATAGAAATTCATAATAGCTCTATAAATAATCCGGACAAAATCGTGACTCTTCCTTGCCATACATCCTATAATGATATTCAGCAGATGCTATTATACCCCGCTCATTTGCGCTCGCAACATCCGGATAACGGCTTAAATACCATTTGTCGAAATTAAAATTATGCCGGGAAACCAGAATCTCTTCAGTCCGCACATGGTCGGCTGCAACCGGTTCCTGCAAATCAGGCAACACAAATACGCTGCTGTCGGCCGAATTGCCGACAAACCCGGACTTGACATAAACCTGCCGGCAAGGGGTATTCTCATTGGTTTCCAGCAGTCTGGCTGTGATGAAGCCGACATCCGTGCTGGATCGTAAAAGTTCGGTGATTTCCCGGATGACGGCGATTTCAATTTCCATGCCCAACACCCTGCAACTCATCACGAACTGGCGGATACTGTTATCCTGGGTTATCAGCACTCCCACCAGACCATAATTGACAAACTTGTCGCTCACAGTAAAGGAATAGACCCGCCCCTGCCCTTCGTTTACGAATTTTGCAAATTCGTCCGCCCGCCATCTTTCGCCGGTGGTGTTGAACTGATTGGTTTTATTGACCAGCTCCAGGCAACGGGTGTACTCCGGCTGATCGGCTTTGGCCAGTTGTTTGATACGCAGCTTGCAGCCTAGTCCGGACAGAAACTCTTCTCTGGGCAGCGCGGCTTTTGCATCGTTGCGCAGAAACTGTTTTTTGACCATGGTCTCCCGATTTTTGGATTCATCGGTTAAATTGAGGACTCTGGTTTCCGCTGACCAGAGCAGAATGCGCCGGGTCAGGAAAGGGTTGGAGCCTATTACCCGCATCGCCGGAAAAGCCGACTTGACCGCCTCCCGCTCGACCGGGTTATCATCTATGAACAAAACGCTTTTTGGCGTCAATCCCACTTCCGCCATAATGTCGCGTATATTCTCGGCCTTGGGGTTCCAGTTGATTTTGGGACAGACGAAATCATCAAGTTCCAGCCAACCCAGCTCAAAAACATTGTTCCAATTTTGCTTGACTATCTCATGATCGTTTTTGGAGCAAATACTGGTCAGAATGCCGCGCCAGCGCAAATGATGCACAGCCTCCCACAATCCCATTGGCCAGCCATCGGCATACGGCCAGTTTCCCAGACCCGCCCGGTAATGTTCGGCGATCTGCCCGCGCCACAGGGTATTATCCAGATCGAAAATGACCAGTTTGACCTGATCGGCCTGGGTAGCGGTGCGATACCGAACCACAAGTTGCCGATAAACGCAGTCGAAAAACTCTTCATTACGGTTTTCATAAAACGAATTGATGGGCGGAATTTCTTCAATACGGCCCGGATTCGGAGCGGTCCAGTGCGGCATGCGTTCATGCTCATGCCAGTCGGGCCAAAAAATGGCGCCATGGGAGTAAAAATAAGTGGTATCGTCAAGAAAGTAACGCTTGCCCATCGAACCGGCAATACCGTTGACATCGGCGATAAAAGCGTTTTTATATTTGGAGACCAGCTCCGCCAGATATTCATTTAGTTCTTCAATAATACTGGCTATATCCAGCCCGATGAAATCATCGGCAAGACTGGGGGCAATACGCTGTTGGGGTACTATAAAATTAGAAACAAGGCTCAGTATTCCATTTCTGACATTATATTTCATCGCCGAATCAAGCATCATAGCAAGACACGCCTTTGCATTCTGAAGAAGTTCGGACACAAATCCCGGATCGTTTAAATTGAAGGCCCTTACCACTTTATCAGTCAACAATGTACGCAACGGGATTTGAATAAGCTGCAAATCATAAGCGCTAACCTCTAAAGGCGGATTATCAGGCATATTTGCTGCGTTATTAAATACGATATAATCAAATCTGGTATCTGGTGCCCTTAATTCAAATTGCCGTTTATAAATATCGGTCAGACAGGATCCGATCAACAATACCGATTTAAGCTCAGTAGGCGTCACCTCGAGGTCAACCGGAAAGAGAAATTCACTGGTCTTCATAAAATTTTTCCATATTATTCATGTAAAATAAAATTAACTATTATTATTCGAAATTTCAGCATGTCAAATATAACATTCGCCCTATTCTGCTGGCGACACGGCCGTTAGCGCTCATCTTCCCATGCTCTCACTAAGCCTCTCCCTGCCGGAATCAACAGTTTTTGCCCCGACAACCCCAAACACATCCCGGATCGCATCCAGATAGCCCATCCCGGTTATGGTATCCGGCTCAAGATAAGCCCCCTCGCCCCATTCGTTCCAGGCGTCTACCGTAATAATCCGCTGACTAGGGGGGGCAGAGGCCAAATCCGCTTTCACATTTTCCAGCACCTCGGCAAATTGCCGGGGGGTATTGCCGGTAATCACTGGCATATTGGGATAACCGCGACCATCAAACGGCTCATTCGCCGGCATGCGCGGGGTCGAATCCCAACCCATGGTGACATTGGGATAATAAGGTACGCCATAACCAGCCTTTTCCTTGTTTTCCAGGGTTCTAAACCAGTTTGCCGCCACCCGGTAATCCACAGTAGGAAAACCCAAAGCCTTTAACGGCACGAAATGAATCCAGGTATAGGTGGTGACGCTATCGGCAGCCAGTATTTGCAGCAATTTTGCCGCGTCCGGACGATTACGCAACTGCCAGTCCACTATATTCAGATGGATGCCGGACAAACCGGCCGCCATGGCTTTTTTGCGCAATCCGTCCAGCGCGGCTCGGGCGTTTTCCGCCCCGCCCATACCGTTTACAAAGGAATCGACCTCGAAAATGGAGAAATAAGGCTTGCCTTCCACCTTGAAATAGGCCGGATTCGTAAAATAATCCTTCACCAAATGATCGGACATTTTGTCGAAAGTTGCTTTCGATACCGCGCCGGGCTCGCCGGCCAGCGCATGATTCGCCCACATGATTGCAAAATTGATGCGCTCACGATTAGGCGCCTGCAAAAAGCCCTTGTCCAGCGCCCCCTCCAGAAAAGGGCCGCTGTCGTGATAATACCAGTCGAAGATGAACACCCCGACGCCATGCGTGGCGGCGGCATTGATTTTTTGGGCCATGACGCCGGGATCGTCCTCCATCTGATAACCCCATAGTGGCGTTTTGGGCTGCAAATGCCCTGGAAAACGTGGCGTAGCGGCTTTAATGGCATCCCATTCTGTCCAGGTTTTTTTCATGCGCGCCACATTGGCCGGATCGACATGCCACTGCGGAAAATAATAGGCCGCCACAACATAATGACCGGCATCTTCGGGCGCGCCGCGACTATCCGGCTCCAGAGCATGAACATAGCCCGAAAACCAGACCAGCAGCAGACTAAGAAACAGCGCGCTACGCCAACGCTCAAACCGGATATTCATATTCAACCTCGCAAATCATGTTTGTCATGGCGGCGGGCCAGCCACGGATTGCTCAGGATTTCTCCGCAAAAGGATAATCCCGTCCATCTTCGGCCTCGCCATCGCTTATGCCAATACTGAACCCGCTTTTCATCACCGTCAGACCAATCAGTCTCTCGACCGCATGCGCCGTCGTGCCATCGACCTGGCCGGCTTCGGCCTCAAAATCCTCCGCTTTCAGCTTCAGATCCAGCAAGGGTTTTAAAGCCTCCGGGGCAAACCAGAACATGGTGCCGGCCGGAAAGGAAAATTTGGCCAACCATTCTTCGGGACAACCCATTTTCACAGCAAGTTCCGTCACTCGCTGGGCGTTCGATCCCCAATAAAAACTACCTTCCAGCAAATGCCCGGCCGGAGCCACGACGCCGGCGCCCTGTTTAATCTGTTCCAGACAGGCGGAAATCGTCTGCCTGTCGCCAAACAACTTGTTGAACACATCGTTCCGCCAGTGATCGCCGTCCTGCCGATGCTTGGATTTTTTGGTATGCACCTTGCACACCGCCTGATAATTCAGCTTCAGAATATGCGGAAAAACATGCAGAAACGGCAGCACATCCCGACCGCGATTCGGGTAGGAAAGCACGATGGCGTCTGGAAACCTGCTTTTGATTTCGGCCTGCATTTCGTTAAACGCGCCGTCCCTGACGCTGAAATACAAATCGGCGTTGCCGGAAAAGTTCTCCAGATAGCGAGCGATCACCTCGAACAAATCGCCGTAATACAGATGCACAATCACCGCCACATCATGCGTCTTTTTAGTTTTTTTCAGCAATTGCCGCTGATTGACCACCGGATCGGAATATCTGGCCATGACTTCCCGGGTGCGACTCAGGTAGGCGTAACCACGCCGCTGATCCGGTTCCAGATAAGCGCCCTCCGCCCATTCATTCCAGGCGTTGATAAATACGAAACGCTGTTCGGCAGGCAGGGCTGATTTGGTCTCGGCGACGGCGCTGTCCAGCCATTCCGCATACAATTCAGGCGTAGAGCCAAAAAACGAGATGCTTCTTTCCATTTTCCGCGCCGTGTTATCCCAGGATGGCATCACCCCGCGATATTCCAGCCAGTCCGGCCGGACATAGTGTTTGGCTTTTTTGGCGGAAAACAGATAATTATGTACCTGTCCTCTGAATTCGGAATCGGCTTTTTTGATCAGCTCACTGATATCCTGAACCGGCATCGAAACCGGCGGGAACTGCACCGCGGCGTCCATGCCCATTTCCAGCGGATTACCGCTATCAAAAGCGGCGGTAAAGCAGACATGAATTTCGCCTACCTCATTATCCCGGCACCAGTCGCGCCATCTGCCCACCGTCGCCTTGATATCAGGAAACAGGCCGGGCCGGTAAACCAGTAGCATCGGCTTGCCCTCAACCCGGATGTAACGTTTGTCGGCAAAGGCCGGCGCAATGCTTTCGATAAAGCCTATATCATCTTCAGGACTATGCGCCTGCCCGATCAGCACGTCATCGTCCAGGCCGTCCCAGCGCCGCGTCCAGTTCTCATTGGCCCAGCAGTAACAGAAATTGATGTCGATTTCCGGATGGCGCAGCAGCATCTCCACCGGACTTTCCAGCAACCGCTTGCCGCCGAACCAGTAGACGTAAAAACAAAAACCGTAGATACCGTGTACGCGGGCCAGTTCGGCCTGGCGTTGCATGACGTCGGCGACTCTCAGATCGTAAAAACCCAGTTCGCCGGGTAGACGCGGCTGTTCATGATTTTGGTAATAGGGTTTGCCGCGCACCACGTTTTTCCACTCCGTAAACCCCTTACCCCACCAGCGATCGTTTTCCGGAATCGGATGGTACTGCGGCAAATAAAAGGCAATGAGCTTGACCTGGGTGTTTTTCAGCGGACTTGAATAAACCAGCGGTTCTGGCTCAATGGCGTCTAGAACAGCAAAGGACGTATAAGGCCGTCCTTGTACCCTGCCGGCATCAAGCAAAAAATGCCGTAAAGCGCCGATACCGGCGTCGGCGACATCAGGATTGCATCTGAGGTAAAAATCAGGATCGAAAAGGGTTAGCGGCAAATGGCCGGTCAGCCTGCCTTCACTCCAGCCATATTCCATATAATGGCTAAGCGGATCGAGACCTATTTTGGCCACTTCGGGATAGTTTTTCAGATAGGCTTCGGCGTCGAATAATGTGTCCAGCATTTCGGCCTGACAACGGAACCTGCCGTCGGCCTCGCCATACAGTCGGTAATGTTCCTGCGGATCAATGCCTATGGCCTTGACATCCGGATACACACGCAGATACCACTCGGTATCGAAAGCATATTTTAATGCGGCGGCTTCGGCTGCTTGCCGGGCAAGACTATCCTGCATCTCGGCCTGGCAGCGAAAGCGGCCATCGGTTTTGCCGTGCCGGTTGTAATGTTCCAGCGCATCGACACCTTCGGCCCTTACGTCCTGATAATATTCCAGATACCATTCAGGATCGAAAACATACTCTTCCGCCGCCGCGGCATGGGCCTTAGAACCACGGCTGGCGAGCATTTCCGCCTGATTGCGGAACCGGCCATACACCTTGCCGTACCGGTTATAATGCTCCAGCGCATCGATACCTTCGGCCTTTACATCCGGATAAAACTCCAGATACCAGTCGGCATCAAAATCGTCCGCCGGGCCGAAATCAGGGTTACCAAATTTACGGACGCGGGCCTGAAGCATTTCGGCCCGGTTACGAAACCGGCCATCAGCCTGGCCGTGTATCCTGTAATGTTCCAGCGGATCGGCGCCTTCCTCGCGCACATCGACGTAAAAGCCAAGATACCAGTCAGCGTCGAAGCCCTCTTCCTCGCCGACCAGTTCGATCGGCTGCCTGTCCTGTATCCTCAGCAGCATACTCTCCACCCGACAGCCCTCGCCATTCAGCATATATAGCTGGTTCTCGATGACGCGCAATCTTTTATCCTTCTCGTTCGAACGCACCCTGAACAGCGGGCCGACAACCGGTAATTGCTGCCAATGATAGCGCCGGATGGCTTTTTTCAGCCCGGGCAAATTGATTTTGCGCTGTCTGCCTTCGTCCGAGTAACTAAGCTTGGCGAGTATTTCCTCCTTGCAGGCTCCTTCCCGAATTAGATGCAGATAAAATTTCAACCCTTGATTATCCGGACTGCGGGCAAGCAGCACAAAATACGCCGCCCGGATAAAAGCCTCATCATTCAGCGCCAACAAATCCTGCAAGGAATTTATCTGGAATACTAGCTTATTATCTGCACTTGTCATAATATTTTCTCTTTCATGCCTTAAGCTGTTTTAATATATATAACACAAAATTATTATTTTTTAATAAAACAAATACCCTTATCAAATTTTTCTTGTCACAAAAACCTCTAAATATTCACCATCTATACCTAATCGTCTATCTCGAGTGACATAGGTGGTAGTCGGGCATTTAGTCCATTCGAATAAAAAACATTCAAAATCATCCCCATAATCCCAGGTTACAAGCGATCTGCCATCGCCAATTGGATTTCCATGAAACTGCTCATCCAATATATTTACAACTTGTCCATTAACCAGCTTTGCTCTTGGATAACTTTTCAAAATACCTTTATGTTTCGGCGCTGTAAAAACATGCGCCCCACCTGGCTTTAAAACCCTCATAATTTCACTGGCTGCAAGATTCGGATTAAAAATATGCTCAAAAACATCTTGAGTAATGAATATATCGAACGTATTATCGGCAAAAGTTAAACTTTCCAAATTCTCGCATCTAACACCTTTTACCTCAGCCCCATAACTGACATCACTAAAAAACTGCGAAGTTGAGTATGATTTACAATATCTCGAAATCAAATCGTTAGAAGGCGATGATTCATGTAATTTTAGATCCTCCCATCCTATGAAGTACTTATCAAGAATAAACTGAAGATGTCGCTGTCTCGGTATTGATTTACAGTTTTTACAGATATAATAATCTCTCAACCAAGAATTAGAACTCTTAAAAATTGTTTCAGTTCTACAGCAATGGCAATAACCGCCGTTAGCTATGACATCATTTTCGGCCATTTATATTTCTCCGTTAATCACTTAAAGAAAGTCGCTCGCATAAAAGGAACCAAGTCGATACAATCTCCCATCCAATTCATAATTTAAGCCACTAACAAAATTCTGAAGTCGTTTACCTATAACATGAAGCTAGACTTTGGGCGTTTTTGCCGCAAAAGCATATTCCTGCCCGACAGACATTGCTTCTCCAGCCGTCTCTTCAATTCCGAATCCGCTTTTCATGGCGGCAAGCCCCACCAGCCTTTCGATGGCGTGGGCCGTGGTGCCATCAACCTGACCGGCCTCGGCTTCAAAATCCGCCGCCGTCAGATTCAGCGACAGCAGCGGCTTTAAGGCGTCCGGCGCAAACCAGAACATATTGCCGGCCGGAAACAGAAAATCGTGCAGCCATTGTTCCGGACAGCCCATTTTTATCGCCAGTTCGTTCACCCGTCTGGCGTTTGCGCCCCAATAATCGCCCGCGACCAGCAGATGCCCGGCCGGCGCCACGACGCCCGCGCCAGCGCCGATCTGTTGCAGACAGCCGGCAATGGCGGTTTTATCGCCCAGCAACTTGTTAAACACATCGTCCCGCCATTGATCGCCGTCCTTGCGGTGTTCGGTTTTTTTGGAGTGTATCTTGCAAACGGCTTTATATCCCAGCCTCAGCATATGCGGCAGCATATGCAAAAACGGCAGCACATCCCGACCATGATTCGGATAAGCCACAACCACGGCATCGGCGTAGCGGCGCTTGATGATGGCTTCCATTCCGGGCAAGGCGTCTTCCTTGACGTTAAAGAAAAAATCCGCGCTATTTGTCAGATTATCCAGATATCCGGCAATGTTTTCAAACAAATCCCCGTAATACAAATGAACGATCACCGCAATATCCTGCGTCCTCGTCGTTCTGTTGATGCGGGCGGTATCCGAGTATTTGGCCATGACTTGCCGGGTGCGGTTCAGATAGGCGTAGCCGCGTCTGCGATCCGGTTCCAGATAGGCGCCCTCGCCCCATTCGTTCCAGGCGTTGATAAACACAAAACGCTGTTCATCGGGCAGACTGGCGCAGGTTTCGGCCGCCACCGTGTCCAGCCATTCGCCATATAATTCCGGCGTGGCGCCGTAAAAGGAAATGCCGCGCTCCAGCTTGCGCGGAGTATTATCCCAGGAAGGCATGACTCCCCGGTATTCCAGCCATTTCGGCCGCTCGTAAAAAGCGGCGCCGTTTACCGAAGATTGATAGTTATAGACCTGCCCGGCAAATCGGCCGTCGCTGACGCGGATCAGTTCGTTGATATGCTGAGGCTTACCGCTCAATGGCGGGAACTGGATGGCGGCGTCCATCCCCATCTCCAGCGGATTGCCTTCATCGAAAGAAGTGGTAAAGCAGACATGAATCTCGCCCACCCCGTTATTACGGCACCATAGCCGCCATCTATTCACCGTTTCCCTGATTTCCGGGAACAGATTCGGCCGATATACCAGCAACATCGGCTTGCCCGCCACCCGAATATACCGTTTATCGGCGAAGGCCGTAGCAATATTTTTGATAAACTCAATATCATCCTCCGGACTGTGCGACTGCCCGATCAGAATATCGTCATCCAGGCCATCCCAGCGCCGCGTCCAGTTCTCGTTAGCCCAGCAATAGCAAAAATTGATATCGATTTCCGGATGGCGCAACAGCATGTCAACCGGGCTTTCCAGCAAACGCTTGCCGCCAAACCAGTAAATATAGAAGCAAAAACCAAAAATGCCATGGGTTCTGGCCAGTTCGGCCTGACGTTTCATCACATCCGGAATTCTCAAATCATAAAAACCCAGTTCTCCCGGAAACCGGGGCTGTTCGTGCCCTTCATAAAACGGCGTGGCGCGGATGACATTGGCCCATTCGGTAAACCCTCTGCCCCACCACTCGTCATTTTCGGCAATGGGATGGTATTGCGGCAGATAAAACGCGATCAGTTTGACTTTGGTATTGAGCAATGGCGTGGTATATTCCAGAGGTTCCGGCCTGATGGTTTCCATGCCGCTGAAAGAGCTATAGGAACCGGAACGTCCTTCGTGTTTGCCGTACTTCATGAAATGCTGTATCGGCGACAATGGACTGTCCGCCACATCCGGATTATTAAGCAGATAATATTTCGGATCGAAGATGGAAAGCCCCAGGGAACTGGCCAGTCTGCCTTCGGCCAGGCCATGCCGGACAAAATGCTCCCAGGGATCGGAATTGGTTTCCCTGGCATCGGGATATCTGTTCAGATACCATTCGTCGTCAAATTCTTCATCCAGAATCAAAAATCCCTTTTCATTCAGTTTCGGCAATACTACAGGCGGCGCATCATTGCCGTTTAATTGATTTTTAATTTCGAGCAGCAACTGATGAACGCTTTCCAGCAGGGTATTTTGCTGATTATCCGCCAGCAATTGCTGTATCTGGGCAAACCGGTGTTCGCTGGTGTCGTTCAGCAACAGTTTGCGTATTTCTGCAAGCAGATTCTCCGTATTGCTTTTCAGTAATAATTGGTGTATCTGAGTAAATCTTGGCTGGTTTTTGTCTTCCAGCAATAATTCTTTTATTTCTGAAAAGTAATTTTGGTTTTTATCGGTTGATAATAGTTTATTGATCTGATCCAGCTTATCTTCGCTCCTGTCGTCCAGCAATAACTGATGGATTCTGGCCAGCCGGTATTCGTTCTTGTCTTCCAGCAATAACTTGTGTATTTCCTCCAGTCTCTCGCTCTGCTTGTCATCCGACAGCAACTGCTGAATCTGGGCAAACCGGTTCTCATTCTTGTCTTCAAGCAGTAACTGGTATATTTCATCCAGTCTCTCGCTCTGCTTGTCGTCCGACAGCAACTGCTGAATCTGAGCAAACCGGTTCTCATTCTTGTCTTCAAGCAATAACTGATGTATAGCCCCCAGTTGTACACGCTGCCTGTCATCCGTCAACAACTGCTGAATATGGGTAAATCGGCTTTCATTCTTGTCGGCCAGCAAAGTCTGATATATCTGCTCAAGTTTTGCTTCATACTTGTCTTCAAGCAGCAACTGGTGGATTTTACCAAACCGGTACTCACTCCTGTCTTCCTGCACTGCTTTAAGGAGCTGTTCGAAACGTTTTTCATTCAGCAGATTGCTATGCTGGATTTGTTTTTCAAGCACCCTGATGGCCCTGACTTCCTCGCTGTCGGTAGAACCGACCAATGGGATATTTTTTTTCCAGCGGTATTGCCTGATTGCCTTGCTCAACCCTGGCAACTCCACGGTATACATTCGACCTTCCGGCGAATGGTGCAGTTGATTAAGAATCTCCAGCTTACAGTCGCCTTTACGAAGCAAATCAAGGTAATATCCCATGCCTTCAATATCAGGCGCCCGACCAAGCAAGGCATGGTAAGCTTCGCGAATAAAAACCTGATCATCCAGCCCCAACAAATCATTCAATGAATTAATCCGGCCTATTGGGCCGTTGTCCAAGCTTCCCATCTTTATCTCTCTAAATTTATGAACGTTTGGTAATATGAAAATTCATTACAATTCGATTTGAACCTTAACCCGAAAACTATCGGAAAGCAAACTTTAATTGCCAAAAAGTCATCTGGCGACTAATCTGGCATTATTCTATCAAAAACAATAAATAATGCATGACAGTCATCACAATATCCGCAAGTCCGGTCGTCGGGGATTTACCCGCCGCCGCTAATTTTTGTCTTATGCAAACATTGTTCATATCGACATTAGTTTGCACAAAAATTTATCCGCCTGTAGAATGGAAATCAAAAGTCTGGCCTGTAACAATTTTGCAATAAAAACATATGAATGAAGCAAGCATGCCGGTATCCGGCGTTATACTCAGCAAAAAAACTGAGGCCAATGGCGGCTTTATAAACCGGTCTTTTCCGTGTCTACCTACTGAGCGCCAGCGCATTAAAGCTGGCGAAACACGTCCGACCAGACGCCATGCTTTTTATTTTCCTGTAACAAAATATATAAAATATATTGATATTAACCCTGGTTTTTTCAAAAACCCGATAAAACAGCGGCTTGCAATTTAATTACATCAGACCAGATAAAAAATTTATTCCAACACTAATAATGATCATATCAGAACAATAAGGTAATAGTAGCCGATTATGTCTATATTTAAATCGAAAGCGTCAAAATATTTATCAAAAGCTGTTCGCACCCTTTATTTTCATACTGGCACTCACAAAACAGGCTCGACAGCGCTGCAAGCATATCTAGTCAATAATGATGCACTGCTGAGCAAAGCGGGTATAAGTTATGTTTTTCCCGCCAGCGAAGAAAAATCACTGCCTATTGGTAATGGTCAATACTTATATAATCAACTTTTTAATCGTACCATCCCGGTTAATGATTTATGCGAATTACTCGAAGCTTATTTTGCGGATTGTAAAACTGCAGTCTGCTCATCGGAGGACTTTACCGCGTTCGGGCCAGAAGAATGGCGACAAATCAAAGTTGCGTGCCAACCACTACGGATACAGATCAGGTTCATCACATTCTTACGCAACATAGGCCCTTATTATCAGTCGCTTTACAGCCAGTTCATCAAAGCCGGCGCGATCCTGAAATCATTTCCCGAGTTTTGCGAAACCGATCAGTTTATTTATCCCATGGCCTCATTAAAACTCCTGAGCGAGGAATTTGGTCGGCAGAATATGACGGTTTTACATTATGACGCCGTCGCAAACCACATTGATGCCGCATTCCTAATGGCGATAGGTCTTCAGCCGGATAAGCACGATTTTATTGCTATAAGCAGCAGAGTCAATCGCAGCCTGACCGATTATGAACAGCAAATCATCTCTCGACTTAATCAGGCCGCCGGCAATCAGTATTCGCTGGAGTTATCCACGCTGCTGATAACCAAAAACCGGAGTCTGATGCCGGCAACGCAAATCAGTTCCGATATCATACAAATTTTGATGTTACGCCATGCCGCTGATATAAAATGGCTGAATCATACCTTTTTTGATGACCTTGAGGAAATCAAGATTATCGACGCCGGCTTAAACCGAACATCCGCCGAAACGCTTTCCGATTCCGATAAACAGGCTATCGACCGCGAAATAGCCGATTGGTGTCTTTCAAAACTGCAGACGGCCAAGGAAGACTTTTTGACGTATACGATTAAAAGACTCGCGGAAATAGACAGAGAAAATGCCGGCAACCCCGCTGTTCCCGCCAATTTCGATCCTTATGCCTACCTGTTTCTTAATCTGGATATATTTTATAACGCCATACCGCCTTATCAGCATTTTATCGATTTTGGACGCCATGAACACGGCAGGCAGTGGCGCTGGCCGGAACAATAACCGCCACCAGTGCGGTTTCAGTTGGCGCGCAATGAAAAATTTTCATATTCCAGGGTCAGGTTCGGGTTATATGCCGGATCGTCCAGCAATTTGACGTTCCATTTTTGCTGCATATACTCGAATTCGGCTCTGAATATGGCCTGCTTCTCCGGGGTATCGTCATGGCCACGGCTCAACGACTCATGATGATACAATAAAGCATAGGGCGTAAACACGTTTTTATAGCCCGCATCCCGCAATTTGAGGCAAAAATCGATATCGTTCAGGGCGATCACCAGGTTTGCTTCGTCCAGGCCATCGACTTCCAGATAACAGCTTTTTCTGACCACCATGCAGGCCCCGGTCACGGCGGACAAGTTCTGGGCAAGCACAGCCCGGTGGCAATAGCCCTGATCCCGAGCCTGCAGATACTTGTGTCCGTGCCCGGCCACCCCGCCCACGCCCAGTATCACCCTAAGCCTCATCGCAAACATGCCTACAAATCAACGTGTTGATGGGGATAGGGGCTTAAGTTTAGAGGATTGCCCAGCCTAGGAGCCTGTCCGAGAATAGAAGCCGTAGCGAGGGCAAGCCATTTTGAGTTGGATTTTTTGGGTATTTGAGGCGGAATAGTTGCGCTATTTAACGAAAATGCGCAGGAAATCCGGCCAAAAGGGCTTTTCCGTAGTAGGTTTTCTATTCTCGGACAGGCTCCTAGGGTGAGTTTAACAAACAACACCAAAGTCTCATAGGATAGCTTAGAAGGGGTTCTTCCACAGAACCCCATATTGCCGCAAAAACGCCATGCACAAAGCCTGATTGGCAAAACTCATATCCATGACCGCAGCCGGATGCTGCGACCGGCGCCGTATCGGTTAAGGACTGATCAATCAAGTTCTTTGTTAAAAAATAGATTGCCAATATACGCCAATGGCGTATCATATAAATATGTATACCATTATTGAAACCGCCATATTTGAAAAGTACGCAGCCGACACATGGTCTGATAGTGAGCGAGAAGCGTTTAAATGCTGGATTGCTGATAACCCACTTGCAGGCGACGTGATTCCAGGAACTGGCGGTATGCGTAAGGTTCGCTGGTCGGCGGATGGAAAAGGCAAACGTGGTGGGGCGAGGGTAATTTACTTTAATCGCTTGGAATCCGGTGTCATTGTTCTGATCATCGTTTACACAAAAGCCAAGTTTGACAATTTACCATCGGCATTTTTAAAACAATTGAAAGAGGATGCAGAAAATGGATAACGAAATGAAACAATTTTGTGATGACCTATTATTGTCTGTACGCCAGATGAAAGCGGGGGAGTGGGCGCGTAAAACCGAATTTATCCCGCAAACTGACGGCACGGTGCGTCGTTTAGTGACTTTGACCGATGGTACAATAGAGCGTGATGAACTACTGACGTCGGCGGCCAGTACAAGAATAAACACTGGGCTAACTCAACTGCAATTTGCAAAGCTATTAGGGGTTTCGGTGCGTACATTACAAGGCTGGGAGCAGGGGCGCAGACAACCCACCGGGGCCGCAAAAACCTTATTCAAGATCGCGGAACGCCAGCCTAATGTACTTAAGGAATTGGCTAACGATTCGTATAGCCAAAACAGACTCTAAACCAACCGCCAGGGAGGATTTTCTGGCCCACGTCATTAGAAGACTGACGGAAATAGACCGGGAAAATGCCGGCAACCCCGCTGTTCCCGCCAATTTCGATCCTTATGCCTACCTGTTTCTTAATCTGGATATATTTTATAACGCCATACCGCCTTATCAGCATTTTATCGATTTTGGACGCCATGAACACGGCAGGCAGTGGCGCTGGCCGGAACAATAACCGCCACCAGTGCGGTTTCAGTTGGCGCGCAATGAAAAATTTTCATATTCCAGGGTCAGGTTCGGGTTATATGCCGGATCGTCCAGCAATTTGACGTTCCATTTTTGCTGCATATACTCGAATTCGGCTCTGAATATGGCCTGCTTCTCCGGGGTATCGTCATGGCCACGGCTCAACGACTCATGATGATACAATAAAGCATAGGGCGTAAACACGTTTTTATAGCCCGCATCCCGCAATTTGAGGCAAAAATCGATATCGTTCAGGGCGATCACCAAGTTTGCTTCGTCCAGGCCATCGACTTCCAGATAACAGCTTTTTCTGACCACCATGCAGGCCCCGGTCACGGCGGACAAGTTCTGGGCAAGCACCGCCCGGTGGCAATAGCCCTGATCCCGAGCGTGCAGATACTTGTGTCCGTGCCCGGCCACCCCGCCCACGCCCAGTATCACCCCGGCATGCTGCACCACGCCGTTTGCGTACAGCAGCTTGGCGCCGACCGCGCCAACCTGGGGCATCACCGCATAACTGACCATTTCCGCCAGCCATTCGTCGGCAATCACTTCAATATCGTTATTCAATAAAGCCAGAATTTCGCCATTTGCATATTGGACGGCAAAATTATTGATGGCTGAATAGTTGAAAGGCAGATCGTAAGAAATAACCCGGATACGCGGATCCTGGCGAATACTCGCCAGATAGGCAATGGCCTCGGGTTCCCGGGACTGATTGTCCACCACCAGCATCTCCCAGTTTGGATAACTGGTTTTGGCGCGGATGCTTTCGACGCAGGCGCTAAGTATGTCCAGCCGATCCCGGGTGGGGATAACGATGCTGACCAGCGGCAACTTTGCCGGCAGAGCATGCCTGATCCGGAAAAATCCCGGCTCGATAGCCGGTTCAACTGTGCTGCCGCTATCGGCGAAATAATCTTCCAGCGCCCGTTTGACAGCTTGCCAGACAGACGACCCATTCTGTTCGTCTGTTTGCTCAGGCTCTATTCGCCGGGCATGATACAGAATTCTGGGGATATGGCGGATGCTGGCATCCGTCAACTGTTTGATATAACGCAACTTTAGATCATAGTCTTCCGCCCCGGCAAAATTTTGCCGATAAGCGCCCAGCCGTTTTAAGCGATCCAGACGGTAAACGCACGGATCGGCCAGATAGTCGTGGCTAGTAAACAGCTCAGGATTCCAGTCCGGTTTGAATCGCGGCTCCAGACGGTCATTGCTTTCATTGACGCTATCGTGATCGGCATAAATCAACTGCGCATCCGGAAAACGGTTGATTTCCTGAACGATGCAATATAAAGCATGCAAGGGCAGACGGCCGTGCTGATGCATCCGCATCGCAAAGCCGCCGGCACTGGCCGAAACGGCTCTGTTCAGCATGCCGGCTACCGAAACACCCAGCCCGGCCGGCAGCAATTTCACTCGCTGCCGGCTGCGGCTGCATTCCTCGACGATCTTATGGATTTTTCTGTCAGCATCCGGATCGACGCTGAGCAGCAACTCCCAATGCGGGTATAGCTGCTGTTGAACACTCTCCAGCGCTTCCTTAAAAAATCCCGGAACCGCATCTTCCACGACCATGATGATGGAAATCAGCGGCTGCAGCGGCAGTTGCCGAGCCTGGCGGCGCATCGTCTCGATTTCGCCTTTCTTCAGGCTATCGTGCCGGCCTATAAACGCTGCATAATCATTGTGAGCCATCCGCCTGATTCTCAGCTCGGCCGTCCGCAAATAGGCGTCGTGCAGATTGCCGAACGCACCCCGCCAGCCCAGTCCTACCGCCCGAGTAATCGAACTGTGCCGAAACCGCCACAAATCATAATAGACTCGGTAAAATCGCCGATAAAAACTTTCCAGCGCTGAAATCCGGTGCAACAGCAGCGCGGACTGGGAAAAAAAACCCGGAGATCTGGTCGGTAGCCAGTACAGACGCTCTACATCCGCCGGCAGATAAAACACCTCGCGTACCGTGCCGCGGATATTGCTGGGTATCGGTATGCTGATGCCTGGGGTGCTGTCGCCACTCGCGGCGCGAAGCTGCATCTCCCGACTGCCATTGTGATGAGTAATTGCCGTTTCCAGATAATACCAGCCTTTTTTCAGCGGCGCGCCGGGCAAAAACCGCATTTCGAAATGGGGCTCGACCCCGGTCGCCCGGTATTCGCCATCGGCTTCGTTTGTCGGCTGGATATCGGCGATTGGATCAAGCTCGACCGGTAGCCGTTTTCTGGGCAGATTTTCGATCAGCCATTCCAGAAATCTTACCGGCAACGGCAACGGCAGCAAACGCGATTTGACCTGACCAACCGTCGATGGCTTTACCCTATCCATTACCCCTGGCTTTGATAAAAGTCATACGCGTCATTCACGGTATCAAAGGCAAAGATTTTTCCGTCATGCAATACCGCCGCTTGCTGACAATACGAAAAAATCTCCACAGGATGGTGCGAAACGATGATCATGGCCTTGTCCTTACGTTTTTCGAACAGCTCCACCTCGCATTTTTGATGAAACCGGCTATCGCCTACCGCCGTGATTTCATCGATCAAAAAACAATCGAAGTCGATCGCCATGGAGACGGCGAAGGCCAGACGAGCGCGCATGCCGGACGAATATTTCTTCACCGGCTCCCTAAGGTAAATGCCCAGCTCCGAAAAATCCTCCACCTTGGGTATGGCCTGCTCGATATCGGCATTATAGACCCTACAGATAAAGCGCAAATTATCCAGCCCGGTAAGGGAGCCCTGAAAGCCGCCGGAAAACGCCAGCGGCCAGGAAATGCTCATGCCGCGATGAACGCGGCCGCTGGTTGGGTGTTCCGCACCGCTGATCAGCCGGATCAGCGTGGACTTGCCGGCGCCATTGCGGCCCAGGATGCCGATTTTTTCACCCGGCTTGACGACCAAATTGATATTGTCCAGCACCAGCCGGGAACCCGAACGGGTTTCATACCGTTTGCAGACGTTCTCCAGCATGATCATTCGGGCATCACCCTACGGCCCACTTCACGGGCCAGCGTCAGCCCGAACAGGGTCAGGCACAAACAGATGATCGCCATATAGGACATATCGTAATGGGCGGTCACCGCCGAACCATAATAGCCTTCCCGCAACAGTTCCAGACCATGCACCATGGGCAGATACAACACAACACTCTGGATGGAAGTCGGCAACCAGTCCACCATGAACATGGTGCCGGACAGCGGAAAAGTCAGATAAGTAATCGGATGCCAGACTTTTTCGACGAACTCATATATTTCGGCCAGCGCTCCGACCGTAACCGCCAGCGCGGTGCCGAACCAGGACAACATAAACCAGCCCATGATGACTTTTAAAGTATCGGCGGGAAACGACATGACATCGATGGCAATAAAAAACAGACTGAGAATGGTGAACGACAGCGTGGCGCCGCAAAATTCCAGTATGATTCTGGAGGCGTAAATGTCGATGATTTTCACATTGCGGTGATACATTAGCGCCAGATTGGGCGCGACCGCGCCGGAACAGCGGCCCGGCATGTTCCGCCACAGCAGAACCGATGAATAGCCGGTCACCGCGAAAGGGATGACCGGCATATTGTTATGCCCGCCGCCGCCGAATGTCCACAATGCCGCCACCCCCAGGGTAAACATCATGGGTTCGGCAAACATCCACATAAAGCCGATATTATGCCGGCCGTAGCGGGTAATGACCTCGCGCATGACCAAGGCGCCGATGATGCGAACCTGAATCAGCAGGGAACGATGAAAATCAACAGCCGCATCGATCGCCATGCTCAGTCCTGATGCTCTCTGACGCTGGCCAGAAGCACACTCAACACGCCCCAGGCGATCATGCCCAGCAGAAATGTGGCGAGTATGCCGCGCAATCGTTTCGGCTCCAGCGATTCGTCCGGCAGATTAGGCTCGACAATGCGTTCCAGATACACCTGTTTGCGCACCGCTTCATTACGCGCCAACTCCAGCGAAGCCAGGGTGCTGGACAGCAATTTGTCGGCAAATTCCCGATCCAGCGCCAACCGTTCGTATTCGGAGGCTTTTTTGGCCAGCGAACGGTCGCCGCCGGCGACGCGATTGGTTTCCGCATTGATTTCCTGCTGCAATTTGTCAACCCGCAACTGCATGGACGGAATTTGCGGATTATCCTTGGTAAAAGTCTGCATCTGTATCAACTGGCCTCTGGAAGCGATCAGTTCCTCCTGCAGTTTGGCGATCTGCTGAAGCTGGATGGTGGACTGACGTTCCGGGTCGATCACATTTTTCTGATTCCGGTAGACCGACAGGGCGAGCGCGGCATTCTGGGATTTTTTCTCCGCAATTTCAACTTCGCCGGCGGCGAAAACGATCAAATCCTGCCGGCCGCGTTCATTCAGCTTGTTAACCAGCGCTTCGCTCAGCGCCAGCAGTTCTTCATTGATTTTATAGGCATCCTCGCGGGTAAAGGCATGCACCAGCAGGGTGGAGACGCCGCTGGTCTCATCCACCTCGACGCCGATCTTTTTCTGGTAGTATTTGAACAATTCCTCAAAGCTGTTTCCCCACGGTCCAAATCCGCCAAAACGGCTGAAAATATCGACATCCGAACTGGAAAACGCCTTGCCAACGGCCAGTTTGTCATTCAGCACTTTCAGCGCATCGCGGGAAAGAATATAAGTCTGCACCGCAAAGGCGTCATCGTCTGAACTGGAAAAGCTGCTGCCTTTTAACAGCGAACTAATAGGCGATTCGCTCTGCCGCACCGGGCCGCGCAACACAAACTTCGATTCCGAAATGTAAACATCTGAAGCAATTAAACCAAAGTACAAAATGGATAAAATAGTCGGTACGACGACCGTTACGACAAACAGTGGATTGATATGCTTAATATTGAACATGAAATACTTTAGTAGTAAAACTTCGCCATTCGTCTACAGGCGAACGGTTCCGGAAACTTTTCCCGATCACTGCACTAAATTGATGGTCAGCGCAAAATTAAAGCCAAAATTGGGTAGAACCTCCAACAGCACTGGAAGTGGATGACTGCTCCAGATTGTCGGGGTTTGCATACTAAATGTCAATACGCACCGGCCGAGGGAATTTTTAGCGTAGCATTGCCAGCTTCCCGATTTTTCAGCCATAAAATCATATGCTATACTTGAAAGTTTGATTAACCCTAAATATCAAAAAGCTTAATAGGCCTTCAATCTCTGACTCTCTCTCAGAAAATACACATTTTTTATGGAAAAAACCAGCCTGGAAACAATAAACAATAATGTGCAGCCTGCATTTGAGGCACTAAAACGTTTCCGCCTGATCATCAAGGCCGTACAGCAGCATTCCCACCTGGTGGAAACCCATTGCGGGGTCAGCAGCGCACAACTGTGGATACTGTGGGAACTGACCAAAACCCCCGGTCTAAAAGTAACGGAACTGGCCAGGGCGCTGTCCATCCACCACTCCACCGCCAGCAGCCTGCTGGACAAACTGGCGAAAAAAGGTCTGATCAAGCGCGAGAGAATTAGCCAGGATCAGCGGGTCGTCACCCTCAGCCTGACAGAAAAAGCAAATGAAATCATATCACTAGCCCCTTCTCATCCACGAGGCATCATGCAAAACGCCTTGTTCGAGCTTCCCGAAAATGTGCTTGAATCGCTCAACCTGAGTCTTGATTTGTTGATCGCCAAAATGCAGATCATAGACGATGAAGCCACCATGCAGCCCATTAGCATTACATTCAAAGCCAGACGCAACCGCAAACAGCCACCCGAATAACCCAAACCGGAACCGGAGAACAATGGGATGAACGCCGTCCACCTGACGGCATCGGTGCGCCAGCAACCCATAGGGCGTAATAGCGACAACGTATTGCGCCGTAAGCTTTCGACTACCTTTACGGTGACAACCATTCCAACGACAACCAACGCCCTGACTTTGACGCAGCATTAACCTGAGAGAGCCGTAGCACGTCCCAAGCCTCCCTAATCACCGCCACCCTTTCTGACCATCATCCCCTTGCTGGGGTTGTAACCGAATATGGCCGCCGCCATGAATAAAATAAACGCGCCGGCGGTAAACAGCAGAGCCTGCAGGTTAAGCTGGCCGTAAAGAGCGAAGCGGATCAGCTCCACGGCCTGCGAAAACGGATTATATTCGGCCAGGATGTAGAGCAGTTCGCTGGACTCCTTGATTTTCCACAGCGGATACAGCGCCGTGGACATGAAGAACACCGGAAAGATGACGAAATTCATCACCCCGGCAAAGTTTTCCAGTTGGCGGATGAAAGAGGACAGCAACAGACCCAGCGCGCCCAGCATCATGCCGCTGAGCAGCAGCGCCGGGAGTATCCACAGATAACCGACCGGCGGAGCCTGGATGTCGTCCAGCCAGGCGATGCCCAGAAAGGCGTAGGCTTGCAACACCGATACCGCCGTGCCGGCTATCAGCTTGCTGGACAACAGAAACCAGCGCGGCAGCGGACAAACCATCAGCATGCGCATGCTGCCCATTTCCCGGTCGTAAACCATGGACAAGGAGCTTTGCATGCCGTTGAATAACTGGATCATGCCGATCAGCCCAGGGGTAATATAGACCTCATAGAGGATATAGGTTTCGTAAGGCGGACTGATGGCGATGCCCAGCGCGGCGCGAAAACCGGCGGCAAACACGAACAGCCAGACCAGCGGCCTGACCAGCGCCGAAACGAAACGTTCGCGCTGGTGCAGAAAACGCAGTAGTTCCCGGCCCACGATGCCGGACAGCGCCCGCCAGTAATGCAGGATATTCATTCCACCCCTCCCCCGGTCAAACGGGCGAACACCTCGGCGGCATTGCCGCAACCGGTGGCATGCAAAACTTCGGCCAGTCTGCCGCCGGCTTTGACCACGCCTTTGTCGAGCACCACCAGACTGTCCTGTGCGCCGATTTCGTCCAGCAGATGGGTAGCCCACAACACGGCCAGCCCCTGTCGCCGCACCAGATCGTGCACATGCTCCACGATGGCCTGCCGGCTGGGCATGTCCAGGCCGACGGTGGGTTCGTCCAGCAGCAGCAGGCTGGGATTGTGCAGCAGGGCTCGGGCGATTTCCACCCGCCGCCGGTGTCCGCCGTTGAGTTGCCGCACCTTTTCCTGCCGCCGGTCGTACATATTCAACCGCTCCAGTTCCTCGCGGATGCGTTTGTCGGCGGCTTTGCGGCCGATACCGTGCAGGGCGGCATGGTAGCGCAGATTCTGGGTGACGCTCAGGTCGGCGTCCAGCGTGGTTTGCTGGAACACCACGCCCAGTCTGGCCAAAGCCTGGCGGCTGTTTTTTTTGACATCGAACCCGCACAGCCGGATGCTGCCCTGTCTGGCGTCGTACAAGCGGGTGATCAGCGAAAACAGTGTGCTTTTGCCTGCGCCGTTGGGGCCGAGCAAAATGGCGCACTCTCCGGCGCGAACGCTGAAGCTGACGTTGTCCAGGGCTTTTTTGGGGCCATAGGCGAAACTTAAATTTTCGACGCTCAAAGCCGCCTCGATCATGGTTTGACCACCACGCCCCAGGGATTACGGCCTACGGCGACCGATTTGCCGACCTTCTGTTCATCGAGATCGATGATGGAAATGTCGTTGCTCAGGCCGTTAGTGGTGTACAGTCGTTTCTGATCGGGCGAGAAAGCCAGATTCCACACCCGTTGCCCGACCAGCAAAAACTTCTCCACCTGATAGGTTTGAGCGTTGATGACCGCCACCCGATTAGCCGGGCCAAGGGCGACATAGGCATAACGCCGCTGATTGTCGATGACCACGCCCACGGCCTGAACCAGGTCGGCGCTGACGCCGGGGACAAGCAGCCGAATGCTATGCTGAATCTGTTTGCTGGCGGCGTCCACCACCACCACCGTGCCTGTCATTTCCGACGTGGCCCAGAGCTGCTGGCTGTCCGCGGTAAAGCTGGCGGCGCGCGGCCGCGGTTCCACCAGGGTGTTTTCCACCACCTGCCGGGTTTTGACGTCTATCCAGTGCAGCATATTGGTGGTTTCCGAAGTGCTGACCACCCAGCGGTTGTCTGGACTGACGGTTATTCCCTCCGGCTCCAGGCCAACCTTGATGGTGTCCACCGCTTTTCCGGCGGCAATGTCGATGACGGTGACCATACTGTCGTCCTCGTTGGAGACATACATCAGCTTGCCGTCCGGACTGACGGCGAAAGTTTCCGGGTCGGCGCCGGACGGCAGGCGGCCGGTTTCCTGAAGCGTGTCGCTGTCGATGATCTTGATGGTGTTTTCATCGCTGGCGGCGACATATAAAAACTTGCCGTCCCGACTGATGGCGATACCGCGCGGCTTTTGACCAACCGGCACGATCTTGACAAGTTTGCCGGCCAGCGGATCGACCACCGCCAGAGCGTTATCCTTTTCCAGGGTGACAAACACGGTTTCCGCCTGCACCGCCAGGGAAAATAGTGCGACGACGCCAAGGCCGCCGATTTTTATGAGCTGCATGTTTTCCTCAGTACGCTGTGTTCAAATAGCCGCCGGCGGGCTTCGACCCGTCCGGCCTTGAAAGTTTACATGAATCGCCGGCGGATGCGTATCCTGACCCGCCGACCCCACACCGCCGCCCGCCTGGAAGCCGCCCTGACCGGCGTGGTAAAATGGATCACCGAATTTACCGACCCGGTTACGACGATGCTGAAAATCCTGCAAATTTCCGACCCGCACCTCATGGCCGAGGAAACCGGCGTCCTGCTGGGGGTGAATACCGGCTATTACTTCCGGCGGGTGCTGGAACACGCGCATCGCCATCATGGCCCGTTCGATCTGCTGCTGCTGAGCGGCGATCTGGCCCAGGAGCCCTGCCCGGCCAGCTACGGCCGGATACTGGCCGAGCTGCAAGCCTACCCCTCCCCCTGTTTGTGCCTGCCCGGCAATCATGACGATCCCGAGTTGATGCAGCGGATTCTGCATGGCGGCCGAGTGAGCTGCGCCCGGTTTCTGCAATTGCAGAATTGGCAAATCGTCTGCCTGAACAGCCGGCTGGCCGATTCCCCGGCCGGGGAAATTTCCGCGGCGGAACTGCTGTTTCTGGAACAGCGACTGGCGGCGGCGGACGCGCCCTGTCTGCTCACCCTGCACCACCACTGCATCAGCAGCGGCAGCCCGTGGATGGATACCATGCAAATCCGTAACAGCGACGAGTTGCTGGCGGTTGTGGACAGACATCCGCAGGTGAAGCTGATCGCCTTCGGCCATGTGCACCAGGAAATCAACGCCAGACGCGGCGAAACCGGCATTTTTTCCGCGCCGTCCACCTGCTTCCAGTTTCAGCCCTTTGCCCCCGAAATGGCTGTGAGCGATGAAAGCCCCGGCTACCGGCTGTTCGAACTGGCCGCCGACGGCAGTTTCAGCACCGAATGCCATCGGATACCGGACGTCCTGACCGGCCTGAACCGGAACAGCCACGGTTACTGACAGCCGGTCATTTCCCGGACAGAAAACCGGCGGCGTCAACCTCGACATCCTCCGCCGTCAGCAACACCCCCAGTTCTTCCAGGGCCTTGCGGTAAACGCGGCGCTTGAAGTACACCACGTCTTTCAACGGATGCCAGTATTCCACCCATTTCCAGTTGTCGAATTCCTGCTTGTGCCCGCAGTCGAAGCGGACATTGGTTTCATCCGTCAATAGCCGCAGGATGAACCAGATTTGTTTCTGGCCTATGCACAGCGGCGACGAATGCTTGCGGACATATTTGTCCGGCAGTTTATAGCGCAACCAGTAACGCGTCCGTCCCAGCAATTGAACGTGTTCCGCAGTCAGGCCCGTTTCCTCCCACAATTCCCGATACATCGCTGTTTCCGGATCTTCATCGCAATCAATACCGCCTTGCGGAAACTGCCATGAATTCGCGCCCTTGCGCTTGGCCCAGAATACACGACCTTGGTCATTGCATAGGATAATGCCGACATTAGACCTGTATCCTTTCGAGTCTATCATGTAAAAAACCTGTGTTATTAGCAGCCCATTTTTAACTTTTGGATGTTAAAATCAAAATGCGCCATGCCTTTTTATTTTTGAATGTCGCAATTGTTCCACAAATAAGCGGTATAAGCCACCACCGCTTTGTTTAATTTACTACAACAGGTTTACCGTGACTTTAGCGATTTTTGATCTGGACAACACACTGATCGCCGATGACAGCGATTTTTTATGGGGACAATTTCTGGTTGATCGCGGCATCGTCGATCGGGATTACTACGAACACAACAACAACCGCTTTTACGAGGAATACAAGCAGGGCACCCTGGACATAGAAGCCTTCCTGCAATTTTCTCTGGCGCCGCTGGCCTTGCACGACGTCGAGCAGTTGCATAAATGGCGGGAAGAGTTCATCAGCGGGATCATCAAGCCCCTGGTGCTGGAAGCCGGCCTGGCGCTGGTGGAAAAACACCGGGCGCAGGGCGACACACTGCTGGTGGTGACCGCCACCAACCGCTTTGTCACCGAACCCATCGCCGCGCTGTTCGGCATCGGCAATCTGCTGGCCACCACCCCGGAAGTCGCCAACGGCCGCTATACCGGCAAATTCGTCGGCATCCCCTGCTATCAGGCCGGCAAGGTGGAACAACTGGAGGAATGGCTGGAAGGCCGTACGGAAACCCTGGAAGGTAGCTGGTTTTACAGCGATTCGCATAACGATTTGCCGCTGCTGAATCTGGTGGATAATCCGGTGGCGGTCGATCCCGACGACATCCTGTTTCAGGTCGCCAGAGAAGCGAACTGGCCTGTCATCAGTTTACGGGCGTAGCGGGGCAAGACCGACAACCGCCGCTTCGACAAGGCGCATGCAAGCTTGCCGAAGCGCGGGGTTTTCCGGTTTCCTCATTTTTTCCGGATGAAAAAAATCTGCATTTCCGCTGCCCTGCTGACCGTCAGCAACTGATGCCCGGCCTGATCGATATAAACCCCGAAATCCAGATGCACGGCAGGATCGGTGGCGATAATCTTGACCACATTGCCGCTCTCCATCTCCATGATGGCTTTTTTCAGGCGTAACAGCGGCAAGGGGCACATCAGGCCCCTGGCGTCCACTTCCAAATCGAATTCGTTCATGATGCAGGGATTTTATAACGAGGGTTTTTAGTATTTAACCATATCATCCTTTTCAAACGGAATTTTTTTAGCCTGCTCAAGGTCGCCGCCAGCGCCGGCGGCCTGACGCCTGCCGTGTTTTAGCCCGACAATATCGAAATGCCATGAATTATTTGCCCGTTTTTCTTGATCTGAAACAGCAAGCCTGCCTGGTGGTGGGTGCAGGCGAAGTCGCCGCCCGCAAGGCCGAACTACTATGCCGCGCCGGGGCATCGGTGACGGTGGTCGGCTGCCGGGTGGCCGAAAACATGCGGTCGATGGCGGCCAACCACGCCCTGTCGATCCATGAGCGGGCCTTCGAAACAGCTGATCTCGACGGCATGCGGCTAGTGGTGGCGGCAACCGACAATCCGGCCCTGAACGCCGAAATCGCCCTGGCCGCCAAACAGCGGCATCTGCTGGTGAATGTGGTGGATACCCCGGCGCTTTGCAATTTCATTTTTCCGGCCATCATCGACCGCTCGCCGGTCATCGCCGCGGTGTCCTCCGGCGGCAACGCGCCGGTGCTGGCCAGGCTGTTACGAGCCAGAATCGAAAGCATGATTCCCGCCGCATTCGGCAAACTGGCGCTTTTGGCGGAAAAATTCAGACCGCAGGTCAAACAGCGTTTGCAGGACGCCGGACAACGGCGAATGTTCTGGGAAAAAGTTTTACAGGGCAATATTGCCGAACTGGTTTTTGTCGGCAGGCAACAGGAGGCCGAAGCGCAGTTGCACGCCGCCCTGCAACAATCGACGGACTCGGCCGGCAAAGGCGAAGTCTATCTGGTCGGGGCCGGGCCTGGCGACCCGGATCTGCTGACGTTCCGAGCCTTGCGCCTGATGCAGCAGGCCGACGTGATCGTCTACGACCGGCTGGTTTCCGCCGAAATTCTCGATCTGGCCCGCCGCGACGCGCAAAAAATCTATGTGGGCAAACAACGCAACCTGCATAGCCTGCCGCAGGAATCGATCAACACTCTGCTGGCCGATCTGGCAAAACAGGGCAAGCGGGTGGTGCGGCTAAAAGGCGGCGACCCGTTTATTTTCGGCCGCGGCGGCGAGGAAATCGAGACCCTGATGCAGCAGGGCATCCAGTTTCAGGTGGCGCCCGGCATAACCGCCGCCTCCGGTTGCGCCAGTTATGCCGGAATTCCGCTGACCCACCGCGACCACGCCCAGAGCTGCATTTTTGTGACCGGCCATTTAAAAGACGGCAGCATCGATCTCAACTGGCCGCAACTGGCCGCCCCAAATCAGACCGTAGTGATTTACATGGGTCTGGTCGGGCTGGCGCAGATTTGCCGGCAACTAATAAAACACGGCTGTCCGCCCAATCATCCCGTCGCGATTATCCAGCAGGGCACGACCCGTCACCAGCGGGTGCTGACCGGCACCCTGACCGACCTGCCGCACCGCGTGGAACAGGCCGGGCTCAAGGCCCCCACCCTGATTATCGTCGGTTCGGTGGTCACCCTGCACGACAAACTGGCCTGGTTTCAAAGCGCCGAACAAAGCACGCCAGGCTTATCCTGACCCACCCCCGCAAATTGTCGGAAAACCAACAATGCCGGCCGCCGCCAGCCCATGCCGTCCGGCCGTTCCAGCATGGCGTTATTTTTGCTTGAAACTTGTTATTTACTGCGCAAAACGCTATGAAACTGTTTCTCGACTGGTCATCCTATGAAAACGCCGGCATGGGCGACGCCTACGCCGACATCCCCAGGTCGGGCGGTGATTTTGCCAAAGCCGTGGCGGTGTGCATCAACAGCCGCCAGTGCGAACAAATCGCCAAGGGCGTGATGTGCCCCAGTTACCGGATCACCGGCAATGCCCTGCTATCGCCCGGCGGCCGGGTAAAATTACTGAAGACCGCGCTGAATTCCAATCATCAGGCCGCTCTGCAGGACAAAACCTTGGCCGAGGCCATGAGTCTATGCGTCAGTTGCAAGGGCTGTAAGCGCGAGTGCGAAAATGAAGTGGATATGGCGCTGATCAAGGCCGAATATCTGGCGCAATTGCATCAGGCTAACGCACTGACTCAACGCCATAAAATCTGGGCGCATCTGCCCCGGCTATTGCGCTGGCCGCTCACGCGGCGGCTGGTGCTGAGCCGCAACCGCCATCGCTGGCTGGCGCTAGCCGGTGAAAAACTGTTCGGTATCGCCGCCCACGCCCGGCTGCCCGAACCAGCCCCTAGTCATTCGCACCCTGACACGCCACTTTCAGCCAACTCTGCCGGGCGGCAAACCGAAGAAGTCGTGCTGTTTGTGGACACCTTTAACCGTCATTTCAACCCGGCCGTGGCCGAATCCGCGGCCAAGCTCTTAAAAACCGCCGGATATACGGTACATGTGCTGGGTAGCGGCGATCGGCTTTGCTGCGGCCGCACCTATTTCAATAATGGCATGATAGCCCAGGCCCGACAACAGGCCATGCAACTATTGCAGGCACTGCAGCCGCATCTCGCCGTCGGCCGCTTGATCGTGGGACTGGAGCCTTCCTGCATCCTCAGTCTGCGCGACGAATATCTGAAAATGAATCTAGGTGACGCCGCAGCCGGACTGGCGGAGCGGGTGTTGCTGCTGGAGGAGTTTATCGCCAGTGAGCAAACCGCCAAACGCTGGCCGCTGAACTTCAAAGCCGAAGGATTACGGGTACTAGTGCATGGCCACTGCCACCAGAAAGCAGTCGGAGCCATGAAGGCCATGCGCAAGGTTTTAAAATCCGTACAGGGCCTGGATTTCAAACTGATCGAATCCTCTTGCTGCGGCATGGCCGGCCATTTCGGTCTGGAAGCCGAACATTATGAACTATCACAGGCCATGGCCGAACAGGCGCTGTTCCCCGCTCTGCGCGCCGAACCTCAAACCGCAGTGGTGGCCAACGGTTTTTCCTGCAAGATGCAAATCGCCAATGGCGGCTTCAATCATCCGCAACATATCGCCCAGATTCTTTACACGGCAATAGCCGAACACATGGAGGAAGCATGAAATTACAGATCGAACGCCGTTATGTGGAAAACCTGATCGACAACTTTCCGCACCTGATGACATTAAAGGAACAATTACGCTTTGGTAATAAAGTTGAGGTATTTTACCGACAACTGGCGGAGGGGGAATGGCTGTATTTGCAACAGCTATACAGCCATGACGGTCAGGCCATGCGCAATCAGGCCGCCCTGCTATCCAGCCTGCAACAGGCGTTTAATGGCGATAAAACCCGTTACGAACCGGATCAACTGGAACTGTTACTGCCCGCCCTGGCGCGTTATCTGACCGAAGACGCCATCCGCGGCTGGCTGTTTCATACCGACGTCAGCGGCCGCAGCAGCCCCTACCTGATTACCCGGCTGGATTACACCCCACCCGGCGAGGAAGAGGCCGGACGCATCATCATCGAGCTGAAAGCCAATTCCAGAGGCAAAATCGTGGTGGAATCGCTGATGATACGTGGTAAGGACATAAACGGCCTGACCATTGCCGAAATCTTCGCCAGCAAAGGCTATCTGAAAGAAACCCCGGATCTGATCGCCAGCTATGACGATGCCGCCAGCCGGTATTTTGACTGGCGCAGCCGCTACGGCGAACAGTTTTCCGGCTGGGGTACGGCCATCTATGCCGAAGACCCCACCGCCAGCCACCGTAGCAACGACTGGACGCGGAAAAACATCGTGGTGCTATCTTCTGCCGGCGGCGCCTGCCGGCTGGTGAACGACGAAAACATTATCAGCGACCGGGCGCTGACCCTGGACGCCAGTGGCGACATTCTGGGCGCCTATCTGCGCAAGGCCGGAAAAAGCCTGCGTTACGACAGTAAAACCGAAGACGCCATGACGGCGGTGAAAACCGACATCCCCAAAGACGCATTTACCGAACTGCCGGTACACGGCTATATCCTGATGTTCCATCTGGAACTGCATCACCATGTCTGGATACATGTGGATGACACCCAGCCTTACGAATACCAGCCGGAACTGAAACAGAAGCTGATTTTACCGCCGGAACAAACCGATCTAATCGACATTCTGACTGCCGAAATGGACATGCTGACCGACGATATCGTGGCCGGCAAATCCGGCGGCACCACGGTATTATGCGCCGGCCCGGCCGGCGTGGGCAAAACCCTGACTGCCGAGGTGTATTCGGAAATCATCAAGCGCCCGCTGTACCGGGTACATTCCGGCCAACTCGGTCTGAACGTGGCGGAAATGGAAAAAGTCCTGAAAGACACCCTGATTCGCGCCCAGCGCTGGGGTGCTGTGATGCTGATCGACGAAGCCGATGTCTATATCAAGCGCCGCAACGACAATCTGGCCTCCAACGCCGTGGTGGGCGTGTTTCTGCGGGTGCTGGAATATTTTAACGGCCTGCTGTTTCTGACCACCAACCGGGTGGACGATATAGACGAAGCCATCATCTCCCGCTGTATCGCCATGATTAAATATCACACTCCGGACTTTAAGGACAGACGTAAAATTTGGGGGGTAATGACCGAACAGTTCGGCCTGCCGCTAGATCAGGCGCTGATAGACGAACTGGCCGAGCGCTTCCCGACCGCCACCGGGCGGGATATCAAGGGCCTGACCAAGCTGGTTTCCAAATTTTGCCAGCAAAAACAACTGGAGCCCAGCATGGAGGTGTTCAAGCGCTGTTCAGTGTTCAGGGGACTGGAAGCCGTTGAGGATTAAAAGGCCGGTATAGCCAAATTTACGCATTAATTTTTGGCTTTCAATCGACGGCTGGCATCATTGAGCACCTGATGAGGATTTTGTCCAACGCTTATGGCTTTGATCATGCCGCGCATTGACCGCCATGGCGCGAATCCATCCCCACGGCTTGATGATCTAAAGAGAGTATCCAACCACCCACGCTGAATGAAGGGTCTACCGATTTTTGCGTTGCGGCTGTCAGTCCTTTCTCCGCCGCTCGCGCAATATAAACAGCACCACGCAGCCGGCCAGGCCACAGAACACCAAAAATATTTCCATGGCGCTGTCGCTGACCCTGCCGGGCAGGTTGTTTATCTGGCTGAAAGGCGCGAAGGGTTTAACGTCCCTGTGAGTAATGCTGTCTATCAGCACATGGCTGTAGGCGCCGACAAAGCCGCTTAGCCATGCCACCGGCCAGCTTATCGGCAAAAACTGCGGCTGACGTATGAGGCGAAAAGCAAATTCGAACAAGTATTTGCCGCTAACCGCCGCCGCCAAAGCCAGCCATGTCGCGCCGAAATAGCTGTGACTCAGGCCGTGGTAAACGCCTTTGCCTGTGATGATGACCAGCAGGGGCTGCAAATCGATCAGGACTTGCGCCCAACCGAAAATCAGCAGCGAAAATCTGCTCTGGATCGCCGCTTTGACGGCGATACCTGCGCCCATGTGAAAGGGTGTAAATGGCATAGTAGCCCTGTTTTAAAGGAAATACCCGATATTCTAGCAAGGCTATTGCAGTTTTATGCCGCCGGATTTTAACCTTGCCGGATTGAGGATGGCAAATAATCCGTAGGACAGGCCATACCAGTTCCCGATGTGCAAATAGCGCCTGACCGGGGTTTTGATCAGTAGCAATAACAGGCCGATCGAATAAAGACACCAGACCGCAGCCCATTCATTCATATTTCTGGTGGTTAAAAACGCCAGCAGCGGCCCGGTAACGAAGTGGTATAGCACCAGTTTCCACGAGCCATACAGCAGCGGCAATACAAACGCCGCGTAGACGTAGACGTTGGCCATTTCAATGCTGCCGTTGGCTGGTATGGCCCAGGCAATATGCCAGTCGCCAGATGTCGAGCACATTTGTTTGCCGCAAAACGGCATGTCGAATTTCAAACCGGTCGCCACCAGCAACTGGTAGCTTTTTTCGTAACAGTATTCGGCCCAGGCGAACGGATAAATGCGCAGCAGGAATATCAACGCGGCCAGGCCGCACAGCAGATACACTCCGATCCGGATGCGCCGCCGCACCCGCCTCGGAATGAAGTGCATGGCCACGGCGTTCACAAAAAAAGGCTGAAAGGCAATATGCGCATAGCCCAGCAGGGTGGCGATCTGGTTACGCGGATTAAAACACTGGTCTATTACCGTATAGGTATAAGCCTGCAATAATTCCATCAGCGAAAAATAGGCCAGCGCGGCGCAGAGCACTTTCGACTCGCCCTTGCCGTAAAAATAAGCGGTACTGACAAAACCGCTTGCCGCAAGGCAAGCCGAGGCTTCTCCACTCCAGCACATAAACTCTTCAGACCAAAATTTGGAATAAATATTTAGTTCATACCTGTTGCGGCAGACCCTGGACAACAGGCGCGCCGAGTATAAGTTTTTCGAAACGGAAAATCCAGCCCGAATAGCTATTTCAGTTTGGGGCGCTTCGAAAAACCTCGTGTCTTCGCGTCTGTAGGGGGCTGGAACTGTTGCAAATCAACGACCTGCCGTTCACGCCCTACCCTTCGGCTTCGCCGGGAGCGGTTTTGCCGTAGCGCCAGGGGCTGATTTTTCGGGAATAGCGGCGGCATCGGGAGGCCACCGCCCGGCCCCGACCAAATTCCTACCTAAATTCTCGGCCTTGTGTTACCGTGAACATTTTACGCCAGGACAGAAACAGGAAATAAAAATGAAGTTAACCTCACCCTTGCCGCTCGCCCTGACTTGCTCGTTATTGTCATCCGCCGCCCTGTTCCAGCCCGCCTTCGCCATCAGCGCCACGCCGGCGAGCCAGGACGAATTGCGCATCCATACCAGCATGCCAAACAAAACCCATGACTCCCTGTTTTCGTACACGGTGGAATGGCGGATGGACGACGGCGAATTATACCGCTCCACCGGCATCAGCTTTCTGAACGCCGCCCGACTGGACAGCAACGCTTCCACCGCGCAGATCGGCAAGAAGCTGGTCAGCGCCATGAAGGACGGCATGGTGCAACTGGATCCGAACTGGCGCGGCGTCACGGTCACCCAGCCCCGGGATCAGCCGGAGATCGTCGTCGCCAATAAAGCCGGATTTTCCGTGACCACCGTGACGGTGCGCGACTATAGCAACCAGGCGCTGAGTTACGATCTGAACGGCAGGCGTTTTAATCAGGACGGGGTGCAGATTGCGATCGATCTGGTCTACGCGGCGGATGTCGAATATCTGGAAGGCTTTACGTCCAAAAAAGCCCAGTCGGCTTCGCAGGGGGAAATCGACATTACCGTCGGCGACCAGAAACCTGTGCGGATCAAAACCGACGGCAAGACCAGCCGGCAACTGGAGGAAGAAATCGCCCGCAGTCTGTCCGGCTCGCATTTGAGCGACAAACCCTTGTACGAGGGCATGGTCAGCACCGACACCCGCAACAACAAGCCTTTCGACGGCGGCGAAGTGCAATTGCCCAATGTTTCGGCAACATCCATCACCATCGGCATCACAGATCCGGCGCTAGGCGTGCTGACCAAATTCAGGTTCAAGGACGAAAATCATTCGGTCAAGGTGATCGAGCCGCGGTTCATGCTGGGCATCCTCGGCGCAGGCAGCCTGCTGGCGGTGGTAGCGATCTGGTACAGAAACCGCAAAAAACAGGGCTAAAACTGCTGCCGGGAACCGACTCCGGTCGGTCGGCCTATTTTTTCCAGCGCCACCTGCCGGCCACATAGCCCAGGGCTTCCTGCACGTTCAGTTCGCGGGTCGCGCCGCCGGTACGCACAAAAAACCGGGGCGTATTGCCATGCTCGATAAACACCGGCCGATTGGCCGGCGAGACGATGACCCGGCAAACATCCAGGCTATCGACCACATGAAACAGTACATGCACAAACGGGCAAAGATCCGCGCCCAGATGGGTGGAAATGGTGGTCATCAGCGCCTGCTCGAAGCCGTCGCGGTTGGGTTTTTTCAGGCTTTGGTAATCCTTTTCCAGTCCCAGTACTTCGCCGTTGTCGGCCACGCCTATCAACAGCGTGCCGCCCAGCGCACTGTTCAGAAAACCGGCCAGGGTTTTCAGCACTACGCTTTCCAGATTGCGGTTGATTCTGGCCTCCGCCATATCCCAGCGCCAGGAGGATTTGAATTCCAGATGCGGCCCCTCGCCCTGGCGGATAATGGAAGGCAGATCCTTGTCCAGTTCCGCCTGCAGATAATCGAATTGTATAAGCCGCTTGTGGATCACGCCGTACAAAAACAGCGACAACAAACCGAGCATGACGCCGATTTCGGCATAAAACATCAGCAGCACCAGACTGTCATGGGAAATTCTGCCCATCAGCATGTCTTTTATCTGGGTGAAAACATAGGCGACCGAAGACAGCGGCGACGCCGACTGTTCCCGGGCGTAGATGTAATCGTAACTGGGCGCCAGCAGGAAGACGCCGATCAGCGCACCGATGATGGCGGCGGCGAAGTACAGCTTGAACTGCTGCCGCCAGATCAGCAGCATCAGCATCAGCAGGCGTTTCATGACGACAGGGTGATATAAAGATACAGAAAATAAAACACGCCGTTGCCCATCAGCGCCCAGACCCGCAAACCGTTCCGCCCGGCGTTGAGCCGCAGCCAGAGCGCGGCCAGCAAGGTGATCAGCACCCCGCTCAGCACCTCGATCCGGGGCTGCCAGGGGGTGAACAAAATGCCTATCGCCGGCAGCAGGGTGCCCTGAAACACCATGGCCCCGGTAATGTTGGCGAAAGCCAGGGTATCCTTGCCGCGGCGCACCCAGAGTATGCTGTTGACTTTTTCCGGCAGTTCGGTGGCGATAGGGATGATCAGCAGCGACAACAACAATGCGGAGACACCAAACAGTTCGGATACGCCCTGGATGCCGGCGATAAAGCCTTCCGCGCCAAACACCAGCAACCCCAGACCTATCAGCAACTGGATATTGATGGTCAGCATATTGGTGGGCAGACCGGTTCTGGACAGAAACATCACGTCATCGGCCTCGGTGCCGTTGCCGTCCTCGACCAGTTGTCTGGAGGCCCGCAGGGTCAGGGCGATATAGACGAGGTAGGTCAGCACCAGGACAGCGCTCAAAACCGGCCGCCAGTAACCGGTTTCCGGCGGCACGTACATGGCGACGGCGGCCACCAGAAAGGCAAACAGAAAAAAATGCAGATCCCGCAAAAAGCCGTTGCGTTCCGGATTGACATAACCGCCCCCGCCACGGCGCAGCAATACGGAAGCCGCCATCAGGCAGGTCGATAGCGTGGACAGCATCAGCGGCGCGCCCAGTATGGCCCCTACCCCGATTTCCTCGTTGGCGTTGATGTTGGCCGTGCCGGCGAACAGCGCCAGCAGCGGCACCAGCGTCTCCGGCAGCGCTGTGCCGAGCGCGGCGAACAGCGAACCGGTGACGCCTTCGGAAATTTCGAGCTTTTCGCCCAGATGTTCCAGCGCGTTGGTAAAAAGTTCCGCGGCGATCAGGATGATGATCAGCATCCCGCCCAGTTCCAGTAGATAGAGGGTCATGATATTGCCCCGGCTTTATCCTGATAGCTGCCGATCCGGTCGAAATTCAGGTAACGGTAGGTATCGGCGGCGTTTTCGGCAATGCTGGCGGCATATTGCATGTACTCCGGCACGTCGGGTATCCTGCCCAGCAATGAACACACCGCCGCCAGTTCCGCCGAGGCCAGATAGACATTCGCGCCGTCGCCCAGCCGATTGGGGAAATTCCGGGTGGAGGTGGAGACCACGGTGGCGCCTTTGGCGACCCGAGCCTGGTTGCCCATGCATAGCGAGCAGCCAGGCATTTCGGTTCTGGCTCCCGCCTTGCCGAACACGCCGTAATAGCCTTCCTCAACTAACTGGTTCTGATCCATTTTAGTCGGCGGGGCGACCCACAGCCGGGTCGGCAGACTGGCGGCCTTTTCCAGCAGTTTTCCGGCGGCGCGGAAATGGCCGATATTGGTCATGCAGGAACCGATGAACACTTCGTCGATTTTGGTTCCCGCCACGGCCGACAGCGGTTTGATGTCGTCTGGATCGTTGGGGCAGGCCAGCAGCGGTTCGGTAATCAAGTTCAAATCGATGTCGATGATTGCCGCGTATTCGGCGTCGGCGTCGGCGGTCAGCAGTAGCGGTTTCGCCAGCCAATCCTGCATGGCGGCGATCCGCCGTTGCAGGCTACGAACATCGCCATAGCCTTCGGCTATCATCCATTTCAGCAGGGTGATGTTGGAATTGAGATATTCGCGGATCGGCGCTTCGCCCAGCTTGATGGTGCAGCCGCCGGCGGATCGTTCGGCGGAGGCGTCGGAAAGCTCGAACGCCTGCTCGACTTTCAAATCCGGCAAGCCCTCGATTTCCAGAATACGGCCGGAGAACACGTTTTTCTTGCCTTCCTTGGCGACGGTCAGCAGACCACGCTGTATAGCGGCGTAAGGAATGGCGTTGACCAGATCGCGCAGGGTGATGCCGGGCTGCATGTCGCCGCTAAACCGCACCAGCACCGATTCTGGCATATCCAGCGGCATGACGCCGGTGGCGGCGGCAAAGGCCACCAGCCCGGAGCCGGCCGGAAAGGAAATGCCGATCGGAAAACGGGTGTGCGAATCGCCGCCGGTGCCGACGGTATCCGGCAGCAGCATCCGGTTCAGCCAGGAATGGATGATGCCGTCGCCGGGTCGTAACGACACCCCGCCACGGGTCATGATGAAATCCGGCAGGCTGTGCTGCATGGCCATATCGACCGGCTTGGGATAAGCCGCGGTATGGCAGAAGGACTGCAACACCAGGTCGGCGGAAAAGCCCAGGCAGGCCAGATCCTTGAGTTCGTCGCGGGTCATCGGCCCGGTGGTGTCCTGCGAACCCACGGTGGTCATCCGCGGCTCGCAATACGCACCCGGCCGCACGCCGGGCAGACCGCAGGCCTTGCCGACCATTTTTTGGGCCAAGGTATAACCCTTGTCGCTGTCCTGGCCGCCGTCCAGCACCCGAAACACGGTCGATGCCGGCAACCCCAGCGCCCGCCTGGCCCGCTCCGTCAGGCCGCGGCCTATGATCAGCGGAATGCGGCCGCCAGCCTGCACTTCATCGAGAATGACATCGGTTTTGAGCTGGAAACGGCAGATTTCGGCGTCGTCGCCGTGTGCCCTGATCACCCCCTGGAAAGGGTAGATATCAATCACGTCGCCCATGTGCAGCCCGGTGACATCGCATTCGATGGGCAGTGCCCCGGAGTCTTCCATGGTATTGAAAAAAATCGGCGCGATTTTGCCGCCTATGCACACCCCGCCGGCGCGCTTGTTGGGGATATGCGGGATGTCGTCGCCCATGAACCACAGTACCGAGTTGGTGGCGGATTTGCGCGAGGAGCCTGTGCCGACCACATCGCCGACATACGCCACCGGAAAGTTTTTGGCTTTCAGTTCGGCAATCTGCCGTTCGGCATTGCTGACGCCTTCGCGGGGGATTTTCAGCATGGCCCTGGCGTGCAGCGGGATGTCGGGCCTGGACCAGGCGTCCTGGGCGGGCGACAAATCGTCGGTATTGGTTTCGCCGCTGACCTTGAACACAGTGACGGTCAGTTTTTCCGGCGCCTTGGGCCGGCGGGTGAACCAGTCGGCGTCGGCCCAGGATTGCAGCACCTGCAGGGCGTGGCTATTGCCCTGCCCGGCTTTGTGTTCGACATCGTGAAAGGCGTCGAAAATCAGCAGAATGCCGGACAGGGCTTTGGCGGCGATGGGGGCCAGATGCGGATGATCCAGCAATTCGATCAGCGGCGCGACGTTGTAACCGCCTAGCATGGAGCCCAGCAGTTCGGTGGCGTATTCCGGTGTCAGCAGCGGCGATTGCGCTTCGCCTTTGGCGACCGCCGCCAGAAAACCGGCCTTGACATATGCCGCTTCGTCCACGCCCGCCGGCGTCCGGTTGACCAGCAAATCCAGCAAAAACTGTTCCTCGCCGGCCGGCGGCTGTTTCAGCAATTCGATCAGGCCCGCGACCTGGGAGGCATCCAGCGGCTTGGGGACTACGCCCTCGGCGGCGCGTTCAGCGACATGTTTTCGGTATTGTTCCAGCATGAACTATCCTCATTCAAAAAGGTATCGGAATCTACCCCCCGGCCTGCAAAGCCTTGCAAACAGCGGGTTTGCCGATATTGTACCGATTAGAATGCGCAGTTGTCAGAAAATACCGAAAATTATCGGCATGCCGGGCTTGGCGTTGCGCTACCCGGCCTGCCGACCGATCCGGAACCTCTCCCGGCGGGAGAGGGTTGGAGCGTGGGGAATCAAAAAACACCGAAAACCGGGTCGGCCCGCTCAGAAATCGGAGCTGCCGTCATCCTGATAATCGCTGTCGTCGCTGGCGTAACTATCGTCGGAATAGCTACTGTTATCGGCCAGTTGTCCGCCGTTGTCGTCGCCGTAGTAGTTATTGATGACGGTTTGTTCGGGATACTGTTCGCCGAAACCCTGCTGGCCGAAACCGGCCTGACCGAAGCCGCCCTGACCGAAGCCGGAATTATGGTGACCCATCAGGTTTTCCAGACCCTGAAACAACAGGCCGCCTGCCGCCACGCCGGCCGCGGTGGTGGCGATGTTGCCCAGAAAACTCGAGCCGCCGCCCATGAAGCCGCCGCCGGCATGCGGCTGAGGCTGGGGTTGACCCTGCATCGGCGGCGCGTATCTTGAAGGCTGATAATTGGCCGCGCCGGGTACCTGGCCGGAACCGGCGGCAGGCGCTGCCCAGGGATCATTGCCCAGAAAACCGGGCGCTGACTGTCCTGACTGGCTGTTCTGCAATTGTCTTTGCAATTCGTCTATGCGAGCCTTGGCGTTATTCAGCCCCTGCTCGAGTAGCATGGCTCGCTGGATCAGCAGATAGGCGGCGTCGGGCTGGCGGGCCGCCGCTTCCCGAATCAGGGTTTCGGCTTCGGCGTCCTTGGTAGAGACTTTAAAATCGACCAGTTGCTTGAGAAGCAGGTTCAATTGGTCGCGTTCCTGTGCGTTCATAGGGTATGACTCCAATGGTTTGGTGGTATGACGATAAGCGCTTGCCTATAGGATAACCGGAATCGGTAAAAATTCCCCGGAGGCTAAAAAAACAGTCGCCGGTCTGTCGGGCAAATGCGGCCCATCCTCGCCCTGACAGGCTCCTAGTAGTCCGCTAAGTTATATTGACGGATTGACTAATCTGATGTCGGGGTATTTTGACAGAGGTTTAGGAGGTATGGATGCCGACTAAAGCCTACATGGATGTATTCACGGCGTCCTCTGGCAGAATACCCTGGCAGCAGATGGGTGCTCTTATTTATCATTATAACATTGGCGGACTACTAGCCCTTGCGCTTGAATTTGCCCAGTAAACCTTTGAGCTGGCCGCCGCCGTGCTTTTCGGCCGCATTCTGAGCGACGGTTTCCGGTTGTTCGGCGGCCGGTTTCTTACCAGAACCGAACGGAATTTTGAAGCCGCGACTCCGCGCTGGCTTGTCGGCGGTCTCCGCTACCGGCCCGCCAGCGACTTCCACGCCCGCCCCGGAAGCAGCGGTTTCGGCAGCCGGTTCAGGTTCAGGCTTAGGTACGGTTTCCGTCGCCGGAGCGGCGGGCCCCATGCCGAACATGGCGTCGATTTTGGCGATTTTCCGGCGGACGTCGCCAAACATGCCGCCCGCCGCGACCGCCGATTTCGGTTGGTCTTCGGCGGCGGGAGCAGGTTGGCCGCCCAGGGTTTGTTCGGGGGCGGCGGCGGCCGTTTCCGCCGGCGGTAGCGGCGCTTCAGCGGCCCACCTGCCCGGTTTGGCGGCTTTTTTCGACGCCGATCCGCCTAACATGGTTTTGAATTTGCCGCCCAGTCCGGATTTGGCCGCCTGCGCCGTCGCTTCGGCCGGGGCCGGTTGCGGTTTTTGCCGATTCGCGATTTCGGGGGCGGGAGCCGAGGTTTCAGCCGGCTCGGAAACGGTTTCCGCCAGGGTTTGCGGCATTGCCGCCTGTTTTTCCTGCGTCAGGCTTACGGTTTCCGCCGCCGCAGCCGGTTCGGCTGGCTGGGTCATGGCGGACTGAGCAGCCTGTTCGGCGGCAACGACCGCGTTTTGCTGCTGGCCGCGTTTTTCCAGTTCGGCGAGCTGGGTTTGCAAGGCTTCCTGCTGTTGAGCCAGTTGCTGACGCTGCTCCTCCATGCCGGCTTCCAGCCTGGCAAGCTGCTGTTTCTGGCTGTCGAACCGAAATTGCAGGGCCTGCATCTGCAGGTTTTTTTCCGCCAGCTTCGCCGCTTCCTCGCTGACCGCCTGCTGTAATTCGCCGCTGGTTTTTTGTTCCGCAACCAGTTTTTCGCCGAGATGTTTAACTGCGGCGTGAAAACGCTGCCAGAGATGCTCCGGCTGCAAATCCGGGGTAACGCTCAGCCCCTGCTGCCCCAGTTCCGGCCTGGAAGCCAGGGCCACGATGCCTTCCGCCATCTGTCCGCCCAGTTCGGCGATGCGTTCCTGTAGTGCCATGCCGCGCTGCTGTTCGAGTTCCACCTGTTGCAGATGGACGCCGATATCGGCCTGCAACTGCTGATTTTGTTCGCGGGCGGCGTCCAGGGCGGTCTGGGTTTCCTGTGCGGTTTTAGTCTGCATGCGCAGCCGACTGCGCAAAATGCCGATGCGGATGCTGTAGAAAATGGTTGTCAGCAGCCAGACCGAGACCACCAGCGTCCCGGCGACGAAGGGGTTGCCGATTGCAAACCGGTAACACTGGATAAAAAGTTCCTGGAATAAATAAACGTAATCCTGGGGCAGGAGCGGGAATAGATCTTGCAGTTGCATGGCATTAATCCTCAATAATTATTATAGTGTAGGATCCGGTGAAAAAATAATGTCCCTGAATGTGGCGGGCGACGCGCATTCTTCCGGCGGAAAAGCGCGGCAAAAAGACCGGGACAACGGCCAGGAGCGGCATTGGGTCAGCGATTGACCGGCGCGCTGTCCGGTTTTCGTCCAGCGGGCCTTGCCGCGCCTGTCGCTGAATATACACATTGCCGCGCATATCGTCAAAACAGCGGTGGAATTTCCCGCCCGCCGCCGGACGGCGGCGGCATGCCCGGAGTCGGCTATTGGGCGGGATTGACGAGGGTAAGCGAGCCGCCGGGGTCGGGCGACATTTCGCTGACCGTCAGGTCGTCGCCGAAGCGTTGGTAGCCATCCAGCCGCAACGGCGCGGTAACGTTTACCGCATCCCGGTAGCGGTCGCAATGCACTATCCACACATGCGGCGCGACCTTAAGATCCTGCCCGACGTTCTTTTCCATGATATAGCGCACCCCGTCGGCATAGACGTTATCGGCGACCGGATTCAGGCTCAGTAATTCGACCAGTCGCGGCCCCAGCCGGATCTTGAGCCGGGCCCAGGCTTCATTATCGTGCAACGGCATGATCTCCAGCGGACGGCCCCATGCCGAGCCCACCGCATAACGCATCATGCCCCAGTAGATGCTGGATTTCGGAATAATGACCACATCGCCGGCCCGCACATGGTTCTTCAGATAGCCGGCAGCGGCTTTGAAGTCGCCATCGCCGGTGACCTTGCCGAACAGCAGCCAGGTACACATGGCCAGACTCAGCGTCAAAACCATCGCCAGCAGGCGCAAGGCCTGAAAATTGACATGGGCGACGCCGGCCGCCGCGCCGATGGCCAGAAAAGGCGTCAGGTTTGCCGTGAACACCGGCGGCTTGAACATCGGCTTGCCCAGGGAGCTAACCAGAATCGCGGTAAACAACGCGCCGCAGGGAATCACCAGCGCCATGATGCGGGTGGTTCGATAACTTAACGCGAAAAACAGGTAAAAAACAAAGATGACGCCGCTCAATAGCAGCATCCCGGTCGTACCGGTGAATCCCCAGGGCAGCATCAGTTGCGCTGGAAAACGCAGAAAACTCAGCAAATCGGGGATGGGCAGCGGGTCAGTGCCGCGCAGCAGCGCGCTGACCAGCACCGGCAGCAGGCCGATGAAGGTAACGATCTGGGCAATGATCCAGGGCCGCCATACCGGCCGGCCGGCCCGCCATTCCTCGATCAGCGCCGCCAGCGCGAAAAAAGCCATAAAGAAAAAGCCAATGGCGTGAGTGTAGACCTGCATCAATTGCACCACGATCAATCCGCCGGCCAGCGCCGGCCTGCCGGTTCTCAGCACTTCCCGGTTGAAAACCCAGCAGCCGACCGCGATGGCCGGCGCCAGCGCGTACATGCGCAGACTGGATGCCGAGGCGGCGAAACCCGGCAGCACGCAAAACAGCGCGCCGGCCCAGAGCGCCGCCAGACGCCCATGATAACGGTAGGCGGCGTACATCACGACGGCAGCGCTGCCGATGGCCAACAACAGGGAGCTGAACAGCGCCCAGCTATCGGAGCCTGGATTGGGCAGCATCCATAATTTCAGCAGCAGGAAATACAGAAAGGGGTGAATGTCGTTGCGCAAGACTTCGACAAAAAATGTCGGAAAAGGCTGGAGTCCGTGGGTAATAGCGATGATTTCGTCTTCCCATAGCGAGTCGCGGCTGCTCCAGCTCATCACGGCGCTGATCAGGCCGGACAGCATGACCAGAATCGGCACGGCGATCTGCAACACCTGCATCCAGGATTTAAACATGATTTTTTCTCCAAACACCAGAAACTGATAACTGCGGAAGCTGACCACGGTCTGACAGGCGGTGGCCATGGTCACCGCCAGCACCGGCCACACCCCATATCTGACCAGCAGGAAATAGATGGAATAATTCAGGCCGGCCATGACGCCGGCCACCAGCGCATAGCGCATGGCTTCGTCTACAGAACGCCCGGTATGAACCTGGTAGGTGAAATATCGGTTGGCCAGCCAGGTAAAGGTCATGGCCAGCATGATGCCGGGAATCCGAGCCAGCAGGGGCGCGGCGAGCCCGAGCGCGATCAGCAGCGAAGTGACGCCGGCGTCGATGACAAACCCTAGGCCGCCGACCAGCAGGAAACGGAAGAACATATTATTTTTGTTTGCGGCGTTTTACTGAAATTTGGAGGAATTGATCATATACCAGATTCTTTTCTGCTCCAGTCGCCCGCGGGCGATGCTGTCCAGAACCAGACCGCTGGTCAGGCAGATGCCGGCCAGCAGCATCAGCCCGGTGGCCAGAAACGCAGTCGGAAACCGGGGCACCAGCCCTGTTTGCAGAAAGGTAAACAGCAGCGGCGTCGCCAGCGCGATAGCGGCGACCGAAAAAATCAGGGCGAAAATGCCGAAAAACCGGGCCGGGCGAATTTCCTTAAACAGCACCAGAAAAGTGAACATGATTCTGAAAGAATCGCGGAAAGTCCGCAGCTTGCTGACCGAACCTTCCTGGCGGGCACCGTACTGGGTCGGAAACTCGGCAATCGGCATTTGCAACTGGCAGGCGTGAACCGACATTTCGGTCTCGATTTCGAAACCGCTGGACACCGCCGGGAAACTTTTGACGAAACGGTGCGAAAAAATCCGGTAGCCGGAGAAAATATCGTTGAACAGCGGGCCGAACAGGCTCCGAAACAGACCATTGAAGAAACGGTTGCCGATGCCGTGGCCCAGCCGGTGGGCGTTCTGGTAAACATTGTTGCGGGTGCCCACCACCATGTCCAGATGCCTATCGATCAGCAGTTGTATCATCTCCGGGGCGACGGTGTGATCATAGGTGCCGTCGCCATCGGCCATGACGTAGACGTCGGCCTCGATATCGGAAAACATCCGCCTGACCACATTGCCCTTGCCGGGCCAGAGTTCTTCGCGGACGATCGCGCCAGCTTCCCGCGCCTGCTCGGCGGTATTGTCGGTCGAGCGGTTGTCGTAGACGTAAATCGTCGCTGCTGGTAGCGCTTTCCGGAAATTCAGCACCACATCCTTAATCGACAGTCCTTCGTTGTAGCAGGGTAAAAGCACGGCAACCCGGGCCGTATCGTAACTGCCGGAAACATCGTTCATATAATATAGACCTTTTTTCATCCTTATCAGTTATCGGGGCATTATAGGGGCTTTCTGCAAAATGACAAAAAACAGGATTATGAATCGAACGCCTGCAAATAGTCGCAGCCTTTGTCCTGCGCCGGCTGGATTTGCTTTTCCGGTTATTTAAGCCGGGTATTGGCTGGCGAGCCGCCGCCGATTTTAGGTATCATTGCGGCTTTATCACCGTTCCGGATCCGCGCCATGACCCTACTCGCAACCTTGCAAGCCCTGACCGTCAGCCTGCCGGCTGCGCTACAGGCCCCGGCCGGGCGTTTCGCGGCGGAACTGGCCGGCAAATTTCCGGCCGAACCACCCGGCTGTTTCGCCGATCCGGCCTTTACCGCGACCGTCATGAAAGTTTGCGTTTGCAGTCAGTTTGTCAGCGAAAGCTGGTTGCGCCAGCCGGATCTGCTACCGGAGCTGTACCGTTCCGGCGATCTGTTATCGCCGTTGCGCCGCCACGGCTACCCGGCCGCCCTGCAAACCCAGAGCGTCGATTCGGAAGCGGAGCTGGGCAGGCGGTTGCGGCTATTCCGCCGACGGGAAATGGCGCGCATCGCTTGGCGCGATCTGGCCGGCTGGGCGGAACTGGACGAAACCCTTGCCGATTTGACGGCGCTGGCGGAAACCTGCATCGCCGCCGGTCTGGATTTTTTGTACCACCAGGCTTGCCAGCGTTGCGGGACCCCCACCCTGGCCGACGGCGCGCCCTTCAATCTGGTGGTGCTGGGCATGGGCAAGCTGGGGGCCTGGGAATTGAATTTTTCATCCGATATCGATCTGATTTTCGCCTATGCCGAAGACGGGATGCTGACTGAAAAGAAGGAAATCAGTTACGGCGAGTTTTTTAGCCGTATCTGCCGTAACCTGGTGCGGATGCTGGACGAAATCACCGTTGACGGTTTTGTGTTCCGCACTGACACCCGGCTGCGGCCATTCGGCGATAGCGGGCCGCTGATCATGTCTTTCGACGGCATGGAGCATTATTACCTGACCCAGGCCCGGGAATGGGAGCGTTACGCCATGATCAAGGCCCGGCAGGTGGCTGGCGACACCCGCAGCGGCAGGCAATTGCTGGCTATGATCAAGCCTTTCGTCTACCGCCGTTATCTGGATTACGGCGCTTTCGAGGAACTGCGCAATCTGAAATTCCAGATCATGCAGGAACTCAAGCGCAAGGACAAACTGGAAAACGTCAAACTCGGCCCCGGCGGCATCCGCGAAGTCGAATTCATCGGCCAGGCCTTTCAACTGATCCGGGGCGGACAGGCGGCCGCCCTCCAGCAGCGGGAAATCCAGACCGTGCTGACCGTGCTGGGCGAAATGCAGTTGCTGACCGCCGAGGACGCGGCGGAGTTGAAAACGGCCTACCGCTTCCTGCGCCGGGTGGAAAATCATATCCAGCAATACCAGGACAGGCAGACCCACGATTTGCCGGCCGACGACGGCGTCCGCCAAATTCTGGCCCTGTCGCTGGACTTTGACAGCTGGTGCAGTTTCAAGCAGCGACTGAACAGCGTCCGCGAACAGGTGCACGGCCTGTTCAACGACGTGTTCTCGCTTGACGCGCAGGACAGCAGGCAACAGACCCAGGCCCTGCTCTGGGCCGCCCCGGCCGACGACGAACAGGCGCAGGAAATTCTGTACGAACTGGGCTGCGTCCAGCCGGCCGCCATCCTGCAGGCCGTCGCCGAATTTAGAACCAGCCCGGCCCTGAAACGCCTGAGCCGTAAGGGCATGGGGGTGGTGCAGCGCCTGATCCCGCTACTGATCGAAAAACTGCCGGCGGTGGACAACCAGCAGCAGACCCTGGAACGGATATTGGCGCTTATCCTAGCCGTGACCGGCCGCAACGTCTATCTATCGCTGCTAGCGGAAAATCCGGATGCCTTGAGCCATCTGCTCAAACTGTCCGCCGCTAGTCCGTGGATCTGCCAGTTCCTGGCCCGTTACCCGATTCTGTTCGACGAGTTGCTGGATGTCAGGCGGCTGTACGAACCGCTGAAAAAATCGGCCCTGCGCCGAAACTTGCAGCGCGAACTGGACAAAATCGACTGCCAGGACAGCGAACAACTGATGATAGCCCTGCGCCAGTTCAAGCATCTGAACATGCTGCGGGTGGCGGCGGCGGACATCATGGCCGCGATTCCGGTGATGACGGTCAGCGATTATCTGACCTGGATCGCCGAAACCATACTGGAACAGGTGCTGCAGCAGGCCTGGCGGCTAGTGGGCGGCAATCATGGTTTTCCGCCCGGAGCCAGCGCGGCGGCCCCGCATTTCGCCATCATCGGTTTCGGCAAGCTGGGCGGCGTCGAACTGGGCTACGCCTCCGACCTGGATCTGGTGTTCGTCTACAACTGTCCGGACGACAATGCTTTGACCGATGGAGAGAAACCCATCAACTGCGGGCAGTTTTATCTGCGACTGGCGCAGAAAATCCGCCACATTCTCGATACCCGCATGCTGTCCGGGGTGTTGTACGAAGTGGATTTGCGCCTCAGGCCCAACGGCGACTCCGGGCTACTGGTCAGCCATATCGATTATTACGAAGACTATCTGAAAAATCATGCCTGGATCTGGGAACATCAGGCGCTGGTGCGCGCCCGCTTCATCACCGGCGACGGCGACCTGCGGGACGCATTCGCCAATATCCGCTTGCGGATACTGGCCCTACCCCGAGATCGGCAGACCCTGAAAACCGAAGTCCGGGAAATGCGCGAAAAGATGCGTCAGGCTCTGGCTCTGCGCCGAGCCGACATTTTCGATTTGAAACAGGGTCTGGGCGGGGTAGCCGACATCGAGTTCATCGTCCAGTACGGGGTGCTGGCCGAGACCGCCGGCCATCCGGATCTATGCCTCGAAACCGGTAGCGTACGGCTGCTGCACGGCCTGAAGCAACTGGGCGTTATCGCGGCGGCGGACGCCAGGCTGCTGACCCAGGCTTATTGCAACTATCGTGATTACGCCCACCATCGCATTCTGCAAGGCTACGACGCCACTGCGCCGGTCGGCGAATTTGCGGACATGCGAGCGGAAGTGGCCCGTATCTGGCAGGCGGCGATGTCATGAACCCTCAACAGGCGGTCAAATTCAAACTGGCTCTGGCCGGCGCCGGCCGCAGGCTGAAAGCCGCCCTCTCGTTCCTGGCGGCGGCGGTGCTGTTCGCCGCCTGCGCCACCCATCCGAAAAAGCCGGCGCCGCCCCCCGGCCCGCAAAATGCCGGAACCGAGCCCCGGTTCAGACTGGGCGCGCCGCTGCCGGTAAAGGCCGACCCCGGCATACAGTTGTATCCGACCGAATTTAACTATTTGCCGGGCTGGAGCCAGGATGATCACGCGGCGGCCTTCAAATCCTTCCAACATTCCTGCGAAAGCTGGCTGAGCCAGCCGGACGAGCGGGCGTTGGGCGGGGTATTCGCTCTGGGCAGTATCGGTGACTGGAAATTGCTGTGTAATATTCAGGTGCGCGGCGGCGAAGAAAAACAGTTTTTCGAAAAATGGTTCCGTCCCTTTGCAGTAGCCGCTTCCGGCGGCTTCGACGGACTGTTTACCGGTTATTATCTGCCGGAGCTGCATGGCTCGCGTCAAAAAACCGCCCGCTACAATGTGCCGATCTACGGCGTGCCCGCTGATTTGATCAAGCGTAACGGCCAATACGGCCGCCTGGAGAAAGGCCGCTTCATGCCCTACCATGACCGGGCAGCCATTCGCCGCGGGGCGCTGGCCGGCAAACACGCGGAAATATTGTGGGTGGATAACGAAGTGGACGCCTTCTTCATGGAAATACAGGGTTCCGGACGCATCATCATGGACGACGGCCGGGTGCAGGGCGTCGGCTATGCCGGCAAAAACGGCCACGCCTATCATCCGATAGGCAAATCGTTGGTGGATCGCGGTTATATCCCCCGCGAACAGATCTCCATGCAGAGCATACGCGCCTGGATAGAAAAACATCCGGAAGAAGGCAGGCAGTTGATGCTGGAAAACCGTTCGGTGGTGTTTTTCAAGCTCGCCGCCGCCAAAGCCCAGGAAGGGCCGATAGGCGCGATGAACGTCCCACTGACCGCAGGCCATAGTCTGGCCGTGGATAAAAACTATCTGCCCATGGGCGTGCCGCTCTGGCTGGACGCCGAACATCCGGACGGCGACCAGCGCATCCGCCGCCTGCTGATGGCCCAGGACACCGGCGGCGCGATCAGGGGCGTGATACGCGGCGATGTCTATTGGGGACAAGGGCCGCAGGCCGGCGAACTGGCCGGGCTGATGAAATCCGCCGGCCGGTTTTTCATCCTGATTCCGAGGCATATCGAGGCGGGTTGAGGCCGGATTCGGCCGCCATCCGCACGGTGGGCCGGGCCTTAATCGGCCAGCGTTTCGGCCAGAAAATTTTGCATGGACTGCCAGGAGCGGCGGTTCGCGACCGGCTGATAGACTGTGCCGAAATCCGGATTATTGGCCACCGGGTTGGTGAAGGCGTGCATGGTGTTGCCGTAGCTGTGCACCTGCCAGTCCGCGCCGGCCAGGGTCAGCTCGGTTTGCAGCGCCAGCACCTGCTCCGGCCTGACCATGGGATCGTCATGGCCGTGCAGAACCAGAACCCTGGCTTTAATTTTCGGAACCGGAATATTTGCCGGGGAGCCGAGCAGGCCGTGAAACGACACCACCCCGCGAATATCGGCGCCGGTTCTGGCCAGATCCAGCGCGCACAGGCCGCCGAAACAGAAACCAATGGCGGCGATGCGCCGATTGTCGGCCCAAGGCAGCAGTTTGACGGCCGCCAGCGCCGCCAGCAGGCGTTTTTGCAGTTTGGCCCGGTCGGCCATGAACGGCTGCATCAAGCCGGCGTTTTGTTCATTGGACGTTCCCAGCACACCCTTGCCGTATAGGTCGGTAGCGAAGCCCAGATAGCCGAGTTCGGCGAGTTTGACGGCTTTTTCGGCGACGAAATCGTCGCGTCCGCCCCAGGCGTGATGGATCAGCACCACAGGCCGCTGGCCGTGAATGGCGTCGTCGTAAGCAAAAAAACCTTCCAGCACCGTTTCGCCGTCCAGATAGCCGACTGTGTTGGAAATAATGCTCATCCGCCCTGCCTGTTGCGTTGCAGGGTCTGCAACAGTCCTTCCGCCGCGGCTTCCGCCATATCCAGCACCCGGTCGAAACCGTAGGAGCCGCCATAGTAGGGATCGGGCACTTCACGCGTATCGAAATGCGGCGCATAATCCAGCAGATAAGCCACTTTATGTTTATGCTCGTCCGGGCAGATGCCGTCGACATGGGTAAAGTTTTCCTCATCCATGACCAGGATATGATCGAATTCCTCGAAATCGCGGTTGTTGATGATTCGGGCGCGGATATGCTTGATTTCGACGCCGCGATTTCTGGCGGCTTTTTGCGCCCTCAAATCCGGCGCATCGCCGGTGTGGTAGGCATGGGTGCCGGCCGAGTCGATCCTGAAATGTTCGGTCATATTGTTTTTCGCCAGCAGTGCGGCAAACACGCCTTCCGCAGTCGGAGAGCGGCAGATATTCCCCATGCACACAAATAAAATCCTGATCTTACTCATAGTTATTAAGAAGTAAATTTAAATTGACTGTAAATATTGTATGTCATACTCTCTCACCGCTGTTTGACTCCTGTCAATAGTGACAGGGATAATTCATAAAATCGTATAGAAAGTACGCTTGTTATTTTGCCTTCTGTCTGTCGCCAACGGCTGTGGACAAACATAATCCGCCATTTTTAGCACTAGATTTTGAAACTATTCAGCTTCTATTAATACTGATGTGTCCGGCCATAAAGCCATCGACCCACGACAGATGCATTGCGCCCAGCCGCCCCACAAACATAACCAATTGATTAAGTTTATATATTAAGGACATTTAAACCAGAACACATTTTAATCCCTAAAACCTGATTTTAGGTTCGGGACAGCCGGCGGCCATGCAGGGAGGGAAACTGCCTGGCGGTATATTGCTAAAACTTTGATAGCGAATAAGTCCGGCAAAATACCTAGGTGACTTTACATAACTTAACCTAACTTTATTAGGATTTACGGGAAACTGTTTTTTTAAATCACTCTGGAAAACTGCTGCTGCTTGGCGGCCAGATATTTATCGAACACCATGCAGATATTGCGGATCAGCAGCCGGCCGGCCGGCTGCACCTTAACGCCGGCCGCGTCCAGGGTCAGCAGGCCATCGGCCTGCATGGCCTGAAGATTATGCAATTCTGCCGCAAAATATTCGCCAAACACAATGCCGAAATCGGTTTCGATTTTGGCGAACGTCAGATCGAAATGGCAGATCAACTGGGTGATGACCGCCCGGCGCAATTTATCGTCCTCGTCCAGATCGACGCCGCGGAACACCGGTAACCGGCCTGCCGCCAGACATTGCCCGTATTCATCCAGTTCCTTGATATTCTGCATGTAGGCGTCGCCGACCCGGCCGATCGAAGTGACGCCCAGCCCGACCAGATCGCAATCCGAATGGGTGGAATAGCCCTGAAAATTGCGGTACAGCTTGCCTTCGCGCTGGGCTACCGCCAGTTCGTCGTCCGGCCGGGCAAAATGATCCATGCCGATGTAGACATAACCGGCGTCGGTGAGTTTTTTGCCCACCATTTGCAGGATTTCCAGTTTGACCGCCGGGCTGGGCAGATCGGTTTCATTGATCTGACGCTGGGTTTTGAAGCGGCTGGGCATATGCGCGTAATTGAAGATGGAAAACCGATCCGGGACGTGCGCTAGCACCTCATCCAGGGTATTGGCAAAACTGCGTTCGGTTTGCAGCGGCAGGCCGTATATCAGGTCGATATTGGTGGAGCGAAAGCCCTCCTTGCGGGCGGCTTCCAGCACCGCGAAAGTTTGTTCCCGGGTCTGCAGGCGGTTAACGGCCTTTTGCACGGCGGCGTCAAAATCCTGCAAGCCCAGACTAATTCGGTTGAACCCCAGTTCCCGCAACTGAGCGATGGTCTGATCGTTGGTTTCCCGGGGATCGACCTCAATTGAATATTCACCCTGATCGTCGTCGCGCAGATTAAAGTGCCGGCTGGTGGCCGTCATCAACTGCTTCATCTGTTCGTAACTCAGAAAAGTAGGCGTACCGCCGCCCCAGTGCAATTGATTGACCGGTCGGCTGTTATCGAACAACGTGCCCTGCATGGCGATTTCCTGGCACAGCGATTCCAGATACGGCACGGCATGGGCGCGATTCTTGGTGATGATTTTGTTGCAGGCGCAATAAAAGCACACCGTATCGCAGAATGGGATATGAAAATACAGCGATAGTGGCCCGCCAGCGGCATTGGACTTTTGGATATGCCGCCGGTATTCGGCGTCGCCGAAGCCTTCGTGCAATTCCAACGCGGTGGGATAGGAAGTATAGCGCGGGCCGGATTTATCGTAGCGATTGATAAGATCGATATCGAAACTGATAGATTGATCCATTATTTGACTTCCTGGTTGATTAATAGGCTGACGGGCTGCTCGCCGACCGGCATATCGACAATCTTTTCGCCGATAAAATCCCCACTCCGGGTAGATGCGTCGCCGGTCGCGGAGATGCGGGCGACAATACGCAACTGTTTAAAATCAGCCAGATGCAGATTGGGCTGCATGGCCATGCTGTCGTTCAATTCCAGACTGAGCGGCAAATCGGCCACTCGCTTGCGGGCAATGGCCAGCGGCATTTTCGGGCCGTCCACCGCCTGGGCGTAAATAAACACGATCTGTTCCGGCCGCACCCGGCCGGCGATGGCCGGATCCACGGCGACCTGTACAGTAATTTTCGCTGCGTCGGCGGCCTGACTCGGCTCTGCGGCGGGTTGCGCCAGTTCGGCTATCATCTGCCGGATTTTCGGCAGGGCGTCGGAATCGGCTGGCAGCAGAGCTTGCAGTTTTTGCAGATAGGCCTGCGCCTGCGACTGCTCTTCGGCTTCCAGGCTGGCGATGGCCGCCATCCACAAGGCGTCCTTGTCGTCGGGGGCCAGTCGCACGGCTTTATAGGCCAGTTCCGCCGGTTCGCCGGCCAACTGGCCGTTGCGGCTCATGGCCAAGGCTTCGGCATAGGCAAGCATGAATGCCGGCTGGTCGGGGGCAAGCTGATTCAGTTTTGCGAAAACCTGGGCGGCCTGCGGATAGTCATGGATGAAACTGTAGGATTTACCCAGCATCAGCCAGCCCTGCAGATCGTCCGGCTGCTGTTTCAGGCGAGCTATGATCTGCGGAATAGCCGTCCGCACCTCGGCCATGTTTTTGTCGTTTTGCTGTTGCGTCTGAGCCTTTTCCAGCGCCTGCGGGTCGGCTAGATGAAAATACAGCCCCAAACTGCACAACGGCACAAACAGCACTACCAGCGGTATGACCCAGCGGCCGCTGCCGCCGGCGGGCGCGGGTTCGCCATCGGCCTCCAGTTCGTCGCCGAGATCCTGCATCAATTCCTGGTACTGGTCGTCATGCTGCGTCTGAGTCAATGCCCCCTCATCCAGTTGCCGCCGCAATTCGGCAAGCTGCTGGCGGACGATGGCCACATTGCGCTGCGCGGCGTCGGCCCGACCCAGAGCGGTGTTTTTGAGCAATGGCAATACCAGCAGCAGGATGGCCGCCAGCAGCAGAGCCGCGATAATCAACCAGAACAGCACACTCACTCCCGCTCGCCTTCTTCAAGAAGCGCCTCGATCCGGGATTGCCGGTCGCTGCTCAGCGCTGGCTGTCCGACGGTTTTTTTGCGGCGAATCACCCTGAACACCGCAAACAGTCCGGCCAGCAGGAATAGGGCCGGGCCCGTCCACAACAGCCAGGTTCTGGCGTTGAAAGCCGGTTTGTACAGCACGAAATCGCCGTAGCGTTCGGTCATGAAATCGACTATCTGCTGCCTGGACTTTCCCTGTTGCAGCATTTCGTAGACCTGGCGGCGCAAGTCCTTGGCCAGATCGGCGTTGGAATCGGCTATAGTCTGGTTCTGACAGACCAGGCAGCGCAATTCGCCGATCAGCGTCCGATACGCCTGCTCCTGTTCCGGCTGGCTGAATGAGTGGTATTCGACCGCCGCCGACGCCGGCAGAGACAGCCAGAAGATCAGCGCGCAGGCCATGAGCGACAGGTATTGATGAAACGGGGGCATATCGACAGTCGATTGAAAGTGATGAATATTCATGGGTTTTCCGCTTGCAGTTTTTCGATTAGCGGTAGAAATACGTTATCCAGATCGGCCTCCGTCAGCGGGCCGGTGTGCTTGTGGCGGATCAGGCCGCGCCTGTCGATGACAAAAGTTTCCGGCACCCCGTACACCCCGTAGTCGATGCCGGTGCGGCCGTCGATGTCCATAATGCTGGCGGTATAAGGGTTGCCGTGTTTTTCCAGCCAGTAACCGGCGGCCGTGGCTTCGTCCTTATAATTCAGGCCGATCAGCGGCGCGGCTTGCCGGCGGGCGAATTCCAGCAGCAGCGAATGTTCGTCGCGGCAGGATACGCACCAGGAGGCCCAGACGTTCAGCAGCCACACCCGGCCTTTCAGATCGGCGTTGCTCAGGGTTTTATCCGCCGCCCCCAGCACCGGCAGGGCGAATGCCGGGGCCGGTTTGTCCAGCAACGGCGAAGGAATTTCCCGGGGATTGAGTTTCAGGCCGGCCGCCAGAAACGCCGCCAGCACCCCAAACAAGAATAATGGCAATAAATATTTAAGCATCCGCCGCAACCGGTTTTTGAGTATTGATCCGATAACGCCGGTCGGCGGCGGCCAGCAGGCCGCCGGCCGCCATGAACAGCCCGCCCATCCAGATCCAGCGGATAAAGGCCTTGTAATAAATACGCATGCTCCACGCCCCTTCCTGACCAAGCGGCTCGCCGATGGCCACGAACAGATCGCGGAACAGCCCGGCGTCGATGGCGGCTTCGGTCATCGGCATTTTTTGCACCCGGTACACCCGTTTCTGCGGATGCAGTTCGGCGACGACTTCGCCGCCGTGGCTGACGGTCAGATAGCCCTGTTCGGCCGTGTAATTCGGCCCCGGGATTTGGCTGACACCGTGAAACCGGAACACATAGCCGAACAGATCCAGGGTTTCTTCCGGGGCCAGCCGCACGTCGCGCTCTATGCTGTAAACAGAAGTCAGCGTAATGCCGGTCACGAATACCGCCATCCCCAGATGCGCCAGGGTCATGCCGTAAAAGCCGGCCGGAATCTGCTTCAGCCGCGTCCACGACCATTTTTGCAGACGCTGACGAAAAGCTACCGCCGAAACGGCCAGCGTCCATAAGGCCAGACTCAACCCCAGCACGGCGGCCCAGGAATAAAACGGCATCAGCAGCGGGATCAGCAGGGCCGGAGCGATACAGCAAATCGCGGGGGTCAGCAGGCGCCAGCCCAGAGCGTGCAGATCGTCGCTTTTCCAGCGCAACAGCACCCCCAGCCCAACCGCCAGCGCCAGAGGGGCCATCAGCGGCACGAATACCGCATTGAAATACGGCGGGCCTACCGACAATTTGCCCAGCCCCAGCGCATCAATCAGCAGTGGATACAGGGTGCCCAGCAGGATGCTGGCGGCGGTGACCACCAGCAGCACGTTATTGATCAGCAACGCCGATTCCCTGGACACCAGCGCGAAACCGGCATTGCTTTTCACCTGCGGCGCACGGATGGCGTACAGCAAAAGGGAACCGCCGACCACCGCCGACAGAAAGCCCAGAATGAATATGCCCCGCGCCGGATCGCTAGCGAAGGCGTGCACCGAAGTCAGCACTCCGGAACGCACCAGAAAGGTGCCCAGCAGGCTCAGCGAGAAGGCGAATATCGCCAGCAGCACGGTCCAGGTTTTGAACACCCCGCGCTTTTCGGTGGCGGCCAGGGAATGGATCAGCGCCGTGCCGACCAGCCAAGGCATGAACGAGGCGTTTTCCACCGGATCCCAGAACCACCAGCCGCCCCAGCCCAGTTCGTAGTAGGCCCACCAACTGCCCAGGGTGATGCCCAGCGTCAAAAACATCCAGGCCACATTTGTCCACGGTCTGGACCAGCGCGCCCAGGCGGAATCCAGCCTGCCTTCCAGCAGAGCGGTAATGGCGAAGGCGAACGCCACCGAGAATCCCACATAGCCCATGTACAGCATCGGCGGGTGTATCGCCAGACCGGGATCCTGCAACAGCGGATTCAGGTCGCGACCTTCGGTCGGGGCCGGGAACAGGCGCTCAAAGGGATTGGAGGTAAACAGCAGAAACAGCGTGAAACCGACGCTAATCAGCCCCATGATCCCCAGCACCCGGGCGCGGGTGGCGTCGGGCAGATGACTGCTGAAACCGGCAACCAGTCCTGTCCACACCGACAGGGTCAACGCCCACAGCAGCAGGGAACCTTCGTGCGCCCCCCACACTCCGGAGATCAGATAAATCAAGGGCAACGCGGTATTGGAATTCTGCGCCACATATTTCACAGAGAAATCGTGGCTAATAAAACTATAGGTTAAGCAGCCATAGGCCAACAGCATGAACAGCAACTGTCCGCGGGCCGCCGGCGTGGCGACGCGCACCCAGCCGGGAATGCCCCGGGCGGCGCCGGCCAGAGGCAGCACGGCCTGCGCCATCGCCATGCACAACGCCAGGATCAGCGCAAACTGTCCGATTTCCGGAATCATGGCCGCTCCGCAGTTTTTTTCAGGCTGCTTGCGACTTCCGGCGGCATGTAGTTTTCGTCATGTTTGGCCAGCACTTCCTCGGCAACGAACACCCCCCGGCCGTCCAGCCGGCCTTTGGCGACGATGCCCTGCCCTTCCCTAAACAAATCAGGCAGAATGCCGCTGTATTCCACCTGCACTTCCCGGCTAAGATCGCTCAGCGTAAAGCGCACCAGCAGGCTGTCACCGGGCCGCTCCACGCTGCCCTTGACCACCATGCCGCCGATACGGAATGGGGTGTTGGCGGGCGCCTTGCCGGCCACTACGTCGCTGGTGGAGAAAAAATACATCAGATTTTCGTTAAAGGCTTTCAAGGCAAAATAGGCCGCCGCGCCCAGCACCGCCAGCATGACGCCTATCAGCATCAATCGTTGTTTGCGTACCGGTTTCATCGTTGTCCGCGCTTTTGTCTGAGGCTGAGCTGCCTGAGCAGTTGCCGGCGCTGCACCACCGGCAGCAGGATATTCAGCAGCAATACCAGCAAGGTAACGCCGTAGGCTGTCCAGACATAAAAGCCGTAGCCGCCCATTTCCAGAAAAATCCGTAAAGTCACGCTGTTTTCTCCAGCAGGTTTTTAACCCATTGCGATGTTGCTTCCCGTTTCAGCAGCTCCAGTCTGGCATTCTGCAAAACGGCAATCAGGTAATAGAATTTGAAGGCGACCGCCATCAGCAGCAGCGGGATCAGCATGCTGACATGGATGGACGGCTTGTCCAGTTTGGTGATGGTTGGCCCCTGATGCAGCGTGCTCCACCATTCCACGGAATAATGGATGACCGGCACGTTGACCACTCCGACCAGCGCCAGGATCGACACCGCCCGCGCCGCCGCCCGCCGATCCTCGATCGCGCCGTACAGGCTGACGATGCCCAGATACTGAAACAGCAGGATCAGCTCGAAGGTCAGCCTAGCGTCCCATACCCACCAGGCGCCCCACATGGGTTTACCCCACAACGAACCGGTCACCAGGGCGATAAAGGTAAAGCCCGCGCCGATCGGCGCGCTGGCGATCAGCATCACTTCCGCCAGTTTCATCCGCCAGACCAGGGCGATGCCGGCCATCACCGCCATCAGCACATAGACGAACAGCGACATCCAGGCTGCCGGCACATGGATATAGATGATGCGGTAACTTTCCCCCTGCTGGTAATCGCTGGGGGCCAGATACAGGCCGCCGTACAGGCCGGCGGCCAGCAGCAGCAGGAAGACGCCGGTCAGCCAGGGGGCCAGGCGTTCCGCCAGTGCATAAAAATACGGCGGCGATGCGGTTTGATGAAAAAAACGGTTGACGACGGCGGGAATGACGGACATATAGTTTAATTTACACTCATTTTCAATGCGGCCGATACCGGCAACGGCGCCAGAACCAGGGCCGCCAGCAGCATGGCCAGTAATATATCAAGCTGGGCGTCGGCCGCCAAACCGCCGGCCGCCCGGTCTACCGCGCCGCTGGCGAAGATCAGCACCGGTACATATAAAGGCAGCACCAGCAGCGACAGAATCATGCCGCCCCGTCGCAAGCCGACGGTCAGCGCTACGCCGACCGCGCCGATCAGACTTAGCAAGGGCGTTGCTATGATCAATGTCAGCCATAAAGTTCCCATGGCCTGCGCCGGCAAGCCCAAAAAATCCGCCAGTAGCGGCGCGACCAGCAGCAGCGGCAGGCCGGTCACCAGCCAGTGGGCAATAATCTTGCCTAGCACCAGCACCGTCAGCGGATAAGGGCTGAGCAGCAGTTGTTCCAGCGAACCGTCGTCGAAATCGGAACGAAACATGGCGTCCAGAGACAGCAGCGCCGCCAGTAGCGCCGACACCCAGATCACCCCTGGAGCCATGCTTTGCAATAAATGCGGTTGCGCGCCGACCGCCAGCGGAAACAGGGTGACCACCAGTACGAAAAAAAACAGCGGATTGGCCGCTTCCGCCCGGCGGCGAAAGGCGAGCAGCAGATCGCGGCGGATAATGGCAAAAAATGCGGCGCTTATTGACATGAATTTAAGTGTATGCGCTGTAAAGGTAAACCGGTCAATGTCAAATCGTGATGCGAGGTCAGCATCACCATGCCGCCCTGACGGACATGCGCGGCTATCAGGGCTTCGGTCAGGGCTATGCCCCGCCTGTCCAGCGAGGTGAACGGTTCATCGAGTATCCACAAAACAGCGCCGGCGATCAGTAATCTGGCCAGCGACAGCCGACGCTTCTGGCCGGCCGACAGGGTCTGCACGCTGTTATCGTCGAATCCGGCCAGCTCCACTTTGATCAGGGCCTGATCGATATCATACCCGCTCTGGCTGTGCAAAGCTTGGGTAAAACGCAGGTTCTCCAGCACGGTCAGCTCTTTTTTCGCGCCGTCGGCGTGGCCGACATACGCCATCTCCTTATAATAGGAACCCGAATCGAGCGTCTGGCCGCGCCAGCGTATTTCGCCATCGTCCGCCGTCCGAAAGCCGCACAGAATCCGCAGCAGCGAGGTTTTGCCGCTGCCGTTATCGCCTTCCAGCAACAACACCTGGCCGGCGGCCAAGCTAAAACTCAGTTCGGCAAACAGTAATCTGTCATCCCGGCTGCAGGACAGATTATTGACGACGAGCACTGGTTGTGGCGGCTGCTGCATGATGCCTGACTGATCCGGTTGCATAGGGCTGAGCATTCTAACAAAAAAATGCCGGTTGCTCGCAAGCACAGAACAGAGAAAAATTTTAAAATTATGCGATAATTGAAATTTTTAGGCGCGATTACAGGACACACCATTCGGATTCCGGTTTGTTATTTGCCTTCAACTCCGGAATTTGCCGAGCGCAACGTCTTCTATAGCCGCCGGCCCGTCAGGCCCTTCTTCGATTCCGAAGCGGAAACGGCTTGCCGGCCTGCCCTATTGCATACACCGGAGATTTGCATGACCGCATTAATTGGCATCATCATGGGTTCCACATCCGACTGGGACACCATGCAGCATGCTGCGCAAACCCTTGAACATCTGGACATACCCCACGCCGTCGAAGTGGTTTCCGCGCACCGTACCCCGGACAAGCTGTTCAGTTATGCCGAAACTGCCGAAACCCGCGGCCTGGAAGTAATTATCGCCGGCGCCGGCGGCGCGGCGCATCTGCCGGGCATGACAGCCGCCAAGACGCTGCTGCCGGTGCTGGGCGTGCCTGTGCAATCCAGAACCCTGAACGGCATGGACTCGCTGCTGTCCATCGTGCAAATGCCGGCCGGCGTGCCGGTCGGCACCCTGGCCATCGGCAAGGCCGGCGCCATTAACGCCGCCCTGCTGGCGGCGGCCATCGTCTGCGGCAAACACGTCCAGTATCGTCCGGCGCTGCACGCCTACCGCCAGCAGCAAACCGATAACGTGCTGGCCAATCCCGACCCCAGACAGGAACCGGCATGAAAATAGGCATACTGGGCGGCGGGCAACTCGCCAGAATGCTGGCCCTGGCCGGGTATCCGCTGGGCCTGAAATTCATTATTCTCGATCCTGACGCCAATGCCGGGGCGGCCGGGCTCGGCGAGCATCTGCTGGGCGCCTACGACGACCCGATCTTGCTGGCGGAGCTGGCGGACAAGGCCGACGTAGTCACTTACGAATTCGAAAACGTGCCGGCCAATGTCGCGGCCTTCCTGAGCAGCCACACCACGGTTTATCCGCCCGCCAACGCGCTGGCCGTGGCTCAGGACAGGCTGCTGGAAAAAAACTTTTTCCGCGAGCTGAATATCCGTACCGCGCCCTATGCGGCGATAGATAGCCTGGCGGATTTACAGCAGGCCATGCCGGACATCGGCTACCCGGCCATTCTAAAAAGCCGGCGCATGGGTTATGACGGCAAGGGGCAGGTTGTACTCGAATCCGCGGACGATCTGCCGGCCGCCTGGCAAACCATGAACGGCGCGGCCGCCATTGTCGAAGGCTTTATCGCCTTTCGCCGCGAGGTTTCGATTATCGCCGCCCGCCGACCGTCCGGCGGCATCGTGTTTTACCCGGTTTCGGAAAACCGCCATAGAGGCGGCATACTCCGGGTCGCCGAGCGGCGTTGCGACGATCCGGCCCAGGCCGGTGCGGAAGCCTATGCCCGGGATTTGCTGGAAAAGCTGGATTACGTCGGCGTCATCGCCCTGGAACTGTTCGACGTGGACGGCGAACTGCTGGCCAACGAGTTTGCGCCCAGGGTACATAATTCCGGCCACTGGAGCATAGAAGGCGCGGAAACCAGTCAGTTTGAAAACCACTTGCGGGCAATACTGGATCTGCCGCTGGGTTCGACCGACGGCAGAGGCTTTGCCGGCATGGTGAATTATATCGGCGGCCTGCCGGACGACCGGGCGGTTTTAAATTTGCCGGGCAGCCACCTGCACCTTTACGATAAAAGCCCGCGCCAGGGGCGGAAAGTGGCCCACGCCACCATCCGCCACGATGACGCCGGGGTGTTTGCCGACAGCATGGAAAAACTGATCGCCCAGGCGGCGGCGGTTGACGACTCCTGAGCGGACGGGGGATAATCCCGCAGGCTCCGGCGGACTGGGTATTGGGCCAGGGAAAAAACAGCCGGAAGGGTGACGCGCCATTGACAACGCAGGATGTTAGACATGATTTCAGCAGCATTCTCCATCTATCTGGACTTGATTCGGTTTCTGGCTTCCATGGGGGTTTTTGTTTGCCACCTGGGCTACCGGCGCATTTCCGGCGGCATCGGCTGGCAGTTAAACGCCTATGGCGGCATTGCTGTGATCATCTTTTTCGTTTTATCCGGCTATGTCATCGCCTATGTCGCCAGCACCCGGGAAAAAACTTTTTCGTCCTATCTGATCAGCCGGATTTCCAGGCTTTATTCGGTGGTGCTGATCGCCTTGCTATTGACTTATGCTTTCGATGCCGCCGGTTTCGCTTACGATCCGAAATTTTATACGGATATGTTAGGCAGCGGGAAAACGGTCAGCTATCTGTCCTCGCTGTTTTTTATTAACGAATACAAAATATTCAATTTCGGCGGCATCGCCCCCGGCACCAATGTACCATTCTGGTCGCTGAGCTTTGAAGCCACCTACTATGTTGTTGCGGCCTTCATGCTGTTCTACCGGCCTCTGAAAGCCGTCGCCGCCTCCGCCTGTCTGCTGTTTCTGGCCGGCCCGACCATCCTCGCCCTTCTGCCGGCATGGTATCTGGGCTATTTTTGCTACCGATACCGCACGCTGTTTTTTCGGCTGCCGAAAATCGCCGTAACGCTTATCGCCGCCGTTTCGACGCTGATGCTGATTATCGGTATTCCGATCATCCTGGATTTCCTGCCGGACGACAATTTCGGTTTTTCCCTGGCCTGGGGCTTGCAGCAGGATACCCGCAGACTAGCCGACGATTATCTGGTGGTTACCGCCTTCTGCCTGAATTTGTTGTCGATGCAGGTGCTGCTCGAAAATGTCAGCATCGGCAAAAATATTGAAAAAATAATCCGCTGGCTCGGCTTGCTGACTTTTCCGCTGTATCTGATCCATATGCCGGCCCTGTATTTTTTTAGGGTCATCACGCCGTTCACCCCGAACACCTTGCCGAACCTGGGGTTTTTAGTCGCCATGGTAATGCTGATCGTCATCGCCGTCACGCCGGTTTGCGAGGGGCTGAAACGGCTGCTGAAAAACGCCCTGACCAGGGCGTCCATACAACTCGTCACCGTCCGCCGCAGGGCGAGAGCCGGGGAATAAGGCCTGACCCAGCCCCCTGCTCGGCTTTTATTTCATTTAAGGAAACAACCCATATCGTTTTTAGAGTCTTGTGACGCCGGCTTCGGGACTTTATATTAGCCTTACCTCAACTTCCGGGCGTCATAATGAATACCCAATTGAAAGATATTTTTACTGGTCTGATTTTTTTTACCGGCATCGCGGGCTTTATCGCCGGTGAATACATCATCTCGTCGGCTTTGCTTGCGGTCACCACCCTGGTCAGCAACGTCAACGCCAACAGTAAAAAAAACCTGAACTGACCGGCGCGCGAGGCTAGGTCGGGTTCGATCGCCAGCGGCGAGCCGGACGGGGCGAAGCGATTCGCCCCGCTGAAACGGCTTACTCCGCTGCTGGCTGTTTGCCGCGATGGCCTTTGTGCTGGCTGATGAGCTGTTCCCATTTGGCGATCTGTTCGCCATTCAAGACCGCCTTGACCCGACTGTGAATTTCTTCGTGTATCGCCCGGAATTTTTCATGTTCTTCCTTGAAAATGGTTTCCAGGCTGGCTTTCTGTTCCGGAGTTAGCGACAATTCCTTGGCCAGGCGCTCCAGATTATGCCCATGCCGGCCTTTGAATCCCTCATCGACCGGATCGGCCAGGGCGGTGGTCAGCGGCAGCAACAGAGCTGCCGCCAGAATCAGGCTATATTTTTTCATGTACGTTCTCCAGACCGGGTTTAGGACAAATGAAATTAAAGAAAGACTTTATGGACAAAATTGCAACGGAATCGCCAATATTCAATCATTATCAAATATATAATTGGCCGCATGCATTTGCCGCAACGGCCCGTAGCGGATTCTAGGGTAAATCCCGGCGGATGGCAAACCGACGCAAGCGGATTTTTTTCTCCAAATTAACGGAGCCGTCATGGACAGCAGACCACCCTTACCACCTTTTACCCCGGAAACCGCCGCCCAAAAAGTACGGATGGCGGAAGACGCCTGGAACAGCCGCGACCCGAATCGGGTGGTGCAGGTTTATACCGAGGATACCCGCTGGCGCAATCGCGCCGAATTTCCGGTTGGCCGCGAGCAGGTGCGGGCTTGTTTGCAGCGCAAATGGGCCACGGAGCTGGATTACCGGCTGATCAAGGAATTATGGGCCTGTAGCGGCAATCGCATCGCCGTGCGTTTTGCCTATGAATGGCATGATCAGGCAGGCGACTGGTTTCGCAGTTACGGCAATGAAAACTGGGAGTTCAACGCATACGGCCTGATGCAGTACCGCCACGCCAGCATCAACGACCTGCCCATCCTGCTCGAACAGCGCCTGTTCCACTGGCCGCCGGGGCGGCGGCCGGACGATCATCCCGGCCTGACCGAACTGGGCCTGTAAGCCGTTAAAATATCGCCATCGCGTCGCCATAGCTGAAGAAGCGGTATTTTTCGGCTATGGCGTGCCGGTAAGCCTGCATGACCGGCTGATATCCGGCAAACGCCGCAATCAGCATCAATAAGGTGGATTCCGGCAAATGGAAATTGGTGAGCATGGCGTCAACCGTTTTAAAACGATAACCGGGGGTGACGAACAATTCGGTGTCGCCGCAACCGGCCTGCAAGCGTCCGCCGGCCGAAGCCGATTCCAGCGCCCTGACCGCCGTGGTGCCGATCGCCACCACCCTGCCGCCGTTCGCCCTGGCCTGTTCGATTGCCGCCACCGCTTGGTTGTTGACCTGATAAAATTCCTTGTGCATGACATGCTCGGCCAGATTTTCCGCCCGTACCGGCTGAAAAGTGCCGCTGCCCACATGCAGGGTGACAAAGGTTTTAGCGACGCCCAGCCTCTCCAGCCTGTCCAGCGTGAGCTGGTCGAAATGCAGGCCGGCCGTCGGCGCGGCAACCGCACCGGCATGCCGGGCGAACAGGGTCTGATAACGTTCGATATCCTCCGCCTCATCGGCCCTGTCGATATAGGGCGGCAAGGGGATGTGACCGATTTCCGCCAGCAATTCCAGCAGGGTTTGCGGGGTTTCGAATGCCAGCCGGTAAAGATCGTGTTCCTTGCCAAGCACCCGGCAACTGGCCTGATTGTCCAGTCGCAGCACAGTATCCGGCTTCGGTGCCTTGCTGGCCCGAATATGCGCCAGCGCCTGCCGCGGGCCTTCCAGCCGCTCGATCAGAATTTCCAGCCTGCCGCCGGTGGCTTTATGGCCGAACAGCCGGGCCGGTATGACTTTGGTATCGTTGAACACCAGCACATCGCCGGGCTTCAGCAACTCGGCAAAGTCGGAAAACATGCGATCCTGCACTGTGCCCAGGGCTTTATCCAGTTGCAGCAGCCGGCTGCCGCTACGCTGCGGCAAGGGTTTAAGGGCGATCAGGGATGGCGGAAGCTGGTAATAAAAATCGCTTTTTTTCATGGTGGGGGCGGAAATGATCCTGCCGTAAAGGTAGTTTTCGGGATTCCCCGCCGGTGTCTGGACGGAAAGCTAAATTTTTTAGATTAACATCGGCTGCCTGGATATTCAAGGCTGTGGCGGCCTCGGTTTCCGTTTTGATTCGCTTCCGGTATAACTGCCGGGGAATGCTGCCCCGACTGAGCCGGGCCGCTGCTATATCGATCGAAGCGGCTAAGGCGACAAAATCGACATGCTTTTCCAGTATTTGCAGGGCATCACCCGGTTTATTCAGCTTGGTTTCACATTCTTCGCAGCAAATTGGCATTATGGCCGTGGCGGGTTTGGATGCAATCCTCTAAAATTAAGATAAAATCCCTATACAATCAATCTGTTAAGCGCTAAAATGCGCCCTTAATTTACTATTATATAAGGAAAAATGATGTCCGTCTGAATTCCGTACTATTTTAGTCAACTTTATTGACTTCCTGCATTCTTTAGAGCTTCTTGACCAATCCCGTCTCAACTCTTCTGCTTTCACCCGTCAACGTGTTTTGATCTTTCCCGTCATGCTGGTGCCCATGATCTCTGGTTTCAAAGCCAGTGTTCAAGCATTGATTGTGTCGATTATGCGTGCAGCCCAATTCCCACTCAAGTACGCTTGGTGCGGGTTGTGACACCCAATGGACGCCTCTATAGGCTGATGACATCGTTACTCGATAGCGCGGCTTATCCTGCCGCTGACTTTACCGGACTTTATCATAGTCGCTGGCGAATTGAGGAAGCTTTTAAGCGACTGAAACACCGTATTGCCTTAGAAAACACCTCCGGCCTCTCTTGGCGGGCGGCGCAACAATCACCCTAAGCCTTGTCGAAAACATGCCTACAAATCAACGTGTTGATGGGGGGGTAGGGGGCTTAAGTTTAGAGGATTGATCAGCCAGTATCCACCATCGCATCAAAATCCGACTAATCTGCAATAAATTGCCCGTTCGCCGGTATCCCGGATTTTTGGCAGGCTTATCGATAAATTGATAAGATTCCCGAACCTTAACTGACGGAGGATTACCATGCCTGCAAGACAAACGCTTTTACTGACCAGCCTGATTTTGGCATTTTCCGCCGCGCAGGCGGAGACTGCCGCCGAAACTGCGGAATACGGCGATTATATCGACTGGCGGGTGCTGGGCGTGTCGCACCGGCTGGAGAAAAAGTATGTACGGGCCATTGTCGGCAATAATACCGCCATTCATGCCGGCCGCGAAGGCAAGACCCTGCCCTGGCCGGACGGTTCGATTATCGCCAAGCTATCCTGGAAAGAGAAAGTTCATCCACGCTGGCCTGCGGCCATTGTGCCGGGCGAGTTCGCCGGCGCTGAAGCCATGGTCAAGGACGCCAAAAAATATGCGGCCACCGGCGGCTGGGGGTTTGGTCACTGGGAGGGGAAAACTCTGGTCATGAACGATGAAAACGCCACGGCCACCTGTTTTGCCTGCCATACCACCATGAAGGACAACGATTATGTGTTTACCGAACCGGCCTTTAAAAAATAGAACGGCCGACTGAAACTGGCGGGCGCAAAACCGCGCCCGCCCCGCTGGTCAGGATCGTCTGGCGTGACGCAAGCCCAGACCCATCGCCAGCCAGCCCAGCGCGATTAAAGCCAGCATGCCGGGTTCGGGTATCGCGGCGCCAGAGGCGCTGGTGGTAGAACTGCTTGCGAGAGTGGTAACCAGATTGGCATACCCGGCGCTCAGCGGCTGGGAATGAATTTCGCCGCCCTGAGTCAGCGAAGCCGCCACTAGCGTGCCTTCGATATTCTGGCTGGTCGATACGTTGGCGGCCAGCGCCAGCACCGTGCCGCCAAATTGCGAGCCGATTGAAATATTGTCGGCGTTTTCGAAATTCCACAGCAGATTCGCGCCCAATGCAGTCGCCGCGCTACCCAGGAAGTTGGCGTCGATATTCAGGGTGGAATTGGCGCTGGAATTGATGACATTGATCAAAATTTCCTGCGCACCGTTTTGCAGATTGAATTGAATCTGTGAAACCTGACTAAAAAAGCTGTTGGCGTCGGTAATGGTAAATACCGACAAGCCGCTGCTCTCGGCGTTAAACGTCGCGGTGTTGCCTGTTACGCTATAGGTGCTGTTGACGGTTTGTCCGCTCAGCGCATCCGAAAATCCGCTCAGGGTGTTGGCGGCGGCTTCCGCCACGCTCTGCGGATTAAAAGTCATGGTCACGTCGGTATGAATCGCGCCATTGGCTGTGCCGGTCAGCGCGCCGCCGTAATAGGTGCCGCCGCCATTGGTATTGACGGCACCGGCGATATTACCCACCACATAGCTGGAACCATTGCCGTTAGCGTTGTTTTGCAGCGTCGCGCCGCCCGACACGGAACCAGCGTAGGCATTGCCGCCGCCATTCATATTGACATTGCCCTGGATGCTGCCGCCAACATCCAGGCCGGGGCCATTGACATTGACGTTGCCGCCGACATTGCCGCCCACTGTCAGCGCCGGAGCCGCTGTGCTGGTGTTGTGAATATGATAGTTTCCACCTGTCAGATTGCCGCCTATCAGGGCATTGCCGTCAACTTCCGAGTAACTGGTGACATTACCAGTGGTGATCAGGTTATATTTGTCGAGCAGGCTAACCGCTTCCACGAAATCGGCGTGCGCGGTCTGCATGGCGGAAATTAATAACAGCATGGTCAAGGTGTATCTTACAACTGCAACGTTTTTGAACGGCACAACGTTTATAAGAAAATCAGGCATTTTTTGGCTACCACCATTAGTTAAAAAGAGCATGGAAATTAGAATTGCTCCCCCTGACGGGCCAATGCGCAAGCATTAGCAATCTCTAATTAATCATAAGGGAGGCGGAGATAATATCTTTAAACTTGTTTTTGTCAAACATCGTTTTGTTTAAACTGTGATGGCGTCGTCTTTTATTAAGGCGTTTTCGGCGCACAGTGAAAATACGCCGCCCGGAAACCACAACTTCACGGGGCAGGCCGTCTGCCCATCGCTTATAATATTCCATCCTTAATATAACACTTACCGCCATGCCATCACCCCGCCTCGCCTGGGCCGTTACCGGTTCCGGCCACTATATTGAAGAATGCCTGGAGTTCGTGCTGACCCTGGACAGGGTCGATCTGTATCTGAGCCGGGCTGGCGAAGAAGTGCTGAAAATGTACGGCATTCATATCGGCGACCTGAAGGCCAGAATGCCGGTATACCGCGACATGGCGGCGTCCGCGCCGCCGGTGGGGCTATTTTACACCGGCCATTACCATACCTTCGTGATGGCTCCGGCCACCTCCAATACCGTCGCCAAATGCGTGCTGGGCATAGCCGACAGTCTGGTGACCAATCTGTATTCCCAGGCGGGGAAATGCCGGATCGAGAGCATCGTTTATCCTTGCGACGTAGCCCCGGCCATCGAAACCACCGCCCCCGGCCACAAAAAAGTCATGGTCTATCCCCGGCCTGTCGATCTGGAAGCCACTGAAAAACTGAAAAACTTCCCTTATACCCGGGTGGTGGAGAATGTGGATGCGCTGAAGCAGGCGGTGCTACAACGTCTGGCCTTACTGTCATGAGCGAGCGGATTTTATTTTTGACCGGCAAACTGGCCGAAAAGCAATTACGGCAGATTCTGGCCGCCATGCAGCCGGATTTCGAATACCGGGTGCTGGAAATGGGCGTCAAGGTGGCGGCGCTAATGACCACGGACATGATAGGCCGCCGCCTGAAGGATACTTTCGGCGCGGAGCGGATTGTGATCCCGGGACGTTGTCGCGGCGATCTGGCTGTGCTCTCAGCGCAACTAGGGGCACCGGTGGAGCGCGGCCCGGAGGAAGTGAAGGATTTGCCGCTATACTTCGGCAAGGATGCCCATCAATACGATTTGAGCCAGTATCGCACCAAAATTTTTGCGGAAATCGTCGATGCGCCCAATATCGGCATCGAACAAATTATCGCCCGCGCTTATTATTATAAGGCCAGCGGCGCGGATGTCATCGACATCGGCTGTCTGCCCGGCCAGCCGTTTCCGCATCTGGCGGATTGTATCCGCAGCCTGAAGCAGGAAGGCTTTACGGTCAGCATCGATTCGCTGGAAGACGGCGACCTGCTGGCCGGCGCCAAAGCCGGCGCGGATTACATGCTGAGCCTGACCGGCAAATCCCTATGGATTGCCGAAGAAGTGACGGCCACGCCGATTCTGATTCCGGAACAGCATGGCGATTTAAGTTCGCTGGATGCCGCTATCCGCCGCTTGCAGGCCCAAAACCGGGCGTTCATCGTCGATCCGATTCTCGATCCCATCCATTTCGGCTTTACCGAATCCATTGTCCGCAACCACACTTTCCGCCAGCGCTATCCGGAAGTGGAAATGATGCTGGGGGTGGGCAATATCACTGAATTGACCCATGCCGACACCAGCGGCATGAACGCGCTGTTGCTGGGCATCTGTTCTGAACTGGACATCAACCATATTCTGGCCACCGAAGTCAGTCGCCATGCCTGCCGGGCGATCAGGGAGGCCGATCGGGCCCGGCGCATCATGTATGCCGCCAAACAGCACGACAGCCTGCCCAAGCATATCTCGGCCGATTTGCTGACTGTACACGATACCGCGCCCTTCCCTTACCGGCTTGACGAAATCGAGGCGATTGCCGCGGAAATTCGCGATCCCAGCTACCGGATTCAGACCAGCGAGGCGGGCTTGCATGTGTTTAACCGCGACGGCATGCATACCGCCCGGGATCCGTTCGATCTTTATCCGAAATTGCAGGTGGAAAAGGACGGCGGCCACGCCTTTTATCTGGGGGTGGAGCTGGCGCGAGCGGAAATCGCCTGGCAACTGGGCAAACGCTATACCCAGGATCAGCAGTTGAACTGGGGTTGCGCCGCCGAAACGGAAACCGGCAAGGTGGATTTGCATACCTTTAAACCGGCGGGCAGCACGCTGAAAAAGCATGAATGAACTATTTTTTAATAACACACCCGCGACAGAAGCGGCGCGGTTTGTCATTCAGGATATATACCACTGGAAAGCATCGAGCCAGGAACCGAAAGCCACGCCGAATCATTATGGTCAGATTTTTCCTGGTTCCCGATAGAATCGACGCCTAATTTGCTGTAATCTTTCATCCGCCAGTGGTTCCGCCGCCGATACGCCGATAGCCGTCTCTGGCCGGTGTTATCCCCGCCCGCGCCGTCTCGCGTCATATAATCAAGAATAATGAGGAGTACAGCTTATGATTACCTTGGCCCAAACCTTATCATCCGTAAGCCGGAACATGTCATGCCGGCGGCTGGCCACGGCCTGCGCCGAAATTGCCGTTCTTTCCCTGATAGCCCTGACCCTGAATTGTTATGCCGGCGATGATTACGCATTTGCCGAACAGACTGTGAAAGGCCTGCCCTGCGCCGATAATCGGACAGTGGACGAAGTACTAGGCCGCAAACACCTGGCGACATACACCGATCTGGGCTGGCGGGTACTCGCAATTGCCGAGCATGTGTATCTGGTCGAACGCGCCTTTCTGGTCAGCCAATCCGTGCAAATCCGTTATCAGTGGCTGATAGAGCCGGCGGGCCGGCCCGAACCGATGAGCGAACATGCTCGGGATCTGTGCGCATTTTAGCCGGCGGGATGGCGTAGCCCTACCCTGCGCCTAATTCAGCAGCCGGCCGAAGAAGCCGAGCAGCAGCACAGAAAATCCGCCGATTTCGGCTGCGGCCAGCATGTTCAGCACCCGGTAGGCTCCGGCCTTGTCCGCCGTGTCGCGCAGGCTGTTGTTGCTATCCGTGGAGCGCCCGAGCTGTATATAGTGCATCAGCGCGACACCAAAAAACAGCAAGGGCGGAATCACGGCCAGAATATTGACCGTGGCCGAAAAAGCGCTGCATGCCGCAAAAACCGCCAGTAACTGCGCGGAAAATGCGTACATCAGCGCGGCGCGGTGGGCGATGCTGACATAATGCGGGGCCTGGGCCTGCGGGCTTCGCCGCATGCACAGATATTTCCATAGGCCGGTGAGCAGCCCGACCATGAAAAAAACGCCCGAGGCCGCCAATGCGATGCATGACGCGGTATTGTTCAATAATGCTTCCATAGTAATCTCCTGTGCTGAAATGGATTGTGACAAGTCGGTTAACGATGATCCGGCTTGCAGTATCGCTGAATGGTTTGGTTTATACTTGGCCGGTACAGCGCAAAATTTTGTCTGTAACGGTTATTTCATGAAGCCTTCAGGCAAACAGCAGATGCATATAAATGAGCAGATTAGGGGTATGAAGCCAGCCGCCATCAGGTTTTCAACGCGGGACATTCCCGCCGCCGAGCGGGGCGACTGGTTGCGCGAGATGATTTGCCGCAATTACGCCAATATCGATATCACCTCCAGGGTCGATGAGGATTTTTACAGCGAAACCCAAATTTTCCCGCTGGCCGGCCTGCAACTGTCCAGCATCCATTCCAGCGCCATTAGTATCGAAAAAAGGCCGGGTGACCCCGATCACGGCGGCCAGGACGCCTATTTTGCGGTAGTGCTGCTATCGGGTCGATACCATTTGCAGCAAGATGGCCGGGAAGCCAGTCTACAGCCGGGCGACATGCTGATTTACGACGCTATGCGCCCGCACCGGATTCATTGCCCCGACCATTTTTCAAAACTGATTTTCGCGATTCCGCGGCCGGCCCTGAAGCACCGTTTCCGCCCGGCAGATGCTTGTACCGCAGTGCGCATGGCCGGCCATGCCGGCATGGGCGCTGTCGCGTCCGGTTTTCTGCGCTCATGGGCGGCGGAAATAGAGCGGTTAACAGCAGACGAATTACGCAATTTGAGCCAGCAGTCCATAGACCTGCTGGCCTGGTCTCTGGCGGCTATCGCGCCGACCGGTTCGCCGGTCTCGCTCGGCCAGGCGGCTACTTTGACGCGGGTCAAGGCCGCCATCGAGCCGCATCTGTCCAATCCGCTGCTGAACAGCGAGATGATCGCCGCCATGGTGAGCCTGTCACCGCGCTACATCAACAGCCTGTTCGCCCGGGAAGAGCTGTCGCTGATGCGTTATGTGCTGTTGCGCCGCCTGGAGCTTTGCCATGGCGATATTCAGCATGGCCGACACGGCGGTTTACGCATTACCGAGATCGCCTTCCGCCGGGGTTTTAATGATTTATCGCATTTCAGCCGGGCGTTCAGGCAGCGGTTCGGGGTATCGCCGCGCGAATTGAAATCCCGGTTCGGCCGCTGATGCCGCCATGCAGAATACCCTGATTCAGATGGCGCTACTGATGCTCTGCGGGGCCTGCTGGCCTGTTTTCAACCCTAACGGCCTGTCCCTGGCGCAAACTCGGCTGGTGCTGACTACTTCGGTGTTTTATTTCTTTTTGCCGGTGATGGTGCTGGAAGTATTGTGGCAGGCGGAGATAGGCTGGCAGTCCCTGCAATACAGCCTGATGGGTTTAAGCAGCATCCTGCTGTGCGTGGCGGCTAGCTGGCTGCTCACTCGGCTGCTTAACTTGAGTCCGGCCAGGGCGGGGGCTGTGATACTGGCCTCTTCATTCGGCAATATCACTTATCTGGGTTTGCCAGTGCTGGAACAGACCTACGGCGACTGGGCGCGTTCGGTGGTGATACAGATCGATCTGTTCGCCTCGACGCCGCTGGTGTATACGCTGGGCATCATGCTGGCCAGCCATTACGGCGAAGCGGCTCCGACCGCCAGGCCCGCCTCCTTTCTGGCGTTTTTCAACGCCCCGCCGTTCTGGGCCGCCTTGCTGGCGATCCTGCTGAACCTGAATCATGTTTCGGCTCCGCCGTGGCTAAGCGGCTTTATGCATACCTGTTCAGCGGCGGTCGCGCCGCTGATGATTTTTTCGTTGGGCATGGCTCTGAGCTGGCGCGCCCTGCAATTCAGGTATCTGCCTTTCGTGCTGCCGGCGGCGCTGATCAAACTGCTGCTGAGTCCGGGAGTGGCGCTGTGGCTGTCCACTTATATGACCCTGGCCAGCCGCAACAAGGCGGCGGCGATTCTGGATATCGCCATGCCCAGCATGACCCTGGGCATCGTGCTGTGCGACCGCTACAAACTGGACAGCTCGCTATACGCCATGGCGGTAACCTTTACCACCGCATTGAGCATGCTCAGCCTGCCCTTTTGGCGCCAGTACTTATGAAGCCGGTGGCGGAAATCTTTTCCCAGGGCGAGGAGCTGGTTTGCGGCCAGATCGTGGACAGCAACGCCGCCTGGTTGTCCCGGCAATTGGTGGAGATGGGCTTTAGAATCAGCCGCCATACGGCGGTGGGCGATAATCTGGCCGATCTGACTAATCTGTTCCGCGAAATCGCCCAACGCTGCGACTGCTGTATCTGCACCGGCGGCCTGGGGCCGACCGTGGACGATCTGACCGCTGAAGCGGTGAGTCTGGCCAGCGGCCTGGCATTGCAGCCCGACGCCGAGGCCATGCGCCAGATCGAGCAGTATTTTACCCGCCTTGACCGGCCGATGCCGGACGCCAACCGCAAACAGGCTTACCTGCCGGCCGGTGCCCAGCGCATCGATAATCCGCTGGGCACCGCGCCGGGCTTTGCACTACGCTTTCAGCGCTGCCGGTTTGTATTTCTGCCCGGCGTGCCCATGGAAATGCGGGCCATGTTCGATGCGCCCGTCAGGGCGGATTTGCAACGGCGTTTCACGCTGCGGGCCGACACCCTGATCACCCTGCGCAGCATAGGCGTCGGCGAATCGGCGATACAGCAGGCTTTGGCGGACTGGCCGCTGCCGGCGGCCGTACAACTGGGGTTCAGGGTCACGGCGGACGAGGTGCAGACCAAGCTGCTGTTTCCGGCCGGTTTTCCGGAAGCCGAGCGCCGGGATTGCGTGGAGCGGGTAGCGGCGCTGATCGGCAATTATGTGTTCGCCATCGACGACCCGCAGCGGCAGCCGGGCGATCTGGTGGCTGTGATCGCCGAGGCCATGCGCCACAGGCGGCTTGATTTGGCGGTGATGGAAACCGCCAGCCACGGGCTGATTGCCGCTAAATGCCTGGATCAGCCCTGGCTGCTAAGCGTGGATATCCGCATGGACAAAAGCTGGCAGACCGGCATGGCGGCGGACTCGGCTCAGGATATTGCCCGGGCGCTGGCCGCGCAACTGGCGGATGATAAGGCCAGCAGCCTGGCGCTGGTGCAGCTTTATCACCCGCTGGCCAGCGACGCCGACGACCGGCAGGACGCCATTGTCCTTTATAATGCCTTATACACGCCGCAGGGCGTGTTCGGCAGCCGGCACTGCGTCGCCGGCGCACAAACTCGCAAACAGAACCAGGCCGCCTTGCTGGCGCTGGACTTACTCAGACGATATTTACAAGACAAATGCCCTTAATTCGCTTAAACAATGTTTCCATCGCTTTCGGTACGCACGCTCTGCTGGACAATGCCGCCTTTCAACTCGACGCCGGCGAACGGGTCGGCCTGCTGGGCCGCAACGGCGAGGGCAAATCCACGCTGATGAAAATCATCGCCGGCGACATACACGCCGATCATGGCGAAATCTGGCGGCAGCCGGAATTGCGACTGGCCTGGCTGGAACAGTCGCCCAACCTGGAAGGCGACGACAGCATCTACGATGCGGTGGCCGGCGGCCTGGGGGAACTGGGCAAACTGATCGTCCGTTATCACGAACTGCTGGCGCACATGGATGGCGGCGAAGCCTCGTTACAGGAACTGGGCGATGTGCAGCATAAGCTGGAAGCCCTGAACGGCTGGGCTTTTGAACAGCGGGTGGAAGCCGTGCTCAGCAAGCTGCAATTGCCGGCCGATGTCAGGGTCAGCAGCCTGTCCGGCGGTTGGAAACGCCGGGTGGCGCTGGCGCGAGCGCTGGTGATAGAACCGGAAGTGCTGCTGCTGGACGAACCGACCAACCATCTGGATTTTGAAAGCATCGCCTGGCTGGAAGAACAGATTCTGGCTTTTCAGGGCGCTGTGCTGTTCGTCACCCATGACCGGGCCTTTCTGCAAAAACTGGCCACCCGAATTCTGGATCTGGATCGCGGCCAACTCACTTCCTGGCCGGGCGATTATCAGGACTATCTGCGCCGCAAGGCGGCAGTGCTGGAGGACGAGGCCAATCAGAATGCCGAGTTCGACAAAAAGCTGGCCCGGGAGGAAGTCTGGATCAGACAGGGCGTCAAGGCCCGCCGCACTCGCAACGAGGGCCGGGTGCGAGCCCTGAAAAGGCTGCGGGAGGAACGCGCCGAACGCCGTAATGGCCAGGGTACGGCCAAACTGTCACTGAACGCCGGCGAATCGTCCGGGAAAAAGGTGATTGAAGCGGTCGATGTCAGCTTCCAGTATCAGGATAAAGTCATTATCCGCAACTTCTCCACCCGCATCGAACGCGGCGATAAAATCGGCCTGATCGGCGCCAATGGTGCCGGCAAATCCACTCTGCTGAAGTTGTTGCTGGGACAATTGCAGCCTACTGCCGGCACGGTGGAGCTGGGCACCAATCTGCAAATCGCCTATTTCGACCAATTGCGCGAACAGCTAGACCCGGAAATCTCGGTGGCCGACACCGTGCTGGACGGCGGCGAATTTGTCGATACCCCGGAGGGCAAACGCCATGTGATGTCCTATCTGGCGGATTTTCTGTTTGCCCCGGCCCGGGCTCGGTCGCCGGTAAAAAGCCTGTCCGGCGGCGAGAAAAACCGTTTGCTGCTGGCCAGGCTGTTCACCAAGCCCGCCAACCTGATCGTGATGGACGAACCCACCAACGACCTGGATCTGGAAACCCTGGAAATACTGGAGGAAAAGCTGGTGGATTATCAGGGTACGCTGTTATTGGTCAGCCACGACCGGGCGTTTCTGGATAACGTGGTCACCAGCGTGATGGTGTTCGAAGGCGACGGACTGGTCAATGAATACATAGGCGGCTACGCCGACTGGTTTGCCTTGTCCGAACAGACCAAACGCAGCGAAGCGGTTAAAGCGGCGGCGGTCAGCGTCAAAAAGGAAAAGCCCAAATCCGCGCCGGCCAAAAAACTGAGCTTTAACGAACAGCGTGAGCTGGAAGGGTTGCCGGCCCGGATCGAAGAACTGGAAAACCTGCAGGCCGAACTGACCGCCCGAATCAATGATCCGGAGTTTTACAAGCAGGCGCAGGATGTCACCTCCGCCGCGCTGGCTCAATTGCAGGGCTACGAGGCGGAACTGGCGAAAGCCTACGCCAGATGGGATGCGCTGGAGGCCATGCAGTAAGGGGTTGTCCGGTCACATCTATCCTAGCCGGTAAAATATTTTTTAAGAACCTACCTTAGCAAATCCTGATAAATTTTGTTCGATATATCGGCGGCTATGTCCTGCGAATGTGCGAGGCATGCCGTTTTTGTTTAACCTTGCCAAGCCGGCCGGCATCAATAAAACACTCTGAACTCGCGCTGGATCTGGTCGAATTCGTATAGATAGGGTTTGGCGACTTCGTGGTTGGCGGCGACGATGACCAGATCGTGGGAGAACACCGAGGTGTTGTACCAGTTGAAACTGCCTTCTATGACAATGTAGTCGTCTATCACGCAATATTTGGAATGGATGGGCGAATAAGGCACCGGCAGGTCGTCCTGGCCGTATACCAGTCCGACCGGAATGCCGGCGTCCTTGAGGCGCTGGACGGCGGGCAGCAGCGGCCGTTCCAGTTCTTCGGGCATGGCGCGCTCCACGCCGATCCGCCCCTGTCTGGCCAAATGGCCGTTGAACAGGCCGTGCACGGCCACACCGCGTTGCGCGGCCTGGATCAGGGCGTTGATGACGCTGTCATGGTAATCGCCGAGTAAATCGCCTATCAGAAACAGACAGATTTTGATGCTGTGCCGGGCGCGGTGGATTTCGGCCAGGATGGCGTGATGCGGGCGGTAAACCTTGCCGTTGGCCATGGTCTGCCGGCCGAAGGTGTAGAGCAGATTGAAGGGACTGAGCGGATCGACGCCGTATTTTTGCACCAGCCCGCCGCGCTGGCTCTGAAAGATATTGTCCAGCAGCCGGCACACGCCCTGTGAATGAAAGGTCATGCCGGATTCCCAGTTTGCCCACCAGCGGTCGAAAGTGATGTTGAAGGAACCGATGATGGCGTCTTCGTCGTTAAAAATGATGAATTTGGTGTGCATGTCCGGTTCGACTTCTATCAGATGATGCTTGGGGGTGCAGAATACCCCCAGCAGCTCGACGCCCGAACGTTTGAGCCGGGCGTAGGTATGGCTGTTGGTCAGGGTCATTTTCCGCCAATCGACGATGCATTGCACCAGCACCTGCTGCTGATGGGCGTGCAGCAGATGGTTGATGAAGTCGTGATCGTCTATGCAGTCCACACTGACCTTGATGGTGCACAGGCGGTGCGGGTCGGCGTGCTTGCCGGCGATGACCTTGTCGATGTGGTCGTGGATATAGCGTTTGGGATGGTAGGGATGATATTGCTGGCCCTTGGTAAATTTGGGCGTGAGGTTAAGCGATTCGAAATGGTGGTTGTACCAGTCCACGTCGCCTTGCAGTTGCTGCGGATTCAGTTCATGGCTGCGGTAATGGTTGGGCGTGGCGTGTTCGGCGCTGACGGTTCGCTGCTGCGGGCGATCGTCCTGGAGCTGATGCCAGTCCATGAAGATATATTCCTGTCGCGAGGCTATGGAATGTTCGCCGATATGTACGATAAAGGCGAACTTGACGCAATTGATTTTGCCGAAATGCCGGGAATCGAAATGGATGTAAAAATCGCGGGTGCCGCGTTTGTGGCTGTTCCACTGAATGTCGTAGGGATCGGTATCGGTGATGAAGGTCTCGCAAAGATTGTCCCGGTAGACTTTTAAAATGACTTTTAAATTGGCCGACATGCCGTAGTTGAGATCGAATTCGATCCTGCCCCAGCGGATATCGAAAACTTCCTTAAAGTCGTTGCTGCGTTGAAAATATCCGCCCAGCCGGGCAAAAACCGGTCTTGCATACTGTTCTGCTACTTGCATGGTGCTGTGTAAAGCCTTTATTGCGGTTCAAATGTCATCAGATAGCCGCAATGATCGGATACCTGACCGTAATCCCATTCCGTGAACAGCACTCTGGCGGCGACGGCGCGCAAGGTGCTGTCTCTGTTCATGAAAATATAATCGATGCGGTAATCGTCCGCCGGATAATCGCGCCAGTGCGGGTCGTCGATCCGAAAGATGTTTTCAAACAGGCCCTGGGCGTTGACGGCCAGATACTGGTCGTCGTACCGGTTTGCCTCCACCACCTGCCGGTAGCCCGCCGAACCGGCGGTGATGTTGAAGTCGCCGCACAGCAGGGTCGCGCCGGGCGCGGTGGTTCGCAGGCTGTCCGCCCATTCGCACAGCCGCTGGAACTGTTCCCGGAATCCGTCTTCCCACCAGCTTAGATGCGCGGAAAATATGTTGACCGGCCCCATGTAGGGCGGATCGATGCCGACCATCACCACCTTGCGGGAATGAATGCTGTGGATGTCTGCGTTGTCCGAAACATAGCGGGACTGGCTGTCGAGCAGGGCATGGCGACTGAGGATGGCCACCCCTTCGCGGTAACGTCCGAAACCGATGTGCGACCAGTCGGTGTACAGATTGAAAGGCTGGCTGAGGCGCTGGTTGATGATATGGGCGGCGTTGGACAGCCAGTCGCCCTGACCGTCATTCCAGTGTTCGGCGACTTCCTGAAAGCAGACCACGTCTACCGCCTGTTCGTCTATGACTCTGGCGATCAGGCTGAACTTTTCGTCCTGGCGGTCTTCCTGATAGCAGTGCAGATTGAGGATCAGCACTTTCAGCGGCCGGCGGCTGAGGACATAGTCCTGGCCGGCATTGTTATCCCAGACTTCCTGTAGCGGGTTTTCGCAGCAGATGGCGTACTGCAGCCGGAAAGCCTCGCCGGCATGCAGCCGCGCCGTCCAGATCCGGGTGCTACTGCGTCTGCCCTGTCTGCCGGGCCGACAATGGGCTTGATGGACGTGCAGCCAGTTATCCGTCGTCCAGTGCACGACCACATTCTCCGCGGCAAACCAGTTGTTGACGGCAATCTTCAGGTTCAGCCAGTGCTGGCCATCCGCCAGCGTTCTGTCGAAGCTGAGGTTTTGTACCGCCAGCGGCCAAGCCAGCATAACCCCGGTGTTGGGCAGGCAGGTATAGTTTTCGTCCTGATTGTTGTCCCAGTATTCCTGATCCAGACAGCGCAGACGCGCGGCGAAGCGGATGACGCCGGGCAGCGGTGCGTCCGCTTCGCCGCACAGGGTGATCCCGGCCTGCCAGTATTCGTGGCCGTCTCCCCTGTCGGTGAGATATTTGGCGGGCAGGGTTCGCCAGACGCCGTCGTTGCCCGACCAGACGATGTCCACCTGTTTCTGGTAGGCCAGATTGGCCACCAGCAGCAAAAAGGACATATGCTGCCGCGCCGGCCTTTTGCTGCGGCTGGCGCTGTTCTCGACAGTCAGTAACTGGATAATATCCGACATGGTAGTTTTTCCATCAGGCCCGGTTGTGGCAATAGTGTCTCAAATCCGGCTGAGAATAAAGGGAAATTTTGTCGAATCAGCGCTTTCCCGGTTTCGGGAGCCGACCAATTTGGAACGATCAAACCGACGGGTATCCAAGCCGCAAAACTGGTTTTTTGTGATTCCAGCTATATAATTGCAAATCTAGAAGCTTTTTTACAGGTGTTTTGTTAGTATTTAAGCACTATGGGGATGCTGCGCAGGCCCCGGCTTTCCGTTCCAAATTCCATTACCAGATAATACCGACAAATCAGGATGATCATATGATTCTAGTTACAGGCGGCGCCGGCTTTATCGGCTCAAATTTTGTGCTGGACTGGCTGGCGCGGCATGACGAAGCCGTTATCAATCTCGACGCCCTCACCTATGCCGGCAACCGGGAAAATCTGGCCACGCTGGCCGCCAATCCCCGGCATGTTTTCGTACACGGCGACATAGGCGACAGCGCCCTCGTCGCCAGCCTGCTGGAGCGCCACCAGCCTCGGGTCATCGTCAATTTCGCCGCAGAAAGCCATGTGGATCGCTCCATACACGGGCCGGAAGACTTTATTCAGACCAATATCGTCGGCACATTCCGCCTGCTGGAAAGCGTCAGGGCTTACTGGAACCGGCTTGAAGGCGACGCCAGGCCGGCTTTCCGGTTTTTGCACGTCTCCACCGACGAAGTGTACGGCTCCCTGTCCAGGGACGAGCCGGCCTTCACCGAAACCCACCGCTACGAACCCAATAGTCCTTATTCGGCCAGCAAAGCCGCCAGCGACCATCTGGTGCGCGCCTACCACCACACCTACGGCCTGCCAATGCTGACCACCAATTGCTCCAACAACTACGGCCCTTACCATTTTCCGGAAAAACTGATTCCGCTAATGATCGTCAACGCCCTGGCCGGCAAGGCCCTGCCCGTCTACGGCGATGGCCAGCAGATTCGCGACTGGCTGTATGTCGGCGATCACTGTAGCGCCATCCGTTGCGTGCTGGCCGGCGGCAAACTCGGCGAAACCTATAATGTCGGCGGCTGGAACGAAAAGCCCAATATTGAAATCGTCAATACGGTGTGCAGCCTGCTGGACGAACTCCGCCCGCGCGAGGACGGAAAAAGTTACCGCGAACAGATCAGCTATGTGACCGACCGGCCGGGCCATGACCGCCGCTACGCCATCGACGCGAGTAAAATCGAGCGCGAACTGGGCTGGAAACCGGCGGAAACGTTCGAAACCGGCATCCGTAAAACCGTAAACTGGTATTTGCAGCATCAGGACTGGGTCGCCAATGTCCAGTCCGGCGGCTATCGCGACTGGGTCAATAAAAACTATGCCGACCGCCAGGCGTGACAGCCTGAATTCTTCACCTCACTCACAAACACTACAAGGCAATCCGACATGAAAATCCTGCTTTTCGGTAAAGGCGGCCAGGTAGGCTGGGAATTGCAGCGCAGCCTGGCCCCGCTGGGCGAACTGGTCTGTCTGGGCTCCGATAGCCTGGATCTGTGCGGCAATCTCGCCGACCTGCACGGCATGACCCAGACCATACGCACCGTGGCGCCCAACGTCATTGTCAACGCCGCCGCCTATACCGCGGTGGACAAGGCGGAGAGCGAGCCTGAACAGGCAGCGCTTGTCAACGCCGGCGCGCCGGCCGTCATGGCTGAAGAAGCCCGGCGGCTCGACGCCTTGCTGGTGCATTATTCCACCGACTATGTGTTTGCCGGCGACGGCGTGCAGGCATGGCGGGAATCCGATCCGACCGGCCCCCTGGGCGTCTATGGCAAAACCAAGCTGGACGGCGAGCTGGCCATAAGCCGGGCGGCCTGTCGGCATCTGATCTTCAGAACCAGCTGGGTCTATGGCCTGCACGGCGGCAATTTCGTCAAGACCATGCTCCGGCTGGCGCTGGAAAGGGATAAATTATCGGTCATCAACGATCAGATCGGCGCTCCTACCGGCGCGGAATTGCTGGCCGACGTCACCGCCCACGCCATCAGAATCGCCCGGCAGCGGCCGGAGCTGGACGGCGCGTATCATCTTGCCGCCGCCGGCGAAACCTCCTGGTACGGTTACGCTGCCTATATTATTGAAACCGCGCGGCAGGCCGGTCTACCGGTCAAAGTCGCCGCCGAATCCATCCTGCCCATCGCCAGCAGCGAATACCCCACCCCAGCCGTCCGTCCTAAAAATTCGCGGCTGGACACCCGGAAACTGCAAATCGCTTTCGACCTGCACCTGCCGCACTGGCAAACCGGCGTCGGGCGGATGCTGGCGGAAATGTTTGAAAACCGATAGGACAACCGCCCGGGCAACATGCTAAACTTCGAGGCGGATTATCAGACATACTGCGCGACCGGCGACAGTCGGTTGCGAACTTAACCGGTTTATAGCCAAAATGGAACTTCGTATGACCCAATCAGCCACTGATCTCCCCCTACTTTCGCGTAAAGGCATTATACTGGCCGGCGGCTCCGGCACCCGGCTCTATCCCGTCACCAAGGCCATCTCCAAGCAGTTGCTGCCGATTTACGACAAACCCATGATTTATTACCCGCTCAGCACCCTGATGCTGGCCGGTATCCGCGACATCCTGATCATCTCCACCCCGCAGGATATCCCGCTGTTCCAGCATCTGCTGGGCGACGGCGGCGACTGGGGCGTCAATCTGCAATACGCCGTGCAGCCGAGTCCGGACGGGCTGGCGCAAGCCTTCATCATCGGCCGGAATTTTATCGGCGGCCACCCCAGCGCGCTGGTGCTGGGCGACAATATTTTCTATGGCCACGATCTGCATCTGCAATTGCAAAACAGCACCCTCCAAAGCAGCGGCGCCACGGTATTCGCCTACCATGTCCACGATCCGGAACGCTACGGCGTGGTCAGTTTCGACGCCCAGGGCAAAGCGGTTTCCCTGGAGGAAAAACCGTTGCAGCCCAAAAGTAATTACGCCGTCACCGGCCTGTATTTCTACGACAATCAGGTGGTCGATATCGCCGCCGATTTAAAACCTTCGCCTCGCGGCGAACTGGAAATTACCGACGTCAACCGCATCTATCTCGAACAACAGCAGCTTAGCGTCGAGATCATGGGCCGCGGCTATGCCTGGCTGGATACCGGCACGCACGAAAGCCTGATCGAGGCCAGCAATTTCATCGCCACCATAGAGACCCGCCAGGGCCTGAAAATCGCCTGCCCGGAAGAAATCGCCTGGCGGAACCGATGGATAGACGACCAAAAAATCGAACAACTGGCGCAACCGCTCGCCAAAAACAATTACGGCCAGTACTTGCTCGGCTTACTTAAACAACAGGTGTTCTAATGCAGGCAACCAGACTTTCCATACCCGACGTCATACTACTGACACCCAAAGTATTCGGCGATGAGCGGGGATTTTTTTTCGAAAGCTTCAACGGCAAGGTTTTTGAAGAACTGACCGGTCTACAGCGCCAGTTCGTGCAGGACAACCATTCCAAATCCCGCAAAGGCGTACTCAGAGGCTTGCACTACCAGTTGCCGCCCATGGCGCAAGGCAAGCTGGTGCGGGTTACCCAGGGCGAAGTGTTCGATGTCGCCGTGGACATCCGCAAAAGCTCCCCGACTTTCGGGCAATGGGCCGGCGCCATCCTCACCGCGGAAAACAAACAGCAGTTGTGGATACCGGAAGGTTTCGCCCACGGTTTTGTCACCCTGTCGGAAACGGCGGAGTTTCTGTACAAAACCACCAACTACTACGCCCCGCTGTATGACCGGGCCATCATCTGGAACGACCCGAAGATCAATATCCAGTGGCCGTTGCCGGAACCGCCGTCATTGTCCGCCAAGGATCTGGAAGCCCTTAGCTTCGCCGACGCCGAGGTTTTCGACTGAAATCCGCATCCCCCCTCTCTCCGCCGACTGGAGAAGGGGGGCTTTCCCGACCCTATCAAGCGTATCGGGCGGTTTCGTGCGTGACGGCTAAAACATCGCCGCTCGACTTCACTGCATGTTGGCCTGTTCGGCATAGGCCTGCAAGACCAGATTCAACTCGTGATTCCGTTGCCGGTATTCGGCCACCTGCCCGTTCTGTTCGGCCATGACGGCGTATTGACTGTCGAGCAGTTTCAGCGGATACGCCCAGGATTGAAACGTCTTGCACCAGTTCGACTGTTTCTTCATAAAACCGGCGTCCTGTCTATCGATGGCATCCGCCGTCATTTCCCGCAACAGCGGATAAATTTCCAGCACCAGTTCCGGGCAGTCCGGATCGTCCGCCAGATCCTCGAACCGGTATTGCGAATGCCGCAATTCGGCATCGAGAAACTCGCGCAGATAAATCTCAAGCTGCACAGGATCGACCGTCAACTGCATGGCCGCCGCCAGACGCCTTATCTGGCCATCCGGGTCGGCCAGCAGATTGTCATACTCCACCAGCGCCACCGGCCGATTCCGGGTATGGGCCAGGATTTCCAGGGTGTGCGCCAGCCAGAGCAAATAGCATTTTTGCCGGTCGAAGCCGTCCCGCACAGCCAGCGACCTGACGACGCTCAGCGGATTACGGATGGCGAATACATAATGAACCCGGTATTTCAGCCGTTTAAAAACCCGTTGCCAGAATGGCATCAGCCTGGCGAAACGCGGATCCTTGATTCCGAACAGCCTATGTCCGGCCGTCTTGCCGCGCAACAATTGTACAGCCCGCTTCAGAAAGCCCTGCTCGACAAGAAGCTGTAAATCCGCCCGCCCCATGGCGGACAGATAGTGCCAGTCGCCGCCGATGGCCTGCTGCATTTCGATATTCAGGGCATTGATATCCAGATCTTCCCAATAGCCCTTGATATTGCCGCTCTCATGCCCGGGCATCAGATGATTCCCCAGCTCCACGCCCAAAATCTGCAGACTGCGGGTCACCACGCTGGTGCCGCTTCGGTGCATCCCCAGCACTACGATCAGCGTGGGAGCGGATTTGCCGGTTTTTTCGATATTGACCGTATCCGGGCTGGGCGGAGTGGACTCGGAAATGCCATTACTTGCCATAACGACCTGCGAAAATAAATAATGTTATCTGAAAAAGGCGTAGATAGATTAAAAGCCCATGAAAAATGATCATTTTGATTCTAACAGAAATAATGCCGAATCTCTATTGCGGACAGGTTTAAACCGCTGGGCGGCAGTATAAGCATTTTATCTGCGCTTAATATCAAAACGGTAATAATCCTTATCTGAATATCCAGATTTATCTGGAACCCTTTTTGTGTCAGAGTTGTCAGTTGCCGGTATATACCGGCTGTTTTAGGATGGGCCATTAGCGGCGCAGTGCTATTTCTAATCCACCGCCTGGAAAACGACAAGGAACCGCCGGGATTTGTCATGCGCCAAGGCATATGCAGCATTCGAAAAAACCGGGTTTCGTCGGAGAGCGCCCCGCCTGAAGGGGGTTTGGATTCTTCCGCAAGCCGGTTGCGCATATCCACCAGACTCATGGCAAATTTCGGTTTATTTCAACCGACATGAGTATTGTTTTTGGCAATACCAAGCCTAGCTATTTGAAAATAAAGGAATAATAAAACTGGCTTGCTTCATGCATATATGTTCATGCAAACATTTTACCCTTAGCTCATTTTGGCTATGCATACCCAATAATTCGAATATCGACCGTCATTTAACTTCAATCAGGCAAAGAGGAATAAACATGAAAAAATACATTCATAACGCCGCAACCATCAGCGCATTGATTCTGGCTTCATCAATGCTGGTTTCCGAAGCGCAGGCGGCTGCAACCGAAAAAAAAGCCGAATCGGCCCCCGCAACAGCATCCGCCTCCGAAAAAAAGGCTTCGCTCGGCAAGCAGCGGATTCTGGCTGAAAAAAACCAGAAAATTGTCAGCGAAGCCAGAGACTCTATCCTGGGAACCCAGCAGGCGTTGCTGGATCTGGAAAAAAAGGAATCCAAAGCGGCTTTGGCCAAGTTGAAAAGCGTTTCCAAAAAACTGGATGGCCTGCTGGCCAAAAACCCCGGCATGGCCATGGTAGCCGCGGATGTGGATATTCAGGTTTTTGAATTCGAAGGCGATGAAAATCTGGTAAAGGCCAAAATCAAGGAAGCGACCGATCTGCTGAACGCCGGCAAACTGCAGGACGCCCGGCATGATCTGGCCGATCTGGCCAGCGAAATGCGCGTCAGCACCATCAACATTCCGCTGGGCAGCTATCCGGAAGCCATCAAAAAAGCCATCGCCGAAATTAACGCCAAAAAACCGGCCGAAGCCGGGCAAATTCTGGCGGATACCTTAAACACCCTGGTCGAAGTGACGGAGGTGCTGCCCTTGCCGGTGTTAAACGCCGAAGGCTTATTGCTAAGAGCCAACGAACTTGAACACGACAAAAACATGACCCAGGAACAAAACCGGGATGTCGTGCTGAAGGATCTGGATGCGGCAAAAGAAAGCATCAAAATGGCCGAATTACTGGGCTATGGCGGCAAAGAGGACTATCAGCCGTTCAATGCCCTGATCGACGACGTGAAAAACAATGTCTATACCGAAAAATCGGCGGCAGCCTGGGAAAAGGCCAAACAGGCTCTGGCCGATTTAAAAAACAAGACTACCCAGACCAAAAAATAAAACGCCCGGATCAGTTACAGGCTGAAAGTTTGTCCGGAAATGAAAAGCATTTTCGGACGGCTTTCCGGCTGTATCGCGGAAACAGCCCTTCGGCAGGGAACGCCTGAGCGAGGCGTCAAGGCCCACTTTTTCGAGGCTCCCTATTTTATATAGCCATATCTTATCTTTTGATGGCTGAGCATTTGTCTTGAACGACCTTCCCATCCGGCAATCCGTGTGACTGGGTTGAAGTTGGTTGACGAATCCAGCCGACTGTCTACTAAAGAAAAGGCCATGAATGAAGAAACCAGCGAGAATGTAGGCTTAGGCAAATTACAACAGAACATCCATAAACATATTCAAAGTCACTGGAAACCGTATGCCGCAGAAGGCATTCTGTTTGTCATCCTGGGGGTGGGGTTAAATATCGCCCCGCTTATTACCCATCAGGAAACGGCCGCGACCCTGGGCGGCCTGCTGCTGATGGCCGGTCTGGTTCAGATTGTCAGGAGCTTGAGGTTTATCGATATCGCCGGCTTCAATCTTTTCCTGTTTACCGGTTTATTGCAACTCTCGATAGGCTTTTATTTTTTTGCCGCAGAACCCATAAAAGCCAAAATAACCCTGGCGATGCTGCTGGTGATTTTCTTCGGCATGGAAAGCGCCGTAAAAGTATTGCTGGCGTTCATGATGCGGCCGCTGGCCCGCTGGGACGCCATGTTATTCAGCGGTATCGCCTCCATCGTGCTGGTTCTGGCGCTGCTGACCAGCTGGCCGAAAATATCGATCACGCTGTTTGTGCTGCTATTAGGCATGAACATGATTTTTTTTGGTTCGGCATTGCTTAATATCATCTTCAGCAACAAAACCACCGGACAGACTGGCTGTGATTGAAATTTGCCAACGCCATCAATTTAGTATCTTATAGCCGCTTAGGCCAAACAAAAAAGGTTGCGCCCATGACAGACAATATCCGAACATTCCCCAAGCCGCTGGATGCCGAAAAAATCCGCCAACTGGAGGCCGAATCCCTGTTGAAATATCTGGAATGCGACGCCGGCGGCCTGTCCTCGGCCGAAGCCCAGGCCAGGCTGGAGTTTTACGGCCCGAATGCGATTCAGGAAAAACGTAAAAGCCCATACCTTAAATTTCTGTCCTATTTCTGGGGGCCGATTGCCTGGATGATCGAAGTGGCGGCCATCCTCTCGGCTGCGGTGCGTAATTACGAGGACATGACCATCATCCTGATTCTGCTATTTTTTAACGCTATCGTCGGATTCTGGCAGGAATACCAGGCCGGCAACGCCATCGAACAGTTAAAAAAGAATCTGGCCCTGAAGGCGCGGGTATTCAGAGACGGGCAATGGCTCAGCATCGCCGCCGACCAACTGGCGCCTGGCGACCGGGTAAAAATCCATCTGGGCGACGTTGTGCCGGCCGACATGCTGCTGCTGGATGGCGATTTTCTCAGCATCGACCAGTCGGCGCTGACCGGCGAATCACTCCCCATAGACAAACGCGCCGGCGATACCATTTATTCCAGCTCCATCGTCAAGCAGGGGGAAATGACCGGGGTGGTCACCTGTACCGGCGCACATACCTATTTCGGCAAAACCGCAAAACTGGTGAACACCGCCGGCAGCGTGTCGCACTTTAAAAAAGCAGTGATCGATATCGGCGATTACCTGATTTTCATCAGCCTGATACTGGTGATGATACTGGTGCTGGTCGGACTGGATCGCCACCTGCCGATCATCGAACTGGTGCAGTTCGCGCTGATTCTGACCGTTGCCTCGATACCGGTGGCCTTGCCGGCAGTATTGTCGGTGACCATGGCGGTTGGCGCTGTCAAGCTGGCCAAGCTGAAAGCCATCGTTTCCCGACTGGAAGCCATTGAAGAACTGGCCGGCATGGATATTCTATGCTCCGACAAAACCGGCACCCTAACCCAGAACAAACTGACCCTGGGCGAACCTGTCATCTTCAGCGGTGCGGACAGAGACGGCATCGCCCAGGCGGCGGTACTGGCTTGCGACCCGGACAATCCCGATGCGATCGACGACGCCATCCTGCAGCAATTCAGCGATAAGAAACTGGTGCAGGCGCTGCGCCGCCAGCATTACATGCCGTTCGACCCCATCCAGAAACGTAGCGAAGCGGACATCAAAACCGACGCCGGCGCGCTGTTCAAGGTTACCAAAGGCGCGCCGCAGGTGGTGCTGGACTTGTGTCATCCCGACGAGGCCACCCGGGTACACACCGAACAAACTGTCAACGAATTTGCGCTTAAAGGTTATCGCACCCTGGGCGTCGCCAAAACCGACGCCGGCGGACGCTGGCAGTTCCTGGGCATTTTGCCGCTGTTCGACCCGCCGCGCGAAGACGCCGCCGAAACCATCAGGGAAGCCAAACTGCACGGCGTGAATATTAAAATGGTCACCGGCGACAATATCGCCATCGCCAGACAGATAGCCGGCGAACTGGGCCTGGGGCAAAACATACTGCTCTCCGACCAGATCATCAAGGCCAAGGACAATGAAGACATCATTCATAATGTGGCGCTTTGCGCCGAACAGGCCGACGGCTTCGCCCAGGTGTTTCCCGAACACAAATACTGGCTGGTAAAAGACCTGCAGGCCAATAACCATCTGGTCGGCATGACCGGAGACGGCGTCAACGACGCGCCGGCCCTGAAACAGGCCGATGTGGGCATCGCAGTGTCCGGGGCCACCGATGCGGCACGGGCGGCGGCGGATCTGGTGCTGACCGATAACGGCCTGGGTGTGATCATCAACGCCATCGAAGAAGCCCGGCGGATTTTCGAGCGGATGAACGCCTATGCCATTTACCGGATCACCGAAACCATCCGTATCATGTTATTCATGGTGTTGGCGATTCTGATCTATAACTTTTATCCGATCACTGCTGTGATGATCATTATGCTGGCATTGCTGAACGATCTGCCGATTCTGACCATCGCCAAGGACAATACCTGGCTGTCGCCGACCCCGGTGCGCTGGGATATGCACAAGGTGCTGACCGTATCAACCTCGCTGGGACTAATAGGCGTCATCGAAACCTTTTTGATGCTGATTATCGCCAAAAATTATTTCCATGTCGGCCTGGCTGAACTGCAAACCATTATTTTTCTGAAACTGACGGTCGCCGGCCATCTGACGCTGTTTGTGGCCCGCACCCGGCGCTTTTTTCTGTTCCGGCCGTTTCCCAATCCGTTATTGCTGTTTTCGATTATCATCACCAAGGTTTTTGCAGTGCTGATGTCCAGATACGGCTGGCTGGTCACGCCGATTTCCTGGGAATACATCGGTTGGATCTGGGCCTATTGCCTGTTCTGGGTCTTCATAGAAGACGGCATGAAATTATGGGTGTACCGCCGCCTGGAAGACGGAGACGGCAGCCTGCTCAGAAATATCAGAATCAGTCTGCCGGGCAAACGTTTCAGACACGTCAAACGCACGGATCTGCCCTAAGCAATCCGCATTCACGACAAAGCGCGGCAAGCCAGACCATTGTCGCCGCGCCGTTCTGCGCCATCAGCATGGGCAGCCATGCTGATGGCGCATGGCTCTCAAGCTGTATTCAGGCGAGTTGCAGCGGCCAATAAAATCCGTTGGCCGGCAGCAATTCCTCATATAATGACATGGTTAAAATATTTTCCATATTACCGATACTATCATGAAACAACTCGCTATCGGCCCGGTCATGCTAGACATCGAGGGTCAGAGCCTCAATGCGCTGGACAGGGAAAAAATCGCCCATCCCAATACCGGGGCCTTAATTCTGTTTGCCCGGAATTTCGAAACCCCGGCGCAGATACAGGGCCTGATCAAAGACATCCGCAACGCCCGCAATGGCGACATCTTAATCGCCGTTGATCAGGAAGGCGGCCGGGTGCAGCGTTTTCGACACGGCTTTACCCGCTTGCCGGCCGCCGCCCGCTATGCGCAACAGCCCGACCTGGCCGAACCGGCGGGCTGGCTGATGGCCGCCGAACTGCTGGCGGTCGGCGTGGACTTCAGTTTCGCGCCGGTGCTGGATGTGGATTGCGGAGTCAGCGAAATTATCGGCGACCGTTCCTTTTCTCGGGACGCGGCGCAGGCTGCGGATCTGGGCGGGGCGTTTCGCCAGGGCATGCGCCGGGCCGGCATGGCGGCCACCGGCAAGCATTTTCCCGGCCACGGCGCGGTAGCCCCGGATTCTCACCTCACCCTACCGGTTGACGAGCGCAATCTGGACACTATCCGTCGCCAGGATTTAACACCGTTCCGGCAACTGATCGCCGCTGGCCTGGAAGCCGTCATGCCAGCGCATGTGCTGTATCCGCAAGTGGACAAACTGCCGGCCGGTTTTTCGGAAATCTGGCTGCAGCGGATACTCCGCCAGGAACTGGGTTTTGACGGGGCCATCTTCAGCGACGACCTGAGCATGGCCGGCGCCGCCAGCATCGGCGATTTTCCGGAACGCGCCGGTCTGGCTCGGCAGGCAGGATGCGACATGCTGCTGGTCTGCAATCAGCCCGCCGCCGCAGAACAGGTGCTGGACAGCCTGCCGCTACGCGACAACCCGGACAGACTGCGCCGCATGCACTACATGAAAGGCCGGCATGAACTCGATCGCGAACAATTAGCGCTCACAGATGCCTGGCTGGCGGTTTCCGGCCGGATCAGACAACTTTGTGAATCGAGTGCTTAGGGTTTCGGCAGACCCTACGGGGAGGCATGCCTATGCGCACGCCAACTGAAAATTAAAGCATGTATTCCGGGAATGGGGGCAAACAGGCAATTTGTGGTACTCTTTTACCAATAGCAGATTTACAACCGGGTGAGAAAAAAAGTCAGAAGCCAGGATGATTCTGGATTTAGGGGTATCAACGGAAGCATTGGCTCAAGCCGCCAGATTTGTGGATGAAGTGAGCGTAGGACACTCAGTTAAAATTGAATCTGTTTCCGTCATTCCGGTCGACGACGGCCTACTTAGAAGACTTGAAACCAATGCTGATGTCAATACTACAGTTGACATGAACTTTGAACTGTTCAAAAAATTTGCTGAAGCGGAGAATTTCGATTTAGGCAGGCTTTCGATTTCATTTAGATAGATCCGGCATGGCAATTAACAAAGACGAATTCCTGAGTTTTGCTAAAAACCTGCCTGCCTATAATGAAATAAATAACCGAAACGCCATTAGCCGGGCTTATTATGCCGCCTACCACCATTGTTCCGAAAAGTTTCTTGCCAATAAAAACATATCAGGCGGCGTTCATTCGCAATTGATAGATAGTCTGGTCAAAAGTCCAAGTTCCACAGACCGGCAAATCGGATACATGCTTAAAAATCTCAAGGATCGTAGAACAACTGCCGATTATTTTCTTAATGACGAAGTAACCTTTGATGACAGGCAAAAGACTATAAAATCCACTGAAATGCTTATCGCGCTAGGAGCCTGTCCGAGAATAGAAGCCGTAGCGAGGGAAAGCCATTTTGAGTTGAATTTTTTGGGCATTTGAGGCGGAATAGTTGCGCTATTTAACGAAAATGCGCAGGAAATCCGGCCAAAAGGGCTTTTCCGCAGTAGGTTTTCTATTCTCGGACAGGCTCCTAGTTAAGGATTAGCCAAACATTATAACAGCTAACCTCGAAACCTTGGCCCTGACGCATCGGCAGAGCTCTCCGGCACTCAGCAGCTCGAAGAACCCTAAAACAATCAGACAACTTTGTGAATCCCATGCTTGATGAAATAAACCATATCCGCAAACACGCCATCCGCCTATATGATAGCCAGCAGGTGGAAGCCGCGCTGGACAGAATGGCGGCCGAAATTACCGCACAATTACAGGACAGCAATCCGCTGGTGCTCTGCGTCATCAACGGCGGGATCATCCCCACCGGCAAATTGCTGCCGCGACTGGATTTCCCGCTGATGCTGGACAGCATACACGCCAGCCGTTACCGGAACACCACCGCCGGCTCGGCGAAAATCCACTGGTTGTTCAAACCGACCACCCCGCTGGCGGATAGAACCATTCTGATCATCGACGATATTCTGGATGAGGGCTACACTTTACGGGCCATTGTTGATTACTGTCTGGAACAGGGCGCGCGCAAGGTGTATACCGCCGCTCTGCTGGACAAGATGCTGGGAACCGAAAAACCGGTACAAGCCGACTTTGTGGGCCTGACTGTGGAGAACCATTACCTGTTCGGCTATGGCATGGACTACAAGGGCTATCTTAGAAACGCAGACGGCGTCTATGCCTGCAAGGAAGTTTTATGACACTGGCAATTATTGGCGGTACCGGCCTGACGCAGATCGATGATCTTGAGATCATAGACAGGATAAAACTGCAAACCCCGTACGGCGAGCCGTCCGCAGACTATCTGCGAGCGGAACTGAACGGGACAAAACTGCTGTTTCTGGCCAGACACGGCAATCCGCACCGCATTCCGCCCCATAAAATCAACTATCGGGCCAATATCTGGGGCCTAAAGCAACTGGGAGCCGACAGCATCATCGGGGTTGCCGCGGTGGGTGGCGTCAGTGCGGCCATGACGCCGGGGCATATCGCCATACCCGATCAGATCATCGATTACAGTTATGGCCGGGAACATACTTTTTTTGACGGCGAGCAGGATCATGTCACCCATATCGATTTTTCTTATCCCTATACCCAAAGCCTGCGGGAACGGCTTATCGCCGCCGCCGCTCTGGCAGGCGTCGCCATCACGGCTACCGGCGCATACGCCTGTACGCAAGGGCCAAGACTGGAAACAGCGGCGGAAATAGCGCGACTGGCTAAAGACGGCTGCGACCTGGTGGGCATGACCGGCATGCCGGAAGCCGCACTGGCCAAAGAACTGGACATGGCTTACGCCAATATTTCGGTGGTGGCCAACTGGGGCGCTGGACTGGCCGCCGGCGAGATCAGCATGGCGGAAATCGAAAAAAATCTGGAAACCGGCATGCGCAAGGCCATCTCCCTGTTAAACGCGGTAGTCTCGGCGCAGGCGTAAACCATGCGCAGGCAGGCGGATTAGACGCCGTGACGGTTAATCCCCGGGCTGGTAACGGCTGGCCATCTTGCGCAGAAAGCGGATTTGTCGCTGAAACCGCGCACAGGAGCGGCACATGAAAAAATGCAGGCGCACGGCCCAGCGCTCCCGGAATGTCAGAGGTCGATCCATGCTTTCCGAAACGAGTCCGCTAATGTCTTTACAGTTCTTCATATTGTTCAATTAGAATTAAACCAGCGCAGTTCCAGGCATTCCCGCAATACCAGCCGCGCCCTGTGCAAATAAACCCGGCAGGCGCCGTGGCTGATCTGCATGTCCAAACAAATATCATCGGTTTCAAGGCCGACCATCTCCCTTAACATGAACGCCCTGGCGTGCGGCGGCGGCAGGTTTTGCCGGCACCAGTCGAAAATCGCCCAGAACTCGCTTTGTTCCAGGGCGTGATCAGGCTCCTTCCAGGCGCCGGGCGTACCGATCCAATGGCCTTTGTCGTCAAAAATCAATCTTTCGACGGCTGCGTCCGGATCGGATTCATCGCCATCGCCATGCTCCGCCAGGCTATGTATTTTTTCGGCGGCGCGGTGGTGGTCGGCGATCTTATGTTTCAGAATGCCGATCAACCAGGTTCTGACAGCCGATTCGTTTCGAAAACTGTCGCCTGATTGAAAGGCGGCCAGCAGGGTGTCCTGCACAGCGTCTTCCGCAGCGGCTTCGTTACGCACTTGCAACAGGGCATAGCGGAACAATACTTCGCGGTGGGTATGCAACTGGTTTTTATCCATCGTTAAACTGTTTCATTCGGCAGGCCAGCCAGGCATCCATGCTTAACCGGCCGCCGCCGCTCAATAGCAGGGAGATCAGCATGAACAAATACATTAAAGGTAACTTGTAATTGCCGTAACCCTGGTCGGTAATGGCGTAACCACGCCACAATTCGGCCAGGGACTGCCATTGCCCGGGCCAATGCGCTACGGCAATGGCGACTATCGTCAGCACAGCCAGCGCCGCGCTGAAAAAGCGGGTGGCAATGCCTAAAATCAGGGCGATGGGGGCGATGATTTCCAGTCCGATAGACAACTCCCAGTTTACGTCCGCTGATAATAAATTAAATGGAAACGGAAACGCCAGTTCGGAAAACCAGTTTTCGGCGGATAATTTTTCCCGCCCCGCCTCCAGAAACTCGTAAGCCAGCAGCAGCCTCGGCAATAACGGCGCGTAAGCGCCGGCATCGTTATTGAGCCAGCGCCAGGTTTTGCGGATCATGGCCCACAAAGCCCGAAGCGTCAACAGCATGGGGCAAACAGCGCAGTCTGTCGAAGAGACGGTTTTATTCATGGCGTGACTCCGGTTGAGCTATCAGGGCAAGTATAGCGCCTTGCCGCATCAGGCTGATCATGGTTTCGACGCCAAAACCGGACAGCGCGGCCGGATCGGGATGCCCCAGCTCGGCGGCGATTTGGGTTACCGCTTCCGCGACAGTGCAGGCGGCGGATTTTAAAATGTCCAGCAGCCGGGCGGTCGCCGGTTGCAGTTCGATAAATTGCACCGCGTCGTCCCGATCTCTGAACCCTAAAATATGCGTGGCCTGATCGGGGGGGATGGCCGGCTGGTAGCCGGCGTTAATGCGTTGCACCGGATAGCCATAATCCAGCAGCTGGAAAATCGGTGCGAACAGCGGCCGATATTGCAGGCTGTCCGCCGCCATGCCGGGGGTAAACGCCGGAACCGGTTCGGCTACCGTAACCGCCAATACCAGCTCCACCCATTCAAAATGCGCCAATTCCAGTAAAAACGGCGGATCGGATGGACTACAGCGTTCAGTTTGCAAATAACGGATAAACTGGTCGGGAATCTGCCGATAGTAAGGCGAGGTACAGCAATGATCCGCTATGAAATCCTTTACCAGTCGTCGCCAGCCCGCCGCGCCCAAAATCTCCCGGCTGAGCGGAAAGCACAGTTCCAGGCTGTCATTGAATTTGTTATACAGCAGTTCGGCGTAAACTGCCGCGCCCTGTTCGGCAAAACCAGCGGGTAAGGGCTGTTTTTCGGAATTACGCAAATGGGCTAAAAACTGCCGCTGCACGGTTTGAAAAGCCATCACGATCCATCTCCATAACGCTGTTGCAGCCTGGCGATCTGTTCCACTTCCGTTAACAGCCCGGCAAAAGGCGGCATGTTGAAATCCCGTTCCAGTAAAGTCGGGAATACGCCGAAATTTTGATACGCCAGATCCAGTAATTCCCAAACCGGTTGGCAAGCCGCCTGACCATGGGTGTCGATTATCATCCCCGACTTGTCCTGATCGTGTCCGGCGACATGCCCATAAACAATGCGTTCGCCGCATAAGCCCTTTAAAAACTCGGCGGCATTGTAATGGTGATTGAGGCTGTTGACGTAAATGTTATTCACATCCAGATGTAAAGGGCAATCGGCTTCGGCCAATACCGCGTTGATAAACGCCAGTTCATCCATTTCGGCTAATGGCGGCTGAACATAGTAAGAAGCGTTTTCCAGGGCGATAGGCCGCTCCAGAATATCCTGGGCCATGCGCAGCCGTTCCGCAACATGGCGCACAGCTTCCCCGGTAAACGGGATGGGATAAAGATCGTAATGATGGCCGGCATCGCTGCAATAACTTAAATGTTCCGTATAGAGTACGAAATCATGCTCATCGAGAAAAACCTTCAGGCGTTGCAAAAAGGTTCTATCCAGCGGCGCAGGGCCACCGATCGACAAGGATAGGCCGTGCGCCACGAAGGGATGCTGCTCGGTGTAACGGCGAAACAGCTTGCCTGGATTTCCGCCCACATCCATCCAGTTTTCCGGCGAGACTTCAAAAAACCGGATGGCGTCCGGCACGCCCGCCTCCAGAGCCGGTAAAAATTCGCGGCGCAGCCCCAGTCCGCCGCCGCAGATATTAAAGGATTGCATGGATTTTCTAGAACCAGCCCAGAACCCAGTGCCCGATGGCCGCTAACACCCCCGCCGCCATCACGGCCAGCATCATTGTTTCATGGCTGCACAGGCCTTTTTTCTGGCTGCATTGATTATTCATTTTGCACATGACTGACATTGTTATCTCCCGCTGAATTTTAAGAGCAGGCCGTCAATAACGTTTATTGGCGGCCTGGCTTGTTTACATTTTGCCGCTGCAACCACCTTCCTTCATTTTGCCGCTGCATCCGCCCTCTTTCATTTTTTGACCGGATTTGGCCGCGCCGCTACAGCCGCCTTCTTTCATTTTATTTTTACTGGCCCCGCACTTGCCTTCGCCGCATTTGCCTTCCGGCATTTTTGCGGCGCTGCAACCGCCCTCGGGCATTTTTGCATCAGCCTGGGCAAGGGCTTGCGAAGCGCTGATTTTTTGCATGCCGAACGGATTTTCCTGGGCGTGAACCAATGGACTGGCGGTCAATATGGTGGCGACTGCGCCGCCAAGCGTCAGCGCTAGGGATTTTTTGTTCATGCTGTTAAGCCTCTCGGGTTGAATTGATGGACAAAGAGGAAAGCATGGTTTGCTTTCCTGATGCATCAGTCGGCGAAACAGCGATTTTGTTACAGACTATTTGAATTTTTTTCGGGATTTTCGGGAATTTAAAACCAGCCACAGCCGTGGCTGCAATTGCGCGGCCAGACGGCGCGCGGGCTTGGGCTGCTTTGCGCAGCAATCCCGGTTTGTATTTGCGGCAATTGGTTTGGCGGCGCGGGATGGGCCTGCGGTTTGCGCTGAGCGGATTTTGAGCCGCAACGCAGTCTTTCGGCCTAAATCTTCGACCTGAACCTAAAAAAATGAGCTCTGACAAAACAGTCGTTTCATCAGAGCTCAGTCCCGCACGCTAATCACTTTTAAAGGAGTATAATCTTCACGCTCTCACCTTCCCAAAACCGGCGACGGCAGGCTGCCGGCTTTGGTATAATGATTCATTATTTTTGTGCGCCCTGGCTGTGCAGCACGTCGTTACGGTAAGCTGAATTGCTTGAGTCTTCTGCGATTGCTTTTGAAGCAGATGCATATTTATCGTGCTCGGAGTTTTTTACCATAAAGATCACACCGGCAAACAATACAACAGCGATGCCAATATAGAGCCAGAAATTGTCTTTTTCTTGAACTTCACTCATTTTGTACCTTCCTTATTTGTTGTTTAGATGGTGCTGAATAATTTCAACGGAGCAAAGGATACTAAATGGCTTGTTTATTTTTTTGATCCACATCAATAAATATGCACTTGCTTTCAAGCCGCCGACTTTTTCTCAGACAGGGGCTAGGCTGGCTGGGCTGGCTGCTGTCCGGCTTATGGCCGGATTCCGCGGTCGCCGCCCGGCTGGCCGAGTATTTCAGCGCCAGCCGGCTTGACGACGCCCTTGCCGGGCTGTTTGCCGGGCAGCCGCTGATCGATAGCCCGGCGATCACGCTGTCCGTACCGGACATCGCCGAAGATGGCGCGGCCGTGCCGGTCACCATCAGCAGCGCGCTGAAAAATATCCGCCGGGTCTATATTCTGGTGGAAAACAACCCTACTCCGCTGACAGCCGAATTTGAACTGGCCGATACGGTTTCGGCCTATATCGCCGCCCGGATCAAGATGGCGGCCAGCAGCCATGTGCTGGTGATTGCCGAGCATGAGTCGCGGCTGCTGAAAACCCGGCAATGGGTAACGGTGGTGCAGGGCGGCTGCGGAAGCGGATAAGTGTTGGGCGCTTAGCGCTTATCCCATTGCCGACGGTAGTCTTCATAGCCATACTGCCGGTACAGATGCGCCCCGTCCGCCTCCAGCATATAAATGTCCGGCAGGTTGTAGCCGTTGAAGCGGCTGGCCTTGATCAGGCTGTAAGCGCCGACATCCCGGAACACCAGCCGCTCGCCGACAGCCGGCAGCCGCCGAAAGCGGTATTCGCCGAACACGTCCCCCGCCATGCAGCTTGAACCGGCCAGGATCGCCGATTGTTCCGCGCCCTCCCCGTCCGCTTCCAGCAGCGCCGGCTGCAACCCATATTCGAACACTTCCGGGTGGTGATTGACCGAGGTGTCCAGCACCAGGACGGTTTTGCCGTCGCTGTCGAAACGATCCAGCACCGTGGTCAGCAGATATGCGGCGTTGCCGACCAGCGCCTTGCCCGGCTCCAGATAGACCTGAATATTGAATTCGCCGCGCAGCCGGCCGATCAGCGCAATCAGCGGGCCGGCGTCGGCAATCTGCGGATAAAGATAGCCGCCGCCCATGTTCAGCCATTTGAGTTGCGGCGACTGCCTGAGCAGCCCTTCCATGACCGCCGCAACGGTTAACAGCGGCTGAAAATCCAGGCCGGAAAACATGGTATGAAAATGCAGGCCTTCCACCCCGGCCGGCAGGCATTTGTCCAGCAGACTGATGTCCACGCCCAGTTTCGAATGCGGGCGGCAGGGATCATAACGCCGGTCAGCGGCGAACGGTAGCTTCGGATTGACGCGCAAGCCTTTGGAATAGCCGTTCGCCAGACCGTTGAGGTTTTGAAATTGCGGCAGGGAATTGAAACTGATATGGCTGCACAAATCGCCCAGTTCGGCAAATTCATGGCCGCGCAGACCCGGCGTGGTCAGATGAATATCCGCCCCCTCCCCCAATACCTGTCTGGCCAGCCTGGCTTCGAACAGCGAGCTGGCGGACACCCCGTCCAGTGCGAACAGGCATTCCAGCACCGGAACCAGCGGCAGGGCTTTCATCGAATACAGTATTCGGCAGCCGGAGGCCCGGCGTATGGCGGACAGGATTTGCAGATTGGCTTCGATACGCCCGGCATCCACAATAAAAGCCGGACTGGTCGGAATTTGTTGTATTGATTTAATCACGCCGTTTATTATACAGGCCGGTCAGACAATGTCGCCAGCGTAGTAGTCCGCCAATGTTATAATGACGGATAAGAGCCGCCCATCTGCTGCCAGGGTATTTTGACAGAGGTTTAGGAGGCATGGATGCCGACTCCAGCCTACATGGATGTATTCACGGCGTCCTCTGGCGGAATACCCCGGCAGCAGATTAGCCTATTCGTCAAAACAAAATTGGCGGACTACCAGGAGGCCTGTCCGGCAAAATAAGGTATTATCAATTTCATTACCACCCATAACAGGTTCAAAGCATGAAACACTACCTGATACTACTGGCCTTACTTTTCAGTTCCGGCCTGCAAGCGGCATTACACGAAGAAAACGTCGATTATAAGGCGGGCGATACAGTGCTGAAAGGCTATCTGGTTCGGAATGACGCCAAAGGCGAGAAGCAGCCGGGCGTGCTGGTGGTGCATGAATGGTGGGGCCTGAACGATTATGCCCGCGAACGGGCGCGGATGCTGGCGAACCTGGGTTATACCGCGCTGGCCGTGGATATGTATGGCGACGGCAAAAGCAGCGAGCACGCCAGTGACGCCGCCGGCTTTATGAATAGCGTTCTTGAAAATGCCGACCTGAAAAAGCAGCGGTTTCTGGCCGCGAAGGCTTTTCTGGAAAAACAGCCTGGGGTCGATGCCGCCAAAATTGCGGCGATTGGCTACTGTTTCGGCGGGTCAGTGGTGCTGGACATGGCGCGGAGTGGCGTCGATCTGGCTGCGGTGGTGAGTTTTCACGGCAATTTGGTCACAAAAACACCCGCCGAACCCGGCATGGTCAAGGCGCAAATTTTAGTGCTGAACGGCGCCGACGACAGCCTGGTCTCCGCCGGGAGTATCGCCGACTTTGAGCGGGAAATGACGCGAGCAGGCGCAAAATACCGCTTTGTGAACTATCCGGGAGCCAAACATGGTTTTACCAACCCCGACGCAGACCGGCTCGGCAAAGCCAACAATCTACCGATAGCCTACAATCCAGAAGCGGATCAAAAATCCTGGGCGGCGATGCGGCAGTTTTTTCAGACGGTTTTTCAACCATAAATCGTTACACGCCGGGCCAGTGGTTTTGCGCGGTTCAAAAACCGCGCCGCGCCGCTGGCGACGTGTTGGCCATCCTGCAAGCGCATTGTTTCCGCAACAAATTTTAAAGCCAAAGTTTAAAAGCCGGTTATCCACAAAAACTGTGGATAAGTTTGTGGCCAATCCGTGGCAAGCGGTATTAAGATATTGATTTAATGCGGTATTTTAAAATTGTTCAGCAATTAAACAGTGGATAAATGAAATACGGCGTAAGCGCGGTCTTGTTTTTCAACAGCGCTGTTGCAAGGGAGCCTCGAAAAATTACGCTTAGATAAGCTCATGGCGAACGCAGGGATTTGCAAAGCAATAGGCTGTTGACCCAACATTGGTTTTTAAGACTCAACGCAATTTATGACTAACCATTCACAAATAACAATGGGATAACCCGCGTTAATCGCTTGTCAAAAAAAATATTATGCAGCACATCAAACTCTTTCTAGCCTCATCAAACAAACTGAAAGCCGAGCGCCAGCAGTTTGAAACTGAGATTTCCCGTAAAAACAAGCTGTGGCATGATCAGGCCGTAGTTTTGGATTTGGATATTTGGGAAGATTTGACTACGCGGATGTCGCTAACTCGATCCCAGGATGAGTACAACAAAAAAATTGCCGAAGCCGATGTTTTTGTACTGCTGGCTTGCAATAAAGTCGGCATGTACACTGCTGAAGAATTTGAAACGGCTTTTGGGCATTTCAAGGATAAGTAAAAAACCGTTTATTTTCACCTATTTTAAAGACCCAACCGTCAAGCCTGAACCAACCCGAACAATCACACAAGGCGAGAAATGCCAATATATCGAAACTGCCGGGAATATAACCATAAATAACCAATAGCCTTCCACCGGCAAAAGAATTACACTGCCTACTGCTTAATCGGACATCATTTATGGCAGAGGAACAGCGTCACATACGGCAGGACACACAAGGGTCTTATATTGAAAAAGCCGATCATGTCCATTTTTTTAATTATGGTGATAAAAAAATCCGCAAAATCCTCAACACCCCGCCATTTCTTTCCGAGGAATTCATAGGCCGGGAAGCGGATATCAAAGCCGTTGAGGACAATCTGCAAAGCGGCCGGCCTTTATTATTGGTGAATGGCGAAGGCGGCATCGGCAAAACCACGCTGGCGGCGCATTATTATCATAAGCATCGTTCAAATTATAAGCACATGGCCTGGGTATTTGCCGAAACCAGTCTGCTGGACGCCTTGTTGGGGCTGGGCCCCGCCCTTGCAGATTTGAGTTTAAGCTCATTGTACTGAAAACGAACGCCTGGAGGCTATTTTGACCGCCTTACTGGAATTGGCCAAGCCCAGTCTATTAGTCATCGACAACGCCAATAAGCTTAATGAGCTGACGGATTATTATCTTGCCTTGCGCCGCTGTCCGAATTTTCATATCCTGCTCACCAGCCGTATTACCGTATTTGAACATCTGCCCGCTTATAAAATCGCCGCCTTGCCCGCTTCTGCGGCGGCCGATCTGTTCAAGCGCTTTTACCCTCAGCATGACGCCGGCGAAGACGGTTTGCTGGAACAAATACTGGCCGCTGTCGGTTATAACACCCTGGTCATAAAACTGCTGGTGAAATACCTGAGCAAGCGCAATGGCCTTAAAGTCCGTTACCGGCTTGCCGACCTGCTCCACGATCTGCAACAGCACGGTTTATTAAGTTTGAACCATACCGAAGTGGGTATCGACTATCATGCGCCGGGCATGTGGCCTTACGCGAAACCACGCCGGAAGCGGTTATTGCGGCGATGTACGATTTGAGTGAATTAAGCGAGGTGGAGACCGCGTTGCTGTCGGTGTTTTCGCTGCTACCTGCGGAATTTATCAGTTACGCCAGCCTGGAAGCGCTGCTGCCGAATCTGGCCGGACAGGAAACCGCCCTGCTCGACCTGTCCCAAAAAGGCTGGCTGGATAGACAGGATGGAACGGAATTTAAAATCAGCCCGGTGGTGCAGGAGATTGTGCTGCGCAAAAATCAGCCGCGTTTGCTGGAAGATGGCCGGGGCCTGATTAAAGGGCTGATAAACAAACTGGAATATGAACCCAGCAGCGGACACATGCCGAACGCCGATTATCAACAGGCCGGGCTGTTCGCCCATTATGACGGGCAACTGGTTTTACACCTGGATCAGGCCGATGAAGACCTGGCTATCCTTTGCGAAAGACTGGGGAATTATCAGTTAACCCTCTGCAATTTGCCACGCGCTTTGCGGTATTTTGCAGACCATGCCAAATTGAGTCAGGCACTGCATCACGCCTATCCGGAGCATGTCGGCTTTAAAAACGGCCTGGCGGTTGCTTACATCAAATTAGGCGAGTTTTACCAGCAAACCAGCCAGCTTCAGCCAGCCAAAGACTATTACCGGCAAGCCGAGCAGCTTCTGGCTGAACTGGTAAAACAATCCCCGGCGTTTGCGGAATTCCAGAACAACCATGACTGGGTTACGGCCAGACTGGCTGAATTGTAAGGGACGGCGCGATTATTGTGTGCCGCTTTGCGCCAGTTGCGCATAATAATGCCGCAGGGCCTGTTCAAGCAGGTCGTCGGCTTCGCTCAGTAGCTGGCAGGCGTTTTGTTCCTTGCGTAGCCAGGTGAACTGGCGTTTGGCGAGTTGCCGGGTGGCGGCGATGGCTTTGTCCTGCATCGTGGCGTAGTCGCATTCCGCCTTTAGATACGACCAGGCCTGGCGGTAGCCGACGCAACGAACGGAAGACATGGTTTCGTTGAGGTCGCCACGCCGCATCAGGGCCTGCACTTCGTCCAGAAAGCCTTGCGCCAGCATGGCCTGGAAACGCTGGGCGATTTTTTGGTGCAGGCTGGCGCGCTGCGCGGGGGCGATGATAAATTTGATCAGCTTAAACGGGTGCTCGGCGGCCTGGCCGGGCTGAAAGAAACTGGAGATCGGCCGGCCGCTGATTTCATACACTTCCAGCGCCCGCTGCACCCGTTGCGGGTCGTTGACGTGGATGCGTTCCGCCGCCGCCGGATCGATGGCCGCCAGCCGGGCGTGCAGGGCTTCCCTGCCTGCGGTATGCAGTTCGTTTTCCAGCCTGCGCCGAATTTCGGCGTCGGCCGCCGGCAGTTGCGCCAGTCCCTGAGTCAGGGCGCTAAAATACAGCATGGTGCCGCCCACCAGCATGGGCAGCTTGCCGCGCCGTTGTATGTCGGCCATCAGCGCCAGGGCCTGGGCACGAAACTGACCGGTGGAAAAGCTTTCCACCGGATCGATGATGTCTATCAGGTGATGCCGCACTCCGCCGCGTTCGGCCATGCCGGGTTTGGCTGTGCCGATGTCCATGCCTTTGTAGACCAGCGCCGAATCCACGCTGATGATTTCCGCATTCAAAGCCTGAGCCATGGCCACGCCCAGCGCGGTCTTGCCGGAGGCCGTCGGCCCCATCAGCAGGATGGCGGACGGTTTATCGCGATCGCGCATCTATTGGCCACGCATGAAGAACCGATCCAGATCCTGATGGCTCAGCGCCACCCAGGTGGGTCTGCCGTGGTTGCATTGGCCGATACGTTCGGTTTGCTCCATCTTCCGCAGCAGGGCGTTCATTTCCTCCAGGCTCAGCTTGCGCTGGGCGCGCACCGCGCCGTGACAGGCCATTTTGGCGAGGATGGCGTTGATTTTTTCCTCCGCCCGGCGGCTGAAGCCGATGGCCAGCATGTCCGCCAGCATGTCGCGCAATAATTGGTCTACGTCGGTTTTCGCCAGCAGCGCCGGCGTGGCGCGCAACAGCAGGGTTTCCGGCCCGGAACGGTTCAGTTCGAAACCTATCTCCATAAAAAAGGCCTGTTCCTGTTCCGCCAGATCGGCTTCCGCCGCCGTGACCGCGATTTTCAGCGGCAACAACAGCGGCTGAGAGACCATGCTGCGCTGTTGATGCTGCTGTTTCAGGCGCTCGTAGGTGATGCGTTCGTGGGCGGCGTGGGCGTCCACCAGAATCACGCCATTGGCGGTTTCCGCCAGAATATAGATGCTGTGGATATGCGCCAGCGCAAAGCCCAGCGGCGGCATGGCCTGTTCGCCAGCCGGTTGTGCGGCTTCAGTTTCCGAATAAAGCTTGCTGTAATTTTTTATCTGCTGGTCATAGCGTTGCGCCACCGTCCCGGCTGTATCCTGCCGGTAGCCGACAGCGGCGGGATGGCGGGGGCTGGCCGGCGCGGGCAGCACGGCCGTCATCGGCAGCGGGATCTGTCTGGGCGGCGAGGTTGCCGCTACCGGCCCGGCTTCCGCCGGGGCCACGACCTCAATGACGGGCGGCTGGCCGGGGCGTTGTTCCGCCAGACTGCGGTGCAGGGCCTGAAACAGAAAATCGTGCACCATTCGCCCTTCCCGGAAACGCACTTCGGTTTTGGCCGGATGGGCGTTGACATCCACCAGCGCCGGCTCCAGTTCCAGATACAGCACGAACACCGGCTGCCGGCCGTGATACAGCACGTCCTGGTAAGCCTGTTTGACCGCATGCGCCACTAGTCTGTCGCGGATCAGCCTGCCGTTGACGTAAAAGAACTGCATATCCGGCTGGCTGCGGGAAAAGGTCGGCAGACCGACCCAGCCGCGCAGGCGCAGGCCGGAGGCGGCAAAGTCGATATGCACCGCATTTTCGGTGAAACCGGAACCGCAAATGGCGGCGACGCGCTTTTCCTGCTGCGCCAGGCTGGCCGCCGGTTTTAAGTTCAGCACCTCGCGCTGGTTGTGTTGCAACGCAAACCCTATATCGAAACGGCTGAGCGCCAGCTTCCGGATCAGGCTTTCGATATGGGCAAATTCGGTTTTCTCGGTTTTGAGGAATTTGCGGCGGGCCGGGGTGTTGTAAAACAGGTCGCGCACCTCCACCGTGGTGCCGGGCGGGTGGGGATCGGGCCGCGGATCGAAGTTTTTCTCGCTGCCGTCGGCGCTGACCTGCCAGGCGCAGTCTGCGCCGGCGGTTCTGGAGATCAGGGTGAGACGGGCGACCGAACTGATGCTGGGCAGGGCTTCGCCGCGAAAGCCCATGCTCAGAACCTGTTCCAGATCCTGTAGCGATGCGATTTTGCTGGTGGCGTGGCGCGACAGGGCCAGCGCCAGATCGTCCTTGTCGATGCCGCAGCCGTTGTCGCGGATTTTGATCTGGCGCATGCCGCCCTGCTCAATGTCGATATGGATCTGGCCCGCGCCGGCGTCGAAACAGTTTTCCACCAGTTCCTTGACCACGGAGGCAGGCCGCTCCACCACTTCCCCGGCGGCTATCTGATTGATCAATTGAGTGGGTAATGCCTGAATCCGCATCAGTCTGGCTCGTGGATAAAACGGTTATTCTAGCGGATTGAAAAAGACTTGGCCGAATTTAGGCGGCGGTTTTTTTGCCTGTGCGAATCGAGGCTGGGGCATTGCGGGTTTTAAAGCGTTTTTTCGATACAAAGCCGGCGTTTTATGCCGCTATTTTAAGTTTAGTGATTACTTTTTTTCGGCGACACGCGGCGTCAGGGAAAGCAGGAGATGCGCCTATTCCTTGCAATTGATAATGATTATCGTTTTATGTATCATGTCCGCTTTCTTCACCCTGCCTTGACGAGTGCATGACGTGTTGCGGTTTACGGATTTTAAAGGCGCGGTGTTGATCGCCGTTCTGCCGCGGATAATAGCCCGTACGCTGCTGTGCGCAGGATTCCGGCTATTGGTGTTTTGCATGGCCGGCATTGCCGCCGCCGATACCCGCCTGCCATCCGCCGAGCAGTTTCCCATCGATAATTTGCCGGACTTTTCCTTCATGCAGTTGCTGTCGGACTTTGACTGGCACGACATGGAGGATGAACGCTGGAACGCATACGGCCAGGGCACTTATATATCGCAATGGCATCCGGCGTTTCCGGCGGCCTACACCAATCTGAACGGCAGCCCCAACTCGTTGCTGCCCCAGGCGCAGAACGCCTTTACCGCCAGCGTGGATTTTTACGGCGGGCTGAAGCTGTGGGACGGCACAGAGCTGTATGGCGCGCCGGAGATGATTTCTGAAACGCCTTTTTCAAACCTGAAGGGCCTGGGCGGCTCGATACAGGATTTTGAATTTCAGAAAGCCGGCACGCCACAGCCCACCTGGTATCGGTCGCGGGCCTATCTGCGGCAGACTGTCGGTTTTGGCGGAGAAAGCAGCCATCTAAGTTCCGGGCCGATGCAACTGGCCCAGAACATCGACAGCCGGCGGCTGGTGGTGTCCTTCGGCGATATGAGCGTGCTGGACATCTTTGATAAAAACACCTTTGCCGGCGATTTGCGCCAGCAGTTTTTCAACATGTCGTTCATGACCAACGCCGCCTACGACTTTGCCGCCGACGTGCATGGCTACACGATTGGACTGGCCGGGGAATTCTATTACGATGACTGGGCGTTTCGAGCCGGGCGGTTTCTGCCACCCAAAAACCCCAACGGTCTGGACATAGACTTTAGGGCCTTTAAATTTTACGGCGACCAGATCGAAGTGGAGCACAAACACCGGCTGTTCGATCAGGATGGTTCTATCCGCATCCTGGGTTACCATAACCATGTCAACGCCGGCAGCTTCAGCGACGCCATTGCCGCCTTCAAGGCCGACCCGGCCAAAAACGCCGCCGATTGCACTACCTGGAATTACGGCTCCGGCAACACCAATGCCCCGGATGTGTGCTGGGTGCGCAAGGCCAATGACAAATTCGGCGTCGGCGTCAATATTGAGCAGTATCTGACCGCCGACATCGGCTTTTTTTTTCGCGGCATGTATAGCGACGGCAATACCGAAGTCTATAACTACACATCCACCGACCGTTCGCTATCGTTAGGCGCCGTGTTTCATGGCCGGCTGTGGAACCGGCACAAGGACGCCGTCGGCGTCGGCCTGGCGCAAAACATGCTGTCCGCCAGCCATGTGCAATATTTGCAGATGGGCGGCATCGATCAGTTCATCGGCGACGGCAACATCCATTACAGTCCGGAACAGGTGTTCGATATTTATTACAAATACCATTTGCTGAGTTCGGTATGGACCACGGCGGATTATCAGTTCATCAACAATCCAGGCTATAACGCCGACCGCGGCCCGGTGCATGTGCTGGGCCTGCGGGTGCATCTGGAGTTTTGAACGGCCTGCTCTTAGGCGGACAGGTTTTTGACCGCTTCGTAGATCAGGGAAAAGCCGAGCGCGACGATAAAAATCCCGAACCCCAGCCGTAAATACTGGCCGGACAGATGGTTGGCGATCACCGCGCCGCCCCAGGCGCCCACCAGCAGCGCCGCCGCCACGATGAAGGCCGCCCTAAGCTCGACATTGCCGTGCCGGTAGAACTCGATCACCGCGGCCAACCCCACGGGCGGCAGCAATACCGCCAGACTGGTGCCGATGGCGGCATGTTGCGAATATCCGGCCAGATAAACCAGTCCCGGCACGATCAGCACCCCGCCGCCGATGCCGAACAGTCCGGCCGCGACACCCGACACCAGGCCGATGATCAACAAAATTGCAATCGCCGATAGACTCATAACGCCCCCTGTAACAATAAATTCAGAAAAAGGTTGCCGTGCGACGGATCGTTCGCCCTGCCCAGCGACGGACCGTCGCCGAACCATTATTAAAAAACCGATCAGCTATTGTCCGAAGTCGGCTTGCGAATCACGCGGGTGGAAACGGCCAGCAGCAGTATCGAGGCGGAGACCAGTAAAATCCCCATATCGATCTGGTGATGGGCCTGAATATCGCCGATCAGCATTCTGGACAGCGCGGTTATGGCGATGTAGATCAGACAGGTGACCGGCATGGCGCTGGTTTTGAAATATATCCCCACCATGGCTCCGAATTCCAGATAGATGAACAGTAGCAGGATGTCACTGATGGTGGCGTTGCCTTGGGCGATCATGCCGCCGAAGGCGACGATGGCCGACCAGAGGATGCTGGCGCCGATCACGAACAAGGCCAGATAATGAAAAGCCTCGATAAACAGGCTGCCCAGTTCGTCAACCCAGTTCCTGTAGGTTTCGCGAAGCTGATTAAAACGTTCTAACTGCATGAGGCGGCGTCTCCAAAAGGTTGGTTGTTGCCCGGCCGGGTTTCAATGCGGCCGGTGCGGTATCTGCTGCGCTATAAGGTATCGGTTTTCGGTTCGCAAATCGACAATAATCTATCGTCCGCGCCTAAACCGCCCAGATACGTCGCCAGAACCGAAAGCCTGCCGGCCGCCATTAAGCCGGGCAGCGGATTCTTGACTTTCCCAGCCTACAGTTTCAAACTGCATGGCGGCTGTGTCCATCATCATCCGTCGGACGATGAAAACGGGATCCGGGGCAAGCTGTACTCAATAAACGGTGTGGTGGGGGTACTGCTCTATACATAGCGATTGACGCGCTATCCGCCAACCCCTCCGGCGGTTGACAGCCGGTTAATTATAATAAACAAGTTTCTCAGGGAGTACGGTATGAAACCAATAAAAACCTTCTGCTTCGCCTTAGTGCTTGGCCTGTGCAGTCTGCCGGCCAGCGGCGCATACAAGTTCGAACCCGGCGACGAAGTGCTGACCAACTGTCGGCAGATTTATACCCGCGGTTTCGTAAAAGCCAGGGTGGACGACGGTTATACCATTCATTTTCCCAAAGCCAGCGGCCCCATCAATTGCCCGCCCTTCCGCTGGCATAACGAATTCGTGGTGGGGTTTCAGTCCGTGCCCGAATATCGCCTGCAATTCTTTGGCGGCCTGAAGCGCGACATTCTGTTTCGCAAGGGCGAGATCGTGAACCTGCGCTTCGAGACCGACAAGCGGCTCATCAAGAATAAACCGACCATCGACATCGAGGCGGAAATCACCGACATCAGCAGCATAGGCGCGATCTCGGTCAAGTTGTTGAGCAAGGATCCGGATGCAGCGGCCACCTTCTGGCAATGGGTGGGCAGCAATTACATCGATTTGCGCCACAAGGCGCTGGAAGCCGAAATCGCCAAACGTTCGCGCTGAGAACTGTTCAGCCCGGCGGCAAGCGTTTTGCCAGACCGGGCTGACCGAGCCTGTCGATGGCGTAACCGGCGTTTTCCCGCACTCGCTGCCGGTAGGCCGACGGCAGGCTAGCCAGTTTCAATAGTTTCGCGCAGGCGTCGAAGCATTCCCGGTCATGGCCGGCCCAATAGGCCGCTATCGAAAACTCGTCCAGCAGGCCGTAATCGGCGATCCACTGTTCCAGAAACAGACCTTCCCGGGGAACCGGCAGAGATAAAGCGTGTTTGCCCAGCAGATAGGCCTGCCGGTATTTGCCGTGCCGCCGGCAACAGCGGATGGCGTCGTGCAGGGCTTCCAGCCGCGCCGGCAGGATTTCGTAAGCCGCCAGATAGGCCTGAATGGTCTGATCCTCCGCATAAGCCAGGCTTTCCATCAGGCGAGCGGCGCTGAGCAGGCTGTAATACACCTCCTCCTCCCAGCCGCCCAGTCGCGCCCGGCGCAGATAGGCTTGCAGGGCTTGCCGCCTGTCGCCGCAATCCCGGTAACTCTGAGCCAGATAAAAGCTATAACGGCTAATCAGAAAGGGGTCGGTTTCCTCGCGCAAGGCTTTTTCCAGCACGGCGGCGTCATCCCGGAATTTGTCGGGATTTCGGGAGCGGGCGCTATCCTGTATGGGACGGTTGAAGAATCCGTTGACGGTCTCGCGCCGGAAAGGCTGGTCGATGTCCAGATATTCGTGCAGCACGCCTTTGAAATAAAACGGCAGCCGGTTGCTGAACAACTGCGGCCGGGTATAACTTATGCCGTCATAACGGGTTTGCAGGTCGTACAAATCCTGGTTTAGCTGCTGTTTAAAGGCTTTGACGCTGAAGTGTTGGTCATAAACCAGCACCTCATCGGCGTCTATCATCAACCCGTAGTCGATGTCCGCGCATTCGCGGAGTTTTTGCAGGGCGAAGCTGCGGTTATGGGCAAAATCGCGCCAAGGTTCATCCAGCACTGTTCCGGGCAGGCCATTTGCGTGCAGAAAATCGCGGATGCATGGCCGGGTGCCGTCGCTGGAGCCGGTATCGACTATCAGCACATAATCCAGCAGCGGCAAACAGCTTTCCAGACAGCGGCGGATGATATGCGCCTCGTTTTTGACGATCATGCAGAGCCCGATGCTTGCCATGTATGCTGCGCCTCCAATGCGGCGATCTTTTGCCATTCTACCCAGGTTTTGCGCAATTTGCCCAAGCCGGACTGTATCCGGAAGAATGACGCTAATAAATATTTGTGCGCCTATCCAGCCTGCCGTAATGTCCTGATCGGCCTACCCACTCATCAGCGCCGCACGTGCTGAACCGCTGGGTGATAGGGAAAGGCATGCACCTGTCTGGGTTCCGCCGCGCCCAGGCCGTCAACTTTCTGGGTGAAGCGATTGCTGTACGGGAACATGTGGTTCAGGGCGTGGATGGCGCGATCAGAGACCGGCAGAGGTTTGTCCAGCACGTACCAGTTGACGTTTTCGCTGCACGGCGGCGTGGTCAGAGAGCCTTGGTAAGTGTAAACGGCATGTGCGTGCGGAATCAGTTTCATGGGGTTGAGGCGGATGCCGCTGCAATCCGCTTCGGTGCAAAAAGCCGTGGCGCCGGTTTCTTCCAGGCTGTGAAAATGGCTGAGCCGGTCTATCAACCGGTCGAATTCGCTGTGGCTGTTGGCGGCGTGACCGTCCAGCAGCACGGCCACTACCGCCAGCCTGCCGTCGTCGCTCTGGTTGACGAAATGGATTTCGCCATCGTAGTGTACCGTGTGCGGGTTCTGGCTGTGGCCGGTCAGGAACAGGTGTTCGCTGGGAGTGTGAAAATGAAACTGTAGCAGATGGTAGGTGTCGTGGCCGATGCTCAGGCGGCCGCGGTAACCTTTTGAAAAAGCGATCTGAATACCGTGGCCGTTATTTTCGAACACAAAATGGTTGTGCAGATCTGCTTCCACTTCCAGGCCTTCGCGGCTGCTGTCGGAACGGTCGTAATGGATGCGAAACTGCAGCGGATGCGCCAGCGCCTCGACCGGCAGGTTGTGATCCGCTTGCGGCGGCTCCAGTTTGGGGCCGGGATTGACGGCGACCGGGTGCTGGGTAAGATTGATGGCGATCGGCGATTGATGGCTGCCCAGGCTGCATTCCGCATAGGGAAACAGATGGCCCCTGGCCGCCGCGTCTTCTTCCGCGTCGATATGCCCCCAGCCTGCGCCGTCCGGCCCCTGGCCGTTTTCGGTCTGCGCGCCGTGGTTCCACTCCGGCCGGGCGGTGGCGGACATGGGCGACAAACAGGCGGCTGCCGCGAACAGGGCGGGCGCTATGTAACGCAGGCTGAGCATGGTTTTTTCCTTACGGCGGCGGTCAGCAGTTTTCAATTCGACAATCGACAGGCGTGGCCGGTGACGCCTTTCCAGGCGGCCTGGCTGATTTTTTCGCCGGCCGGGTTGCGCTGGCCGGCGGCTTGCCCTGCCCTGTGACCGGCGCCGACGGCTCTGATTTTGGCCGGGCGGCATCGTCCACGGCGTAAGCCTGGGTCTGAAGCAGCACAAAGATAACGATAAGGCCTAACGTACGCACCAACATGACAGTCCTCCTGCTGCTTGTGGATATTTGTCTGCCGCCGACAGGCGGCGTTTTGGGTATAGATTAACAAATCCCGCCCATCTTGCGGAAATTTTGTCCGCCGTCGGCATCCCTGCTTCGAAGCTGATAAATTTTGTAATTTAAAAGATTGCCTCCCAACATTTGCCATCGCTATGCGGAATTTTTTTGCATGCACTGAAAATAGCAAAAATCGTGATGTAGTTCAAAAACTAATAGTTCTTACCAGAACAAATAAGTTCTAATACTAACTAATTGGTGATAGACTTTTCCCGCATCGAACCACGGGCGCCAACTAAAAATAACCGGTTATTTTCATCGAGATGCGCAAACATCCGATTCACTTGCCTGCGCTATGATTTTGGTCTTTTCCGGGCATAACAGTTCATTTGTTATAATAAATCTGACCTAAAAGTGCTGAATTTTTATGGAATAACGTGCTTCTACGACTCAATCGACTATTAAACAAGGTTTTTTTGCTTTTGCCAGCCTTGCCATGTCGCAGGCCGGATCGTACCCTGGCGTTGCGGTCATGCCTGAGCGGCTGCGTTGGCGGCTTGACGATTCCGGCCATGCTGATGTTGACGGCCTGCATGCCGCAGCCCCCGTCGCTGCTTGCCGACCATGACTCGCCAGCGGGCTGGGCGACGGCCGGCGACAGGCATGATTTCCGGGCCAAAACCGGCGGCCAGCCATTAAACCCATCCAGCCGTTCAGTTGAAGATGACGTTATCGATACCCGCTTAACCTATGATTTGCCCGCGCTGGTCGATTTGGCCCTGCACGCTCATCCGGAAACCAAAATCAGCTGGGAGAACGCAAAAGCCGCCGCCGCCCGGCTTGAGCGCAATCGCAGCAGCTGGTATCCAACTTTGACGGCCATGGCTTTCGGCCAATCTTTCAAAACCAGTTTCCCCATCCCCGGCGGCCCGCTGGTCAGCCATGGTTACGCCGCATACGGCAGCCTGGATCTGGCCTGGACACTGTTTGATTTCGGCCGCCGGGAAGCCCTGGTAAACGCCGGCGACGCCCATCTTAGCGAGGCCAATTTTGCTTTCGACCGCACCCATCAGGACATCGCCTATCGGGTCGCCAGCAGTTTTTTTAGCTATCAGGCCGCACTGGCCAAAGTCACCGCCGCGCAACAAACCTTTGAGGCGGCAAAGGCCAATGCCACGTCTGTCCAGGCAAAACTCGACAGAGGGCTCGCCACAAAACCGGATTTGTTACTGGCGATTCAAGAGCAGGCCAAAGCCAGTTACGATCATCAGGATGCCCGCGGCGCAGTCACCCAGATCCGGGCCGAGCTAATGACCAACCTCGGCATTTCGCCCGCTTATTCCCTACAGCTCATAGACCTGACCAAACTGCCTTTGCCGGTGGAGCTGGAACAGTCTGTGGAAAAGATTATCGATCAGGCTTTGCAGCAACGTCCGGATTTGATGGCCCGCCTCGCCGAATTGCGCGCCCGCGAAGCCGACGTAAAAAAAGCCAGGGCTGACTTCTGGCCGAAGATTTCCCTGCGCGGCATGGTCGGCAACCAATACTGGGGCAATGTGCATACCAATCCGCCCGGCAACCAAACTTATTCCGGGAGCAATCTGGTCGATACCGCAATGCTGAATGTGGAATGGACTTTGTTCGACGGCTTTGAACGTAGCAATGCCGTGCATGAAGCGGAGGCAAAGCAGCAGGCTTCCAAAGCCCGGCTTGAAGCCTTGCGCCTGGAAATCATGCGCGATATCTGGAAAGCCTATGCCGACACCAAGACTTCGCTGGAAAAACGCGAGTTTGCCCTGGCTTTGCTGAAAGCCGCCGAGGAATCCTACGCCGCCACCCGGGAATCCTACCATCACGGTTTTTCCACTGTGATCGAACTGTTGTCGGCCCAAAAGGATTTGGCCCGAGCCCGTTATACCGAAATCGATTCCCGGGCCGCCTTATTACACTCGGCGGCGACGCTGGTGTATGTTTCCGGCGGGGAAAACCGAGAAGATTTGCTCACCGACCGCGAACTGCCGGATGAACATGTTCCGCGCTGACAAACCGCTGTCAGCGGCCCATGCGACCGAACAGTTTTTTGTTGTGAGCAAGATTTCTTGTCGCTATTATATAATTCTAATTAGAACAATTACTTGATATTATGCTTTCTCAATCGACATTTCCAACCGTCTTGCGCCAGTTGCTGCGCACGCACCAGGCTTTTTTGTCTTATGCGGCACGGCATGTTCACCCGCTGGACTTAACATTGCCGCAATACGACGTGATTATTACCTTGGGCAATACCCCCGGCATGCAGCCCAAAAAACTCGGCGAGGAAACATTGATCACCAAAGGCACGCTGACCGGGGTGGTCAGCCGTCTGGAAGACAAAGGGCTCGTCGAAAGGTTGGCCTCCAAAAAGGATGGTCGCAGTCAAATCATCCGCCTGACCGAGGCCGGGCAGGCGATATACGAACGGACTTTCCCCGAGCACCTGGTATTTATCAATCGGCTGTTCGATGATTATACCCCGGAAGAAGTCTCCAGGCTGGAGGCCGATCTGGTGCGGCTGCACAGGGCGGTCGTCACTGCGCGTGGCGATGATGTGGAAGAGCCTGCCCATGAATTTCAGGAATAGCCCGCATGCTGCGCGCCAGCCCGATCCCGGCCGGCGGGCGCGCGCCATGAGATTGGTCGCCCGGTTACCCAAAGCCTTTTCCGGGGCGATTGCCGCTACTTTACTGACCGCCTGCGATCCGATGCTAAGTATTGAGGGCTCGTTCTGGCCGGCCTGGATCATTTGCATTCTGGCGGGATTGGCGGCAAGCATGGTGTTGATGTGGCAATTGGCGCGCTACCGGCTGGCGCCCTATCTGGGGCCGCCCTTGTTGATCGCCCCCAGCCTTTGGGCTTTATGCACCTTTGCGATCTGGCTGTTGTTTTACGCCGGGTAAGAGCAGATACGGTTCCCATGGAAAACAATCAAATCGATCCTCAAGCCATAAACCTTAAAAAGCGGATGCTGTTCGGACGAATCCTCGGCATTTTAATCGTGCTGGGCGCTTTGCTGGCCGGCATGCAGGTGTGGCGTATCAACTATCAAAATCCGCGCACCAACGATGCGATGGTGCGGGCCAACATTGTCGGCATCGCGCCGGAAGTCAGCGGCCGTATCGTGGCCTTGCATGTCGAAGACAATCAATATGTCAGGCAGGGCGATTTGCTGTATGTCATTGATCCTAGACCTTACCAAGCCAGGCTGGACAAGGCCAGGGCCGAATTGCTGCTGGCTGAAAAAGAGGTGGATTCGCGGCGCGCCTCCAGCGGTTCGGCGGAGTTCGCCATCGAACGCCTCGAACACCAGCGCGCCGCCGCCAGCGCCGAAGTCAACCGGATAGAAGCGGATGACGCCTATCTGCATAACTATCTTGAGCGTCTCGAGCCGTTGGCCGAAAAACAGTACGTTACCCAGGATCAGCTCAGACAGGCCCAATCCCGTTACGCGGCTTCACGCGCGGCGTTGGCCGACGCCCAGGCCAGAGAGTTGTCGGCCCGCAGCGCGATCGCGGAAGCCAGAAGCGATAAACGTAGCGCCGTATCGCTGATAGCGCAATTCGGCGATATCAATGCCCGGATCGAAGCGGCCAGAGCCTCGGTGACCGCCGCCGAACTGGATCTGGAATACTGTTACGTACGCGCGCCTTTCAACGCCTACGTCACCAATCTAAACACACGTGAAGGCGAATACGCCAAGGCCGGCGCCCAGATGTTCGCGTTGGTCGACGACCGCCATTGGTATGTTATCGCCAACTTCAAGGAAACCTATCTAAAATCCATCACCCCCGGCCAGGAAGCCGAAGTCTTTTTGGTCGGTTATCCGGGCAAACGTTACCGAGGGGTGGTGACCGGCATCGGCTGGGCCAACTCGCCGGATAATATCAAGTTGCAGGGCGTGCTGCCGGAAGTTCAACGCACGCTGAACTGGGTGATTCTGGCATCGCGTTTTCCGGTCAGGATCGAGGTACGGGAGCGTGACCCCGAACATCCGCTACGCATGGGCATGACCGCTTTTGTCACCGTTTTCGATCGCCCCGCCGAACTATATCCGCAACCTTCCAGCGCTGAACAGGCCGGCAAAGCCTTGTCGCCGCCATGAGCAACGCTGGCGACCGGCACGCGACGCCGCCGCATCCCGGTCGCGGCAAAAGCTGGTTCGGAACCAGCCTGACCCAGTTTCTCAAGGCCGAGCTGAAAGATTTTCCGGAACGGCGGGTCGCCGCATTGCGGTTATTCGTCGTCGCATTCACCATCGCCATCGTCAGCCAAGCTTTGCATGTGCCGCCGTTAGGGGCGATTGCGCTACTGGTCTGCCTGAGTTATGACGCCTATGCGAATGCCGGCCAATCGCTGGTGTTCGGCGTCCGCCAACTGGGCTACCTTATGGTGACCACCCTGTTATCGGTATTGACTTTAATGCTTGCCGGCAACGAGCCGTGGCTGTTGTTCTGCCTGTCTTTCATCATCATGGCCATGGCGCTGTTTCATGCCCGGCTGATCGCTTGGCCTACCGGCATTGCGCTCTGGTATTCGATAGCAATACTGTATAGCCCGAGTACGCCGGATGCGGATATCTATCTGGCCCTGTGGAATATCCCCATCATAGGCGTGCTGGCGCTGGGTTCGTGGACCGTGGTGCATCTGGCCATCAAACCCCAGGATCCGCTCAAATTGCTGAAGTCGCATATCTCGGCGCAACTGGCGACGGTAGAACACATTTTCAATATCCGCCTAGCCGACAGCGGCGTGCATCCGCCCGAGCCGGAAACCCCTAAATACCAGAGCGCAGGCGGCTTCGGCAAATCGCTGAGCTTGCTGGCCAATGCGGAAGCCATCCATCCCGCCCTGCATGCCCGCCATGATACTTATCTGGCCCTGCTGCTGGAAATAGATGGCTTGTCGCAGTTTGCCGGCTGGCTGGATCAGGTTCTGGCCGCGGAATACCGCGCCCAGCCGATGACCCGGGAAAAATTGAATGTCTACCTGGCCTTGCTGAACGCCTGCGTCGAACTGCGGCTGGGCGTCATGGCCTCGCGCGATGTGTCCGCGCAAATAAATAGCTTGCTGGCCGACGAAGTGTTGTTCGGCTATTCCGGACAAACCAACCCGACGCTGTTGACAGCCTTGTGGCGCGCTTTGCAACGGATTGCCGGATTGATGCACGACCTGCATCAACCGGCAACGCTATCCGGACGGCATGGCGCGGAAGAAAAAATCCTGGCCGATCAGGCCGAGAATGGGTTGCCGGCCTGGTTGGGCTATGCGTTTTGGGCGACGCACGCCGATAGCCTGCAATTCGGGATTAAATTTTCTCTGGGAGCCATGCTTTGCGCGCTGATTGTGGAAAGCCTGGGCTGGCCGGCCATCAATACCGCCATCCCGACCTGTCTGGTCGCCGCCCAGACCAGCCTGGGCGCGGACTATAGGCTATCGCTATTGCGGGTGTCGGGCGCGGCTTTGGGCGGGTTGTGCGCCTACTTTTATGTGCTGGTCTTGCAGTCTCAACTCGATACCATCGTCGGTTTTGCTCTCGCGACCGCGCCATTCTGGGCTATCGCCGCCTGGATTACCGCTGGCAGCGAACGGATCGCCTATCTGGGCAGGCAACTCGGCTTTTCGTTTGCCCTGTTTATATTGCATGATTTTGGAGAGGTAACCGATCTGTATCTGCCGCGAGACCGGGTTATCGGGATTTTGCTTGGCCTGATCGTCATGGGGGTGCTCGACTATGCGCTATGGCCAAGGCGTTCGATCGTGCTGGCCCGCCACCATTGCGTATCGGCATTGCGCAGTCTTTCCCGGTTCACCATCCGGCTGCCCGATCCCGGTCATTTGCTGAAATACACCCTGCCCTTACGCTTGTCTACGGAAAAAGATCTGGCTGCCGCCCAGGACTTGATTGCTCACGCCCTGCTGGAGCCGGATGCGCGGTTGCCGGACAAGGCCCACCAACGAACGACGCTGAGAATGATTGTCAAAGACGCCAGCCATTTGTCCGGATTGCTGCAAATAAGGAAACGCTACCGCTTGCTCAGCGGCCAGCGATTTAGCGATTTTCCCGAGGAATTGCAACAGCATAGCCGCGCCTTTGACGCATCGCTGGCGACCGCTCTGGAGAATGCCGCGCGAGTGCTGCAAGGCGAAATCCCGGAAATCGGCGGCAATATCGCCGAAAGCCGGGAACGGCTTCACCAAAGCTATGCCGAACACCATCGCATCACCCGTTTACCGGCCGATCTGGCCATGGAATGGACGTTGAGGTTCATGCTGGACAAGCAAATCGTGGAATTGATCGAGAGAATCGAAACAACTGCCAGCGATGGTTTAGCGGTTTAGCCATTCCATATACAGCGGCACGCCCTGCTCGACGGTTTTGAAAACCAGATCGCAGCCTGCGGCCCGCAACTGTTCCAGGTTGGCTTCGGTAAAGCTCTGGTAACAGCCTTTCAAATGTTCGGGGAAAGGAATGTATTCGATAAAGCCGCGCCGGTGGTAGGCTATCACCGCGTTCGCCACGTCGTTAAAGGTCTGGCTGCTGCCGGTGCCGGCATTGAAAATGCCGGAGACCTCGGGATGCTCCAGAAACCACAGATTGAGTTCGGCGACATCGCCGACATAAACGAAATCACGGCGCTGTTCGCCGTCCGCGTAGCCGTGGCAGCCGGCGAACAAACGCAGGCCGTCGGCCTCCCTGATCTGCCGGTCGAGATGATAGGCCACGCTGGCCATGCCGCCCTTGTGGGCCTCACGCGGACCGTAGACGTTGAAATAGCGCAGGCCCACCACTTGCGCGTTCAAAGCCGGCAAATATTTGCGTACATACTGGTCGAACTGGAATTTTGAATAGCCGTAGACATTCAACGGCGATTCGTAATCCAGGTCTTCCCTGAACTGCCTGCCACTGCCGTAAACAGCCGCGCTGGAAGCGTAAATGAAGGGGATTTTCTGCTGCTGGCAATAATGAAACAGTATTTTGCTGTATTCATAATTGTTTTCCATCATGTAGCGGCCATCCCACTCAGTGGTGCTTGAACAGGCCCCCTGATGGAAAACGGCCTGTACCGGCAAGCCGGCAAAAGCACCCTGCTGCAAACGTGCCAGAAAAGTGCTTTTATCCAGATAATCCGCGATGCGGCAATCGGTCAGATTGCGGAATTTGACGCCGTTCTGCAAATGATCGACTACCAGAATATCATCGTAACCACGGGCGTTCAGCGCCAAAACCAGATTACTGCCAATGAAACCGGCGCCGCCGGTTACGATGATCATGCCCGATTATTCGGCCGCGATTTTAATCGGCAGCGTGACAACCACATCGGTATGCAGATTGATGTCTATATCGTAATCGCCGACATGGCGGATCACGCCTTTCGGCATGCGGACTTCGTGTTTGTCCACCTTAATGCCGGCGGCGGTAATCGCATCGGCAACGCTCTGGGTACCGACAGAACCGAACAGACGGCCTTCGTCACCGGTTTTATGGGTGATAACGATAGTCAGTTTGCTCAATTCCTCGCCGCGGGCGGTGGCTGCCGCCAGCTTTTCGGCCGACAATTTTTCCAGCTCGGCGCGGCGCTCTTCGAATTCCTTGATTTTTTTAGGGGTGGCCGCAACGGCTTTGCCCTGTGGAATCAGGTAATTCCTGGCGTAACCGTTTCTAATGGTTACTCTGTCACCCAGGTTACCCAGGTTTGCTGTTTTCTCGAGAAGAATAACATCCATCTTTACATACCTCGTATATCGACATTTTGTCGAAAAGTCAGGGGATTTACGCCCCGTTTGGTTTGAGTTTATTTCGTAAGTCCAGCCATGTATCACATAAACCGCATAGCGCCACCAACACCAGAACATGCGGAATGGTAAACAGCGTGAAATATAAAAACGGCACTGTGAAGCGACTGCCTTTCATGTTTGCAAACGAGCAGTGCAACACCGCCGTGCCGATAAAGGTATAAAACACGCACAGCACAATCAGCACATTCGCGCTCATCTCGGCCAGTTCTCCGCCAGACAGCCAGATCAGAGCCGTTACCAGCAATGTGGCGACGGCCAGATAGCTGTGGCCTTTCAAACCCAGAAATTCCGTCCGGAATCCGCCCGGGTTGTAAAGCCCCGCCTGCCACCATCTTGCCAGAAGCAGGCCGAACAGCAGCATATACACGCTTGCCGCGGCAAAACCGCCGGTCATGTAATAGGCGATCATCTCAATAAACGCCTTGAGATTATCTGCCGCCGCATCGGGTTGCCCCTGAAACATCAAAGGCGCCACCACAGCCAGCACCCCACGCCAGAATGCAGCCGGATCGGGCTGAAGCCAGTAAAAGCCCATTACGCCGAGTACGCCCAGCAGCACAGCGATTTCCATTGATCCGGACAGTTGCCGCCCTTCGCGCAGACTGATGGCGATCAGCCAGACCGGCAGCCAGAACCACAACACCAGCCGCATCAGTGCAAAGTGATCGTCGGCAAACAGCAAAAGGCTCAACACCGCCGCCGCCGCGCAACCGCTGAGCAGCACATACAGGCCTTCGCGACTGCCCAGCCGCAAGGTCACCAGAGCGACCGTGGCCGAACTTACAATACTGATCGGGAGAAAAAGCAGCGACAAAATCGCCAGCGTCGATGCGACAATCATGGCCTGCATCCGCCCTTTCATGATATAGGCCGCCAGAAATTGCACGACTTTACTCCCTTTAGCGTTTATTTATGTGCGTCGCAGAACGGCAGCAGCGCAATGAATCTGGCCTGCTTGATGGCCGATGTCAACTGTCTTTGATATTTTGCACTGGTGCCTGTGATGCGGCTGGGAATGATCTTGCCGGTTTCGGTAATGTACTCGCTAAGCAGATCAAGATCTTTATAATCGATCACGATTGCGCCTTCACCGCTGAAACGACAGCCTTTTTTACGTCTGATATTATTACGTGCCATATGAATTCTCGATTCCAGTATTATTATTCCGTAGCGGCTTCAGTTTCCGCTTCCACTTCCACTTCTTCCACGCTGACTTCTTCTACTTCCTCTTTTACCCGGCTAGAGGTTTTTTGGCCGTCATTGCCACTGATGGCGATGGCGGAAGGCCCGGTAATCGGCTCTTTTTTCAGCAAGGTCATACTGCGCAGAATGGCGTCGTTAAAACGGAAGCCGCTTTCCAGCTCTTCCAGCGTGGTCTGGTCGCATTCGATATTCATCAGCACATAATGCGCCTTGTGAATTTTTTTGATCGGATAGGCCAGATGTCTACGGCCCCAGTCTTCCAGCCGGTGAATTTTGCCGCTCGCATCTTCAACGGTGGATTTGTAACGTTCAATCATGGCAGGAACCTGAGCGCTTTGATCAGGGTGTACCAGGAAGACGATTTCATAATGTCGCATGATTTCTCCTTTCGGTTAAAAAAGCCTCCCGCCAGCAAGGGCGGTGAAGCAAGGATTTGGCGCAGACTGCCCCAAATAGCCGCCCATTATATAAACAGGCACTGTTTTTGCAAAGTTAATTTTTAATGCTCATGCTGGAAGGCAAAACGGTTAGGGTTAATCATGCACAGGCTTTTGATCTGTGGCGAACCGCTAACGAACACACGGCGAATGACTTCCGACTTGCTGCAAAACCAGGTTGCAAACGGAAAATCCGGGCAGCCGCCGTACTTCAGGCCGCGCCGGATTGTGACCGCCGATCAGACCGCCGTGGTCAGGCGGATTAGCCATTCCGGGAAATGATTCAACACCCAGGCTTCAAAGACTTTGTCCAGCCCGCCGAGGATCAAAAGACCCACAGCGGCCAGCAGTCCGCCCAGCACCATCTTGCCGGTTTTGCCGGTCAGCAGCAGCCTGGCCTTGTTGTTTTTATCGACCTGCTGCGACAGCGTACCCAGCAGGATCAGCGGCAAAGTCGCGCCGACGCCAAACAGCAGCATGACCAATGCGGTGTGAAAAAGATGGCCGCCCTGGCTGGCCATGACGATGGCCGCCCCCAGCGTCGGCCCGACGCAGGGACTCCACACCACGCCCAGTATCAGCCCCAGAAAAAACTGGCCCTGCAAGGTGTCGGCGGAAACCCGCTCCAGCAACGACTGTCCCGCGCCACCCAGGCCGGCTGTCGCCTCGGCAAACAGATGCTGCAGGCGTTCCGACATCAATATGGCGCCGAACAATATCAGCAGCACGGCTCCGATATGGCGCAGCAGGGTCTGATCCAGGCCCAGTACGCTGCCCATGGTCGCCAGCAGCAAACCGATGATGGTGAACGACAGCGCCAGACCGGCGGCCAAAGCGTATAGCCCCAGGCGATGGGTGTTCAGCGCAGCTCCGGCCAGGATGGGCAGCAAGGGCAGCACACAGGGCGACAGGGAAGATAAGGCTCCGGCTACGATGCTGAGCCCGTAAACAGCTATTTCGGCAAACATGGGGCTACCTCGTCACAATGCTTTTTTAAGCAGACTGGCTATGCCCGCCTCGCTGGTGTCGCCCACGCTGCGCCCCACTTCTTTACCGCCCTTGAAGACAATCAGTGTACTCTGGGTACTGGCCCTGAAGGCGTGCACCACGGGCTTTTGCTGGTCGAAATCCACCCGCAGGGCGTTTATTTTCTGAAAATCGCCTTCCTTAAGCAATTTGCCGATAATCGGCGCCTGGGCGCGGCAGACCGGACACCAGTCGGCATGAATGGAAACCAGTATGGGTTGGCCCTGCTGTTGCAGCTTATCGAAAGCGGCCTGGGTAAAGGCCTGTTCGCCAGCGGCCGCAAGACCGGTAAACATCAAAAACAAAAGCAGGGAACGGAATAATGTGTTCATCATTTTTACCTCAACTGAATCGATATCGGGTTTAGCGCGTTAGTCTTATACTGCTAACAGTTGATCAACGCCAGGCAATTTTGTTCAGAAAAGTTTGGGAACAAGACTAGAAGTCCTATCATTGAAATGTAAGGATAGGGTTTAACCCATTTCCGCCGAGCTTTTTTGAGATCGTGCAAACCACGCATATCAGCACTATTTTAAATACCTCGGCGAGAAGCCAGACAGACCAACCTTATCCTTCACCGACTTTAAATTATGTGACCAATTTCAACGACAGTCTGTCCCCATTTGTCGTAAGTTACAGATATTTAAGCCAACCCCAATGCGGCCGGTTTGCCTTTAGGGTTTCGAATCCACGGCAAATCGGGTACAGCATCAGCAACATCAGCAACCATAACAGATAAACTGTCGGCAAGCCGTATCCGTATTCTTTGGGCAATTCCGGCAACCAGATGCCGCCGCCGGCCAACGCCGAAACCGGCCCGTTGTCGAACGCCGCAACGGCAAGCGCCGCGAGATGGATCAGGTATAAATGAAAAAGATAGAAAAACAGCGGCGTTTTGCCGAATACGCGCAAAAATCCCAGCCAATTTAACGCGCCGCCCTCGACCAAAGCCAGAAATACGATCGCCGGGCCTAGCGTCATTAATAAATACAGCAACGACGGCGGATATTTTTGGCAATTGATAAAGGATAAAACCGTAAAGACCGGATCAGGAAAGACTTGCCAGGACTTTGGGTCGCCATAGAGATTGCTCAGGCGCAGCAGGAAAAACGCGGCTATCAGGGAACAGCCCAGCGCCAGCAAACGCCGCCGGGTGCGCAACCGACTGATGCTCATCCATTTGCCAAAACCATAACCCACAGCCATCACCCCTATCCAAGGGATCAACGGATAATAGGGGTTAAGCTCCCAGCCGCCGCCCAGCTTGAGCGCCTGGCCGGTATGCAGCACCGCCCACAAGGGGCCGAATACGCCCAGGCTTGCGGATTCCAGCGGGTCGAATGCGTTATGCAGAACTATCATCGAGCTTCCGACGCCCACAATCCAGCCCAGCGGTAGTTTGACCAGACCGGCCATGACGATCATGGACCAACCTATCGCCCAAAGCACGCCGCCGTTGAGATGCTGAAAGTCGTGCCGAAAATTCCACGCCCAGGCTTCAACGGTAGTGGTCAAAACCAGCAGCAACAGGCCGCGCTTGCACAAAAACGAACTGATGGGCGCGCCGGGCCCACGGCGCGACACCCACAAATAGGCGCTGGAGCCGGCCAGAAAAACAAACACCGCCGCGCAGAAATGAGTAATCCAGCGGGTTAAAAACAACGCCACCGTGGTTTTGTCCAGATTGGTCAGGCTGAAATGGGCGTTGCTGAAAAAATCGCGGGTATGATCCAGCGTCATTAAGGCCATGACCAGTCCGCGCAGAATGTCTATGGAAGCAAGTCTTCCTGATGATGATTCGGTATTCAAAGCGTAATGATCCTGTATGCCATTTAGCCTGCCCATCCGATCCGGAAGGATTTCTTTATCGGGACATCAAAAACAGAGGTCGATAGCCGCGTCCGAAGATTCTATCAGGATTCGCGCTACGACATCCACTAAGCGAACTGTCCGTCTCGCATCTCTCAGGCCACTGCCGCCCATTCCGGCTTATATATAGAAATAATTACCAATATTATATTATGGTTATTTAGTGATTTTATTTTTTGACTCAGGCCGCCGCCCGGCAATTGCATACCATTCTTGCATACTATATTTGCAGTCACTGCAAATATAGTATGTTTTTATATTTTCAATTCAAATAAAAATATTTGATTATCAGCTATCTATATATTGGCGCGATTCATGCTTTAAGAATCCTGATTAGTGCGGTACCTCATCTGAACGAAGTCAGTCGGCAGAGCATGGCCCAACCGTTACGGCCGCCACGAGATATCCTAATGAAATAATATCGAGCTGGGATTACCTGGTAACGTGGCCCGTTTAACCACGACACCGCGCAAGTACCGTATTCCATTTTCTCACCATAAGTCATAATAGGAAATTTAGTCATTAGACCGGCCTAATAAATAGCTGAAAGGAGAGATGTGAAGGTAAAAAATATTAATGGTCGGTTTGCCGGATGCAAATGCAAAAGCTGGCTCGCTCATTGGGAAAAATATAGCTGTGAAAAAGCGACTTGTTGTGCGGAGAAATCATGCTTTGAAGTCGCGACTGTAGGTGCGCTTGTGCAAAAGGTCAGCATAATCGATTGCGGTCGGTATGTTATTCCCCTTTGTGACAAACACAGCAAGGTGGCAGGAACAATGAAACTTGGTGGTTCATATCGCCTTGTGTCGGCAAATGCAAACAAAACTTGCGCCGAAACAAAATACGACATCTGGGGGAATGCGTATTGGCGTTAATGATTAAAAAGGATAAATATTATAAACACATCCCTATTATGACAATCCGTTTCAACTAGCGTTTAATACCAAAGTCCATTGCAAGCCAGCCGAAAGGTTACCAAATAAAATATTAATCAAACATTAACATTATTGTCATATAAATTTGCAAATATATGTTGCCGTAAACATATTTTTTATACTATTTGCTTACGGGAAAAATGAATCTAATTTCACAATTAGATTATTAATATACATCAAAATAACCTTTATCCGCCAATGCGTGGCGGCAATTCTCAACAAAACCGGAATGTTTTATGCAATATGCAGTTAAGCGCAGCAACAATTTGAATTATGTCCTGGCATTGCTCCTGACAGTCGCATCAGTCATGGTGCTGACAACCCCAACAGCACAGGCGCTACCTAGTTTTTCCAGGCAAACAGGTCAAGCCTGCAGCGTCTGCCACACCCAGGCTTACGGGCCTAACCTGACGCCTCTTGGTCGCGACTTTAAACTTAACGGTTACACTGCGGGCGGCGGCAGCGGCATTGCAGCCAAAATGCCTGCATTAAGCGCGACGGTAACGGGCTCATTCACCAATACCCAGGCAGATCAGGCCCCCGGCACCCTGCTGCCGGGTTACAATAAAAACAACAACTTCACTTTCGACGAAGCATCGCTGTTTTATGCAGGCCGAATTTACGGCAAGGTTGGCGCATACAGCCACATCGATTATGACGGCTATGCGGATCAGCTCAGTCTGGGCGGTAGCGATGTCCGCTTTGCCGACCAATTGGAAATGTTCGACATGCCAGTAACCTACGGCATCTCGTTAAACAACAATCCTACGGTACAGGACTTATGGAATTCCACGCCGGCCTGGGGATATCCTTATACCGGCAACTCGATCGAACCTCTCCCCGGCGCCGCCACATTGATTGACGGCGGGCTTTCTCATCTGGTGGGCGGCGCGACGGCTTATACCATGATTAACAATCTTCTATATCTGGAAGCCGGCGCTTACGGTTCGTTTTCCGGCAATGCCCAGAACGCATTCGGCATCACCGGCTCCAGCCAGTTGACCGTGGGCAGCCCCGCACCATACTGGCGCGTGGCGTTGCAACAAGACTGGCAAGGGCATTACTTATCAGTTGGCCAGTACGGCATGATCGCCGATATATCGCTGCCTGGACGCGTCACCAGTAGCGGCATGGACAAATACACCGATGTCGGGGTCGACGCCACCTATCAATACATGGGTAATACCCGGCATATCTTCGAAGCCAAAACGACTTATATCTATGAAGATCAGAATTTATCGGCAAGCCGGCTTACCGGTGGCGTTAATTCCAGCGGCAACACTTATCTGACCACATTTAGATTCAACGCCACGTATACCTTCGAACAAACCTATGGGATTAACCTCGCCTATTACAAAACGACCGGCTCAACGGACGCCGCGCTTTATTCGGGTAACGCCATAGCCCGGCCAAACAGCGAATCCTACACTGTGGAACTGGATTATGTACCGTTCGGTAAATCGCATGAATATGCATACCTGATGAATTTACGCACTTACCTACAATATATTGCCTACACTCAATTCAATGGGGCCAGCGCCGGCGCTCAGGATAACAACACCTTCATGGTCAATAGCGCACTGGCGTTCTAGTCAGAACCAACCGGAACCGGTTATCGCAAAAATGCGGGCAAGGCAGAATGCCTTGCCCGTCGCCGCTTACAGAAACTTAACGCTTCCATAATCATCGCTCAGACCTCATTATGCTCAAAGTTCGCCATACCCGCTTTAAAGACATTTCCGTCAGCGAAAGAATTTTAAACACCGTATTCCTGCTTACCATAGGGCTGGGTTATATCGCGGCTCTGACCAATTTGTATTACACTTTTCAGGGACTGGATGGCAAAGCCGGACTTTCGGTTGAAGATGTTGTCATCCACTATCACGGCTCCCCCAGGCAGACTCGCCTGGGTACGGCGATTAAAGGCATTATGGAACCCAACCTGAAATTTAAAAGCGACCAGGATGTTATTCTGCAATGGATACAACACGGCGCGAATGAACCCGAATATATCGAAAAAGTGGCCCCGATACTGAATCGTGACTGTGTTTTGTGCCACACCCCTAGCGTTAACCCCTCATTACCCGATCTTACCCATTACGCGACAGTATCCGAGGTCGCCCATGCCGGCGGCGCCACAATCCCCACTTTAGTGCGCTTGTCGCATATTCATCTATTTGGCATTGCGTTCATTTTATTTTTTATCGGAAAAATCTTTTTGCTTTGTGACATGAATATTTATGTCAAAAGAATAGCTGTGATCATTCCTTTCGCCGCGATGCTGCTGGATGTCGTATCATGGTTTATAACCAAGTCTACGCCTTCATTTGCTTACGTGGTTATTTATAGCGGAGCCTTAATGGGATTTTCAATGGGCTTGCAAATATTGCTCAGCATTTATCAGATGTGGTTTGCGGCTTCTCCCGAAAGCTAAAACCACCGTCAAGGCCGTTAAAGCAGGCGCAAGCCCGATGGAGCGGCCGGTCAAGTTTCAGGTAATGCTTTACAAAATCACATTTAGGACTATAATTCGCGCCAAAGCAAGATACAGACTGCCAGACGGTCGGCGCTGATTTTTTCACGGATACCGCCCGTCACAATTTATAGCAGCCAGACCGAACCGCAGGTCTTCACCGATTAATCCAATTTAGCATTAGCAAACTTTTTTCCATCCGCCCTCCGGGTCAATTTTAAAACAGCCTATGGCAAGACTGCATTGACCGTCAGGGTAATTTTCAACCACTGACCCTACATGACAATTTGATAAATTCAATACCAACCCCCCGCACACCGCCCCCGCCGCGTATTGGCTGGCATTACGACACCTACTTTCTTGAGCAGTTGGCGCGTACCCGACAGCAATACCCTAGCCGCCGAACCATTCCCGCGACAAAAAATTAATTCCGGTTATTCGTGTCGGATCAGTCCGGCCGCCATTCAGCCCTTATTAAATTTTATCGACGCCCACCGCCGGCTCAAGGCTGCCCTGCCGCGCCCTCCGGCTCCGGCAGGGTTAAAAAATAAGGGCCTATGATGGGGCGCATCACGGCTTCAAGCTGATTCGGCTCCAGTTCGCCTATGAATTCATAAAGCTGCGCCGCCAGACCAGCAAAAACCCGCACCAGCTTCGGATCGAAATGGCTGCCCGCGCCATTTTCCAGCACAGAAATCGCGTCGGAAACTGACCAGGAACCCTTATAGGCGCGGGCGGATGTCAAGGCGTCAAACACATCCACAATGGCGAATATCCGGGCATTGAGCGGTATGGCGTCGCCTTTTAAACCTTGCAGGTAACCGCTGCCGTCGTATTTTTCGTGATGAAACTCCACCACCTCGCGCGCACCGCTCAGCCAACTCGATTTTTTAATGATCGCCACCCCCAGCGAGACATGGGTTTTCATTATTTCGAATTCTTCATCGGTCAGTTTGCCCGGTTTTAACAGTATGGGATCGCGAATACCGATTTTGCCGACATCATGCAAAAAAGCCCCTGCCAGCAAATTGCGCTGAGCCTGGCCACTTAGCCCCAAAGTCTCGCCCATCTTCAATGCGTAATAGCATACCCGGTAATTATGGCTATTGGTTTCGGAATCGCGCTCTGCAATGGCGCAACCCAGTACATTCAGCAGCTCCAGATTGCCCTGCAACAACCGGGCCGATAGCGTCATACCGCCTTTGATCAGCGCCAGCACGACTGGATACATGAGCAAAATGGTAAAGGAAATGCCCATCCCCACCAGTATCAGGGTGCGCAGGACATTGCGCCTGATATCGTTAAAAGTCGCCTGATCGACCTGATACACGCCCTCGAAATAGCCGATAGGCTGAATCTGCCCGACACCCTGCAAAGGCATGACGATCACCATCCACAACTGCCCGTCCATAAAATGCAGATCGTGCGAAAAACCATCGGGTCTGGGAAACTGACGCCGGTAAGCCTCGATCAGATGCTGCGCATCGGCATGCCCCTGGCGCATGACCTCCAGCTTCATGTCCTTGTTCCGGTCGAACAGCTCCACCATCAAAAAATGCTTGTCCACCAGTTGCTCCGCCAGACGGGATAAATGCGCCGTGGACTGCGCATTGCCGGCCAGAAAGCTTTGCGCATCCTCTCCGCTCAGAACCGATGATTCAGTTAGCGCCAGTTGATGAACCAATTTCCCCACCCGCTGCATTTCCAGCCATAGAATCCCGGCTCCCAAAACGATACACAGAAAAAACCAGCCCCAAAGCAGGCGTGTCAGAATTTGCCTATAGATGGAATAACGGGTTGACAACATGGCTGAACACTCATTTTGAAAGTGATAATACTGTTCTAAAAAATCCGTCACTGCAAGGCAATTATCTCGCAACCCGCAGTTGACCGATTTAATGCCCGAAGGTACTATGACGCAGGTGATCGCTATTGAATGCAGCTTATCCATTGCTAAAGCAAGGATAATCAGGATATAATTGAAAGTAATTATGTTACTTCATAAAGCGTTCTGCGCTCGACTGCCTGTCCAATTAAAACGACAGGCCGGAATTAGGCATAAATATAGAATACAAACAGTTGTTCTGTTGATGCGCATTTCTAAAAAAGAATGCGCCCGGCTGTTAAGAAATAGCCTGATTACATTAATGGAAATCGCACGGCACATTACTTGATACCCATAGCATAATCGGCCAAAATGCATATCTCTCATTATCTTTCCAGCCAGCGCCCATCCTCCCTCGAACAGCTAGCCTATTCAATGTCTGAATCTCGCAAATTTGGCGCAAAACAGTAAGGACAGCCATTGCAACTATCCAGTCGAAGCTTATACATCGATGTTTACCGCCGACTTTTTGCACAGGCCATAATTTTTTTATGACAATCAGACTGATGCTCTAATATAGTGAAACCTTTTATAGCAGCCAAGCCCATACCGTCAGGCATTACACCATTGCCTGCATAGAATGCTCATGCCATGCTATCCGCTCATTACCGCTTTCGTGATTGATCACATGGAAAACCAGACCTTAAAATTTATGCTTCAGGAGAACCGGAGTTTACCTCTTCCCCTTACAGGCCCAGTATTAGCGGCCCGCCTGTTCACGGCATTCAGCGAAAGCCCCCATGAAAATTGATGATCCATTCGACCGGAAGATAGAGATTGAAGGGAATATCATTCCGCCCTTCATGGATGAAGTCGCCGCCGAACTGACGGAAACCATGGTGCTGGCCTGGGCGGCGACCAGAGCGGTTTTTGAAGATCAGGCCCAGCCTGAGCACGCCTTGAAGATTCTGGATATTTTGCTGGAACGCACCGACATCCGCAAAAAGGAATGGATGGAAGAGCGGCAACGCCGACTGAGACTGGCCAAAAAATAATCCGCGATCCCCTGACTACCAGTTCCCTTCTCCCCGAACCGCCGCGCATGAATCGGATTCTGGAAGAGAGACCGGACTTACAAATCCACAAACTGCATCAATGCCTGCAATTCCACGGCTTCCAGCTCATAGAAGGAATGCGCCCGGATCCGTTCCGGCATCACCACATCCCCGTAACGCACCCGCATCAACCGGCTGACCTTGACGCCCTGCGACTCCCATAAACGCCTGACCAGCCGGTTACGCCCCTGTTTGACCGTCACGTAAAACCACTTGTTTGCCCCTTCACCGGCATGGAAGCGAATCGCATCGAAGTGCGCCGGCCCATCTTCCAGCTCCACGCCGCTACGCAAACGCTCCAGCATGGCCTCATCCACCTCGCCCAGTATCCGCACTGCATACTCCCGCTCCACCTGCCGCGAAGGATGCATCAGCCGATTGGCGAGCTCGCCGTTGTTGGTCACCAGGATCAGACCGGAGGTATTGATGTCCAGCCTGCCCACGGCGATCCAGCGTCCGACCGCCAGCCGCGGCAACTGGGTAAAAATCACCGGCCGCCCTTCCGGATCGCGCCGGGTCACCACTTCGCCCGCCGGCTTATGATAAACCAGCACCCGGGTCGGCTGCCCGGCATATTTGTCCCATTTTACCACCCGGCCATTGATCTGCAAATAATCGCCCGCCTGCAAATGATAGCCAGGCTGTATCTGATTGCCGTTCACAGTGACCCGCCCTTCTTCTATCCAGCGTTCGATTTCGCGCCTGGAACCCAGCCCGGCCCGGGCCAGCAGCTTCTGAATCCGCTCCCCGCCATCGGCTGCCTCGCGTTGAATGGCGGGCGCAATTTTAGGCGCGGCCCGGCTTTTATTCGGTTTTGGATTCTGCGGCTTTGAGCGTGTCGGCTTCGGATTGATCGGTTTGCGGTCTTTCACTTTTTTCCTGCTGTAGTGGCGGTTGATGCGTATGGCTAAAATCAATATTGACCAGCTCTTCCATGGCGGGCAATTCGGACAAGGAACTTAAATTAAAATAATCCAGAAATTGTCTGGTGGTGCTATACAAGGCAGGACGCCCGGGTACATCCTTATGGCCTATGACCCGCACCCACTCTCTTTCCAGCAAGGTCTGAATGATACCTGAACTGACTGCAACGCCGCGAATATCTTCGATTTCGCCGCGAGTGACCGGCTGGCGGTAGGCGATAATGGCGATCGTTTCCAGCAAGGCCCGCGAATAACGCCCGGGTTTTTCCGCAAACAGCCGGCTTACCCAGTAAGCCAGCCCTTCCCTGACCTGAAACCGGTAGCCGCTGGCCAACAGTTTAAGCCCTACCGGCCGATGCAGGTAATCGGTGCTGATCGCATCGATGGCCGCCTGAATTTCATGCAATGCGGGTTGTTCCAGTTCGGGAAACACCTGCTGAATCTGGCGGACGCTCATCGGCCGATCGGCCGCAAACAGGATGGCCTCCACTATGTGCTTGGTCTGCATACCACACTCCGCGCCCACGCCGGCCACATCGAGCGCTGGCGACTCCATCCCGACACCCCCGGCATGTCCGACGCCGCATGCCAGACCGGCAGGCAGTCTCGGCGGCCTTCTGCGCGGCAATACGGTCTTTTCCGGCGGCGTCGGCTCCAGTTTTGCGGATTTGGGCCGAGATTTGGGTTTTGGTTTGGATTTAACTTCGGCAACAACATCGTCTGAAATGGCAACTGAATCGGTAACATCAACAAGCGTAGCGTCAGCTTGCGGTTCGAACTCTGACGCTAAGTTCTGCGTAGGGTTCAAGCTGGAGAATGTCGATGATTCCTTCCTTGCTGAGTTCAAGGACGGCAAGAAACGAGACAACCACGCCGTTTTTTCCTTCGCTTCGGGTAAATAACGCTGCGAAAGCGAGGCTATCTGACCCGTCAAGTTTTTCCAAAATGGCTGCCATTCGTTCACGGACTGATAAAGGTTCTTTGGTTATCTGATGATGGGTAAGCTGCTCGACACGTTTCAGAACATCCTGAAAAGCCAGCAGTATGTCTTTAATCTGCACTTCCGGCAAGGGCCTGGCTACGCTAAGGGCGGACACGTCGACCATGACGTTAAAGGTATCCCGTTCCTGTCTGGGCAGCAAGTCGATCTGCCCGGCAACTTTTTTAATCGCTTCGTATTCCTGTAGCTTGCGTATCAAAAACGCCCTAGGGTCTTCTTCCTCTTCCTCGCTGTCCTGCGGTCTTGGCAACAGCATTCCGGATTTGATTTCCGCCAGCAAGGCCGCCATCACCAGATATTCCGCCGCCAGTTCCAGACGCAGGCTATCCATCATTTCAATATAAGCAATATATTGATGGGTAATCTGAGCAATCGGGATATTGAAAATATCCAGATTCTGCCTGCGAATCAGATACAGCAGCAAATCCAGCGGCCCTTCGAACGCATCCAGAAACACTTCCAGCGCGTCGGGGGGGATATACAGATCAGTCGGCGCATCCTGGTAGGGCTGACCCAGCACCAGCGCCAAAGGCGCTACCGGCTCTTCCATCTGCTGTCCAACCAGCCCGCCGATCATGGACGCCCGGATTCAGGCCGGGCTCGGCAATCATGAGCACTCAAGCGGCACCGCCAATTACATGCCCGCCAGGCTGAATAACAGCCTGGTGGCGGCATACAGTGGGCTGGCCAAAATCACGCCCAGCACATTGGTCACCAGTAGCAGCATCAGGATAATAAAGCCATAGCGTTCCAGCCGGCTAAACTGCCAAGCCCAATAATCCGGCAGCATCCCGGACAACACCCGGCTGCCGTCCAGCGGCGGTATTGGCAGCAGATTCACCAGCGCCAGGATCAGATTGATGCTGATGCCCGCCACGCCCATATAAATCAAAGGCATGGAAACATAGGCAACTTGATGAAACATCACCCCGACCCGCGCCAGCAGCGCCCAGCCCACCGCCATCGCCACATTGGACAATGGCCCGGCCAACGCCACCATCATCATCGCCCGCCTGGGATTTTTAAAATTACGCGGATCAACCGGTACCGGCTTGGCCCAGCCGAATACAAAACCGGTAAAAGTCATCAACATCAAACCCGGAATGATCAGCGTGCCTAGCGGATCGATATGCTTGAGCGGATTCAGCGTCAACCGCCCCAACCTATGCGCCGTGTTGTCGCCATAATATCGGGCTACCCAGCCATGCGCCACTTCATGCACGGTAATGGCGAACACCACCGGCAAAATCCATACCGCGATGCGTTGCATCAGCGACAAATCATCCATCATCTCTCACTCCAACATCGGCGCAATGCCGATACCCTGCCTGACAATTTCGATAACATTATCGGAACAGGCGATTACAGTTGTAGGCTGATATTCGACGATGCCGCCATCGATAATCAATTCCAGTTCATGATCAAGTTTTTTTCTGATCTCGTAAGGATCCTGCATGGCGTATTTCTCGCCAGGCAGGATCAGCGTGCTGGTCAGCAAGGGTTCGCCAAGCTGTTCAAGCAACGCCAAGGCGATGCGATGCTCCGGCACCCGTACGCCTATGGTCTTCTTTTTGGCGTGCTGCAGACGCCGCGGCACTTCCCGTGTCGCATCCAGTACAAAAGTAAACGGGCCGGGCGTCAGTTTTTTGATCAGTCTATGCGCGTCGTTACCCATCCGGGTGAAAGCCGAAACCTGCGACAGATCGGTGCATAGCAGAGTAAAGTTATGCGTATCGTCCAATCTGCGAATACGGCGTATGGTATCCATGGCCTGCTTGTCGCCGATATGCGCGCCCAGCGCATAGGATGTTTCCGTAGGGTAGACAATCACCCCGCCGCACCGGAGTATCTCGACCGCCTGCTGAATCAGGCGCGGCTGGGGATTAACGGGATGAATTTCAAAATATTCGGCCATTGGCTATAAAAACGCTGCTTAAATGCAAATTATTAAACTATTGAAGCGGACAGGCCGTACAACTTTCGGTTCACTGCTCAAGCCCGCCCATACCGCCATGCCGCCGGTCGAAGCTCTGTTTTTTGAGCTTATTCCACGCATCGAGCTGCTCTTCGCTTAAAACATCCCTGATTCTGGTCTGGGTTTCTTCACGTATGGCGCGATATCTTTCGTGTTTTTCGTTAAAAATGGCTTCCAGCCTGGCCTTTTGATCCGCGGTCAACTGCAATTCATCACTCAAATATTCCATCCTTGAACTGTCTCCGGCCATCGCGGTCGCAGGCGGCGTCAGCAAAGGCAACGCCACTACGAAAAATAGCATTTTTTTATTCATCCTGCATAACCGGTCACTAAAATCCCGCACTGCCACCCCCTGCAAGCATAACACCCACAAATCGCCGGCCATGATACGTCCGGGTATTTTCAATCTTCACATCAGCAAACCATGCGCAATCGGCACAAACCTATCCGCCGCCCTGATCAGGGACGGCGCAGTCAACCCGTCAATGCCATATACATCGGTCTTTACGCCATATTCCTGACGAATTTTCAGCAACAGCAAATCAAAATCGCCGTCACCGGATAAAAGAATAACCCTATCCACCTGTCTGGCGCAATCCAGCACATCCAGTGTGATGCCCACATCCCAGTCGCCCTTGGCGCTGCCGTCGCTACGCTGAATATAGGGTTTTAGCTTGATGGTAAAGCCGATATTTTTCAGAATCTGCTGAAACCCCTGCTGTCTGGCGTCACCACGGTCAGTGGCGTAGGCGAACGCGGCGACAAGCTGTTTGTCTGCAACCGCCTGTCGCCAAAAGGCGCTGTAATTAAAATGCTTTTGGTATCGGTGGCGAGTGGTGTAATAAATGTTTTGCACATCAGCAAAAATAGCGACCCGTTCCTCCATCCGCGCTTATTTGAGAAACGAGCAGCAATAGTCGCTGGCCGTTCTGACCTGCACTGTGAACCGGGCATTACCCGGCACATTAAAGGATTCTCCACCCTTGACGGTTATCGTTTCGCCACCTGGCAGCAGCACATCCATTTCGCCCGTCAGAATTTCCATCAACTCTGGATCAGCCGTATTAAAGGTATATTCGCCAGGCTGCATGAAACCCAGGGTTTTTACCGCGCCGTCCGCAAAACGGATCGTCCGGCTGTTGACCTTGCCATCGAAATAAACATTCGCCTGTTTGACGATGCTGACATTATTGAATTCGGACATATTTTAAAGCATGTAAAATAAAAGACCGGCCATGATAGCAGATTGGATGGATATCCGGGGAAACACATTAAAATCTGTTTACAATCGGCAAGTTGGCGGGAACGGGCTAATCGTTTCCTTCCCGGACGCCCGAACGGAGAACCCCGCCCCGGACAAAAAAAACCCCGCGTCAAGGCGGGGTTTTCAGGCCACCGTGCAGGTTTGCGCGGCAAATTCCTGCCTAAGCCCGTTTGCCGCGGCGGGCAAAAACGCCGGTGACACCCAGGCCGGTGAGCATCATCACCAGACTGGCCGGCAGCGGGACAGAGGCGTCGACGGTGCTGGTCACCGTCGGGGCAAACGCCACGCCGCGCAATTCCGTGGCGCCGGTCGTATCGGTGTACAGCGTGCTGAATGTTTCACCGGAAGCATTTGCCTGGGTAATGGTGGTGTTGCTCAGCACATCGGTAATGCCATACAGATAGCTTTGCGACATTTCGTTCAGGCCATAGCTGGTCGCAAAAAGCTGCACTTCCTGCTGGCCGTCAACAGTCACCACCTGCCCGGTCAGACCGAACAGTCCTGTGACGCCGGGGGCGGTGGGGGTAGCGCTATTGGCAGTGGCGTTATCGACCAGGTTCAATCCGGCCACCAGATCGTATTCCAGCGTCCAGACGCCGCCGACCAACTCCCACTTCTGCAGACCGCCCTCGCCCAGCGCGGCGGCATCGACGCTGCCGTTTTTCGGTTGACCGCTATCGGTGACATACATGACGTTATCGGTTCCGCCGTTGACGCTGGCGAAAAAATACTGCTCGGGACTGAGATAGACGAAACTGCCTACCCGGCTATTGTTGACGCCATTTTCCGTCGCCACCGTCAGATTGATGGATGCCTGATTACCCTTGGAAGAATCGACGCCGGGCGTGAGAATAGTCTGGGTGACGCCGGCGGCAGAAGTCGGCAGCGCGCCGCTGGCGGTGGTCAGGCTGTCGATATTGGATTGCGGCAGGTTGGTCGGCGATTGCGAGCCGGGCGGATTGTAATCGCGGGATACATACAGGGTATTCGAGGCGCCGTTATTGACGATTTCGACCGCGCGGGTATTGGTGCTGGTGTCGATCGCCGTCGCGGTGGTGGCGCCCAGCGTGGTATAGAACACCCCCTGGGTGGTGTCGCCGGTCACGCCCTGGCCGGATACATAAAACGAGCTGCCGTCCACCGTCGCCACGCTACGCGGATTATTGGTGTTGAAGACGCCTGTCAGCGCCGTGCTGGTGTCGACGCTGCCATCCGAACCAATCAGCGCCACCACCCGGGATACGGTGGTGTATGCGGTACCGCTCTGGTCGGCGGCGGTCAGGCTGGTGGTCTGACCCAGCGCCAGCGTGCCGTAAGGCGAAGTCGTCACATCGGTATAGGCATTAAAGGTATCGGCATTGACGCCATAGCCCATCATGGTCAGATAGCCGCCGTTGACCGACTGCTGCAGCAAACCTTCCGAGGCCGAACCGTATTCGCCGGAAATGGCGGCATTATTGCCGCTGGCGGTCTGCGGCAAAGTCAGGCTGCCGGCTGCGGTCGCGACCGTGCCGTTGGCGCTCAATGCGAACTGGTTCAGGGTGATGGCCGATGCGGCGTCCAGAGTGGAGCCGGAAACGGTGCTGACCACCAAATCCCCTACGGTAAAGCCGCCGCTAGCGCCGAGATCGGCATGCGCCGCGGTGGACAAAAGACTAAAGGTTATACCTGCCGTCAAAACCGAGCGTATGGTTCGGCTCAAAAGTGTAATGCGCATAAAAATTCTGCCAAATATATATAAAGTGAACTGATAATAAACTGATTGATTGAACCATATCCAATCAATCTATCAACTCTATAATAAAATTATTACCGCAATATGACTTAACGCCCCTCCTTAAAAAGGAGTCGCTTAAATAGCATGCTATTTTTAATAAATTACATTTATTTACCAAAACTAACATAATTTTACAAAATAACCCTTTCGGCGATTTTAATTTGTTGCCGCAAACATAATATGCGCATATTATAGCGCAATAGCGATAGCTCTATAGTTTTGTAGTTATTTTTTAATTAGTTATGCTGAATATTTACGACATTTCCATCCGGCGCAATACACGTTCGCTATTGCCTTGCGTTGATCATTTCACGACTGCTTACGGATCACAAACAACCGTGGCGCGGCAGGCTGCGGATAAGCGCTCTCGATCAGCTCCACGGCGAACCGCCGCCGTAAAGCCTGCTCGCGACACCAGTCGGCAACCGCTCCGGCTTCGGCTGCGCCGCCTATATGCCCAGGATAGGCCAGCACAGTCATCACCCCGCCTGCGGCCAGCAATCCGCCTGCCGCATCCAGCGCCGCCAGCGTCGCGCCGGCATGAGTGACTAGCGTCTTGTCGCCGCCGGGCAAATAGCCCAGATTGAACATTGCGGCTCCGACCCGCCCGCCCGCCTCGGCCGGCAGACATTCGGTCATCAGGGCATGACTACAGTGGAACAGGCTGACCCTTTGCGCCACTCCTTCCGCCAGCAGCCGCTGCCGGGTGCTGGCTACGGCCCTGGCCTGAATGTCGAAACCGAATACGCGCCCCTGTTCGCCCACGCAACCGGCCAGAAACAGCGTGTCATGTCCGTTGCCCACAGTAGCGTCGATCGCGACGCCACCCGCCCACAGACAGCCGCCGACCATGGCATGCGCCGTTTCAAGCAGGGAAATGCGTTTCATGATAGCGTTTGATATCGGCGTGATCCGGCAAGGGATGGCCCTGTAGCAACAGATCGGCAAGCTGCCGGGCGTACCAGGGTATGTACAGACTGCCTTTCGAGCCGAAGCCATTAAAGATATGCAACCCGGCATGCCGGGGGTGGCTGCCGATCAGCGGTTGCTTGTCCAGCGTCGCCGGACGGATACCGGCTTTATGTTCGTAAACGCTTACCGCGCCGCCATTGACGCCGGCCTTAGCCAGCGCAGCCAGTAACTCAGCTTTGGCATCAGCAGTGGGTATGGCGTCGGGTTGCCGGGTTTCAAAACTGGCGCCGGTTTTAAATCGCCGCCCGGACAGCGGAATTAGCCACTTGCCATAATTGAGTATGGACTGCGGTATTTCGGCGGCGGATTCGCAAGCCAGAATCTCGCCTTTCGCCAACTGAAACGGCAGGCCGCCAAACCAGGGATTGGCAAGCGCCTGATGGCCTTCGCAAAACACCACATGCCGGGGCCTGACCGCCCGCCATTGCAAATCCGGGTATAGCCTTAATTCCTCATAAGCCAGCCCAGTCTGCCGAAAACTGCCCATGCCGGTCAAAAACGCCCGCAAACGGCTCAACAACAGACGGGTACGCAAATATCCGCCGCCGGTTTGGCGCAATACCCCGTAAGGGGCGCTGATTCCCGGCGGCTCGGTAGCCCAGCCGCTCAAATAAGGCTGATAATCGGCCTGTAACAGGCGTTTGGCTGCATACTCGCGCTCCATGGCCGACTGCAATATCCGCAGCATGGGCAATTCCACAAAAAACGGCTGCCCGAACTCGGCGGCCAGTTGCCGATACGCCGCCATCGCCGCCGGCAGGCAGCTGTCCACCGTCCGATGCTTCACCAGGCGTTGGCCGCTGACCGGATTGATCAGCCCCGCTGCCACCTGCGAGGCATTTTCCGTACCGCTATCGACCACCAGCACCCGGCATTGTCGCCGTATCAGCTCCCTGGCCAGCAAACTGCCGGCCAGCCCCTGGCCAACGATCAGGACATCGATCTGCATCGCCGTCACAGCGCATGTAAAGCTTCGCCGCTAAAGACGATACCCGGCCAGCCGTCGCGCATGAAGATACGAATATTCCGATGATCCTCGCCATCCGGATTGCCCAGCACATCCCGCCGGTAATAATCGCCGAACAACCCCAGGGTCTGCTCCTTGGTCAGGCCATGCAGGCCGGCAAAGGCAAAAATCTTGCAGGAACCTTCGTTACAACCTGCCGCATTCAGCAAAGGCTCGGTCAGGCCGTTGCTGAATGCGGTCGGTTTGTAACGATAATTTGCAGCGATAACCGCCATGGTGTCCTGAAACGCCGGCGCATCTTCGGCTCTGACGCGCTGTAAAAAGTCATCGATATTCATAAATTTACTCTCATTATCACATTGTTGTAAAATTCCTCCGGTAGAATGCCAGAGTTTCCTTTTATCAGGAATTTTTTGGCCACCTGCCGCCACGACCGATTTTGCCCTGATCAATTGCCGGCATCCGCATTCCACCGGCAAAATTCAGATCGTATGCCGCAGGCTCCAGGGAACGAATTTTTAAATCTCCACATCATAGGGATACATTTTGAAACAGACAACCACCTTTTTTTCCTTATGTCTGCTGTTTTCTTATCAAGTTTTAGCCGCGCCGGAATTGACCACCGAGACAGCCATACCGGGTGATACGGTCATTCAGGAAGTCGGCTCGTCCGCCGGAACCACCTCGCCAGAACCGGCCGCCGCCAGCGAACCGGCGCCCGTCATCACCCCGCTTCAGACAAACACCGACGCAGCTCCCGCCACCTCGCCGCAGGCAAACACTGAAACCGCACCCGCTCCGGCGGAAGACGGCGGCAGCAGCCTAAGCCACTATCTGATCGCGCCGGGCGACGCCCTGCTGATTTCGGTCTGGAAGGAGGAAGGGCTTCAGGATCAGCAATACTTGGTCAGCCCGGACGGCAATATCATCTTTCCGCTGATCGGCACCATCAATGTCGGCGGTAAAACCACCACCCAGATCAAGGACATTCTGACCACAAAACTTTCCGATTATATTTCCGAACCTTCCATCACGGTCAAGCTGCTCAATAATCAGGGCAACACCATCTTCGTCATCGGCAAGGTGGCAAAACCGGGCCAATATTTCACCGCCCGCAAAATTGACGTATTGCAGGCGCTGAGTCTGGCCGGCGGACTGACCGTCTACGCATCGGAAGGCTCGATCAGCATCCTCCGCCGTAACGGCAACCAGACCCTGGTCTTTCCTTTCGACTACAGCGACGTAATCAAAGGCGAAGATCTCGAACAAAATATCTTGCTGGAACCTGGGGATACCGTCACCGTACCCTGATCGCGCTCAATCAGGATGGGTTGCTTATGAAATATAAAGCGGAAATATATTCGGGCAGCCGGCAGCCGACGCCTGAAACCGGCCGCCGCATCATTCCGAATCCACGCTTTGCCGGACTACGGCTGGCGTGTTGTCTGGCTGCGTGGCTATCCGGCATGCATGACGGCTACGCCTTCGACTGGATTTACCAGCCGGAAATCGATGTCACCCAACGCTATACCGACAATTTGCGCATGCAGCTTCAACCGACACGCAGCAATCTGATCACCACCCTTTCGCCCAGCTTCATTCTCGGCTATCTGGCGGCCGAAAATGAACTACAGGTCAAACTGAACTGGAACCAGTTGCTGTATGACGATCAGACTTCGCTGAATTTCTCGGAAAGAATCGCCAGCTTCACTCACACTTATCGTAACGAGAAGTGGATCACCACACTGACCGGTCGATACGGCTATGAATCTTCGCTGGCCTCCCAACTTGGAGTGAACGGCTCCGGCAATCTGACTACCCAAGTGCCGCGCGAATCGGAAACCATCAAGCCGGACGTTATTTATAGACTGACAGAAACCAACTCGCTGGAGTTTACCGGCTCCTATACCGCCGTAAACTTTGCCTCGCACCCCAGCACCGGCTACTTTGATTATACCAACAGCACTCTTAACGCCATCGCCACCCACCGTTACAACGAAAAACTGTCGTTCAACTTCAACACCGGCTATACGATCTATGACGCCGGCAATACCATCGATACCGGCAACTATCTAGGTATCAGCAGCCTGCCTGTCGAATACACCTATAAACAAAATTCAAAAACGCTTAGCTATCAGCTTGGTTTCAGTTACCAGTTTGACGAAAGAACCTTGATTTCCGGCAGCGCCGGCCTGCGCGACTCCAACAGCAAAAGCAATATCGCCAACCAGGTGCCCGGACTGAACTGCAGCCATCTGTCTCCGCTCCTGACCTGCCCGGACAGCTACGAAACCGTAACCAGCACTACCAACGGCAAACTCTATTCGGCCAGCGTGAAACGCGATCTGGAAAAAGGCATCATCAATATCAGTTATAATCAGCAATTAAACCCGGCCAGTACCGGCAGCCAGCAACAGACCTCCCAGATTTCCGCCTCGCTGGACTACAATGTCTCGGAACGCTGGAATACCGGGTTCAATTATACCTATCTGATCTCCGACTATGTGGCCGGCCTATACACCAGTTCAGCCTATGTCAACCTGAATAACCGGACACTCAACATGATCTCTCCCAATATCAAATGGAAATGGACGCCCGAGATGTATTTTCAGCTTAGCTACACTTACATGGATCAAAACTACACGTTGCAAAACCTGAATGCCGTAGGGAACAACATGCAACTCCAATTTATTTACCAACCCCAAATCAACCGTCAGGTGAAATAGCGTGGAAAATCAAGCACCCGATATTAAAGATTATTTAAAAATAATCAAAAGACGCAAAAAATTCGTCATTATCCCTTTTCTGGCTATCTTTTTACTGAGCATCATTCTTTCCGTGGTGCTGCCTTCGGTTTTTCGCTCGACAGCCACCATTCTGATCGAGGAACAGGAAATTCCTTCGGAACTGGTGCGCTCCACGGTCACCACCTTCGCCGACCAGCGTATCCAGATCATCAGCCAGCGCATCATGTCCCGCGTCAATCTGATGGAAATCATCAAAAAATACGATCTTTACGCCGCGGATCTGAAAACCAAGACCGAAGAACGTATTCTGGATAAAATGCGCAAAAGCATCAAGGTGGAAACCGTCAGCGCGGACGTGATCGACCCGCGTAACGGCGTGCCCACCAAAGCCACCATCGCCTTTATACTGGCCTTCGATAGCCCTTCCCCTTCGCTGGCCCAAAAAGTCGCAAACGAACTGGTTTCGCTTTTTCTCAAGGAAAACATCAAATCCCGTACCGAATCGGCAGACAACGCCGCCATCTTCCTCAGTGAAGAAAAACGCCACCTGAAGGAACGCATCCAGGAAATTCAGGCCAAGGTCGCCGAGTTCAAGAAAAACAACCTCAATCGCCTGCCGGAAGCCAACTCCATCAATCAGCAGGAAATCACCACCATCAACAACCAGTTGATGCTGCTGGACAGCCAGGAACGCTCCGCCGCAGAACACAAGTTTTATCTGGAAGGCCAACTCGCCCAGATCGACCCCAACACCTCCGCCACCAATGCAGTCGGCCAAAAGGTGTTCGATATGCATGACCGGCTCAAGGAATTGCAGGCCCAGTATCCCTCTCTGATTTCCCGTTATTCCGAAACCCATCCGGATCTGGTGAAAATCAAGCATGAAATCGAATCCTTGCAGAAACAGATCGGCTCCAGCGCCGACATAGCCAGTCTAAATGCCGAACTGACGGAGAAAAAAAGCGCTTATACCTCGCTGTTAAAACAATATTCCGACAAGCATCCTGACGTTCAAAAGCTGCAAAAGGAAATCACCGCCCTGCAACAGGCCATTCTCGACACCAAAACCCAGGAATTTACCAATAACGAAATCAAACCGGACAATCCGGCCTACATTTCCACCCAGACCCAGTTGGCGGCCGTTGACAGCGATATCCGCTCCCTGGCGCAAAGCCGCACCATGCTGAACGAGAAACTGGAGAAGCTACGCAAAAACATGCGCGAAGCGCCGCTAATCGAAAAAGAATACATGGATATGCTGCAGGAACTGGACAACACCAATAACCGCTACCGTGGCGTCGACGCCCGGGAAATGGAAGCCCAGATTGCCCAGCAACTGGAAATTCAGAAGAAAGGCGAACGTTTCACCCTGATCGACCCGCCACAGGAACCCCTGGAAGCGTATAGCCCGAACCGCATGGTCATTCTGATACTGGGTTTTGTGGTGGCGATCGCCGGCGGTTTCGGCGCGCTGGCCATGGCGGAAGTACTGGATTCCAATATCCATTCCGAACGAACCATCACCCAGTTGCTGGGTGTACCGCCACTGGCCACCATTCCTTATCTGGAAAACCACAAGGAAAGCGAAAATCGCAAAAACCACCGGAAAACCTTGCTGCTTATCGGTTTGACCGGCAGTATCGCCGCAGTCATAGCCTTTCACTTTATCGTCATGCCGCTGGACGTATTCTGGTACAAGCTGCTGCGCATCATCGGCACTTTCTAATTAAACGGGAAAATACATGAACTCGAATCAGACAGTTGAGGAAGCAAACAGTCCGTTGACGGCTGCCGGCGGCATTCCGGACGTCATCAACATTGTTTACAGCCAGACCCGGGTGTCGGCCGTCAAGGAAAGCACCCTGAAAGCCAACAGACTCATATCGGCTCATCAGCCCGGCAAGTGGCTGGAATCCTACCGCATGCTGCGCACTCGCTGCCTGCAGACCATGGATCCGCTCAACTGGAACACGCTGGCCATCACCAGCACCAGTCACGGCACGGGCAACAGCCTGACAGCCGCCAATCTGGCCATCAGCATCGCCATGGAACTCAACCGCACGGCCCTGCTGGTTGACGCCAACATCAAGAATCCCACTATTCATAAATTATTCGGCCTGCATGTTGAAGCCGGTTTAAGCGATTATCTGCTGCACAATACCGAACTCGACAGCATACTCATCAACCCCGGAATCGAGCGGCTGGTGATCCTGCCCGCCGGCAAACAGCCCATGCTCAATTCCACCGAAATGCTGCACGCCCCGAAAATGCTGCGACTGGTCAGCGAGCTGAAAAACCGCTATCCGGACAGAATCATTATTTTTGACCTGCCCCCCATCCTCGATCAGGACGACGCGCTGGGTTTCGCTCCACTTGTGGATTGCGTTCTGCTGGTGATTGACGAAGGCCAGACCAATATCAATGACCTGAAAGAAACCGCCCTGCTGCTCAAAGAGCAGCATATGCTAGGCACGGTATTCAATAAATCGACCGATAATAAAATCCGCTACGATCATTGACCGCGACCGTCGCGATCTATGCCGGCAAGCTGCCCTCCGCCTCCAGGAAGGGCGGCAGCTCGCCGATTTTTCATCCTCTCGGTCTGGAACGGATCAGAGAATATGTTTACGAATTTCCTCAGCGTCCTCGCCGACCAGATTTTTATCCATGGAACCGCTCACCAGTTCCAGAATATGCTTGTTCAGCACTTGCCGCAACACGCCTAAAAAGGCCGGCGGCGCGACCAGGATAAGCTTGCGGTAATCATGATTGACCCGGCCATGCTCCAGTCTGTCGGCGATTTGTCCGGCAAAAACCTCGGCTTCGTGCTCTTTGAAGCTGGTCTCCGCTTCGAAACGGTGATTGCCCTCGTCATGACTGCCGGCGATGCCGCCCGGACGGTCTGTGAATTCATCCTGCCCGTGCATTCTGCCTTCGGGGTGAACGACGCCGTCCAGCTCCTGTAAAAATTCACTGTGACTCTCGCGCACGAAAAACCGCGCTCTGCTGCTATCTGCTACTACGACCCAGGTTGTCATATCAATATCCTATATTTTTTTAATGAGTGACCGCGCGTGAAACAATGCCGAATGCTGTTTGCATGGTTTCCGCGCATCAAATTCCTTATTTAATCCACAATATCCGCACCCGGCGGACAAAAGGGCTCAACGGACATTCTGCGATGAGCGTGTCCGTCGTCGGGATTTTATGCCTTGAGGCAAGGCTTGTCTAAAGTTTTGTGAGTCTATAGTATTCACTGACCGAATGCCGGTTTTTACCCTCGCGCCGAATCGATGACGCCTCGCCACACTTTACAGCGGATAGACAAATGATGTTTGAATCAGCGGAACTTGGACACAAAATAGACAAAGCCAGCTACGATCAGCAGGTTCCCGCGCTACGGGAAGCACTACTGACGGCGCAAATGGATTTGGCAGCGGCTGGCAAATATCCGGTCATCGTTATCGTTGCCGGTCTGGATGGCGCGGGGCGCGGCGAAACCGTCAATCTGCTGAACAAATGGATGGACGCCCGTTTCATCAGAACCCACGGCATGGGCGAACCCAGCGCCGAAGAACGGGAACGGCCCATGATGTGGCGATTCTGGCGGGTACTGCCGCCCAAAGGCAGGATCGGACTGTTTCTCGGCTCCTGGTACACCTGGCCGATACTGGACAGGGTGGCCGGGCGCACCAAGGAGGCCGAGCTGGAACAGACTCTGGAGCAGACCCGGCGCTTTGAAAAAATGCTGACCGACGAAGGCGTGATTCTGGTTAAATTCTGGCTGCATCTATCCAAAGACAAGCAGAAAAAGCGGCTTAAACTGCTGGAGGAAAACCCGGCCACCCGCTGGCAGGTCACCGATCGCGACTGGAAACGCTATAAACAGTACGACAAATTCCGGGCTGTGCATGAACAGGTCATCCGTCAGACCAGCACAGCCGAAGCCCCGTGGCTAATCGTCGAGGGCCACGATCCGCACTACCGAGTCCTGACGGTGGGCGAAATCTTGCTGAACGCCATCCGCAAACGCCTGGACGAACCGGAAACCCCGCCGACCGAACTGCATGCGCCGCTGCCCATGCCACCCATCGACAATCTGGACATTCTGCACACCCTGGATCTGACCCAAACAATTCCGGACGAGGCGTTCGAGGCGGAACTGGAAAAATATCACGGCAAACTGGCTGAACTGACCCGCCACCGCAAATTCGCCAACCTGTCGGTGATCGTGGTTTTCGAAGGCAACGACGCCGCCGGCAAGGGCGGCGCCATCCGCCGGATCGTCAGCGCTCTGGACGCCCGTTATTACGAGATCATTCCCATAGCCGCGCCCAGCGAAGAAGAACGCGCCCAGCCGTATCTATGGCGTTTCTGGCGCCACATCCCCGGCAAAGGCCGGCTGACCATTTTCGACCGCTCCTGGTATGGCCGGGTGCTGGTGGAGCGGGTGGAGGGCTTCTGCAGCAAACTGCACTGGATGCGCGCCTATAACGAAATCAACGACTTCGAAGCCCAGTTGACCGACAACGGCGTAGTGCTGATCAAATTCTGGCTGGCCATCAGCAAGGACGAACAATTGACGCGCTTTCAGGCGCGGGAGGCCACCGGCTTCAAGCACTTTAAAATCACCCCGGAAGACTGGCGCAACCGGGAAAAATGGGATGAATACGAACACGCGGTATGCGACATGGTGGACAGAACCAGTTGCGACAACGCCCCCTGGACGCTGGTCGAAGCCAACGACAAGAATTTCGCCCGAATCAAGATTTTAAAGACCCTGTGCAAACGCATTGAAAAAGCCATGGAAATGGAATGATGCGAACTAGGTGGTGAGCGCCCGACCAGGTTTAGAGACGCCATGATGAATAACAAACCGCCCTTGGTCGAACGCCAGCGCCTTGAAGCCCAAACCGCCGGCCAGCAAGACTGGCAATTATGGGGGCCGTATCTGGCCGAACGCGCCTGGGGCACAGTTCGCGAGGACTATAGCGCCGACGGCGAGGCCTGGGACTATTTTACCCACGAGCAGTCCCGCTCTCGCGCCTACCGCTGGAACGAAGATGGGCTGGGCGGCCTCTGCGACACAGAGCAGCGCCTGTGTTTCGCCCTAGCGTTCTGGAATAGCGTCGATCCCATCCTTAAAGAACGCGCCTTCGGTTTGACCAATCGGCAAGGCAACCACGGCGAAGAGGTTAAAGAAGCTTATTTTTATCGGGATGCAACGCCTACCCACAGCTATCTGCATTACCGTTATAAATACCCGCAAAGCCTTTTTCCCTATCAGCAACTCATCCAGGAAAATAGTCGCCGCGACCGCCGCACGCCACCCTTTCAACTGGAGCATACCGGCGTTTTTGCGGAAAACCGCTACTTCGACATCGATATCATCTATGCCAAACACAGCCCCGAAACCATTCTCTGCCGCGTCAACATCGCCAATCGCGGCCCGCAAGCGGCAAGCCTGCATGTGCTGCCGACTTTATGGTATCGCAACGTCTGGTCCTGGGGCGACGGCCAACAGCGCCCGCAACTGGTAGCCGGCGATCCCGGCGAAGGGATGGCCTGGGCCATCGAAGGCTATTGCTCCGGTCTGGGTTCGTACCGTTTGCATGGCCGCCAGACCGCCCGGCTTTTGTTTACGGAAAACGACAGCAACACCCAGACGCTATGGGGGCAGGCCAATACCACCCCTTACCTCAAGGACGCGTTTCATCGCGCCGTGGTCAACGGCGAGCAGCAAGCCGTCAATCCGGCTCAAAAAGGCAGCAAAAGCGCGGCCTGGCATGCGCTGAGCATCGAACCCGGCGCAACGGAAAGCATCGATCTGGTTTTGAGCAGCGAACAGACGACGCTAACCCGGTCGGATTTCGAAGCGGTTTTAAACCAACGCCGCCAGGAAGCCGACCAGTTTTATCAAGCCTTTTTGCCGGACATGACGGCCGGACAGGATAGGCGAATTTTTCGCCAGGCCATGGCCGGCCTGATCTGGAACAAGCAGTATTATCACTTTGATGTGGCGCGCTGGCAGGATGGCGACAAAATCCAGCCACCCAAACAGCGGATAGGGATACGCAACCGCCAGTGGCGGCATCTGCAAGCGCATGACATTATCGCCATGCCCGATTGCTGGGAATACCCGTGGTTTGCCGGATGGGACGTGGCTTATCAGGCGATAGCCTATGCAGTCATCGACATCGAATTCGCCAAACGGCAACTGGAACTGCTGTTAAACGAGCGCTATCTCCATCCCAACGGCCATTTGCCGGCTTACGAATGGGATTTTAACGATACCAACCCGCCTTTCCATGCCGCCGCGGCCTTGTCGGTGTTTCGTACCGAACGCGAACGCCATGGACGCGCGGATTTTAATTTTTTGCAGCGCATGCTGAATAAACTGCTGCTGAATTACGCCTGGTGGCTGAATCGCAAAGACAGCGAACAGCACGATTTGTTCGAAGGCGGATTTATGGGGCTGGACAATATTTCAGTGTACGACCGCTCCAGGCCGCTGCCGGCCGGCTATCGGCTGAAACAGGCCGACGCTACCGGCTGGATGGCCATGTCCGCCCTGAATATGACCATGATGGCGCTGGAGCTGACCGCGGCCGGACGCGATTACGAAGACATCGCCATTCAATGCTACGCTCAGTTTCTGGCGATCGGCAAAGCCATCGCCGGGTATGGCCCGCATGGCGTTTCATTATGGGATGCAAAAGACCACTTTTTCAAGGATCTGATTCTGACCCCGTCCGGCGAGTATCAGCGCCTGGATGTGTTTTCCTGGGTGGGCGTTATTCCCCTGTTCGCCACCGAGGTGGTCGATGCCGAAATATTGAACCATGCGCCACGCTTTAGGGCCATGCTTTATGCGCATCGCGGCGGCATGTTCGACGGTCACACGATTTGCGCCTGCCCGGAAATGACCAACGAAAAAGGCGAGCATCTGCTGTCTTTGGTCGATCATGGCATACTGCCGGGCATCTTGCAGCATCTGTTGAACGAACAGGAATTTTTATCGGCTTACGGCATTCGCAGCCTCAGCAAGATTCACGCCCGGCAGCGCGATCTTGGCCTGATGCCGGGTATCGGTCAGGCCTTGATCGACTATGCGCCGGGCGAATCCGATTCATTCCTGTTCGGCGGCAATTCCAACTGGCGCGGACCGATCTGGTTTCCGACCAATTATTCGCTGCTTGAAACATTGGAAAAGTTTTACCGCTATCTTGGCGATAATTTTAAAGTGTCCGCCCCGGGACTGGCGGAAACCCCCTTGACCCTGGCGGAAATCAACGTTTGTCTGGCGCAAAGACTGATCGACCTGTTTCGGCGCGACACCGACGGCATGATCCCGGCCTATCCTGCCGACCATCCTCTGCAACATGATCCTGACTGGCGGGATCAATTGTTATTCCACGAATATTTTCATGCCGAAACAGGTCAAGGGCTAGGCGCGTCCCACCAAACCGGCTGGACGGCGCTGGTTGCAATGTTATTGTTGAAAGGCAGTTTATCCAAATCCGCCGACATTCCAGACGCATCCTCAACAACCCGCTTTCCATAAAAGGCAAGACCCGACACCGCGCGTCCTTGACTAGACATTGGGGCTTGCAAATATTGATGTGGCTACACTAAACCGAACACACACTTTAAAATAATGTAAACCGAGTGTGAGCCCAAATGAGCCAAGAAAAACCCAAAACCTATACAGCCGAATTCAGAGAGTCCGCAGTTAAGCTTGCCAACGAATCTGATCAACCTATCACCCAGACCACCAAAGACCTTGGAATCAATGTTAATACCCTGCATACCTGGATCGGTAAATACAGTCCAAGTCGGAGCTCAAAACCCTGGTGGAAAGCTATGGCGGGCTGTGTTTCTGTTCGGCCGATAAGACCTTGCTGTTGTTTGCCGATTCCAGATCATACACGGGATATGGCCGCGTTCATGCTTGCAACTGGATTGCGAGAGGCTAACGTCTGTTTTTTGGAATGGTCGCAGATCAACATGCAAAATAAATTGATGTGGGTGCATGCTGACGAGTCTAAAACAATAAAATGATTAGGGGTTCCGCTTAATGAAGATGCTATCGCGATTATTAGAAATCAAATTGGCAAGCACCCAAAGCGGGTACCGAGAACTGGCGAAACATTGTCAGAAGTTTAGGTATTGAAAACTTTTGTTGGCATGGCCTGCGGCATACTTGGACAAGTTGGCATGTACAAGCCGGAACGCCCTTGCATGTGCTACAGGAATTAGGCAGTTGGTCATGCTATGAAATGGTCTTGCGTTATGCGCATTTGGCGCCTGAGCATCTTTCCGCAGATGCGGCTAGAATCTCTGGAATGCTGAATATTGGGAAGGAGAAAAAAAATATTCACCGAATTTCGCAGATCCGGTGATTATGAACTTTTAACAATCGTTGCAGTCGATTTTGTTACGACATTATAAATTAATCTAACTTATTGATTTAAATGGTGCCTCAGACCGGAATCGAACCGGTACGGCCTTTCGGCCGCGGGATTTTAAGTCCCGTGCGTCTACCTATTTCGCCACCGAGGCAATCTTGTAAAAGATTGAATTCGTCATTGTATTAAATTACAGAATTTTGTCAATGCAAACCCTCAATCCGAAGCCGAAGCATGGCTGCCGGCCCTGCCTTGCCACGGCTTCCGCCCCGCTTTACGCCTTATTCGCCGTAACCGTCCGGGTTGCTGGTCTGCCAGCGCCAGGTGTCGGCCAGCATTTCTTCCAGGTTTCTTTCCGCTTTCCAGCCCAGTTTTTGATAGGACAGAGCCGGGTCGGCGTAGCAGGCGGCGACATCGCCGCTGCGGCGCGGGGTAATTCTGTAAGGCACATCGCGGCCGGAAACTTTATGGAACGTGTTTACCATGTCCAGTACGCTGTAGCCGATGCCGGTGCCTAGGTTGTAGGCTTCGCACAGCACCGCGCCGGCGGGTTGCGCCAGCAGGTATTGCAGGGCCTTGATATGGCCCTGGGCCAGATCGACAACATGAATGTAATCGCGCACCCCCGTGCCGTCGTGGGTGGGATAGTCGTTGCCGAAAATGGACAGAATTTCCAGCTTGCCGATGGCCACCTGGGAAAGATAAGGGATCAGATTATTGGGTATGCCGTTGGGGTCTTCGCCTATCAGGCCGCTGTGGTGCGCACCGGTCGGATTAAAATAACGCAATATGGCGATTTTCCAGGGCTGTTCGCTATTGTTCAGCAAGTCGGCGTTGCTGGCGTCACGGAGCATTTCTTCTATGAACAGCTTGGTGCGGCCGTAGGGGTTGGTGGCTTGCAACGGAAAGCTTTCCAGTATCGGCACGCTATGCGGGTCGCCGTAAACCGTGGCAGAGGAGCTGAACACCAGATTTTTGACCTGGGCCTGATCCATGGCTTCCAGCAGCGCCAGGGTGCTGTCCAGATTGTTTTTGTAGTAGCTCAGAGGTTGCTGGCAGGATTCGCCGACGGCTTTCAGCCCGGCGAAGTGGATGGCGGCGCTGATGTGATATTGCTGAAAAATCTGCTTCAGCAACGGCAGATCCCGGACATCGGCCTGATGAAAAGCGACGCTACGGCCGGTGATTTTTTCTATTCTGCGTATGGATTCGATTTTGCTGTTGCTAAGGTTGTCCAGCACCACCACCTCAAAACCGTTGTTCAGTAGCTCAACGCAGGTATGGCTGCCGATATAGCCGGCGCCGCCCGTGACCAGAATGGTTTTTTTCATCATTATGTTCCATCAAATTAACGTTCAAGGATGTCCAATCCGTACTCTTCCGAAGCGATGTGCCGCAGGCTGGAGTCTGGATCACGTTGCAAACCGGCAAAATCAAACAGGCCGGTATCCGCCATCTGTGAAGGGGCTATATTTTGCAGGCTGGCGAATATGGTTTCCAGCCGTCCGGGAAATTGCTTGTCCCAGTTGCCCAGCATCTGTTTCATAGCCACCCGTTGCAGATTTTCCTGCGACCCGCATAAATTACAGGGGATGATGGGAAACTTCTTGAAGGCGGCGAAACGGTTGATGTCTTTTTCCCGGCAATAGGCCAAGGGGCGGATAATGATATTTTGCTTGTCGTCGCTGAGCAGCTTGGGCGGCATGGCCTTTAATTTGCCGGCATAGAACATGTTCAGAAAAAAGGTTTCAATAATGTCTTCCCGGTGATGGCCCAGGGCGATCTTGCTGACGCCATGCTCTCTGGCAAAACCATATAGGGAACCGCGCCGCAGTCTGGAGCACAGGCTGCAGGTGGTTTTGCCTTCGGGAATGATGCGTTTGACGATGCTGTAGGTGTCGTGTTCGATAATATGAAACGGTACCCGCAGGGCAGTCAGATACTCGGGCAGGACATGCGGCGGAAAACCGGGCTGTTTCTGATCCAGATTGACGGCGATGATTTCAAAATCGATGGGCGCGGTTTTCTGCAAATTGAGCAGAATATCCAGCATGGTGTAGGAGTCCTTGCCGCCGGACAGGCAGACCATGACCTTGTCGCCCTGCTCCAGCATATTGTAATCCGCTATCGCCTCGCCGACACAGCGTCGCAGGCGCTTCTGCAATTTGTTGAACTGGGTTCTGGATTTTTGTTCTTGCTCTGACATAGATAGTTTGGCGCAGCCGCGGCATGGCTAGCCGCGGCTGTTTCAATTAGCCGTTAAAGCGCTGAAAGATCAGCGTGGCGTTGGTGCCGCCAAAGCCGAAGCTATTGGACATGATGGTGTTTAAGGTCACATTGTCGGTAAATTCCCTGACAATCGGCATGCCCGCCGCTTCCGGGTCGAGTTCGGTGATGTTGGCGGAAGCGCTGAGGAAGTTCTCCTGCATCATCAATAAGGAATAAATGGCCTCGTTGACGCCGGCCGCACCCAGGGCGTGGCCGGTCAGGGATTTGGTGGAGCTGACCGGCGGCACCTGTCCGTCGCCGAAAACCTTGCGCAAGGCTTCCAGTTCGCGGGTGTCGCCAACCGGGGTGCTGGTGCCGTGAGCGTTGATGTAGTCGATTTTGGCGTCAACGCTGCTCATGGCCTGCTGCATGCAGCGCACCGCGCCCTCGCCGGAAGGCTGCACCATGTCGTATCCGTCGGAAGTCGCGCCGTAGCCGACCAGTTCCGCGTAGATTTTTGCGCCGCGGGCCTTGGCGTGTTCCAGCTCTTCTATGATCAGCACACCGCCGCCGCCGGAAATCACAAACCCGTCGCGGCTGGCGTCGTAAGGTCTGGAGGCAGTAGCCGGGGTGTCGTTATATTTGGAGGACAAAGCGCCCATGGCGTCAAATAATACCGACATGCTCCAGTGCAGTTCCTCGCCGCCGCCGGCGAACACCACGTCCTGCTTGTTGAGCTGGATAAGCTCCAGCGCATGACCGATGCAATGCGCGCTGGTAGCGCAGGCCGAAGTAATAGTGTAGTTGACGCCCTTGATTTTAAAAGGCGTGGCCAGACAGGCGGTATTGGTGCTGGACATGGCGCGCGGCACCATATACGGGCCTATTTTTTTGACGCCCTTGCTGCGCAGGATGTCCGCCGCCTCAACAATGTTGGCCGTTGACGGCCCACCGGAGCCCATGACCAGCCCAGTGCGGAAATTGGAAACCTGATCGTCTTCCAGTCCGGCGTCGGCGATGGCCTGCTGCATGGCGATATAGTTATAGCCTGCGCCATCGGCCATGAAACGCCGAATCTTCCGGTCTATCAGTTCGTCGAGATCGATGTTGACCGCGCCGTGTACCTGACTTCTAAACCCCATTTGTTCGTAAACGTCGGCATGTACGATGCCGGAGCGGCCGGTTTTTAATGAATCGACCACTTCGTCCCGGTTATTGCCGATGCTGGAAACGATCCCCAATCCTGTAACGACTGCACGTCTCATAGCGGTCACCTAGAAATCCTGCGTTGAAGTGAACAGGCCGACTCGCAGATCCGTGGCCTCGTAAATTTTTTTGCCGTCTACTTCCATGGTGGCGTCGCCGATACCCATCACCAGCTTGCGCAGTATCACCCGCTTCAGGTCTATACGGTAGGTCACCTTTTTAGCGGTGGGCAGCACCTGTCCGGTAAACTTGACTTCGCCGCAGCCCAGCGCCCGCCCCTTGCCGGGCCCGCCCATCCAGCACAAATAAAAGCCGATCAGTTGCCACATGGCGTCCAAACCCAGGCAGCCGGGCATAACCGGATCGCCCTGGAAATGGCAGCCGAAAAACCATAAATCGGGCTTGATGTCGAGTTCAGCAATAATCTCACCTTTTCCATACCGGCCTCCCTCATCGGAGATGTGAAGGATACGATCCATCATCAGCATGTTAGGGAGCGGAAGTTGGGCATTTGTTGGGCCGTATAATTCACCACGACCTGACATAAGCAACTCTTCGCGTGTGAAACTGTGCTGTTTCTCCATTAAATTTTTACCTGAACTAAAGTGAACTGAAAACACCGACCATTATCTAATAGTCAGGTTAAAAAATCAGCTCAATTTTTTGAAGCATGGATTTCCGGACTCAATATTTCCGTCGTCAGGCTGTTTCGATGCAGGCGATGCTGATAAATCAGGGCGTACTGCAACACCGAGCCGACATAGTTGCGCGTCTCTTTATAGGGGATGCTTTCTATCCAGATATCGCCCGGCAGGGAACGATCTTCCGGTAGCCAGCGTTTAACCCGGTGCGTGCCGGCATTATAGGCCGCCGTACTCAGCACATGGTTACCATTATATTGCCGCAACAGCTTTTTGTAATACAAACTGCCATAATGAATATTCAGGTCGGGGTCGAACAAAGCGCTCTCTCCTTTCCAGTTCTGTTTCAGTTCGCGGGCGATCTGCCGGCCGGTTCCGGGCATCAGTTGCATCAGCCCCCTGGCTCCGGCCGGCGATTCCGCCCGTTCATCAAAAGCGCTTTCCTGACGGATCAGGCCGTAAATCAGCGCCGGATCAAGCTGCCCGGCAGCAGCGCCGGCCTGTATCCGCTCGTTGTACAGCAACGGAAAGCGCAATTCCATATCGTCCCAGGCATTGGCCCGGGCAATGGTAAAAATCGCCAAGGCGGGCAATTGCCATTGCTGGGCGAGTTTGGCGGCCGCCAGCAAACCGTTGTGATCCAGTCGGGCGACGGCGAACCACCATTGCTTTTTGGCCTCTGCTTTACGGTCGATGGCCAGCAGCTCGGAAACCACCTGAAAAGCCTCCTGGGCCTGAAGCTGCCGGATGTCCGCATCCGCGACCGGCAAGGGCTGGTCGGGCACGGCTATCGGCTGATTCAGGCGGGCGGCGGCCAAAAAACCGTAATAACTGCGTTTGCCGGCCAGTTCCCTGAACAACGCATCGGCCTGGGCGGCGGCCCCGGTCATGGCCCAGGCTCTGGCCTGCCAGTATTGCCATTTATCCTGCTGCTTTTCTTCGGGCTTCAGCGCGTTGACCGCTTCGACGACCTGTTGCCAATTCTGTTGATAAAGCGCCGCCCTTACCTGCCATTCCCGGCTGGCGGCGGTCTTTTCGGCCAGCCCGGACAAGCGGCCGTAAGCGCGGCTGTCGCGGCTCAGCGCCAGTTCCACAGCCAGATGCTGTTCGGTTTCGGCGGCTAGCGTCTGCGGGATGCTAAAATTCTGCTTTTCCGCATCCCAGACCTGCATGGCGGCCAGCGCATCGCTGTTCAACCAGCGATCCACAGCATATGCAAACAAGCTGCCGGCCTGAACGTAATTGCGTTTCCAGTCTTCCGCCTGCGCGACCAGCGCCGGCTGACGGTGCAGCCTGAGCCATAGCCCGGCGTCCGCCTGCTGCTCTGCCGGCAGCAGGCGGCTCAACTGAGCGGCCAAAGTCTGATTGTTCAGTTTAAGCGCGGCATGAAACCGCTGCCAGACCAGTTCCGGGGTAAACACATCCGAAGCCTTGAGCAGCTCAAACAGGCTATCGCAAGCCGGCGGCAGCGATTTGCCGTTCAACCATAGCTGGCGGGCCTTGTTCAGCGCCGTACTACGTTCGCCATCCTGAAACCGAGCCAGCGCCGCATAGCATTGCAGCTCAAGATCATCGGTGTTGTGGTACTGGTCGAGAAAGGTTGACCATTGTCCGGTTTTTCCCAATTGCAGCAGCCATTTCTGCCGCAAGCCCTGGGCATAGCGGCTTTGCGGATATTCAAGCAGAAAGGCCTGTACCGCCCGATTGTCATCAAGATGTTTTTTTAGCCATTGATAATGCAGATACGGATAGAGCGCATAGCCTTTCAGACTGTCCGCCGACTCGAAATATTCCCGCTCGCGATCCTGATTCAGGAACTGTTCGGCCTGCAAAAAAGTCTTGCGGTATTCCTCGGGCGATTGCGGGGCGGCAAAAGCATGGCCCATGCCCGTGACCAAACTCAAAACTAGCAACAAACCAAAGGCAGGCTGCATACAATTCTCCTGGGAAGATTCGAATACTGGTATATTTTCGTCATGAAATTTACCACTATAATCCCCACAGTCTAACTCCAATAGCCCAAAAATTGAAAAACCAAAACATGCCCCCACAAACGGAATATTCATGGGATTTTATTTTCCGTATTGCCTTACAGCATAAAAAGCAGTTGCTTACCGGACACGTCAACGCCTTGCTGGCCACCGTGGTCACCGTGCCCGTGCCGCTGCTGATGCCTTTGCTGGTGGACGAGGTGCTGTTGCATCACCCCGGCTGGGTGCTGAAAACCGTCGATCCCTATCTGCCGCCGGACTGGCGGCAACCGGTGGTCTATATCGGCGGCGTACTACTGGTCAGCCTGTTGCTCAGGCTGATCGGCCTGATTTTGAACATCATCCAGACCCAGCATTTCTCGAATATCGCCAAGGATGTGGTTTTCACGATTCGGGAAAACCTGATACGGCGTCTGCAAACCCTTTCCATGTCGGAATACGAAAACCTGGGCAGCGGCACCGTCAGCAACTATCTGATCAAGGATCTGGATACCCTGGACGATTTTATCGGCTCGACCATCAGTAAACTGCTGGTGGCCTGCCTGACCGTGCTGGGTACGGCGATCATCCTGTTGTGGATGCACTGGCAACTGGGGCTATTCATCATTTGCCTGAATCCGGCGGTAATTTATCTGGCCAGAGCCATAGGCTCCAGAATCAAGACCCTCAAGGCCAACGAAAACACAGCTTACGGCGTCTTCCAGCAAGCCTTGAGCGAAACTCTGGAAGCCATACACCAGATACGCGCCAGCAACCGCGAAGCGCATTACTGCCGGCAGTTGATCGCCAGCGCCATGACGGTAAAAAATCACTCCGCCGCCTTTGCCTGGAAAAGCGACGCCGCCGGGCGGCTGAGTTTTCTGACGTTTTTGTTCGGCTTCGATATTTTCCGCGCCACCTCCATGCTGCTGGTTCTGTATTCCAATCTGAGCATAGGCGAAATGCTGGCGGTGTTCGGCTATCTGTGGTACATGATGGCGCCGGTGCAGGAGATACTCAACATTCAGCAGGCGTTTTACGCCGCCAAGGCCGCCCTGGCCCGCATCAACGAACTGACCCGCCTGCAGCGCGAGCCGGACTACCCGCATCTCGACAACCCCTTTGCCGGCAAAGCCACGGTCTCGGTCAGGGTCGAAAACCTGCATTTCAGCTACCGGGAAGAACCGGTTTTAAACGGCATCAACCTGAATATCGCCGCCGGGGAAAAAATTGCCCTGGTCGGGGCCAGCGGCGGCGGAAAATCGACCCTGGCGCAAATTCTGGTCGGCCTATATCCGCTCAGGCAGGGCATGGTTTATTTCGACGGCGTCTCGATGAACAGGATCGGTCTGGACGTGGTGCGCGAACATGTCGCCACGGTCTTGCAGCACCCTGCCCTTTTGAACGACACCATCCGCGCCAATCTGACACTGGGGCGGGAAGCCGACGACAGCGAGTTGTGGTACGCGCTGGAACTGGCGCAACTGAAAACCACTGTGCTGACGCTGGGCAAGGGGCTGGACACCGTGGTCGGCCGGCAGGGCATGCGCCTGTCAGGCGGGCAACGGCAACGCCTGGCCATTGCGCGGATGATCGTCAGCAAACCCTCTGTGGTGATCCTGGACGAGGCCACTTCGGCGCTGGATACCGAAACCGAATACCGGCTGCACCAGGCCCTGAGCCGGTTTTTAAACGGCAGAACCACTCTCATCATCGCTCATCGCCTCAGCGCCGTCAGGCAGGCCGATCATGTCTATGTGTTCGAACAGGGCAAAATCTGCGAACACGGCAAACACGAGACGCTGATCCAGCAGCGCGGCCTATACGCCAAACTTTACGGAGACTACCAGTGACGCCGGAAAAATACGATTTGCATTGCCACTCCACAGCTTCGGACGGCTCGCTGTCGCCGGCGGAAGTGGTGCGCCGCGCCGGGGAGCAGGGGGTTACGGTGCTGGCCCTCACCGACCACGACACCACCGCCGGCCTGACCGAAGCCGGACAAAGCGCCGCCGACCACCGCATCCGCCTGATAGACGGCATCGAGTTGTCGGCCAACTATCTGGGTCAATGCCTGCATATCATCGGCCTTAACATCGACCCGCGGTGCCCGGCGCTGATGCAGGGCATTGCCGGCCAGCATACTGTCCGCGCCGAGCGCGCGCAAAAAATTGCCGAGAAGCTGGAGAAAAAACGTATTCCGGGTGTCTATGAGGCAGTGAGCCGGGCGGCCGGCCAGGGCGAGATCACCCGCAGCCATTTTGCCGCTTTCCTGCTGGCGAACGGTTATGTCGGCAGCCAGCAGGAAGCTTTCGACCGCTATTTGAGCAAGGGCAAACCGGCTTATGTGCCGACGGCCTGGGCGGAAATGGCGGAGGTTGTGGACTGGATCGGCCAGGCGGGTGGCATGGCCGTGATGGCTCATCCCTTGCGCTATAAACTCAGCACAACGTGGCTGAATCGCGCCCTGCCGGTATTCAAGGAAATGGGCGGACTAGGCATAGAAGTGGTAAACGGCCGCGGCAGCGACGACGAAATCCGGCTGGGCTGCCAACTGGCCAGAAAACATGGGCTGTACGCCTCGGTCGGCTCCGATTTTCACAGTCCGGACAATCAATGGCTGGAACTGGGCAGACTCAACGATTTGCCCAAAGACCTGCCGGCAGTCTGGGAGCTATTCTGACCCTGAAGCCGCCGGGCGGCTATCGTCATAATTTTGAAACATTATTGCAATTAACCGCTATAATTTAGACATTTATCAAAATATGCCCGACTGATGGTTCGGCCCTGTTCAACAGCGGTTCATCAGGCTGGCGTCTGCTCTGGTAGCACACGGCATAAGGATACGGCATGAATCTTAATCAGCTTGAATTATTGCGGGTGCTGCACGAAACCGGCCTCAACCTCAGCAAGGCGGCGGAGAAAATGCATGTGGTGCAATCCGCCGTCAGCAGGCAGTTGCACCTGTTTGAAACCGAACTGGGTTCGCCGCTGTTCGAACGGCAGGGCAAAAAGCTGGTCAGCCTGACCGTGCTGGGCGAACGCATCATGGCGGAAGTGGATTTAATCAATCAGGCGAAAAGGAATATCCAGATCATGGCGGACGATTATCTGGAAAATCGCAATGGCGAACTGCGCATCGCCACCACCCACACCCAGGCCAAATACCTGCTGCCGGAACCGGTGCGGAAGTTTCGCAGCAAATTTCCCGGCATCAAAATCTACATGGTGCAATCCTCGCCGGAAAATCTGATCAATCTGCTGCATCAGCAGCAGGCAGATGTCGCCGTGTGTACCGAAAAACTGGATACCGACGACAAACTGATCATCAGCCCATGCTATAAATGGCATCACATCGCCGTGACGCCCAAAGACCACCCGCTGATCAATGAAAAACTCAGTCTCAAGGTTCTGGCCGGACAGCCGATACTGACCTATAACACCGGCTTTACCGGGCGTTCCGCCATCGAAAAAGCCTTTACCGATGCCGGCTTGCAACTGGATGTCACCCTGGCTGCAACCGACTCCGATATTATCAAAACCTATGTCAGACTGGGCATGGGCGTCGGCATCATCGCCGCCACCGCTTATGACCCGGATATAGACGCCGATTTAACCGCCCTGGATCTCGGGCATCTGATATCTGGCTCTGTGACCAAGATAGCCTATCTCAAGCAGCATTATATTCCCTCATATTGCCGCTATTTTATTGAGGAACTATTAAAGGCCGGCGAAGCGATCAGTCTTTAGGCCGGCCAGAAGATGAATCGGCAGAATCGCCGGGAGCTATCCCGAACAGATCGGAGATTTTTTCCCACATGGATTTCTCCAGATTGCGTTTGGGAAGTTCGATGGTGGTTTCGTTCGCCTGTTTGGCAACCGGCAACTGGCTGGGGTGAAAATCGCCCTGAATGCCGATCAGATTCTCGCCGGTAAAAAACAGGGTAATGCGCTTTTGCACCCGGTTTTCGCCGCTGGGAGCGTTGGCATACTCGTAATCCCAGCGCTGCTGGTGAAAATTGTCGACCAGCATGGGCGAGCCCATGATATACATGACCTGACGCTTGGTCATATTGGGCCGGAGCTGGTCGACCATGCTTTGGTTGATCATATTGCCCTGCTCGATGTCGATTTTGTATACCCCAGGCAAATTATTCAGCGCATAGGAACAGGCGGACAAGGTCAGGCTGGCGCAAAGGCTCAACCAGAAAACGGGTTTGTTCATGAATTAAGACAGATACCGGCCAAAATAATTTGCATTATCCCATAAATCCGTCAGCGGCTTACGGCAAAAAACGATACAATGCACCCGATTAAGCGATAACGGAGACCTTCTTTTGGAAACCCAGGAACTACGTAATGCCGGACTAAAGGTTACCCTGCCCAGAGTGAAAATTCTGGAGATTCTTGAGAAGCAGCAGGATGACCGTCATTTGTCTGCCGAAAAGGTCTATAAAATCCTGCTCAGCGAAGGCGAAGAAATCGGGCTGGCGACGGTATACCGCGTACTGACCCAGTTTGAAGCCGCGGGTCTGGTCAGCCGCCACCACTTCGAGGGCGGAAACTCCATTTTCGAAATCAATACCGGCAGCCATCATGACCATGTTGTGTGCATGAAATGCGGCAAAGTCGCCGAATTCACCGACGAAGTCATCGAAAAACGCCAAGACGAAATCGCAAAAAAACTCGGTTTTGTATTAACCGACCACAGTCTCTACCTTTACGGCTATTGTAGCGATTGCAAATCCGCCTGACACCACCCATTCATGTTTAAACCACTCATTCTTTACATAGGCTTGCGCTATACCCGCGCCAAGCGCCGTACCCAGTTTATCTCCTTCATTACCCTGACTTCCGTGCTGGGCATCGCCCTGGGCGTCACAGCGCTGATCACCGTACTGTCGGTCATGAACGGATTCGAGGCCGAACTGCGGGAGCGCATCCTGGGCATGACCGCGCACAGCACCATTACCGGCCGTTACGGCCAGCTCGACGACTGGCAAAGCCTGGCGGCGCGCACCCGCCATTTGCCGCATGTGCAGGGGGTCGCGCCGTTTATCAACGGTCAGGTGATGCTCAATGCCGACCGACAAGTCAGCGGCACCATGGTGCAGGGCATCCTGCCGGAATACGAAAGCAATGTCTCGGAAGTGGCTGAGAAAATGAAACTCGGCAAGCTCGACGATCTCAAACCCGGCGAATTCGGCATCGTGCTGGGCGCGGAACTGGCCACCTATCTAGGGGCGCTGGTCGGCGACAAGGTCACCGTCATCACCCCACAGGTCAACGCCACGCCGGCCGGCATTCTGCCGCGACTGAAGCGTTTTACCGTAGTCGGCGTGTTTCAGGTCGGCATGTACGAATACGATCGCAACATGGCCTTTATCCATCTGGACGACGCCGCAAAATTGTTCCGCACCGAATCGGCTGTCAGCGGCTTGCGCCTGAAACTGGACGATGTGCTCAACGCCCCGCTTATTACCCAGGAACTGGCGAATGCACTGGGCGACGAATACCGGGTGAGCGACTGGACCAAGGCGCATAGCAATTTTTTCCGGGCGGTACAGACCGAGAAACGCGCCATGTTCATCATTCTGCTGCTGATTGTGGCCGTCGCCGCCTTCAATATCGTCTCCACGCTAGTGATGGTAGTCACCGACAAACGCGGCGACATCGCCATACTCAAGACCCAGGGGCTGTCCAATCCCTCTGTGATGGGCATCTTCATCGTGCTGGGCTGCATTATCGGTTCGGTGGGTACGCTGCTGGGTACAGCGGGCGGCATTCTACTGGCCCTGAACGTGGAAACCATCGTCCCGGCCATCGAAAAACTGTTTGGCGTCCATTTTATGGCCGCCGACGTGTATTACATCAGCGAAGTGCCTTCCAAACTGATCTGGGGCGACGTGTACTGGATAGCGCTGATGTCTTTTCTATTATCGCTACTGGCGACGCTGTATCCAGCCTGGCAGGCCGCGCGCATCAATCCGGCGGAGGTACTGCGTTATGAATAATTCCGTGATTCTGGAATGCCGCGATCTCACCAAACGCTATCAGCAAGGCGAGCTGGATGTAGAGGTGCTAAAAGGCGTCAATCTGCAAATTCACGCCGGACAGCGGGTCGCCATCATGGGCGCATCAGGCTCGGGCAAAAGCACCCTGATGCATTTGCTGGGCGGACTGGAGAAACCCACTTCCGGACAGGTGATACTGGACGGTTTTGATCTTGGCAAAATCAGCGCCGGAAAAATGGGGGTTTTACGCAATAGCGCCCTGGGTTTTATCTATCAGTTTCATCATTTACTGGGCGAGTTCACCCTGCTGGAAAACGTGGCCATGCCCTTGCTGATAGGCCATCAATCCATCAGCCAGGCGCAACAGAAAGCCACGGAACTGCTGAAAAGAGTGGGACTGGGGCATCGCATCCGTCACAAGCCGGGCGAATTGTCCGGCGGCGAAAGACAGCGGGCCGCCGTGGCCAGGGCCTTGATCAACCGGCCGAAATGCGTGCTGGCCGACGAACCCACCGGTAATCTGGACAGCAAAACCGCCGAACAGGTTTATCAACTGATGCTGGAATTGAATCAGGAATTGCAGGTCAGCTTTCTGATCGTCACCCACGATCCCGATCTGGCGGCGCGGATGGATCATGTGCTGCATATGGAAGACGGCCTGATCGTCCCACTGACGACCGCCTGACAGCCGGCTCAATACGCTGTTCTGTCCGCCCATTCCGCCCAGGCCCGGAACGGCCGGACGGCGGCGGTCAACGGCAGATGCCGCATGGCGATCCGCCTATCGGCCGCCGGCCTGGCCAGTTCGGCATAAATAAAACCGTCGTCAAAACCGGCCTCGGCGGCGTCCGACCGGGTACAGGCGAAATACACCTCCGCCAGTCTGGCCCAGTAAACCGCCCCCAGACACATGGGACAGGGTTCGCAACTGCTGTACAGCGTGCAGCCGCGCAATTGAAAATCGCCCAGTTGCCGGCAGGCCTCGCGGATGGCCAGAATTTCGGCATGGGCTGTTGGATCCAGGCTGGCGGCGACCCGATTGCAGCCGGTGGCGATCACCTGCCCGTCCCTGACAATAACTGCGGCGAACGGCCCGCCGCCGCAGGCGACATTCCCAGCCGCCAGATCGACCGCCTGCCGCAAAAAACGCCAGTGTCCGCTCATAGATCCAGCGGGTTATCCGGATCGATACCGGCCATGAACGGCAGCCGGCGGTCTTCGTTGGTAAGCTGGTAAACCTTGCCCAGCCAGTTGTTGAATACCGCCTTGGCCGAATCCCGCCAGGTATTGTCCAGATGCCCGACAATGCGCTCTTCCGGCATGGGTTGCAGCGGGCTGCCGTCGCGGCGGGCGATTCTGACCTGCTCGGCGTATTCCGCCAGAATCAGTTGCACGTCCGTATCGAAATAATGTTCGGGATAAGGCGGATAATCCTCGCGCTCGCGCCGATAATAGCGCAACACTTCACGCTTATATTCCTTGAGCAGGCTAATGTCGTCATATTCGGGATGGCCCTGAAAAAACACTATCCGAAAACCATCCGGACTGACCGCCAGATGTACGCCGGCTTCCTTGCTGGCCGCCAGCACTTTCAGGCCGTGCTTTTCCATGTCGGCCTGAAAAATTTCGTTGTAGCGCGAATGCGGCACATCAAAACGGGTGTTGATTTCCGCCACCAGCGGATGCTGCCGATCGATGATCTTGTGCGAAAACACGCCCCAGCGCTTGTCGGGCAAACGGGTGCGCTCCACGCCGTAGCAGCATTGAATCAGGGCATGGGTGGCCAGGCAGGAGCAAAGAATGGAGGTGACATTCTGCTTGGCCCACAAAAACACCTCGGTCAGCGGCTGCCAGAAAGCCTCTTCCTGCAAATGATCGTGGGTGACATTCGCGCCGCTGATGATCAGCGCATCCAGGCCATCCTCGCGGATTTGCCGGAATGACTCATAGTATTTGCCGATGTGCGCCTGCGCTTCCGGGCTTCTTGGCAACCCGTCGATGGTAAACGGATGAACGTGAAACTGGGCAATCTGGTTACACGCCCCCACCATGCGGAAAAACTGACGTTCCGTGGCTTCCAGCGCGGCGTCCGGCATGATGTTGAGCAGGCCGATGTGCAATTCGCGTATGGCCTGATGACTGGCCCGCTCGGCGGATAGAATTTCCTCGCCTTCTTCCTGCAAACGCAAAAAAGTCGGCAACTCGGTATGAGCGACTAAAGGCATTTAACGATCTTAAATCTGCTGCCGGGCAATGGCCCGGGCTATCAATTGCAAAAATTCCTCTTCGCTATCGACCTGGGCGGTCTCGTCGGCGCTGAGGGTATAGCCGTACTGCCTGGCAATCGCTTCATAACGCGGCGCCCTGGAGTGGAACAGCAGCGGAAACACCCAGCTCACGAAATCGTTGGGGTCAATTTCATCGGTAGAGACATAACCGCGAGCCCGCATGAACTCGGCAAGCTTTTCGTCAACGAATTCCGGACGGTAATACAGCGGCTTGGGATCTTTTTTGGCGCGCTCGATTATGGTCTGTTCCAGCGACTGCGGAATGCTGATATAAACTATCAGCGTGTGTTCGGCCAGCTTCTCCAGCACGGATGGGTCGTCCAGTTCGCATACGCTGCCGCCGGCATCGTTGATAAAATGCTTGTATCCGTAAATGTCTTCGGCTTTATGGATAAACTCCGGCACATCATTCATGGCGGCAATCTCGGCCTGATGGTGCAACGCCTGCCGCCGCTTGAATTCCGCCAGCGACAGACCGCCCAGTTCGGGATTGCCGAGCTTGCCCAGAAAACTGGAAACCGGCGACAGGTTTTCGACGCTGATATTGCTACAGATATAAATCGAATCCGATTTCAGCAGGTTGCGTAAAAAGGGCACGCCCATGGCCTGCTGTTTAATGTTGTCCAGTATCGGTTCTTCCAGATATTTGGTGCCAATCCGGTAATCGCCAGAATAGTGAAACCACTTGTCCTTGGGCAACTTGTTGGACAACGTGGTTTTACCGGCTCCGGACATGGCCAGCAAGGTAATGCTTTTGGATTCCCAGTCCAGGAATTGCTGTGGGCTCATCTTCATAAAATGTTACTCAATCCAGTAAATCGCTGATATCCACGTCTTCCTGCTCGGTACGGGCATGGCGGTCGGGATCGCTATAGCCCAGATCGTCGGTTTCAAGATCGTCGAAAGGCGCGCTCCAGTCCTCCGGGTCTTCAATATAATCGAAGGTGGAGACATACCACGCTTCGTTATCGTATTCGCCCAGATCACCATTGGCGTATTGCACGGCTATCGATTCATCGTTGCCTTCAATCGCCACGACCTTGAAGGTCAGATCGTTTTCGAAGTCTTTATACCAGCGGCCTATAACAGGGTCTGCAATAGTCGTCATCGTCGCATCCTCGCGTTGTTTCATGGTGGCTTAATCATAGCCGAGATTGCATCGCTGTGGCGAGTACCCCGGACAAATTGTTAGAATGCCGGCAATCAACACTTGGGAACAGGCAATGGACGAAAACAGAATCATCGAGCTGGAAATCAAACAGGCTTATCAGGAGGATTTGATTCAGGCCCTGAATCAGGTGGTGGCCGGGCAGCAAAAACAGTTGGGCAAACTGGAGGAAACCTGCAAATTACTGCACGACAAAATTAAAAGCCTGGTGCAGGGCGGGCATGAGCAGGGGCTGCCGGCAAACGAAAGGCCGCCGCATTACTGACAGGCGGCCTAAAATGCCGGCTGCGCAAGCCGCGCGCTGTTCCCGCCGCAAGAATCCGGGCTCGGCCGCCTTCAGGCTGGTCTAAACCGCCAAGTTGGGCTATAGTCTAAGCGAATCCGGTACTCTCTTAAAATTCTGAATTGGACGTTTGAATTTATGACATCGACAAAAAAGCGTATCCTGATTATCGGCGGCGTGGCCGGCGGCGCAAGCTGCGCCGCGCGGGCTCGCAGACTTTGCGAAACATGCGAAATCATCGTCTTTGAACGCGGCCCGCACGTCTCCTTCGCCAATTGCGGCCTGCCTTATTTTGTAGGGAACGTGATCGAGTCCGCCGACAAGTTATTGATCGCCAACCCGGACAGCTTCAAACGCCGCTTCAATATCGAAGTGCATGTCGAGACCGAGGTTACCCATATCGACCGGCACGCCAAACGGATCGAAGTCCGCGACCTGAAAACTGGAATCACCCGTCAGGAAACCTATGACGCGCTGGTGCTGGCGACCGGCGCCCAGCCGAACCGGCTTTCCGTGCCCGGCATCGACCTGCCCGGCATTTATATGCTGCGCACCATACCGGACAGCCACAAAATCAAGGCCTCCGCAGCCAATGCCAAACAGGCGCTGATCCTGGGCGGCGGCTTCATCGGCCTGGAAATGGCCGAAAATCTGGTCGGACTGGGGCTGGAAGTGACGCTGCTGGAACTGGCCGATCAGGTGTTGCCGCCGCTGGATCCGGAAATGGCCGGCTACGCAGCCGGACAAATGCTGGCGCATGGCGTCAGGCTGCGTCTGGGAGAAGCGGTAACCGCCATCGAACAGCACCCGGAACAGGGGCTGCAGGTTCGGACATCCAAAGGCGAAACGCTAGCCACGGATCTGATCGTCGTCGGCATAGGCGTGCGGCCCGACGCAGCCCTGGCCCGAGAAGCCGGCCTGGAACTGGGAGCGCTGGGCGGCATCCGCGTCGATGAATACATGCGCAGCAACGACCCCTGCATCTGGGCGGTCGGCGATGTGGTCGAAGTGAAAAACCGCATCACCGGCGAATGGCAACTGGTGCCGCTGGCAGGCCCGGCCAACCGCCAGGGCCGAGTGGCGGCAACCGCCATCCTGCATCATTTTGCTCACGCCAGCCAAAACCTGAAACCGCCACTGGCCTTCGAAGGGGTACTCGGCACCGCCATCTGCGAAGTGTTCGGCCTGACGGTCGCCACCACCGGCGCCAGCGAAAAACTGTTGCGACGGGCGGGCATGAATTATGGCAAGGTCTATCTGCACCCGGGTCATCACGCCAGTTATTTTCCCGGAGCCAAACCCATCCACATGAAACTGCTGTTTTCCGAAACCGACGGCCGACTGCTGGGCGCGCAAGCCGTGGGCGAAGCCGGCGTGGCGCGGCGCATCGACGTGATCGCCACGGCCATGATGAGCAACAGCACGGTATTCGATCTGGAGGAACTGGAACTATGCTACGCGCCCCAATTCGGCGCGGCCAAGGATCCGGCCAATCTGGCCGGCATGGTGGCGGGCAATCACCTGCGCGGCGACCTGCCGCTGGCGGACTGGAGCGACCTGCAGGACACCCGGGCGCTGTTGCTGGATGTGCGTAGCGAACAGGAGTACACAGCCGGACACATCCCCAACGCCCTGAACCTGCCGCTGGAAAACCTGCGCGAACGCCACCACGAATTGCCGCAAGACAAGGAAATCTGGCTACTCTGCGGTGTCGGACAACGGGCGTATTACGCCTACCGGCTGCTGATGCAGAACGGCCTGAAAGTCAAAGTGCTCTCCGGCGGCATGCAGACCTATCAGGCCTGGATGGATGCCGGCTGGTGATTTCCGGATAGGCGTGGGGGGTGAGGCCGGGTGGTTTGGAAGCGAATTGAGCAGGTGGATTTTTTGGGCATATGGTCGCAATAATGACTATTGGCCCAGAGCCGCCAAATATGACTTAATTTGCAAAGACATGGAATGAAAAAACTATCATGAACCAACAAAACCTTGCCCCTTTCATCTGGAATATCGCCGATTTGTTATTAGGGGCGTTCAAACCGTCTGAATACGGTCGCATCATCCTGCCATTTACCGTGTTGCGCCGTCTGGAATGCGTGTTGGAGCCGACTCGCAAGCAAGTACAGCAACAATATGCCGGGTTAAAAGGCTCACCGGTTGATCTGGATCTGGTATTGCCCAATACCGCTCTAGCCAGTTTCTACAATATTTCTGAATTCAGCCTGGCAACTGTCGGCTCAACCAGCACCCGTGCCAACCTGGAAGACTATATCGCCAAATTCTCCGGCAACGCCCGTCAGGTATTCGAGCATTTCGCCTTCGATCGCTGGCTGGAGAAACTGGAAAAAGCCAATCTGTTGTATTTGGTCACGCAGAAATTCGCCACCATCGATCTGCATCCCGACGTGATCAGCAACCACGAAATGGGACTGATCTTCGAACACCTGATCCGCAAATTCGCCGAATCGTCCAACGACGACGCCGGACAATACTTTACCCCGCGCGACGTGGTGCGGCTGGTCACCACTCTGGTGTTTGCCAGCGATCATGACGCACTGAACGGTGAGGGCGTGGTGCGCACCGTGTACGACTGTGCCGCCGGCACCGGCGGCTTTCTGTCTTCGGCCATTGAGCAAGTCTACGAATGGAACCCAAACGCCCGACTGATCCCCTACGCCCAGGAACTCAATCCGGAGACTTACGCCATTTCCGTGGCCGACAAGCTGATCCAGGGCTACGACACCAAAAACATCAAGCTCGGCAACACCCTGTCCAACGACCTGCTGCCGCATGAGCAGTTCGATTATTGTCTGGCTAATCCGCCTTTTGGGGTGAAATGGGAGAATGTGCAAAAAGCCGTTCAGGACGAACATAAACAATTGGGTTTCGGCGGCCGTTTTGGCCCTGGCCTGCCGCGCGTCGGCGACGGTTCGCTATTGTTCCTGCTGCACTTGCTGCACAAGCGCAAGCCGGTCGTCCAAGGCGGCAGCCGGATCGGTATCGTACTGTCCGGCTCGCCGCTATTTAATGGTGGCGCTGGTTCCGGCGAATCGGAAATCCGCCGCTGGATACTGGAAAACGACTTGTTGGAAGCCATTATCGCCCTGCCCAATGATTTGTTCTACAACACCGGTATCGGCACTTATGTCTGGATACTCAGCAACCACAAAACCGCCAAACGCAAAGGCAAAGTGCAACTGATCGACGCCACTGCCATGCATTCGGCGATGCGCAAATCACTGGGCAGCAAACGCAAATTGCTGTCGGAAGCACAGATTGCCGACATCGCCCGCCTGCATGACGGGTTTGCCGAAACCCCGGCCAGTAAAATATTCAATACCACCGATTTCGGCTACCGCCGCATTACCGTGGAACGGCCATTACGCTTGCGCTTTACAGTCAACGCCGAAAATCTGGCTGTGTACCGCGCGGCCAAAGGCGCTGAACAGAGCGAGGCTTTCGCCGCTTTATTGGAACAGGCCGAACATTTCGACGATTTACCAGGCTTTTTAAAAGCCGCCAACATCAAAAAACTCGGCAAAGCCGGGCAAAAAGCGGTGTTGAGTTGTTTCGGCACTAAATGTGCGGAGGCGGAAATCGTCAAGGACACGGATGGCAAACCGCTGGCCGATCCCGATTTGCGTGAAAATGAAAACGTGCCGCTCAATCAGGATATCCATGCTTACTTTACCCGCGAAGTATTGCCGCATGTGGTGGATGCCTGGATAGATGACGGCAAACGCGACGACAAAGACGGCCAAATCGGCATAGTCGGTTACGAAATTAACTTTAATCGCTACTTCTACCAATACCAGCCGCCCCGCAAGCTGGCGGATATAGACTCTGATTTGAAAACCGTGGAAGCGGAAATTGCCGCGCTATTGAATGAGGTGACGGCGTGAGGATAGCTATTTGTTGTAAATAATTAAAAAACTCTCAATGCTGTTGAGAGTTTTACCTTAGTCTTTATGCAAACGCAGCTTAGAGGAGTAATAATTATGCAAGCCATAGAATTTGAAGCAACCGCTTATCAACACAGCATAAAAATACCGGAAACAGTTCCAGATGGGGTGCCCATCCGGGTATTGTTACTCATCGAAGCCCGTCCGCCTGAATCTGTTTCGGATGTTAAGACGCTATTGACAACTCTCACCGATGGCCTGACAGAGGAGGACTTGATGCGTCCGCGCGATTCGGGCAGGGAACCAGTCCAATGGGATATTTAATCGACACCAATATTCTGTCCGAATTGCAGAAAGGCCAGAAAGCTAATCCGGACGTCTTGCTCTGGTACAACAATACCAACAGTAATGAACTTTTCTTGTCTGTGCTGGTGGTTGGAGAGATTCGTCAAGGGATAGAGCGTCTTCGTCGCCGTGATCCTGAGCAAGCTACCCGGTTGGAAGCGCGTATGGCGAAAGTACAGTCGGCTATGGCCGAGCGGTTGCTTCCAGTGTCCACCGCCATTGCCGAACGCTGGGGGCGCAACAATGTACCGGATGCCCTGCCGGTTATTGATGGTTTGCTTGCTGCAACAGCGCTTGAGCACGATCTGATTTTGGTCACCCGTAATGTGAGGGATGTCGAGCGTAGCGGGGTTCGTCTACTCAATCCCTTTTCTCCATCTACCTGAGCATGAGCCATTATCGGCCTTATCCGGCTTATAAGGATTCTGGAGTGGAGTGGTTGGGGGTGGTGCCTGAGCATTGGAGGGTGAAGCGACTACGCTATGCAGCGCAACTCAATCCTTCTATTAAAGCAGAGCTTCTCGTTGATTCAAATGCTGAGGTGTCGTTTATCCCGATGGAATCAATCGGTGAAGATGGATCATTAAATTTAGAACAAACACGGACAGTAGCGGATGTTCGCAATGGTTACTCTTATTTTGAAAACGATGATGTAGCCTTCGCCAAGGTCACACCTTGTTTCGAAAATGGAAAAGGGACTCTTTTTCGTAATCTACTTGGTGGGGTAGGCTTTGGCACTACCGAATTAACAGTTTTGCGCCCTAAAGATGGAATTGATGCTCGTTTTCTAAATTACCTTGTGCAAAGTAATCGTTTCCGTGCGTTTGGCAAGGGTGCGATGACTGGAGCTGGTGGACTCAAACGAGTTCCAGATGAATTTACACGCAATTTTGAGGCTGTTTGGCCACTTATTGAGGAACAACGATCTGTCTCGTTTCATTTAGATTGCGAAACCGCCCGCATTGATGCCTTAGTCAGCAAGAAAACCCGCTTCATCGAGCTGCTGCGCGAGAAACGGCAGGCGCTGATTACCCATGCAGTTACCAAGGGACTTGACCCGAATGTGAAGATGAAGGATTCCGGCGTGGAATGGCTGGGGGATGTGCCGGAGCATTGGGTTGTATGCAAACTCAGCTTCCGCTACTCGATTGATTTAGGAAAAATGTTGGATGAAAAACGTATTACTGGAGAAAGCTTAGTTCCTTACCTTCGAAATCAAGATGTTCAATGGGATAACATCAATACTGATGATTTACCGGAAATGGATATTTATAACCTGAATCCGTGACTTAAAATCACAAAAACACCTCTATACACATGATTTAAAAGGCATAATTTTGTAAAATAGGCTCAATACAATTTCACCCGTTGAGTGAGCCATGAAACATTTTATCCTCGAACAAGCCGAATCCGAAATCTATACTAGCCATTCTGGATTAGCCTTGGTGGGTTTATGTCTAAATCGGTATGGAAATCTTAATCACGCCCTGAAAGCCGGCATCCCTTTGCGACACGGCATAGCCCACAGCGACCTTATCAAATCCTATATGGGGATCTTATGCTTGGGGAAAAGCGATTTTGAAGCCATTGAAAACTATCGTCACGACTTGTATTTCAAATCATCCCTATCCATTCAGCAAGTCCCCTCAACTGCCCGTCTCAGACAACGCCTGGATGAGCATGCCGAAGCATTATTGCCGATTGTCTATAACAGCAATATCGACTTCCTGGTCCATGCACAAGTCCCGGTCACCCCATTAAAAACCGGTCACGTTGCACTGGATATGGATGTCTACCCCATGAACAACGAGAAGACCCGCAAGGAAGGTATCTCCAGAACCTACAAAGGCTATGACGGTTATGCACCGATAGCCGCCTATCTGGGTAACGAAGGCTGGTGTCTGACCAATGAACTCAGAGTAGGCAAACAGCATTGCCAATCCGAATTTCAATATACTCTGAAACGTGTCATTCCTGCCGCCAAACGTCTGACCGATAAGCCATTGCTGGTGCGCCTGGATAGCGGTCATGATGCACTGGACACCCGCATCTGGCTGAGCGGTGACGAGCAGGTCAATTTCATTCTGAAATGGAATCCGCGCAAACAAGACGTTGAAACCTGGTTAGCGAAAGCCGAACAACAAGGTCAATGGACAAGCCCACGAGAAGGCAAGCGCGTTGCATTGTTCAGCGTGGAAGAACAACAGACCCGTGGCGATAAAGCCTATCGTTTCCGCCGCGTCATGCAAATCATTGAACGCACCACCACCGCCAGCGGCCAAATGCTACTGATACCCGACATCGAAATCCAAGGTTGGTGGACCTCTCTGGATCAAGCACACTACGATGACGCACACATCATCGCCCTGTACCGAGATCATGCCACCGCCGAACAATTTCACAGTGAATTCAAAACCGATCTGAACATTGAGCGCCTGCCCTCCGGCAAATTCGCCACCAACGATCTGATTATGACCTTGAGCGCCTACAGCTACAACATTTTGCGCTGGATAGGCCTGATAGGCTTACTCGGCGACATCAGTCCAGTCAGACATCCAGCCAAACGGCGGCGCATCAAAACGGTGATGCAGGAACTCATGTACCTGGCTGCGAGGATCATCCGAACAGGTCGTCGTCTGAAACTGCGGTTTTCCGCTGCCTGCGCGGGTTTTAAGGCTTTCGAGGCCACCTATGCTAAATTAGCCGCCGGCTAATCCAAACCCACCCGTTTGATAACGGCGACACCTGCCGCCGTAGGCAGAGTCTTGTCAACAGAAAACAAATGGCGCATATTCAGCCAATAATCGCCGGAAAATACCCGAGAATGGAACGGCCAAACTATTTTCCCTCTGGAAATTGGACAAATTGACTGCTATTTTTTTAATGAGCACAGATGAATTTTATCGCAACAACTGAAGTCACGGATTCAGGTATAAAATAGAAATTGATCGGTATACCGTCAAATTGGGTGATTTACTCGTATGTGAAGGTGGAGATGTGGGCCGTGCGGCTATTTGGAGAGGCTGCAATCAACAGATAGGGTTTCAAAAGGCGCTACATCGACTTCGCCCCAGATCAGTTGCAAACGACACTGCCGAGTTTTTATACTTTTCTCTTGTAACTGCTAAGGAAAGAGCCGTGTTTGAAGAATCAGATGCTAAAGCGACAATTGCGCATTTACCCGCTGACAAATTTAGACAATATCGCTTTCCTTTTCCTCCATTATCAGAACAGATTAATTTAACTTCTTACATTAGGGAAAATATCATACGTTTTAACACCCTGATCACCAAAACCGAACGCAGCATTGAACTCCTCAAGGAACGCCGCAGCGCCCTGATTACCGCCGCTGTCACCGGTCAGATCGATCTGCGGGAAGCAATATGAGCGACAAACTGATCCCGTCAACCGGCAAAGACCCGCAATTGCAAACGCTGCTGGATAATCTGGGCGAGTTGATCCGTCAAGCACGTCAGCAGGCCTTGCGCACTGTGGATAATCTGCAAGTGCAAACCTGTTGGCAGTTGGGACGGCATATTGTCGAGTTTGAGCAAGGTGGCGAAGCGCGGGCAGCTTATGGCAAACGGTTGTTATCAACTTTGGCCCAGGGCTTAACTCATGAATTCGGCAAAGGCTTTGATGCCACCAATTTGCGGCATATGCGCGGATTCTATATCGCTTTTCCAATTTGCGACGCAGTGCGTCGCGAATTGAACTGGACACACTATCGACTGCTGTTGCGGGTTGATAACGACACTGCTCGCCAGTGGTATATGCATGAAGCCGCCAACCAGAACTGGACAACGCGGGCGCTGGAACGGCAAATAGGTACGCTGTATTACGAACGTTTGCTGGCCAGTCAGGATAGAGCCGCCGTGGAGCAGGAAGCGTCTGCCAACATACGGGCGCTAGACCCGCATCCACGGGCGTTTGTCCGCGACCCGGTGGTATTGGAATTCTTGGGTTTACCAAACGCAGGCGCGGTATTGGAAAGCGAGTTAGAGCAAGCGCTGATGAATCAGTTACAGGGTTTTTTGCTGGAACTGGGCAAGGGATTTGCTTTTGTCGCCCGTCAACAGCGCATCAGCACCGAAAGCAAAGATTTTTATATCGACCTGGTTTTCTATAATTATCTGCTGAAGTGCTTTGTTATTTTCGATCTCAAGCGCGGCGAACTGACCCATCAGGACATCGGCCAAATGGATATGTATGTGCGCATGTATGATGATTTAAAGCGCGGCCAAGATGACAACCCAACCGTGGGCATTATTCTTTGTTCGCAAAAAGATGCCTCGGTGGTGCGTTATTCTGTGTTGCAAGGTAACGAACAATTGTTTGCCAGTAAATACCGCTTAGTGCTGCCCAGCGAAGAAGAGTTGCGCGTCGAATTGGAAAGAGAACGAGCGCAGTTGATAGAGTAAAAACTACTGGACAAAGATACGCCATGAGCCAAATCCATCACGAATGCGAACTGGAACGCCACATAGTCGAACAACTGGCTGAAGCCGGTTGGCTGGTCGGCAAATCCAGCGGCTATGATCAAGCCCGTGCGCTGTTTCCGGAAGATGTAATCGGCTGGTTACAAGAAAGCCAACCCCAAGCTTGGGCTAAGCTCACTAGCCTGAATGGCGCCGGAACCGAGGCCGCCGTACTGGATAGATTGGTGAAAACCCTGGCGAGTAAAGACGGCGGCACGGTGCATGTATTGCGTGATGGTTTTGCCATGGCCGGTGGCGGTACCTTGGCGATGAGTCAGGCTTTGCCGGAGGATGATCGAAACCAGACCGTGTTGACACGTTACGTCGCCAACCGTTTGCGGGTAGTGCCGCAACTGCGCTATTCCCTGGACAAGGGTGACGAGATCGATCTGGCGTTTTTCATCAACGGCATACCGGTTGCCACCGTGGAGCTGAAAACCGATTTCACCCAGTCGGTGCAGGCGGCGATGCAACAATACCGGATGGACAGGCCGCCGAAGCACGAAAAAACCGGCCGCGCCGAACCTTTACTGACTTTTAAGCGGGGAGCGGTGGTGCATTTCGCCATGAGCGATAGCGACATTCGCATGACGACCAAACTGGCGGGCGACTCCACATTCTTTTTACCGTTTAATCGCGGCAACGACGGCGCGGCAGGTAATCCGCCCGGCGATAACGGCAGCTATCCGGTCAGCTACTTTTGGCGGCGGGTGTTGCAAAAGGATAATTGGCTGCGGATATTCCAGCGTTTTGTGCTGCTGGAGCGCAAGGAAGAGCAGAATGCGCTGGGTAAAACCTATTTCAAGGAAAACCTGATCTTCCCACGTTTTCACCAATGGGAAGGCGTGACGAAAATGGTGGATGCTGTGCGCCTGGAAGGTACGGGTCAACCTTATCTGATCCAACACAGCGCCGGTTCCGGCAAGACCAACACCATCGCCTGGATGGCGCATGCCTTGATTCGAGTGCGGCAAGCGGATGGCGAACCTTATTTTCATAGCGTGATCGTCGTCACCGACCGTGCCGTGCTGGATAGACAACTACAGGATGCTATCGCTCAGATTGAACATCAAACCGGCGTGGTCTGCGCGATAGACCGGCAGACCTCAAGCAAGCCGAAAAGCCAGCAATTGGCGGAGGCTATGCTCAGCGGTACGCCGATTATTGTGGTGACTTTGCAGACTTTTCCGCATGCCCAAAAGCTGATCCTGGCCGAACAAAGTCTGCGCGACAGGCGTTTCGCCATCATTATTGACGAGGCGCACAGCTCCACCGGCGGCAGCACGGCGGATGACCTGCGCTATGTGCTGACCGGACAGAGCGAAGAGGAATGGGAAAAGCTCAGCAAAGAGGAAAAGCTGTCGGTGTGGCAGTCTTCCCGGCAACGTCCCGGCAATGCCAGCTATTTTGCCTTTACCGCAACACCCAAGCATTCCACGTTGAGTCTGTTCGGACGACCGCTTAAACCGGAGCTGCCGCCTGCCAAAGACAATCCCCCGGTTCCGTTTCATCTGTACACCATGCAGCAGGCCATTGAGGAAGGTTTTATCCTGGATGTGCTGAAAAACTATACCACTTATGACGTGGCCTTACGTATCGGTTCCGAATTTGCCAAGCAATCCGATCAACGTGTCGACGAAAAAAGCGCGAAACGGGCGCTGGCCAAGTGGCTGTCGCTGCATCCAACCAATGTCGCGCAGAAGGTGGAGCTAATCGTCGAGCATTTTCGCAGCAATGTCGCCCACTTGCTGGGCGGTCAGGCCAAAGCAATGGTGGTGACTTCTTCTCGCGCTTCGGCGGTGAAATACCAATTGGCCCTGGAAAAATATTGTCAGAGTAAAGGCTATCAAAATATTCAGGCCATGGTGGCTTTTTCCGGCGAGGTGCCGAACCAGGAAGTGTTGGACGGCCAGTATGCCGAAAAGCACCCGTTCAACGAAACCAATATGAATCCGGGTCTCAAGGGCCGGGACATGCGTAAGGCATTTGCCACGCAGGAATATCAGGTGATGATCGTCGCCAATAAATTCCAGACCGGATTTGATCAGCCTAAACTGGTCGCCCTATATCTGGACAAGAAAATTTCCGGTGTGGAAGCTGTGCAAACCCTGTCTCGTCTGAACCGGACCTATCCAGGCAAGGATAAAACCTTTGTGCTGGATTTTGCCAATAAAGCCGAAGAAATCCTGGCGGCGTTCAGAACCTTTTACCGCGATGCCCAGGTCGCCGATGTGCAGGACCCGAACATCGTTTATGACATCAAGCAGCGTCTGGATGGCATGTATCTATATGAAGCCAAGGAAGTGGAGGCGTTTGGCGAGGCCGTTGTTAGTCAATACGTTACCCACCAGAAGCTGTATTCTTTAACGCAACCGGCCACCGACCGCTTTAACGGAAAACTGAAAGCGCTGAATGACGCCATAGACCAGTGGGATGAAGCCTGGCGCATCGCTAAGGATGCCGGTGACGAAAAAGCCATGGCGGAAGCCGATATTCAGCGCTCGGAACAGACCAAGGCCCGCGATGCACTGATGATCTTTAGCGAGAGCCTATCCAAGTTTGTCCGTACCTACGAATATGTGGCGCAACTGGTGGACTTTGCCGATCCTGAGCTGGAGGCCTTTGCCTGTTACGCCCGTCTATTACGCAAACGCTTGAAAGGCATTGCCCCTGAACAAGTTGACTTGGGCGATTTGACGCTGACGCACTATAAAACCAGCAAAGGCGGAACGCTGACAGGAGTCGGCATAGGAGAGGAACAACCAGAACTCTATGGTATTACTGACAATGGTTTGCGCGATGCTCGAGATCGGGAAAAGAAATATCTGTCGGAACTGATTGAAAAACTCAACGACGCCTTCGGCAAAGACATTAGCGACAGGGACAAAGTCGCCTTTGCAGTACATGTCTCGGAAAAACTGCGCGACGACGCCATCGTCATGGCCCAGGTACAAAACAATAGCCGCGATCAAGCCATGAAAGCTAATCTGCCTGCCGCCACGGTCGCTGCGATTGTCGAAGCTATGAACACCCACCAAAGTCTGGCAACCAAGCTGTTAAGCGATGAAGTAACGCGCGACCTGTTTCTTGCCGTGGTATATGAAATGCTGAAAAAGGATGTGAGTGGGGATTTAGTGGCTGCGGCGAGGGGTGGATAGGTTTTAGTGAATTTGATGTGAAGCGGTTTACGCCGATGAAAACGTTTGGCTCGGCTTTTTGAGAGTGATTTCGACAGAATCATCAAGCAAATCGAGTCTGAACACAAACCCGTCAATGATGGAGAGTAAGGCGTGACCACCAAGAAAAACACAGTCTCGTGGAGCAACGTCAACTTTAAATTGGCTAATCTTGATCGTGCTGGCTTGCTAGGCCTAGTGTATAATTTTTAAATCAGTTTCAATCTGATCGTACAGTGAAGAGCAAGGTTCGATTTATTGCTGCCGTTGAAACATATCGCAAAGCTAACCGACTATCCGCCCTGCGGTGAGCCATAATTTAAACAAAACCGTAGTAGGGTGGCTTGTCCGATTGGGCGTTGGATTAGATTAGTGAAGAAAATACAGCTCAGTACGAGTCTACATCTTTTAAAAAACTTATAAAATCATCTAAGCAAGTATAGTAATAAAATGCTATAAAAACCATCAACAATGTGGTGTAACCATGGGAAAAATAATAGCGTTCTTTAATCATAAGGGCGGAGTCGGCAAAACAACTTTAGTACATAATTTGGGGTTTATTTTAGCAGATAGAGGGTATAAGGTTCTGCTCATTGATGCAGACCCTCAAATGAATTTAACGGCTGCAATGTATGGATTATCGACCAGTGTTGAATACTCTACAGATGAGGATTCTAGATGGAACGAAAATACCAATAAGTATATATCATTATCAGAGTACCTTAATATTGCGCTGAGGGACATGGACTGTAATAAAAAATTCTTTAGTATTAAATCGGATAAAAATGAAGCCGGTGTAATTGATTTAATTTCTGGAGATATAAATCTATCAATTATTGAAGGCGACTTATTTGGCGTTGTGAAAAGCAAAAATGACCTCACAAAAAACATTCCAAATAAATTTGAACACACTATAACCAAGCAAAAAGCAAATTATAATTTTATTTTTATTGACACATCTCCGAGCGGTAGCAGCATTATCAATGCGCTAATGATTATGTTGAGCGACTATTTTATAGCCCCCGTATCTCCTTCTTTTTTTTCACTACAAGCCATTGATAACTTGAGTACAATTTTTCAAAACTGGACTGATTTGCTGAAAGATTATGAAACAACAATGGGGTTTAAGGGCATTAGTCTTCGACCAAAATTTTTAGGATTAGTCGTGCAAATGGCTAAAAGATTTACCAGTGGAAACATTATAAATGAAGATACCGGAAATAACCAAAACAATTTTTCTCAATCTACGGAAAAATGGATAGAAGATTTGAATGTTAGCGTTATGAAATTCCAAAAGTGGGCTTTTAGCAGGGACATGTCTATTTCGGAAGAATATTTTAAACAAACCTTTGTTAATTCAAAGCCATTTATTGTTCAGAAATGTTGTGATTTCACGCCACAGTTAAGGTCTATAGCTGAAAAAGCAGCTGTGCCAGTTGTGAATTTGACACAAGACTTATGTAAAACTCATAAAGATTCTTCTGCCTCGGTAGATATTAATAACGATAGGAATCAATATGCAAAATCTTTCAAGAGCATTTCTGAGTCTTATAATGCTATTGCGGATGGTTTAACAAAATTAATCAAATAGTAATTTGATGTTTTTTAAAACAATTGACTACGGCAATGCCATATAAACACGGTAAGGTGGATGCGCAGGCCACCAAGCGTTTTTTGCTATCGTACAGAACAAGCTGCATTGGGTCGCTGTCGCTATGCGTAGCTACCCAAACCACAATCATTCAAACCTGGATTTAACGCTCATCCGTAAGCCGAAAGCGTCCAAAACCTTTATGAACGTATAAGACGAGGATTTCCTTCCTTCGACAAAGAACGGTAAAGAGCTTCACGGACTAGATTTTATTTCCAATCAGTTTGTAGAAAACACGAAAACCAGCCCAGCAGTGTTCGCGCATTTCGTAAATATCATTCGCGTCATCAAGACTTTTCCTGTCTCCAAAGTTCCCAGGCAGACACCCTCAATACGGGCGAGAATTTTCACCTGCGGTCTTTTATCTTGAGCTTCAATAGCCAATCGGCAAAACGCTTTTTGCCGTCTTCTGTGATGTATTCCAAGATTTCAAACATAGGCCAACCGTAACTTATTAGTTACACAAGGTCAATCAGAAAAAAGCCGCTATCCCGTTAAGGAAAGCCTTAGGATGCGGCAAACAACGTACACCGCATCGTTCGCGAGCGGTGCGGTTCGTAAACTCACCACACCCTACGAACTGGTCTCAAACTCAATCTCACTATGTTCGCCTGACAGCGCTGTATGGTTACCGCCCAAATGTTCTCGCTGTTGTAAAGCCCGATAAAATATTAACAAGCCTTAATCGACAATGATTCTCATTTGCAATAAAGTGCTAATCACCGGCTTTCTTCACCCTGTCCGTTTTGCCCTACCCGCTTAACCCTGCGAACGGACGCCCGCCCGGAAGGCCGGCTAACGGAACCGAAGCCGGAATCCAGGCAATTGGTTTGACAGCTTTCCGTTAGGTCGAACTGAATGAAAACGGGGGGTTTCCAAGCTCCACTTTGCCCCACGAACCAAGAGACATTTAAAATTTAGGAGAAAAAACAATGAGTTTAGGTCATATCAAACGGCTCTCAATTGCATGTGCATTGCTTGCCAACGCTACGGCTTACGCATCGAATAGTCTTGACGTAACGGTCGACACCCACTCTTTGGATCATACTGACGGCTACTTATATTTTCAGTACATTCCGGTCAATGCCGCCGATTCAAGCGTGACACTTTCAAGCTTCAGCAGCGATGCGACGCTTGGCCAGCAAGACACCGTCGATATCGTCAACGGCGGCGCAGTCGGCGGCGCCCTACCCGGCAATGTCGTGTTCAGCAATACCAACGGCGTCAATGATTACAACCAGGCCATCCAGTTCGGCGACACCCTCAATTTTATAGTGTCTTTCAGCGACCCTGCGACAGGCGGTCTGACTGGCGGCGGCAGCACCTTCTCTCTTGGATTTTTTGCCGACGCACTGGGGAATAGTCCATTAATGACTACTGACGGCGGCGTATTTTCGGTCAGTCTGCTCAATGACAATAGCCTGATCACCTCTATCGCGACCAGCCAGACTCAGGTTAACGCTGTCCCGCTGCCGTCGGCCTTATGGCTGCTGACTTCCGGTCTGATCGGCCTGGCGGGAATCATCAGCCGAAAACAAAATTCGACTGTGCTCAAACCGGCTTAAAAAATCCTTGATCAAAAAGCATTCAATATCAAAACCGAGGCGCTTGCATATCATGATAAAAACTTTCATAAATCCCTTGCCCGCCAGGCTTGCTGTTGCCATCATGGCCGCATCGCTGGGCGGCGCTTTTGAACTGTCTGCCGGCGGCCATGTTTGTTACGCCAATTCCGACGGGGCATCGATACTGCCTGCCTCTCAATTCCTTGATGTCAGCCATCAGGTCAGCGTCACCTTCTCGAGGATCGTTTATAACAGAGCGACAAAACTGTATGCCGGAACCGTGAATATTGCCAACCTCAGCAAGGCGGCCGCCATTTCCGGCCCGCTTGCCATACAACTCAGCAACCTTACCCCAGGCGTCAATAATACCAATGCAGATGGACAGCACGACGGCTTCCCGTTTATTTATCAAAAATCGCCGCTCGCTCCCGGCGCATCGCTCAGCGTTCCCATTGAGTTCAGCAACCCTTCTAATGCGAAAATCAGCTTCACGCCATTAGTGTACCAGTTAGTAGCCCATAGCGTAGAGCTGGTCGAGCCGCCGACTTTCGCCAGTCATCCAGCCAAACACACGCTTGACCTGCTGATGGTCGCAAAGCCGACGAGCATTGCCGCAATACCCGGCGTTACCGGCTGGGCGTATGAAATTTGCGAGCGTAAATACAGCCTGGGCAATGCCTGTCAGCCTGGTATGTCGAATCCGAATCCATACGGCGGCGCCCGCTTGCAGCTCAATCCGGGAGACACCTTGAACATTCATTTCGTCAACCAGTTGCCCAGGATCGTGGATTCCTCGCATAGCGAAGAACCAAACGAAGAGTTTTTGGCTCAAAACCCAACCAATATTCATACTCATGGCATGCTGGTTTCGCCCGGTTTGCCTTCTGCGACGGCGACCAACCCTGTCTTTGGCGACACTGTTTTCGTGTTAACCTTTAATTCGGCCAACGGCGCGCCCGATATTACCCCAGCCTCGCATATACATGGCGATGTGCGAACCGACGCCACGGATTACCAGATTAAGATACCCGACAGCCATCCTTCCGGTTTGTACTGGTTTCATCCGCATGCGCACGGCATTTCGTTGAATCAGGTCACTGCCGGTTTGTCGGGCATCATCACCCTGGGCAAGGTGAATGACTATATGCCGGGTTTGCCCGGCAACATCCCCGTCCGGCATTTGATTCTCAAGGATATTCAGGTCAACGGCGATAAAAGCGTCAACGATGAGGAAGATCCGGATTTCTGTACCTCGCCATCGGCATCTGCCGGGCTATGCGATGGCGATAATGGCGGCAAATGGTATTTCACCGTGAATGGTCAATTGAATCCGGCCATTACAGTCGGCTCGGCGGGGCAAATATGGCGTATAACCAATGCATCCGGGAGTGCGACGTATGAGCTGCAACTGACTAAAAGTCTCAATGGCAAATCCGCTACGGAAACGGGCATGGCAATCCAGGTGCTGTCGATAGACGGTATTAGCGTGACGCCGTCCACGGGTATTTCCCAAGGCGATCTAAAGCAAATCGGCGGCGCAAAATTCCGCCCTATCGCCTGTCCGGGCGTAACAGCCAAAACGCCGGCGGCTATTTGTGCGACCAGTCTGCATATGATGCCCGCCAGCAGAGCCGAAGTCTGGGTGGTCAATCGCGATGCGCAGGGCAAAATGATCAAGGCGGACGGCAGCCAGGCAATATTTCAAACTGTCGGCTATTCTACCGGGTGGAACGGCGATAACTGGCCTGCCGTCCATCTGGCGCAGGTTGCGTTTTCTGGCGGCGCCTTTTTTCAGAATAGCCCCGTGCTGAAGGTGTTGGATAAAAAACATGACGCGACAGGTCTCAAAATCAACGCAATCGCTAAAGAACTGGCTGCGGCCAATCAGGAAGTCGGGCCGGACTCTGCCTGTCAGCCCTTGCCAACAGGCTGGAAGCGCCGCATTTTCTTCGGCTATCCTCTCAGCACCAATTTCGGCATCGGTTTTGAACTGGTCGATCAACATGGGGTTGCGGTACCGGGTACGTTCCAGGATGTCTCGGCATTTCCGAATGCCTCGCAAACGATTTGCCTGCCATTAGGAACAGGCGACACCCCCGTCCATGAGCATTGGGAAGTGATCAATCTGACAGGCGAGGATCATAATTTTCATATACATCAAACCAAGTTTCGAGTTTTAACCAAGGGCGAAATTGCGGGGATGGCTTCAGACCTGAATGACAGCGGAATACTTCAGGACAGCGTACCCATGCCAACCGGGGATGATGGTTGCGACGGTACAGTCGTCGCATGGAGAAACGGCGCGTGCCAAACATCGGCTGTTGATGTGGACATTCCCTTCGCCATTGCAGGCGATTTTGTTTTCCATTGTCATATATTGGAGCATGAAGATGGCGGCATGATGGCGACTATCCATATTGCCGAATCAGGCGATTCTAAAACAACAGCAGTTCAAAACAACCATATCAATAATGTTCACCAGCATTGATCATTCATATTTTGAACCCTGTTTTGGTTCTATTCCCAGGGCATTACAGACCTATTTATCGAAACTGCGAACAACGATGTTCTTGCCCAAAAGAATTGACATGACAGTGTGAGCCCGCTCAACCTGATCGCTGGAGAAAAAGTATTCGCTTACTGAATCGCCTGGGGGCGCAAGCCTCAGATTCGCATCCAGACGTCTGGCGAGCTGGCGAGCCACCGCCGCCGCGGGATCGACAATGGAGACGTTTGGGCCAACGATGTCTTGAATAAGGGCGCTGAGAAACGGATAGTGCGTACAGCCGAGAACAAGGGTGTCAACGCCTGCATCGAGCAAAGGCGAGAGGTATTCGACCAGTAGCGACCGAGTGACTTCACTTGCCAGTTCGCCCCGCTCGACCTGTTCTACCAACCCTGGGCATGCCATCAACAGAATTTCGGCGCGCCTGCCATACTGATCGCAGAGGCGGGCGACTGCGGGACTTGCAATGGTCTGGCTCGTCGCCAGCACGCCGACCACCCCGGATTTAGTGCTGTCTGCCGCGGGCTTGATCGCAGGCTCCATGGCGACGACCGGAATGGGGCACCATAACCGTAGCGCCTCAATTGCGACGACTGTTGCGGTATTGCAGGCAACGACAATAGCCTTGACTCGAGACTCGATGAGAAACTTGGCAATGATCATGGTTCGATCTATTATGAAGCTGGTATGTCGATTGCCGTAGGGTGCATTGCCGGAGTCTGCGACATAAAGCAGATGCTCGGCCGGCAGTTCATGGCGAATAGCCTGCAAGACCGATATTCCGCCGACACCGGAATCAAAAATTCCGATGGGTGAATCAGCAGGGAGTGCATTCATAGATTGGTTTAAAAAGAAAAGGTCTAACGTTGGGCCAATGCACAGCTTATACCCGACCTGCGGAACCGATCAATACGTCTGCGCGCATGGTATCGTTCTGTGCTGCGACGGTCAACAACCGGAGGCCGGCTCAGACAGAAGATATTGGGGATCAGACCAGCCTTCATCAACCCTGTTCTGTCCCTTTTTAAGCTGGTTGACTACCTGTTAGGCCGACACCCGTATTCCACGTTGCTGCATACGGGCTACGGAACGGACATTTCCCAATCCTTTGTCGCTTGACCGTCAGCGCAACTCAAATCGCGGTTTAATTCGAAAAGTTGAAGGGACATGATAACTATTTTTGAAAACAAGCGTCGGCTGCTTGCGGTTTTATTGGTATTGCTGCCGGCATGCTCATCGGCTATCCATGTGGAGAGTTCGCCCGCTTCGGCAAGAACCGTATTTGCCGTCTACGGCGATATGCCTTACAGGATCAAACTGCCTGACGGCGAAACCGATGAACAGCTTTTGCTACAAGAGATAGCCCCCGGCATTCGTAAGCGCGACGATATTCCGTTCATCATCCATGTCGGCGACATTGGTCGTCCGGAATTTGCCTGCACCGACGCTTGGCTGCTGCATACCCGGGATTTTTGGACGACTGAACTGATTAAACCCGTGTTCTACACCCCGGGCGATAACGAATGGGCCGATTGCGACCGCACATCCGTTCCCGCACCCTCCAAAGAGCTGGAACGGCTCGATGCGATCCGCCGCATCTTTTTCGGCCAGCCTAAAAACCTGGCCGCGGAATGGCGTTATGAACAACAGACCGCCCAGCCTGAAAACGCGACCTGGTGGCATAAGGGCATCCGCTTCGTGACCCAGCATATTGTGGGTACCGGCAATGGCCGGGAGGAAATCCTGCTTGACGACATGGAGCTTGCCATCCGGCAAGCGGACAACCGCGACCAACTGAATCAGGACTGGCTGGATCACGCCTTCGAGATGGCGAAAAACGGCGACACCACCGCGCTGGTCGTGGCGACCCAGGCTGATGTGTTCGGTGCACCCGATGGCGCGGACGATGCTTTTAGCCGCTGCCTGAAAAAACCGGCCTACCGAAATTTCTGTTTGCATTTGCAAAGTCTGGCGGCCTCGCTGGATAAGCCTGTGCTGCTGATTCATGGCGATACCAATGCCTATTGCCTGGATCAGCCCTTCCCCACCGCTAAAACGCCCAAATTATGGCGCTTAAACGCCCCGGGCGATTATCAGGTCATCGATGCGGCACTGATAGTCGTCGATCCGGCGAATCCGGATAAACCTTTCACAGCCACGGGACTGGTATCCGGCCAGACCGTGCCGCAGACCTGCGATTACACGCTGCACTAGGAGCCTGCTTTAGTCCGGCGGACGCACGGTAAGACTATTGGCGGGTGCTTCCAGTGTTTTTCCCAGCCTTTCCAGACGCTCTACCATTTGTTCCTGTAAATGCTTTCTGCCTATGTCGTGGCGTAGGCCACTGGCTAAACCGGCAACCTGATCGGTGGAGGTGCGTTCGGCATAAAAAACCAGTGTGCCAGTCCGGTAAGGCAATGCGCCGACGATCTGGTGCGTTGAATTATAGGAATGTCCAACATAAAACTGCCGTTCCACAACCAGTGCGCCGGCCTTGGTCATTTGAAAAATCCGATGCCCGAGAACGGCGGTGGGCCGGCTTTCGATCTTACGGTTGATCCAGTAGAAATGCTCCTCGGTTCCGGCCGGCAGACCGGCCGGATATTTGAGCAGGCTGCTATACAGTTGCGGGAAAAACGCGGATAACACTTTGCAGTTCCTGGCGGCCTCATTCAGTTCTTCCGCCGGACTGGTGACACCATCCTCTCGGGAATACGCGGCAATACCGGCCAGTCCCGTACTCCGATAAGCCTGCCAGCGCTGAAACAGTAGTTTCTGATATTGGCGAGAGGCCTGCTCTACCAGGGCTTTGCGGCTTGACGCCGGGTTCTGGCTTTTAAGCAGCCCGAAACTGGAAATCTCGGCATTCGACAGATTGAATTGCTCGCCGGCCTCCGCATCAAGCAGTTCCAGGGCTTCATCGCCCTGCCTGAAGGACAGCGCAAGCCCCTTGAAATCGTCGAGCGTGGCGTTGCGGGGGATTGCGCCATAAGCCGTCACTTCGGGATCGATGGTAATCAGATCGACATCCCGCATGAAGCCGGCGACTTTTTCAGGCGGAACAGTCAAATAAATAGCGATAATTTTCGCCAACTCCCTGTCGCCTGTTTCCAGAATATCATGAGCAATGACCTCTCCCCGATCGAGCCGGGCTATTTTCGCCGGCGGAACGCCGACCATTTCCAGAATCTCGGCGGAAGTGGGAAGGGCGGCCGCGCCGGCGACAGGCGCGGCAAGCAGCATGGGCAAAACCGAACACATCACCAGCCCGTAGAGGCGGAAGACCCATTCTGACAGGTGGTACGGCTGATATTTTTCGGCGTCCTGAAGCGGCTGATACATGACTTACTGCTCGATATTTGAATTTAAAACAATCGGGCCGACTTTACGTCCCGATCAAACCTTACTAAAACCCACTCCGCCAGGAAACATCAGAATTCCATACCGGACAGTTTATCCATAAAAAACCATATTAAAAATATGTGATATTCATACACTTGATACCGAAAAAAAATTCTGACAAAACCTGGATCACAGGAAAGAACCGCTTATTTTAAAACACCTTTTTTCAGTCTCAATGTGACTTGGTCACTGAATATTTACAAACTGCCGCCTTATAGTACAAACACCTTGAACCGTCCATTTCATCAGTAATGGCCATACTTTTTTCAAGGCATACATAAAACTTAAAAAAGGTAGGAATTCAAATGTTAGATTTAATTTTCAGTTTTGCTTACGGGGTTTTACATATGAACCTGAGAGATCCCCATGATATACCCTTTGCCTTGCCGCTGGTGTTTTCGGCATTACTGGGTTTTATCATGGGTTTTGTCATCCTGCAATTTATAGGCAACGAAAACAAACGCGACAAAGAATCCCAGGATTAGTCCATTAGACCGGCATCGACAATTTTCTGCAACGCTTGTTCATTAATAATGTCGATACTGCCGCGTTTAAGGATTAACCAGCCGTAACTTTCAAAACGCTTGAGATGGCGAGAAACCACTTCACGAACTGAGCCCATTTCCTGGGCCAGTTCGTTATGGGTTTTCAGAATGACCCCATGGCCCCCGGCCAGCAACAGCCCGGCCAGTTTCTGTTCGATCTTGCCGAAGGTAATGGTCTCCATCCGTTTTATGACATCGGCCAGTCTCTTCGAGAAATTGCGAAACACGAATTCGCGAAAGAATGCGGAATTTTCAATGCAGCGGTGAAACACATGCGCGGGAATGGCAAAAGCGCTGACCGTCGTTTCGGCATAGCCTTCCGCCGGATATTCATTCCCACCCAACAGACAGGATGTGGTCAGTACGCAGGACTCGCCGGGCCCGACATGATATAGCAGCACTTCCCTGCCCTCGTTCGAAAGGATTTGGGTCTTGACGCTGCCGGCAATCACCAGCAGATAATTTTCGCAAGGCTTGCCGGGATAGAAAATCTGTTGGCCGGCCGGCAGATTGACGACCATGGCGGCGTCCATCAATTGCCGCAGAACATTATCATCAACGCCCTGAAATTCGGGAAAATGTTTTTTCCATAGGGACTCGTTCATATGGTTTCAACCTCGATCGGACTTTGCAGCAAAGCGCCGATTATAGGCCACGCGGCGGCAACTGTTACAAACAGCGCCGCCGCGTGAGCCCGGCCTTTAACCTTTCAGACGCATGATGCCGAACATTTTCAGGGTCAGCCGTTCGTAATAAGGCTCGCTGATACCTTTACGCACCTTGCGCATAAAGTATTTTTCGTAGCCTATTTTCGCCAGATGCACCCACTTGCCGCTAGAGGCCCATTGTACATTGCGTGGCGGAATTTGCGGCATGGCCAGAAACGCAATGCCGCTGTCGCCAAAATCGGCCAGGCACAGCGCATTCCAGCTTCCTTTGTCTTTCGGTTGCTTGCCGTCCAGTTCGGCGCGGATATTATGCGCGGTCGCCGTCACCATGGATTCGATCATATAGCCTGTTTTTGGAGTGCCGGTAGGCACCGGCGTCTGTTCCAGCGGTGGAATGGCGATGCAGACGCCGACCGAATAGACATTTTTATAGGTCGGATTGCGCTGATGCTCGTCCACAATCACAAAACCACGCGGATTGACCAGTTTGTCTATACCCTGCAAGGCGTCCACGCCTTTGAAAGCGGGCAACATCATGCTATGTTTGAACGGCAGTTCGTGCTTCTTTTTTTCCTGCCCGTTTTCATCGACTTCGGTCACATACATCATGCCGTCCTCGATTTTATCGACCTTGGCGTTGCAAATCCAGTTGATATGCTTGTTGCGCATCTCGCTTTCCAACATGCCTTTGGTATCGCCGACCCCGCCCAGGCCCAGATGGCCGACATAGGGTTCCGAAGTGACGTAGGTAATTTTCACCTGGTCGCGGATTTTGCGTTTGCGCAAATCGGTTTCGGCGATGAACATGTATTCATAGGCGGGCCCGAAACAGGATGCGCCCTGTACCGCGCCGATGATGATCGGCCCTGGCGCCTCCACGAACTCGTCCCAGAAGTCGCCTGCTTCGCCGGCATGATCGACATGGCAGACCGACTGGGTGTGACCGTCCGGCCCCAGACCGGGAACCTCCTCAAACGCCAGTTTTGGCCCGGTAGCGATGATCAGATAGTCGTAATCGACCCGCGAACCGTCCGCCAGTTCTACCTGATTGCTTTCGGGATGAAAACGGGTGACTTTTTGCTGAATGAAGCCGATTTTCTTTTTCTTGAACATCGGAGCCAGTTCAACCTTGATGTCTTCCGGCTTGCGCCAGTTTACGGCCACCCAGGGATTGGACGGTACGAAATGAAAGGTCGGGGTATCGGCTATCACCACCACCTCGTCGCTTTTACGGGCGTTTTCCTTCATTTCCAGCGCCATGGGTATACCGCCAATGCCTGCGCCTACAATTACAATTTTTGCCATTTTAATACTCCTCTTTGATTGATGCTTTTTTGATTTGGCGGGGATCGTGATTACCCCGTTTTTTCTTTCTACTCCACAGAAAAATCGCGCATCATGCCCATGTCCTCGTGTTCGAGATTGTGGCAGTGATACATATACAAGCCTTTAAAATCCTGGAAGGGCTTGATTATTTTGATCCGTTCGCCCGGCATCACCAGCACGGTGTCCTTCCAGCCGTCATCGACGAAACCTTCCCTGACGCTGGCGTAATGATCGTTGCCGTTCATCCCCACGGTACGGCTAAGAATTTGAAAAGACTGGCCGTGCAGATGTATCGGATGCGCCATCGACATCATCATCCCCATGCCACCACCCATGCCTCCCCTCATGCCGCTCATGCCGTGGCCATCGCCAGCGGCGTGAAATATTTCCATCAGTTGCACGGTATTGAAAGGTATGCGTTCGCCGGGCTGCACATCGTTATAGGCGTAAGGCCGCCCGTTCAGCAGCATGGACATCGGTCGCTCGGAAATGGCGATAGGCACCGGTCTGTCCGGATTGGCGACATCCCTAAGCCGGTAGCGATCAATAACCGCCAATTTGTTCGGCAATGGCGGACTGTCATGCCCCTGCCGCGTCACGCGTATACTCAATATCGGAAAATCGCCGCCAACCGGCAAAGCCATGCCGTGCATGCCATGCATGCCTTGAGCATGCCGCCCTCCCATCGTCATCATCCGCTCCGCCATGCCCGGCAAAACCCCGGAAAAAGAACGGCTGCGCATAACAAACTGGGAGCCGACTTTTCGGCCGCTGAAATCCGCCCACACATCCAGACGCTCGCCGGGGGCCAGCATCACATAGGGTTTGTGTACGGGGGCTTCCAGTAAACCGCCATCGGTACCTATGACGGTAATAGGCGAATTGTCGTCCCAGGCCAATTTGTATATGCGCGCCGTTGAGCCGTTGAGGACGCGGAAACGATAAGCTCGACTGGCTAGGTCGAGATGAAAATCAGGCAGACCGTTCACCAGAATGCGGTCGCCGTAAAAGCCCAGCATGCGATCGCGCATATGCCCGGCGTAGACAAGCTGATTGTTATGATCGAACTGTCTGTCCTGAATGACGATAGGCACTTCATACTCGCCGCCCGGCAATTCCAGACGGCGCTCTTCCCTGTCGTTGACCAGCATCGCCCCGGCCAGACCGTGATAAACTTGGCTGGCCGTGGCGTCATGCGGATGCGGATGGTAAATGTTCATGCCGGCGCGATTCAGCATTTCAAATTCATAGACATAGGTTTGGCCTTTGTCTATCGCATACAGCGGATGACCGTCCATTTTTGCCGGAACGTGCAATCCATGCCAGTGGGTAATGCTCGGCTCGTCCAGTTGATTATGCAGATTGATCCGAATTTTTTGACCTTTCTCGAAACGCATCACCGGCCCGAGATAAGAGCCCGGCAGCACAGCCAGGGTGTTGGCCGGGCCTTTGCGCAGTTGTGCAAAATATTGCTGCACGGCGGTTGGCTGCCCCGGCAATATCTGTACTGCCGCCGGCTTGCAAACCAGATCGATTTCCACATCGGGATGAAAATCCGAGCTGGCCTTGTTGGGCTGCATTTTCGGCATGCCGGCCATGCCTTCCATGGCCCGCACCCAGCCCGGCAATCCGGCTGAGGCCAATAATCCGGCTCCGGCCTGAACAAAAAAACGGCGGCGAAAAAGATTAACGGTTTGCTTCATGACATCTCTCCGACCTTAACAAGGTTCTTTTAATAATGTTAGTTGTCGCTGAACGGCGGTTTGCGCAGAATTCGCGTCGAGATCGCCAGCAACAAAATCGAAACGGACACCAGCAGAATCCCGTTATCGATGTGATGATGGGCCTGAATATCACCGATCAGCATTCTGGATAGCGCCGTGATGGCAATATATATCAGACAGGTGACCGGCATGACGCTGGTTTTAAAATAAATCCCGACCATGGCGCCGAACTCAAGGTAAATAAACAGCAGCAGAATGTCGCCGAGCGTGGCGTGGCCTTGCAACATCATGCCGCCATAAGCCACCACCGCCGACCAGACGATACTGGCGCCGATCACAAACAGGGCCAGATAGTGAAATGCTTCTATCAGCAGGCTGCCCAGTTCATCAACCCAGTTTCTGTAAATGTCGCGTAGCTCGTTTAAACGTTCCGGCCGCATCTTCTTAGCTCTCCTGTTTTGCATCCGCTTCCGGCAGGAAAACGGCATCGGATTTATGTATCCATCTGCTGATCCGCAGCATCAGCCAAAATAGCAGCAAACCGGCCAACGCCCATTTGTACCTCTGCGGATCGTCCGCCCATATTTCGAGACTGTCGAATAGCCGCACGCTGAGAGAGCGGGACAATACATAGCCGGCCACCAGCACCACCATCGTCCCGAATGCGCGGCGCAACCATTTCGGTTTGACGTACACCGCCAGCAAAGACCCCATTGCACTGCCGGCGATTGCCCCGCCGGCCACGATCAGCGTCAAATGCACATCCAGCTCCACATGCTGGCTGTAACCGCTCAATCCGGCCACGGCGTTCATTACGATCACCAGCAATGAGGTGCCTATAGCGCCCTGTATCGGCAAGCCCACCAGCAGGGTTAATGCCGGCACGATCAAAAATCCGCCGCCCACCCCGACCGTGCCGGTCAGCACGCCGACGAAAAAACCGTCGAACAGCACTTTCAGATAAGGCACCCGCAACGGACAGACGCCAGCCGGGCCGGCTGCCGAACCCGGTATGGCCCGTGAACTTCCGGGGCGTATCATCAACATGCCGATCGCCAGGCAAACCAGGCCAAACAGGGTCATCAGCACATCCCCGGAAAACTGGCTGGCCAAACGTCCGCCGCCAAATGCGCCCAGCATCCCGGTCAAGCCGAAAAACACACCGCTTTTCCAGCACACCAGTCGCCTGACGGCATGCGGAATCAAGGCGATCAGGCTGGAAACGCCGACCACCACAAACGAGGTAACAATTCCGTTTTTAGGATCGATACCCAACAGGTAGACCAGCATCGGCAGCATCAGAATTGAGCCGCCGCCGCCCAGCAGACCGAGCAGCAAACCGATGATGACGGACAATCCCAGTGTCAGAATCATTGCCGCCGCTCTAGTATTGTTCCGTTACCAGTCCGCAGGACTGGTTTGCCGGCAGCGCACGGTCGATATACTTCGGATAATCCAGTTTCAACGCCTGCATCATGGCCACGAAGTCCTCGCGGGAACGGCCCCGGCCCAGACGCCGATTGCTGGCCATTTCCTGGCGGATGGTCGAGACGGTATTGCCGTTGTAATCGTGCCCCGGATAAACCAGGGTGTCGGCAGGCAGGGTGAACAGCCTGCCGGTAATGCTGTCGTAAAGCTGGCCGGGGTTGCCCTGCTGAAAATCGGTTCGGCCGCTGCCGCCTATCAATAAGGCGTCGCCGGTAAATACCCTGTCCGCCATGACATAACTGACGCAGCCATTGGTATGGCCCGGGGTATGCCGCGCTTCGATGTCAAGGTCGCCGACCTGCAGTAACTCGCCATCGGTAATCTGCAGATCAGCGCAACGGGCGCCAGCGTCTTTATGCACTACGCTTTTACTGCCAGTGATTTCACGCAGCATGCCGGCTCCGGTAATGTGATCGGCATGGACGTGGGTTTCCAAGGTGTAAACCAGTTTGAGTTTCAGGCTGTCCAGTAAAGCCAGATAGGTGTCTAGCTCCGACGCCACCGAATCGATCAAACAGGCGCGGCGAGTGCGCTCACAGCCTAGCAGATAACTAAAGGTCGAAGTTTCCTCTTCGAATAACTGTCTAAAGATCATTTGGCGCTCCCGGGCATAAGTTTAATAAGTTCTAATAAACTTATATCAACTTCCGTGCCATTTTACGCTCTGGCTAAAGCATCTGTTTTTTATGGGTTTGTTTGACTTTCAATCACGGGAATGGAGTTTCAATGCTACACATTGAAACATAACTGAAACGTATGATACATTAATGAAACAGGCGTAGCCAGAATGACCTGCAATGAAATCCGGGGGGATCCTCAAGATTTCAGCATGATCCGGCAGCGCCAGCCATAAAATGCAATATACAGATAACCTAACATCGGCAGGAAAAACGCAATCTGTATGCCTATCAGGTCGGCGAACAGGCCTTCAATCAGCGGCAGCACCGCGCCGCCGACTATGGCGGCGCATAATATTCCGGAACCCTGACCGGTGTGATGGCCCAGACCGGTAAGCGCCAGCGAAAAGATGGTCGGAAACATGATGGAATTGCACAATCCGACCGCCAGAATGCTATACATGGCCAGCGCCCCGTGGCTAAAAATGGTCAGCAGCACCAGGGCGGCTGCAAATAGGCCGTGCAAGGTCAGCAGCCTGGCCGGACGGATTTTTTGCATGGCCGCGGCGCCGAAAAACCGCCCCAGCATCGCGCCGCCCCAGTAAAAAGACACATATTTGCCGGCATCCGCCGCCGCCAGCCCGGCAATTTCCGGCAGACCAAGAAAATTCACCAGAAAACTGCCGATGGACACTTCCGCGCCCACATAGACAAAAATCGCCGCAGCCCCCAAGACCAGATGTGGAAAATGCCAGGCGCTTTGTTCAACGTGACGCTTGCCGACATGTTTTTGCTCGACAGTGATTTCCGGTAATTTCAAAAACCCGAACACGGCGGCGATCAGAAACAGCAGGGCGGCCAGAAACAGATAGGGATTTTGCACGGCCGCCGCCTGCAAGGCCTGATACTGCGATAACTGCTCAGTATTCAAGGCCGCAATGTCGCCCACGCTTTTGGCCGCATTGCTTAAAATGAATAACGAACCGAAATAAGGCGCCAGCGTGGTGCCCAGCGAATTAAAGGCCTGAGTGAGCGTTAGCCGGCTGGAAGCCGTTTCAGCCGCGCCCAGCACCGTCACATACGGGTTGGCGGAAACCTGCAACAGCGTGATGCCGGAAGCCAGCACGAACAGCGCCAGCAGAAACAAGGGATAATCGCGCAGGGCCGCCGCCGGATAAAACAGCAGGCAGGCGCAACCGGCCACGGTCAGTCCGGTTATGATGCCACCCTTATATCCAATTTTTTCCACCAGCAAACCGCTGGGTATGGACACGGCGAAATAGGCGGTAAAAAAACAGAACTGAATCAGCATGGCTTGTGCGTAACCCAGGGTAAACACGGCTTTTAAATGCGGGATCAGAATATCGTTCAGACAGGTGATGAACCCCCACATAAAAAACAGCGTGGTGAGCGGGGCCAGAGAGCCGGTATGGGATTGCCCGCGCCGGCTTTGCAGATGAGACATGTTTTTACCGGGCCGAATCAATTTTTCACAACGCTAAAAGTGGCGGTTTCATTGCCGACCATGACCCTGAATTCGCCGGGCTCCACGATACGCCGCATATCCACGCCTATGAACGACATATCGCGCCAAGTCAGGGTGAACAGCAAGGTTCGTTCCTCGCCGGCTTTGAGCTCAACCTTCCTGAAGGCTTTCAACTGCCGGTTCGGACGGGTGACGGAAGCCGCCACATCATGCAGATACACCATCACCACTTCCTTGCCGGTCAGATTGCCGGTGTTTCTGACCTTGACGCTAACATTGATGTCCTCGCCATTGGCGATACTGGTTTTATCCAATTGCAAATTACTGGTTTCAAAACGGGTATAACTTAAACCGTGACCAAAAGAGTATAGCGGCCAGTAACGGTTGCTTTCAAATTCTTCGCTGGGTTTATAGTCGTAAGGCGTAATGCCATTGGTATCGCGGGGATAGGTGATCGGCAGCTTGCCGCTGGGATTGACATCGCCATACAGGATGTCGGCCATCGCGATGCCACCCTCCATGCCCGGCAGAAAACCCAATACCACGGCGGCGGCATTGTTGGCGATTTCAGTGATGATCCGCGGCCTGCCGCCAAAGGTCACCAGAATGATGGGCTTGCCGGTGGCCTGCAGGGCTCTGGCGAGCTGAAGCTGGGGCGGAGGCAGGTCGAGCGTTTCGATATTGCCCAAAGTTTCGGTATAGGGTTTTTCGCCCAGCGCCAGAATAATATAATCATTGTTGCGCGCTTCGCTAACAGCCTGTTCGATATTGATTTCATCCTCAAACCGCTTGCCGCCGACGAAACTGACCCGGTCGCCGGCCTTTTCCAGCAGAGCCCTATACAGACTGGGCTTGTCCTGCGGATACAGCTCGTCCTTGTTGCCCTGCCAGGTGATCGTCCAGCCGCCGTTCATCACGCTCAGGGAATTGGCGGTAGGCCCGGTAACCAAAACCTTGGCCTGTCTGGGCAGCGGCAACAATTGCCCGTCGTTTTTAGCCAGAACGATGGATTCCCTGGCCGCCCGCCGGTTAAGCTCGACCGCCTCGCGGCTGGCGAAATTGTCCGCCGCAGCCAGCGCCGGTTGCTGGCGATCAAACAGACCGCTTTGAAACTTCACCCGCAGGATGCGCGACACCGCCTCATCAATCCGGCTAAGCGGCACTTCACCGTCTTTTACCAGTTGCAGAAGCAGATCGTAGAAGGAATAATTAAACGGCGCCATGCTCATATCAACCCCGGCCATCACCGCAATTTTCACGGCTTCACTGGGCGACGCCGCCAGTTTGTCGCGGCTGTACAGGCGGATGATGTCTTCCCAGTCGGAAACCGTAAAACCGGTAAAACCCATTTCCTCGCGCAGAATGCCGGTCAGATACTTGTAATTGGCGTGGCCGGGAATGCCGTCCACTTCGGCGGAATTGACCATGATGGTAGCCGCGCCGGCTTTTACCCCGGCCTCGAAACCGGGCAGAAAATATTCGCGCAACATTCTCTCGCCTATCCAGGCCGGGGTTCTGTCCTTGCCGTTGATAGGAAAACTGTAACCGACAAAATGTTTTAAGCAGGCCGGCGCCTTGTCCGCCGCGGAAAAATCGTCAGCCTGATGGCCTTTTATGAACGCCTCGCCCATTGCGCCCACCAGATGCACGTCTTCGCCATAGGTTTCCCAAAGCCGTGGCCATAGCGGCTGACGGCCTATATCCATGACCGGCGCAAAATTCCAGTCCAGCCCGGAAGCCTTGACGGCTTTGGCGGTAAACTTGCCCTCTTGAAAGGAAAGCTCGGGTTCGAAAGTGGCCGCCATGTTGATGGCCTGCGGAAACAGTACCGCGTTCCTAGTATAGTTTGCGCCGTGAATGGCGTCTATGCCGTATATGACTGGAATTTGCAGCCTGGTTCTGAACGTAGTATCGCGGATAACCTGGGTCAGGTTGCGCCATTTTTCGATGGGCTGCGCCTTGTTGTTGGGCGTGGTCGGCGCATTGAGAATGGAGCCGATATGGTAATTGAACAGCGCATCGTCCAGCTTTGCCTGATCGACCGGATCGTCGGCATCCTGACCGTTTTCAACTGAAATGACGCTAAAATCGATCTGCGTCATCTGGCCAATTTTTTCTTCCAGCGTCATCTGCGCCAGCAGCTTGCCGACCCTGGTTTCAACCGGCTCATTATTTTCTTGTGCGCTCACGGCAGGCCCCAGCAGGAGAAACAGGAAAAAAATATAAAAATACAATATAAGTTTCAAGGCGGCTTCTTCAGAATTAAAAATTATTGTCCGGTCGGCAAGCGCAGACCGGACAGACATGCCTGCCGACCATTATAGCCGCCATCGACTGCAATCCGCTGTCCGGAAAAAGCCCCCAGTCCATGGTGGTTAATTATCAGGAGAAAAACGGATAAAAGTAAATTGCTTTTTATTTTTGGACTAAAGACCGGGCGTCAGCTTTAGTCGCAATATGCGGAGCATCCCCATTTCCCGGCCGCCTCATCACCGGCTTGACTGGCGGGCATTACTCCTGCTCCGCTGCTGTTCCGGCTGTAACCGGGATCCTCTCGTCGTAAATGCCGGTCAGTTTATGCTTGAATTCTTCGGTCACATCCTGAGCGTCCTGGCGGCTTTTCATGACCCGCGGCGTCAGCAGCACCACCAGCTCGGTTTTGTCATTATTGCGGGTGGTGCCGCCAAATAACGGCCCTATATAAGGAATTTCATGCAATAGCGGTACGCCGTTACGATTAAAGTCGTTTTCCTCTCTGATCAGCCCGCCCAGCACGATAGTTTCACCGCTCTGCACGGCCACGCTGGTGCCGATCTGTCTTTTCTGAATGGTTGGCGTGGAAATCGCGCCGCTGGTGCCGGTTGACAGCGTCGTGGTCGGGACGGCGGTGTTGACACTTTGCATTAGATCCATCAATACCAGGCCATTGGCGTTCACTCTGGGTTTGATGGATAAACTGACGCCGGTGTCTATCATCTGAATCGAGTTGCTGGTGCCGCCGGTCAAACCGCTGGTGGTGGTGCCGGTGATAACGGGCACCGAATCGCCGACCAGAATATCGGCTTCCTGATTGTTCAACACCATCAGCGATGGCGAGGAGATGACGTTGATATTGTTATTGGTGGCCGCCGCCGACAACAGGGCGCCGATGTTGTGACCGGCATTTGAAAAAGCATAGGAAAAACCGCCGCTGGCGACGCCGGTGGCAACTTTCGACAGGGTAAAAGAATTCGTGCTATCGCCTCCGGAAATGACATTGGTGCCGCCGTTATTGTGGGTAAAATACCATTCGATGCCGTATTTCAGATTATCTGTCAGGGTCACCTCGACGATGGTGGCGTCTATCAAAACCTGCAAGGGCAAAACGTCCAGTTGTTTCAGCACTTTCATAATCGTGGCGTATTCCTGGCTGTTGCCGACGATAATCAGGGCGTTATTGCTTTCGTCGGCAATGATTTTGACATTGGGCATCAGGCTTTGCCCTTGTCCGCCAGCCATGCCGCCGGACAGATTGCCGCCGCCGAAGCTGCCGGTAGCGCTAGTGCTGCCCAGCGCCGATAGCCCGCCCTGGCCACCCGAACTACCGAAGCCGCCGCCCAGGCCACCGCCCATGCCGCCGCTACTGCCGCCCAATCCACCACTACTACTGCCGCCCATGCCGCCGCTACTGCCGCCTAGTCCGCCACCCAGTCCACCGCCCGAGCCCGATTTATTGCTCGCCGACAAGGACGAGCGACCGGAGGCGATGGAAGCCGAGCCTGAACCCTGCGACGCTGTGCCGAAGATACTGCTCAAGGTATGCGCCAGATCTACGGCGCTATGGTGCTGGGCGCGATAGACATTGACGCCGCCTTTGCCGGCGGTATTGGTTTTATCCAGACGCACCACCCAGTTTTCGACTTCTTTTAAATACTCCGGTTTGCGGGTAATGGCCAGAATAGCGTTCAGGCGGTTGATTTCGATGAACCGGTAAAAACTGTTGCTATCCGCAGCTGGCGCGGCGCCGGTCTCTTTCTCCTTTTTTGCGCCGGCGGCGCTACCGCCGCCTGAACTGGCGGCATGATTATTAAAAATCTGTTCAAGTTCATCGATAATGATGGATGCATCGGTATGGGCCGGGGTGAACAGTGCGAACGACCGCCCTTTCAGGACATCCACATCAAAAATGTTGACCAGCTCCACAGCCCGGCTCAGTTCGTTGCCGGAGCCGGCCACCAGCAAAATGTTGCGTTTGGGATCGACATGCAGCAGGGCTTTTTCAGGCAACAGCGGCTTGAGAATATCGGCCACTTCGCTGGCGGACACGTTTCTGACCGGAATCACCCGCACCTGATAGCCGGCAGGCATGTTTGCCGCGTGCAGCGGGGAGTCGTAAACGGCGTCGGCGACCGGTTTGATCAAATACATGCCGCCTTGATTGACCAACGCCGCATTATTGATGCCCAGCAGCATGTCCAGGGTCGGCAACAGCTCGTCCTTGCTCAGCGGCTTGCTGGTCTGCAGCGTCACCTTGCCGGTCACTTGGGGGCTGATACTATAGTTTTTGCCCAGAATATCACTGAGAATCACTTTGGCGACCTCGCCCAAATCGGCATCGTCAAAATTCAGGTTGTATTCGCCCTTGCCGTGCGCCGCTTCGGCGCTCAGGATACGGGATTGCGAAGGAATGACATCTTCAATGCCGGAAATAATTTCCACTTTGGTGGTTTTTTTATTTTCGTCCGCCGAGGTATCTACCGGAATGCTGGTCAGTCCTTCCTCGGGGGGCGCCAATTCAGGCAGCGGCAACTTGGTATGGATCTGCGGGCCTATGAATTCGCAACCGGCCATCGATAGCGCCAATGCCAGGACATGTGATGCTTTCATTCGTTTAACTATCATTGTTAACATTCTCGGGATTGTTGTTTTTCGGTGGAAGCGGCGGCCTATTGGGTCTGGCGGGCGGCGGAGCGGGTCTGGCCGGCGGCAGCGGGGCAACGTCCTTTCTGGGTTTGCGCAACTGCACGACAGTTTCCTGTCCACCCTGTTGCAAAATCACCCGGTCAAGCCGGATTTCCTTCAGTACCCAGCCGGAAATCTGTTGTTCGGCGCTTAATTTCAGATATTTTTTAGCTTCCGTTTTTCGGGTAAACAGCGCAATCAACCGATTGTTTTTATTGTACACGCCGATCAATGCCCAATCATCGAGCTGGGCGTTGTTTTCTTCGTTTTTGGCTAGTTCACCGGCTGCTTCGACGATCGGTTTCCGGCCCTCGGTAAACAACGGGCGTTCCACCATTTCTGCAAAATCGCCGGGGCCGAAGTTCTGAGCGGGAAATTTCGGCAGTTCGCTGACGACGCCATCTTCATCCTTTTTGACCTGAAAGTCCTGCTGCAACTGGTCTCCGGCGTAAATGCCGTAGCCCCATTCGCCGAGCAGAATCGCGCCGAAAAATGCACAGGCCAGCAGTTGCAATTTGACAATTTTCAGATTCATGACTTCGCCCCGCGGATAAAACTGACGACCTGAAAACTGACGTTCAGTTGTCCGGAGGGTTCGTTTTTGATCTTGGCATGATTGGGGCGGCCGGTTCGGGTCGGCGCGATGTCGATCTGGTCGATGATCAGCACCGGGGTGGCCGCAGTCAGGGCATGCAGCACCGTGCGCAGGGTTTCGATGGTGCAGGTCATGCGCACCCTGACCGATACTTTGGTGAAGTCGTTGTCGGTCTTGCCCGGCAAGCCCTGGGTGCTGGTCAACTGACCACCGGCGTCGGTGACGGTGGTTTTGATGATGTTTTGCAGATCGGCCGAAGCCAGGGCTTCAGTATCCCGGTTGCTGAAATAGCCTTGCTCCTGAAACCGGGCTTTGACAGCTTCCAGATTTTTGGCGACCAGATCCTTACGGGCAATAATTTTCTGTTGCCGCTGCAAGCGGAACAATAAATCGCTCTTTTCATCATATAGGGCCAGACCATTGCCGATCAGCGGGATCAGCACCGCCAGCAGGAAGACCAACAGCACCAAAACCAGTAAGCCGACCGCCAGCCAGCGCTGGTAAATCGCATTTTTCATGGTTTTTTCATATACATGGTGGGGACTGCGCCTTGGGTTTCAGTTTGTCCCGTTGCGGACAGCTCATCGGCAGCCAGTTTGGGACTAACATCCATTGAAATCTGAAACCGCTCCAGGCCGGTGGTTTTGTCCTGCGTCAACGGCGAAACAAAACTGACTTTGCTGAATAAAGGCGATTCCTCCAGCAGGCTGATCAGCGCCGAAGCCGTGGGCGATTGTCCCTGAATCTGAATATGTTTTTCAGTATATTGCAGATTGGTCAGCCAGGTGTCGTCTTTTAGCATATGGCTCAGCTCGTTTATCACGGTCAGCGGTTCCGGCGTTTGAGCCTTGATGTCGATCAGACGCCGGGTCTGCTCCTGCAGGGCGTCGATTTCCCGCTGTTGCTCGTCCACCATGCGGGTATCCTTCTCCATTGCCTTGATCTGGCTTTTCAAGGCGTCCACAGCCTGTTTTTCCTCCAGAACCGGAAACACCAGCACAGCCATGAACAGGGCGAACATCAGGGAATTTAAAAACCAGTTGACGAACTGCGCCAGCTTGTTGGTTTCCGGCCGGTAATGATCCGGCAGCAGATTGTACTGGCCCGACCATTGCGGAAATTCGTGTTGCAGGCGCTGATACTCGATACGGGCGGGTTGCACGCCCCAGGCGTTTAATTGCGCCAGTTGTTCGTCCAGCAGGGTTTTCGGGCTTAAAACCAGCAAAACCTGCACCTGTCCCTGGCCGGTTTTCCCTAAAGCCGTCACACTAAAATAAACCTGTTCGGCGGTAAATGGAGTATAACGATCCAGTTCGAAGCCTACGACCTGCTGCAGGTTTTCCAGAGTGGCTTCCGGCAGGTAAAGCAGCCTGGCTATCGCCTGGCTATCGGTCAAACACAAAATGTGTTCGGCATTTTCCAGGTCGGGGTAATGGTTTTTCAGTTGCTGAAAAGCATCTGCGTCGGCACTGCTCAAATGGCGGCTGAAAACCGGCTGATCGAGGCCGGCCTCACGCCTGAAACAAACATCGAAACCGGATTCCGTAGCGGTAAAAGCCACGCTGGCGGTGTGAACGCTCAGTAATTGTCTGATACGTTTGGGAATCAGAAATGCAAGCTCGCCGCCCCACCACCGGAAAAAGCCCTTGAGGTCGAAATCAATTGTTGTTTGTAAATTCATCGCGGACGGTTATTAACCTGGCTTCCATATCAATAGCAAATAATGACTTTATAAGTTGATTCTGCTTCCAGTCCAGAATCTGTTCCGGGGCTTGCCCAGCGCCGGATGGCTGACCTGACGGCAAAGGCTGTCCATTGCCGGTGGGTTGCGCCGTGGCGGGCTGCCCTGCGCCAGAAGACTGCCCGGGGCCGCCGCCCGATGCCGGCAATTGGGCGACTGCTTCAAGCGATGCCGAACCGCCATCTTCGGTTCGTACCTCAATTATAATAGTATAAGTCGAATTCTGATTATTCGCAGCCTGACTATTGTTTGCAGTCTGGTTATTGGTTTGGGCGGCCGGTTTCTGGTTTGCATTTCCGGGTGCGGCGCTCTGCCCGGCAGCGGTCTGGCCGCCGCCGTCCAGCAAGGCATTGTTGACGATTTCCTGTACATCCGGCGACGCCTGATTCATGTCGACCGTTTTTTGGCCGGAATAGACGGTAAACCACGGCTGCAGGCGGTTAAACATATCGGCGTCGATTCCCGTTACCAGTTGTAACTCATCCAGTGACTGAAACGGCTGATTGCTGGGGCCATACGGCAATCCGGCTTCCAGATAGTCTTTTTTCTCCGCGCCATGCGGCCTGGCCTCGTCATCGGCATCCCGCCAGTCCAGTATGCTGTTCAGCAGTTTCTGCTGCTGCCATTTATCGGATGTGATGGCGCCGATGGCCGCAGACAACAGCCCGGGATCGGCCTCGTTGACATCGATCTTGCCGGATTCAGATTCTATTTTGATTCTGATCTCGCTGCCGTCATCGCGCACAATGCGATACACAGAGCCGTCCGCCAGCCAGTTCTGACTGGGATCGGGCTGTTGCAACATATATTCGGCCATGGTCAGACTGCTTTCGGTCAAGGCTACCGCCTGGGCATTGTTCTTTAGCGCCATGGTCACGCTGCTCGCCCGGCGCATGGTCAGCGCAAAACTGCCGGCCATCAGGCTGAGCAGGGTCAATATCCAGATGACGATAACCAGAGCAAATCCGTTTTGAGCCTTATGCATATAGATTCCGAATGCGTTCGCAGCTTATTTGCCGTTGTTATTGGGGCGGCGAACCGCCGCCTGGCGTCTTGCCGTTGATCCTGACCGGAAACAGCATGTCCGGCCAAAAGCCGCCATCCTCCAGTTGTATGCTCACCTTGATCAATTGCGGCAATTGAGTCATGCCTGTCCACTGTTCCTGCCAGAGACTGTCTCCGGCAGTAGCGTTGTCCGCCGAGCCAAAATAGGCGAAAGAGAAGGTTTTGACATGATCCAGCAAAACCACTTTATCAGCCTGATAATTCGCGGTTGGCTGATAGGGCGATAAACCCACCATGATTCTGGAAGGCAAATTGGGATCCGGGCCAATTTCGAAAATCTGCCAGCCCTTACGGGCGGAGCTTGCCGGCAGGGACGCAACAAAAGCCATGCGTTGCGGGTAGCCCTGAAACGCCTGTTGCGGTTCCTCGCCGTTATTCGGATCTGACTTGGCCAGCGTCACCGGGCGGATAGTGGCCAGATGACGCTTGAAGAACTGATAGACCACGGCTTTTCTATTGACTTCCACAGTCCTGCTCTCGCCGGCGTTCCAGCTTTCGGCGGCAATTCTCAGCACGCTGAACAGCAACACCACCAAAATGCCCAGCAGCGTCATGGCGATCAGCATTTCAATCAGGGTAAATCCTTTAATACGCCTGCGACCCATCTATCTCCATGCTCCTTAAAGCGATTTCAAACTGCTCAGCTCGATGCTGCGCCGCTCGTTTTCGTCATCTCCCCACGACACCCGAACCTTGACCAGAAACAGCGGCGGCGGGGGCTGATTCTGCGCCGAACTTTGAAACTGGCTCTGAAAAGAATTCTGGCTGGCCGCGCCTGACGCAAGCTCGGATATATCGACCAGCCAGACATATTTGCCGCCCTCGATTCCGCTCAATTCACCGATCTGTAACGGCGTTTCGATACCGGTTCGCGCCATCAGCGATTCGGCAATCTGCACGGCGATACTGTATTCTTCGGAGACGATTGCATTATTGACTCCGCTGCCGAAAATTCGCAGTATGATGGTGATGGCCACCGCCATGATCGCGAAGGCCATCAGCACTTCCAGCAACGAGAAACCCTTATGCCGCTTCATCGCTAATACTGACCTCGCCGGTTATCCAGTTGACATCCACCCGCCGCAACTGTTTACCCCATTCCAGCGTGACGCGACCGCCGGTAGACGAACCGTCCGGAAAAAAACGGATACTGCCTTCGCCACCGCCGAACTCCTCTTCGGCCACCACTAGCGAGATATCCAGTTCGCCCGGCAGACGGTAAATCTTGTCGCGATTGCTGATCCGGTAGCTGTTATCGTCCAGATTCACGGCGACGCTTACCGGTATTCGGGTAATTAAAGCCTCACCCTGGGCATAACGCAGGGCGGAGGCGATATCCCGGGCGGACGCCTGCAACTGGGTAGTCTGATTGCCGGAGTTGATATTGCTGCCCAGCACGGCAAAACCCAGAACGCTGATGACCAGTACGATAATCATCTCTATCAGGGTAAAACCCTGAACAGGCCTGGCCAAACTCACAGCCGGTTATTCCCAGCTGGTAACATCCTGATCTTCACCTTCCCCGCCTTCCTTTTCATCAGCGCCATAACTAAACAGATCGAACTTGCCGTGCTGACCGGGATAGACATAATGGTAATCCAGCAGCCAGGGATCCTGCGGCACTTTCTCCTTGCGCAAATATGGCCCATTCCAGTGTCGGGCGTCGGACGGTCTTTCGATCAGCGCCAGCAAACCCTGTTGCTGGGTGGGATAGCGGCCTTCGTCCAGTTTGTACATATCTAGCGCCGAGGACAGATCCTCGATTTGCACCTTGGCGGCCTTGGTTTTCGACGCCCCCATGTGCTTCATGACTTGTGGGCCGACAATGCCTGCCAGCATGGCGATGATTCCCAATACGACTAAAAGTTCCAGCAATGTAAAACCGCCAATGCGGGGCAGGGTTTGTTTCATGGTAATTCCTCTAGAAAAATTAAGCAGCGAGATCGTTGACACTTAAAATGGCCAATAAAATGGAGACTATAATCCCGCCTATCATCAGGCCCAGCGAGATAATCAGCACCGGCTCCATCAGCGCCAGCATGCGCTGGATGGTGGTACGCAGTTGTTTATCATAAATCAGGGCGACACGCATCAGCATTTCCTCAAGGCGGCCGGTCTCCTCGCCCATTTTAATCATTTGCACCGCAAGTTTGGGAAAAAGCTTATATTGCGACAGGGAATCGGCCAGGGTCTTGCCCTGCTTCAACTGATCTTCCACCTCGTCCAGCAGTTCCGACAATACGGTATTGCCCACTGTTTCCCTGACCACGGTCAGCGAGTTGAGAATGGATACCCCATTACCCAGCAGGGTGCCAAAGGTACGGCTGAAATTAGCCACTTCCTTGTTCAAGATAATTTCCCCAAACAACGGCATTTTTAAAAACCGCCCATCCCAGGCTTTTCTGCCGGCCGGACTGGCCAGTTGCGACTTCATGTACAGGCTTGCGGAAAATACCAGCAGGAACAATACCCACCAGTAGTTCTGCAAAAACTCCGCCAGGCCCACCACGATCTGCGTGGGCACTGGCAAGGCCTTGCCGGCGCTTTTAAACATTTCCTCGAACTGCGGCACCACGAAGGTCAGCATCACAAACAGCGAAGCCATCGACATCACCAGCAGCACGGCCGGATAAATCAACGCCGTACTCACCGTATCCTTCAGTTCCTGGCTGCGTTCCATATATTCCGCCAGCCGGTGCAGCACGCTACCCAGATTGCCGCCCATTTCGCCGGCCCGGATCATATTCAGATAAAAACGGGAAAAAACCCCAATCTGGGTTTCCAGCGAATCCGCCAGCGATTTGCCGGCCTTGACCTTCTCCAGAATATCGCCAACCAGCTTGTTGAGTTTGATGTTTTCCTCTGTCAACTGCATTAGGATGGTCAGGGATCTATCCAGCGGCAGGCCCGATTCCAGCAGGGTCGCCAGTTCGGCTGTGAACATGCCTATATCTTTCTGCGACAAGCGCAGCCCGGCGGATTTCAGCCTGACGCCCAGAAAGGTTTTATCCCTGGCCTGTTGAATACGAATAGGAATTAGCCCCATGCCCTGCAGTTCCAGCAGTAAAGCCTGTTCGTTGGCCGCATCCCGCACGCCTTCTTCCGCCAGGCCCAGGTGATTGACTGCTTTATAGGAAAATAATGGCATGAAGGTGTGCAGGAATGGGATAGGAAAATGGCTGCCTGACTGGTCTTCTACGACCGGGAGCCCTGTTTCAATGCAATTTCAAAGCAATCCGTTATCATTACGATCCGAAGCTAGGCGTATCTGCAGTCACTTCGGACAAAACATCCGGAAACCAGCCAAAATTCTGCCCGGCATCTCAGATCAGCCCATGCGTCAAAAAAAGCTTCTAGGCCAGCACATTAAAATCCGGTTCGACGCCACCCAGTTCAGTCAGCGCCTGCCGGGATTTGCCGTGCAGCCGGTTGAACGCAGCATGCAGGGCCTCCCATCCTTCAAAAGAAATAATCTGCCATTGGTTGGTAATGCGATCCCATTCGGTATCCAGCAGCACCCCACCCTCGACCAGACGCTTGAACCCCTCATCGGAAGGCGAGGCTATGTAGGCATGGGCATGATCTAGCAGTTCCCTGGACAATAATCGGGCTACCGGATGGTGGCTGCCGGCGTGGTCGTTGGTGTACATGACAAAACCGGGATCAATGCCCACCCGCAGCAAACCGCTGCAATAAGCTTCAAAATTCTGAATTGGAAACGGCAACTGATGTGGCATTCTGAAATATCTCCATGCAAACAAAACGGCATGTCCAGTCAAAACCGAAAATAAGCTAAAAACCGAACATCCGACAGACAAAAATGCCGAAAATTCCCGCAGATTTTCCGAATCTGAACCAGAAACTTTAAATTTTTGAAATATACTCTATATTTATGAAAAATACGTTAACACTTTTGTAAATATCACAGTAATTTTTCATTCAGCCCCAGATGGCTGTCCGAGCTTCTCCACCAGCATTTTATTGACCTCGGCCGGGTTGGCCTTGCCTTGCGTCGCCTTCATCGCCTGGCCGACAAAAAAGCCGAATACCTTGTCCTTACCGCTGCGATATTGTTCGACCTGACCGGGATTGGCGGCGATGATGGCGTCTATGACGGCTTCGATTGCGCCGCTATCGCTGATCTGCACCAAACCTTCCCGCTGGATGATGTCATCAGCGCTGGCCTCGCTGCTCCACATTTTGTCGAACACCTGTTTGGCGATTTTGCCGGAGATGGTGTTGTCGGCTATCCTCTGCAATAAACCCGCCAGACGCGTACTACTGACCGGACACTGGCCGATTTCCAGACCGGCCTTGTTCAATGCGCCCAGCACATCGCCGGTCACCCAGTTAGTGCACAATCTCGCTTCCACGCCCGAAGCGCTGACCACCGCCTCGTAAAAATCCGCCAGTTCCCGCGACGATGTCAGCGTGTCGGCGTTTTCGCCATCCAGCCCGTATTGCCCGATAAACCGCTGTTTCTTGGCGGCCGGCAACTCCGGCAGCGAAGCGCGGATTTCCGCTTTCAAAGATTCCTCGATCAGCACCGGCAACAGATCCGGATCGGGAAAGTAGCGGTAATCGTTGGCTTCTTCCTTACTGCGCATGGAGCGAGTTTCATCCTTGTCGGCGTCATACAGCCGAGTTTCCTGGACGATTTTGCCGCCCGCCTCCAGGATGTCGATCTGACGCTCGATTTCGAAATTGATGGCTTTCTCGACAAACCGGAAGGAATTGATGTTCTTGATTTCGGCTCGGGTGCCATACTCCTGCCGACCTTTGGGCCTGACCGAGACATTGGCGTCGCAACGGAACGAACCTTCCTGCATATTGCCGTCGCAAATTCCCAGATATCGCACCAGTTCGTGCAATTTGCGCATATAGACCACCGCTTCCCTGGCGGAGCGCATGTCCGGTTCGGAAACGATTTCCAGCAAAGGCGTCCCGGCGCGGTTCAGGTCTATGCCGGTCAGGCCGTGAAAATCCTCGTGCAGGGATTTGCCGGCATCCTCTTCCAGATGGGCGCGGGTAATGCCTACCCGTTTCCCGACCCCATCCACATCGATATCCAGATGGCCTTTGCCGACTATCGGCAGTTCGAACTGGCTGATCTGGTAGCCCTTGGGCAAATCCGGATAAAAATAGTTTTTGCGGGCAAAAACCGATTGCGGCGCAATTTCGGCGTCGATCGCCAGCCCGAAGGTTACCGCCTTGCGTACCGCATCGCCGTTCAAAACTGGCAAGACCCCAGGCAGGCCCAGATCCACCGCGCAGGCCTGGGTATTGGGTTCCGCACCATAAGCCGTGGCGGCGCCGGAAAAAATTTTCGATTTGGTGGCAAGCTGGGTATGTATTTCCAGGCCGATGACGGCTTCCCATTCTGAGTTCATGATGTGGTTCCTTTAAAGCTATTCGGCAAAAACGGCTGCTTATTCAAAGCCTTTTGGGGTTTGCAGGTGATGATCTGTGATTTGCTGATATTGATGGCCAATATTCAGCAGACGCTGCTCGTCGAAATAATTGCCTATGATCTGCAGCCCGACCGGTTTACCGTCCACAAAACCCGCCGGAATCGACAGAGCGGGCAAACCCGCCAGATTGATGGCGATGGTGTAAATATCGGACAAATACATCTGAATCGGATCCTCGGTTTTCTCGCCGATGCCGAAGGCGACATCCGGGGTGACCGGCCCCATCAGCACATCCACCTCCGCCAACGCCTCTTTGAAATGATCGCTGATCAGGCGGCGCACCTGCTGGGCTTTCAGATAATAGGCGTCATAATAGCCGGCAGACAACGCGTAAGCACCCATCAGTATTCGCCGCTTCACTTCCGCACCGAAAGCCTCGCCACGGGAACGGGTGTAAAGATCGGTCAAATCCTCCGGATTCCGGCAGCGGTAGCCGAACCGTACGCCATCGAAACGCGAGAGGTTGGAAGAGCATTCCGCAGAAGCAATCACATAATAGGCCGGTATCGCCAGATTCAGCATGGGGATGGAAATCTCGACCACTTCCGCGCCCAGCTTGCGGTATTCGTCTATCGCCGCCTGCAGCGCCGTAGCGATACCGGCATGCAACTCGGCGGTAAAAAACTCCTTGATCACGCCGATCTTCAAACCCTGCAGACTGTCGTTCAGGCCGGCGCTGTAATCGTCTACGGCTTTGTCCACGCTGGTGGAATCCCTGGTATCGAAACCTGCCATGGCCTGCAGCATGATGGCGGCATCCGCAACATTGCGGGTCATGGGCCCGCCCTGATCCAGACTGGAGGCATAGGCGATCATCCCGTAACGCGAAACCCGGCCATAGGTCGGTTTCAGGCCGGTAATCCCGCATAGCGCCGCCGGCTGGCGGATCGAGCCGCCGGTATCTGTGCCGGTGGCGGCTGGCGCCAGTCCGGCCGCCACCGCCGCGGCCGAACCGCCGGAAGAGCCGCCCGGCACACAACCGGTATCCCAGGGGTTGCGCACCGCACCGTAAAAACTGGTTTCATTGGAAGAACCCATGGCAAATTCATCCATGTTCAACTTGCCCAGCAATACCGCTCCG
>JAQTUW010000052.1 GCA_028707085.1 Methylococcales bacterium | reverse complement strand
GGGCAAAATACAGGTTGTTCACCTAAACCCGGAAAATGATGAGACAAGCCAACAAAATTGCCAGGAGGACAAAATAGCCGCTTAAAATTTAACCGCCGAGGCGACAACTACATTGACAATTTCCGCCTACCCATTTAATCTAAAATCAGAGATGCTGACCTTTTGTTTTTCAAGGGTAGTGGGGGTTAGGTTATTGGCAATTAATGCTTGTCTCGATAAACGTCTTTTCGATGGCCCAATTCGACGACCAAAACGATTAATTCGTCGTCTTGAATCTGACAAATCAAGCGGTAGTCGCCGACCCTATAGCGCCAGTATGCGGACAATTTGCTTTGCAAGGCTTTGCCGTTAATGCGCGGGTTGTCTTGCTCGGCTAACTGAGCGAGAAAGGTCTTGATTCTGTCGCGGACAGGTTTGTCCAGCTTATTGATGGCTTTGGCGACGCCCGTCTTAAGCTTAACGCTCCAAGGCATTGAGTTGTTGCTCCCATTCCGCCAAGCTGATCGTATCGTCCTTACCACTCGTCAATTCTGCTAATGCGGCATCGCCTGCTGCTGCGTCTGCCAAGTCTTCTAGATAATCGCTGAGCAGATTTTTGATCAATTGCGCGGGGCTGACGTGTTCCAGCTCGGACAATTGGCTGAGCAGGTTCGCCGTGTCGTCGTCGATATTTAGTGTCATCATGCTACTGCCTCTATTGTGATTTTAGACGCTTAGTCTCGTTGTATAGCGCCGAGTAGGCTAGATAAGCCAGTAAACGTTTATTCAAAAAAAAGAGCTGTTGGCGTTTGTTGTGGGTCGTTCGTGCTAAGCAATATCGATGCATGGACGGCCCACAACACACCCTCCCGTCGGGTGAAAGGAAAATCCTGTTCGCCCTTCGACAAGCTCTGTACCCAAAGGGCGTAAAGACGAAAGGGATTTTTTCATGGCCCAACTGCGCTTAGGTTTATAGCGATTCTAGCATGGGTTCCGGCTTTCAATATCTGCTTCGCGGGTTATGGTAGGTATAAGAATTCCGCCCCGGTTTGAATCGCACTCCCGCCTAGTCGGAATATTGCGCAGCACACGGGCAGATCTTGTAATCAAGCATGGACTGCTAAACTAACCGGCGGCTAATGAATCAACAGTTGTCAATGTCTCGGCAATGTGGCTGTCTGGTATTGGCCGTTCTCCGACATTGGCTGATTGTTTCCGGAATCGGTAGCTGCTTTGTCATAGAGCCATTAAATTGCTGCTCAGATATGAGCTTAGTTTCTTCTTCCAGTTTTCTAAGCGGCTAACAAAAACAGCTGACTAAGTTATCGCTCAATTGTTGTTAAAATTTTCAAGTATAGCACAATAGGTACAAATAGGTTTGGCCAGATAAACTCAAATATTTTACGACATGGCAAACACTCTAGCCCAGTCAGTATTGTGGCTTTGCATACATTTAAGTAAAGTGAATATATTGAATGCATTTTTATGATGTGACGCTATGGCAATGCTAACAATACGCAATCTGCCCGACGATGTTCACCGCGCATTGCGTGTGCGCGCCGCTCAACATGGACATAGCGAGGCCGAGGTTCGTGAAATTCTGGCCGTAGCGGTCAAGCCAAAGATGCGTGTTCACCTGGGAAAAGCCCTTGCGACATTGGGTCGCCAGATCGGCCTAACAAACGAAGGTTTTGATGTCTTCACTCAAGTGAGAGACAAGACACCGACTGAGCCGCTGAATTTTGAATGATCGTCCTCGATACCAATGTTGTTTCTGAAGCGATGAAGCCGGAGCCGCACCCAGGTTTGAGGGCCTGGCTAAACGGCCCCCTATGAGGCCGCCAAGATCACAGTCATCAAATCCATGGGAAGCGTAGAAATGCCCAGATGACGATATTCGGGGCCGTAATGAATGCGTAATCGCTGGATAATGCGCACTTCGCCGGCGCGATACGCTTTCGCTATTACGCCCTATGCCCCCTATGCTTTTAGCCAATTTTTAAAACCTTCGCCCCACGAATTTTACCGGCTTTGAGTTCGAGCAGGGCCTGATTGGCCTCTTCCAAGGCGAATACCTGCACTTCGGGCTGAAGCTGCATTTGCGCCGCCAGGCTCAAAAATGCCAGCACGTCGGCGCGAGTGATGTTGGCGACGCTTTTCAGTTCTTTTTCCTGCCAGAGGTGTAGCGGATAATCCAGCGCCAGAAGGCTTTGCTTGTCGCCTTCCTTGCGTATAGCGTTAATCACCAGTCTGCCGCCGGATTCAAGTTTCGCCAGGGCTTCGACAACAGGCGGCCAGACCGGAGTGGTGTCGATGATGCAGTCCAGTTTGTGCGGCGGATTTTCGGTCGCGTCGCCCGCCCAGACGGCGCCCAGTTCGCGGGCGAATTCGCGTTCCGCCGCGCTGCGGGCGAATACATAAACTTCGCTACCTGAAAAGCTGTGCCGGGCCATTTTCAAGACCAGATGCGCGGATGCGCCGAAGCCGGTCAGCCCCAAACGTTGTCCGTCGGTCAGCCCGCTTAGGCGTAGCGAGCGGTAGCCGATGGCCCCGGCGCACAGCAGGGGAGCCGCCTGCGCGTCGGAAAAGCCTTCCGGAATCGGATAGGCGAAATTTTCGCCGACGCACATGTATTCGGCGTAGCCGCCGTTGGCGTCCCGGCCTGTGGCGACGAATGCGCGGCAAAGATTTTCACGCCCTGACCGGCAAAATTTGCAATCGCCACAGGCCGAGAAAATCCAGGCGACGCCGACCCGGTTGCCGACCTGTAGATGACCAACCCCGTCACCCACCGCCGCGACGCGGCCAACCACCTGATGACCGGGAACCACCGGTAATTGCGGTGGCGGGGTACGGCCTTCTATCTCGTCAAGCTCGGTATGGCAGACGCCGCACGCTGAGACTCTAACCAGAATCTGTTTTTCACCCGGCGTGGGGACAGGCAGTTCCGTCAGTTGCAACGGTTGCGGATTATCCTGAAGCTTGCAGAGCCTGTTTAGTACCATGGCTTTCATAAATGACCTGTACGCAGCAGGGAAGCTCGAAAAACCAGCCTGACGCAATTGACACGCCCGGCTATTGGCCGCAGGGTTTTCAATCCAGCCTTTTCCCAACCCGATTCCGGCGTACGGGCCACCCTTGACCAAGCGTCATTTCTCATAAAGCTGGTCGATTTTTGCCAAAAGCGCCTCATATTCCGGCGTGCCGGCCGGCGCGTAGTTCAGATTCCTGAACAGGCCGGTCAAACGGGTAAAATAATCCCGCGCCTCATCCTGACCGGCGAACCGGTAATCGACGTTGACCAGCGCGACTATTTTTTTGAAACTCTCTTTCTGGCGCATGATCGGCACAGCCACATCGACCGCATCGTAAGCATCCTGTTGCAAATACACCATGTCCACAAACTTGGCTGCCTGAAAGCAGACGAAATCCTCCAGGGTAATCCCCTCCTCCCCGGCCACCTGTATCATCTGGTAAACGCCGTCTCCGCGTTTCAGCAACTCCAGCAGAGACTGCACGTCGGCTGTCCAGCCCGAGCCCAGGTTTTGTTCATACCAGTCCTGGAGCTGGCTCAGATAGCGAGACCAGGATATTAACGGATCGACGGCCGGATAAAAGCGTTTATAGGCGCGGTCGGCGCTTAAGCCCAGAAAGGTTTTGACTGTGCCCAGGGTCGCCTGGGTAACCGGTTCCTCAAAATTGCCGCCTGCCGGCGAAACAGTGCCTATAATCGTTAAACTGCCGGTCGAACCATCGGCATTTAAAATGACGCCGGCGCGTTCATAAATATTTTTAATCGCCGAATCGAGATAGGCTGGAAACGCTTCTTCGCCGGGAATTTCTTCCAGCCGCCCGGATGTTTCGCGCATGGCTTGCGCCCAGCGCGAGGTTGAATCGGCCAGCAACAGCACATCCAGGCCCATTTGCCGATAGTATTCGCCCAGGGTGATGCCGGTATAAATGGATGCTTCCCGGGCGGCGACCGGCATGGATGAGGTATTGCAGATAATGATGGTTCTATCCATCAGAGAGCCGCCGCTTTTAGGATCGATCAGTTGCGGGAATTCGGTGATGGTTTCGACGATTTCTCCGGCCCGTTCGCCGCAGGCGACAATAATCACAATATCGACATCCGAGTTTTTGGAAATCAGGTTCTGCAATACGGTTTTTCCCGCCCCGAACGGCCCGGGGATACAGCCGGTTCCGCCTTTTGCGATTGGGAAAAACGTATCGATCAGCCGAAGCTGGGTAATCAGCGGCGTCACGGGATATTGCCGGCTGACGACACGGTCTTTCAGCAACTGTCCGGACAGGGGTCTGGACACCGGCCAGTTTTGCTTGAGCGTCACGGACAGCTCTTTGCCATTCTCCAGTCTGATTTTCGCCACCGGGTCATTGACGGTTACCGATCCGGCCTGAATCCAGGTGACTTCAACAAGGCCGACCAGATTAAACGGCGCCATGATTTTATGGGTAATGCCGCGCTCCGGCACGGTGCCCAGCACAGAACCGGCGCCTACTTTGCCGCCAACCCTAACCAGCGGTGTGAAAGACCAGAGAAAATTAACATCCAGCGCCGGAAAATCGACGCCGCGCGGTAAAAAATAACCATATGCGGAAGCCAGTTCATCCAGCGGATTCTGCAAGCCATCGTAAACCTGACCCAGCAATCCCGGCCCCAGTTCCACGGACAGCATGTTCCCGCTTTGTTCGACCAGATCGCCTACCCCGATACCGGCCGTGTTTTCAAAAACCTGGGCGTCGGCGGTTTTACCGTAAATTCTCAGTATCTCGGCTTTCAGGCGTTCCGTGTATCGGGCTTCGTTACGGCCTGGAAGGATGTAAACCAGTTCGTTTTTAATCAGCGGCTGACGGACACCCTCAAGGGTTTCGATCGATACAATGTCATCCTGAACCGCAACGACTCTGGCGGTCGGTGTTTTCTCGCGCGTCATCAATATTTCCAGTTAATTTAAAGTGTTGCGATTATCAACAAGACTATGACTTCAAAAATCCAGAACCAGGCCATTCAGCCCGCCATCGACCAGTTCATCGAAATGTTTAAGCGCCTGATCAGCCTGATAGAGCGTCCAGCGGTTGATAATATCCCATCTTAAAACATAAATGACCACCGCCGGAAAATCGAAATAATGCTGGCTGCATGCCTTGGTGTAATATTGCCAGTCGCGGTGCAGCAAAAATTTTTCCAGTTGATACGATTCGTTTTGCGCCAGCAATTGTTGCACCGGAATAATCCACGGCACTTGCCGAGCGACGCCAAAATCGTCCTTATCCCAGTTTTTTTCAATGACGTCCAGCCATTTGCCGATGCCTGGAAAGGTATTTTTTTGCGGTTTCCCAAGGCCCGCCTGGCGCATTCTTAACGCGGACAGCAGCGTTCTGCATTCCAGCCGCCAGATAAGGATGTTTTTTAAAAACGGATCGCGAATCAAACGGACGACTTCGCTGCTTTTTTGGCAAATAAATTCGTCGCTGGCATTATTTATTTGCGACCAGAACAGCAGCTCTTCGATACGCCGCAAGTCCATAGCGTCGTGATCCTCCAGCCAGGTCAGGCGTTTTTCAAGCTGAATGCTGGACAGCGGCGTCTGACGGGCCGAAAAAAGTTCGGACTGGTGGGCCGGCAGGCTTGCCATCAGCATCGCATATTTAAACTGCCCGGTAATCATCATTTGCTGATGCCTTCCAGTAGGGCGTGGAAGCGCGGTTGCAGATAGTCCAGCAGCAGCGTGGCGACGGATTGATCGGTAAAATCGATAATGATGTCGTCATCCTCCAGCCTAAGCAGCACACCGCCTTTCAAATCCGCGGAAATTTCAAGCTCCACCCCCGAACGCAACATCCCGGTCGCAAGCTCGATCACGAAATGGCTCAACTCGCCGGCTTGTAGCTCTTCCGTGTCCTTGCGCAGCTCATGGGCGTCGAGCACATGTTCTGGCAATTGTATGACAAGCTGCCCGGCCTGATCGAGCCCGGTTTCATGGCGAACCTCGCCGGCCAGAGCCAGAATCAGGCTTTCCAGAAAATCTTTCTCGGCCATTTTATTACCGACCAGACGCATCACTTCGCGTTTAAAACTACCGGACAGCATGTCGCGTAATTTCAGAAAGGCGTCCCGGCCCGCCAGTTTTAGGCCATCCTCGCCGGCAATTCTAATTGCTTCGGCCTCGGCCTTGGCTTTGTCGATCAACTCCTGCGCTTCGCGCGTAGCCTCGCTGATAATCCATTCGGCTCGTTTTTCGGCGTCCAGCACGATGCTTTCAGCCTTTTCCTGTCCGACCGCTATGCCCTGCTCCTTAAGCCTGGCGATTAATTCGTCCACGCCGGTCGAGGTTTTTTGCGCATGTTCGCTGTTCATGATGTCATGATACCTTGTTAAGGTTTGGGTATGTCGCCGATGACAACCAGCGCGAAAATGAAGGCAAACACCGCGAAACCTTCAACAATTGCCGCCGGCACAATGGAAAGTCCGAAAATTTCGGGTTTGGATTTCGCCGCCAGGATCGCGCAGGCGCAGCATTGCCCCTGATAAATCGCCGTCGCCAGCAATACCAGACCCGACAAGACCCCTATCACGAAAATACCCGGGGCGACATCGGCGGTAATGGTTCTATTCAGGCTCATCATGATGACAATGCCGAAAATCACCATAGAGGAAGGCATCGCCGAAACCCCGACATAACGCCCGTAACCGCTTTCCGTATCGAGCATGGCGCCGATGGCCGCCTGCCCGGCGATCGAGCAACCGATGGAACTGCCCAACGCGCCCAGGGCCACCGGCGCGTAAAGGCCCACCCAGCCCAAAAACATGACTGTTTCATTCATCAACCTGCTCCTTTTTTGGCGAACGCCTTGAATGGATAGCCTTCATCTGACACACTCCAGTTGTAAAATTCAATAAAATTAAGCCGTAAACCATGCACCAGACCGCTTAATAAACATAACAGCAGGTTCAGGGCATGCCCGGCCAGCAGAATCAGCAGGCTGGCCAGCAGCCCCACCCCCGGCAAGGCGTGATGAACCTGCCCGGCCAGCCGGTTAAACGTCATGGCCAGCGAGACGCTGGCCATGCCCAGGGCGAACAGCCGCAAATAACTAAGGACGTTACCGAACAGACTGGTGGTTTCGGTCAGCGCCTTGAGGCCATCCAGAATGCACCATAGCCAGTCCACCGGTTTGACGACAACCCGTTCGCTACTGAAAAACAACACACACAGGCCGCCCGCCAACAACAGCCCCAAACCGATTTGCCGCGCAACACCGTGTTGTAAATCGGCAGCGATCCAGAACACGAAGCCGCCGACCGCCACCGCCACCCATCCCAGAGCAGCCAGAGTCGTGGTTTTGCCTCTGCGCTGATAGGCCATGATCAGATTCGCCAGCGCGAGATGCGCGACGCCAACGAAAATCGACAACCGCATCATGGCGCCGAAGTTGTCCATATCGATGATTTTCAACTTGCCGGCCAGGCTCTGCGGGGCAAAACCATAGCCAAAATAGCTGTTGCAGAGCACGCCCCAGACTAGCGAGATTAAAATGACCGTCAACACCAGCAGCCGAAAACGCAAACCCGTCGGCGTACGCCCCATGCCGCGCCATTTAAGGCCCAGGTATACGGCCAACAAAGCCGCATAACCGGCGTCTGACATGATCATCGCAAAGAAAAATGCAAACGAGAAAAAGACCACCGGCGAAGGATCCCAGCCGAAATAACCAGGGGTTTGATAAAACCTGACCAAATCCGCCCCGCCCGCCCAGGGAACGGGATTATCCAACAAGGTGGGCGGCTTATCGCCGCGGCCTGGGTCGGCGCTTATCAAGGCCAGCCGGTATCGGCTGGCGAATTGTTCGAAACGGGCGGCGTCGCTTGCCGCAACCCAGGCCTGAACGATAAACACGCCCTCCCTGTCCAGCGCCAGGGCATGGGCGGCCTGCAATTCGGATTGATCCCGGGCCTGGCCGATATTGGCGGCGATCAGCCCTATCCAGCGCGTCAAGGCCCATCTTTCCGCCCGCAGGTCTTCCAGCGCCAGTTCAACCTGTTCCAGTTCGGATTTAAGGGTCGCCAGCGGGACATGGCCGGTATGGGTTCTGGCCACCGGCATGCTGGAAGCGGCCGGCTCCTGGCTGTCAATAACCACCACATAGTCATGCAGATTATCTTTCCAGACTACCTGCCAGACCAAATCGACAGCCTGAATTTTTGGCATCATTTTCTTGGGAACGATATAAAACCATAGCCGCAACCCGGCCAACTGTTCGTTTTCGGGCAGGCTGAAATTACCCCAGGGTTCAACTTCCTTGATGCGTTTAAGCAACGCATCGCGCTTGTCGCTCAATTGCCGGGTAGCAAGCTGGATGTCCAGCGTCCGATTGATAATGCCGTCGAAATCGAAATTTTTGTCATCATGCTGCTGATGCCGCCGATTCGGGTGCTGGCTTAAATATTTTAGAGCCTTGCAGGCGCGTTGCTCATCCGTGGATCGGGTGGGCTGCGGCAATTCGGATACGGTATCGGCGGCGATAAGATGCGCGCCGCCCAGTGCCTGTAGCGCCGTCAACACCTCGGTTTTATCGACGCTTAAACCGCAGAAAGTAAGTTTTTTCAATCTGACTATGGACACGACGAACCTTTGTTCAAGCGTTTTTGTTTGGTGATTTTAGCGCCGACAATTGCCGCTCTTTCCTTGTCCGCTAGAAAAATGCCGATTTTTTTAATCGTTTTTTCCGCCCGGGGAATCAAAATCTTGTCGAAAAAATTCACCCGCTGGGTCACTTTTTTAACAGCGGCGTCCAAAATATCGAAGCGGCGCTGTTCGATGCTCAATTGAACCTTGAGTTCCAGCATGCGCCGTAACAAAATCACGGCGTGATCGACCCAGTGCGGCTTGGCATAGACGGAATAAGGCTTGAGCGTAATGTCAACCGCATTCAACACCGGCAAGTTTACGCCAACGCTATTTTCCTTGCCGATGCTGACCGCCGAGACCACTGCCAGATCGTTTAAAACGATACGCAGATCGGACATCATCGGCAGATTTTCAAGTACGATAGCCCGGCATTCGTTGATTTGCGCTTCGATTTTCGCCAGACTTGCCGCCGCCTTGTAACGCTGGAAGATAAGTTGCTGCCGTTTCAAGTCCAGCGAAGGTAAAAAATGCCGGTAGCGTTTAAGCTGGGCAACCTCCTTAGTCAGAGTGGCTTTGCTAAACGACTGGCGCGGCATAAGGTTTTTTGGGCAAGTAAGTATCGATAAGCGACTGTTTCATCAATAATTGATCCTCGGTAAAACATTCCGCCAGAGTTTGCCAGCACAAATCCAGCGCCGCATCAAGCGCAATGGAAACGTTAATATCCATAAAACGCTTTCTAAACAGCCTGCCGAATTTAAGCAGGTTTTCATCGTAGGCCGACAATTCGAAAGCCATCGCCTGTTTTTGTTCAGCCTCGTTGGCCGCCGCATAAAAACGGATCATGGTATTCATGATCTGGGCGTGGTCTTCGCGGGTAACCTTGCCGATCACATGCTGTTTCAGCCTGGAAAGCGAACCGAATGGATCAAGCATGCCATGATGCAAATAAAACTGGCCTTCGGTGATATAGCCGGTGTTATCCGGAACCGGATGCGTCACATCATCGCCGGGCATGGTGGTTACCGTTAAAATGGTCACCGAACCTGCACCCTTGTAATCACAGGCTTTTTCATAACGCCTGGCCAGTTGCGAATACAAGTCGCCGGTATAACCGCGATTCGACGGTACATGCTCCAGGGAGACACCCACTTCTTTCAAGGCGTCGGCGAAAGCCGTCATATCCGTCATCAGCACCAGCACCCGCTTGCCTTCCTCCACCGCAAAACGTTCGGCCACGGCCAACGCCATATCCGGCACCAGCAGGCGTTCCACAATAGGGTCGGAAGCCATGTTGCAATACATGACCGTTCGGGCGAATACGCCCGCCTGCTCAAACTGGGTGCGAAAAAAATAAAAGTCGTCAAAAATAAGCCCCAATCCCGCAAACACCACAATGTCGGCGTCGGCCTGTATGCCTATGCGCGCCAGAAACGGGTTAAAGGGTTCGCCGGAAATTGAAAAGACCGGTACTTTCTGACTTTCCACCAGACAGTTGAAGACATCAATCATCGGCACATTGGTGCGGATCATTCTGGACGCCAATTTACGCTGCATCGGATTAACCGAAGGGCCGGCGATTGCCACTTTAGGATCGGGCTCCAGCGTGGGACCGCCGTCCAGTGGCTGACCGGTGGCGTTAAAAATCCGCCCTAGAATATTAACTGAATAGGTTGCCTGCATGGCGTGGCCTAGAAAACGTACGGAAGCGGCGGTGGAAATGCCCTGGGTACCGGAAAACACTTGCAGGGAAACATGGCCGGCCTCGATCCTGATCACCTGCGCCAGGGATTGGCCGCCATCGCCATCCTCGATAAAGGCCAGATCGCCAAATCGGGCGCTAACGCCCGGCTTTTCTGCATTATTGCCGACGTTAACCTTAACAATATTTCCAACGATGGAAATGATAGCGTGATATCTGATCAGGCGCTCAATCATGGTTTGTTCCGGAAAGCCTTTGTGTGGCAATTATAAAGTAAAAACAGCCGCCGGCATTAAACTTATGGGAACCTCGAAAAATCGCACTTCGATTGGCGCTGTGCGAAAGGAGGATTTTTCAAATCAATGACCTGCCGTTCGCGCCGATCGCAATGAAATGCGGTTGAGATAATCACAGCGTAGTTTTAATTTAGCCCACTGGCAAACACACCGTCAGTGGGCGATTATTTCCATGCAACAGATCTTTAATCTGCTCAGGCGGCGAAATAGGAGGTCAGGTCGCAGCAAACCTGACACCACTTTTGCTTAAATGCTACAGCCATCATAATTGCTCCTGTACTTGACTTTATAAACTACATATTTTATTTCTTTATAAACACATCATTTAAGGATTTTTTTCTGGAAAAACTTAGAGATTCTTTTATTTTTACTACATCGTTTGAGCCGTTGACATTAATAATTACCAAACGCCCGTAACCTTGATGATAATCGTTCCTAAAATCATAAACAGCACCTATTACAATTAATTTTTGTTGCTTTAATTCATCGGCAAATAAATTCATTGCTTCATCTATCTGATGATTAATGTTATGTTCAACTGAATCCAGTACCAGAGAGACATTATCTGGATCGCCATGAGGAACATGCATATTATCCAATTCAGTTTTAATTGCTGGAGACATTTCAGAATAACTTTGCATTGCCGCTCTGACTGCACCACACATGGTATGACCAAGCACTAACAACAAAGGAGTATGTAAATGCCTAACTCCGTATTCAATAGAGCCGCGTACAGGAACAATTTGATTACCTATATTTCTAACAAAAAATAAATCCCCATCGGGATGAGGGTCAATCGCATGTGAATGAACTCTTGAATCGGCGCAGCCTAAAACGGTTGCTTTTGGTGTTTGTCCTTTAATAAAAGGTAAAAAATAGCTTTTACTATGTCGCTTAACAAAATCACGATTAGCATCCAGCACATGATCCACAGCTACAATGATTTTCCGCTGCTCTCCAGCATTATCTGCATGCGTTTTTTTACTAGGCTTCGCATAAGCTGAATTTACCAGCATTATAGCGACTAAAAGGATACGCAAATAAAACATAGTTTTTTAGATTATTGAAAATATTTATTAAGAACGGCTAATTTGCATTATTTCTGCAACACCCTATACAAGGTTCGCCGTGATATGTTTAGCGATTCATATCTGACCAGTTCCGACCGTTTAACATTTGAAGCCATTTCAAAAGAAAATAATTTTAAGCCCTTGAACAGATATGAACGATAATTATAGCGTATTAGCACAAAAATTCGCGCTGCATCGCCGTTACTTATTATAGACGACACCAATCAAAATAACCGTATGCCCATGCCTAAAACAGAGCAATCCCCGGTAACGGGTTCACAAGCCAACCGCAGGATCGCCTTGCTAAGCGTACTCGGCATAGGCGTCTACCTGACTCTTCGTTATGCGTTTTATGCCGGATATGAAGTCTATACCCTCAGTTTGAGTCCGGCTTTAAGTTCGGCGACTGCCGAAATCTATCACGGACAATTTTCGTTGTCTATTCAGCTACTGGAACTGCCTCTAATCGCTGTCTTGACTTTTGGCGGCATTCCGCAGCTTTATTGGCTCTGCATTAAATTATTTCAGGGTGACTTTGGCGCTGATTTGCTGGCCGGCTTATCCATTGTGACAGCCACTTTACTGATTTGACCGACGAACCCTATACGATGTCGAAAACCATTGGTTCGCAGGTCTTGTCAGGCGCAATTAACGGCGATTCGGCCTTAACGATTCGTGCGGACAAGCTATCCATCGATTCTCGTTATGCCAAAATTATGGAAGTGATGCGCTCTTCCTAGCAGTATCGCCCTAATATCAGACGGCTTGGCGATCAGCTAGGTGCGTTGTACGCGTCTTTAGCGATCATGATTGCGGTTACTGCTTGGATGCTAACGGGCGATGCTGTGCGTTTTCTGGCGGTACTGGTAATTGCCACGCCCTGCCCTTTATTGATTGGCATACCCGTTACCATCATCAGTTCAATTTCGCTGGCGGCGCGGCGGGAAATTATCATCAAAAATCCGGCCATTCTGGAAACCATCGGCACTTGTCGAACTGCTATTTTCGATAAAACCGGTACATTGACTTATGGCCGCCCCTCGTTAACAGCTTTGATGCCATCTTAACTGCCTGATACTAATTAAGTTTTAACTTTAATCGCCAGCTTGTAGCACTACTCGGCTACCAGCATAAAGCGGGACAAATTTTGTAAAATTTTCATTACGATAAGGCTTTATCGTAATGTGATGTAGCAATGACTCGTTGCAAGTTGTTGTATCATTGTTTAATGACGAAAAAAAACCTTAACACAAAGCATACGAGCAACGAGTCTTTTGATTGTAGGTCAACTAGCAATAAAGGGCAATCAAAGTATCCGGAAAATT
>JAQTUW010000051.1 GCA_028707085.1 Methylococcales bacterium | reverse complement strand
ACTCCAGCTCTGCCCGGCCAGAAAATGAAAACCCCAGTCGGTTTTGTCTATGGTTGCATAACCCAGACGCAAGCGCGGCGAATAACCACTGATCTGGTTGGAGTTTGCCGAAGTGCCGGCAGCCAGAAAATCCATTTCCAGATAACCGTTCAATTTGGTGTGTTTGTCGTAATCGCCTCCGACCAGCAGCGACACCCTGGACTGACGGCCCGATTCTCGGAACTCGGTCTGATGGGCGTTGGGATTATTCTCGAATGGAATGGAGCCGTTAAAGTTTGAATTGATATCCTGGGTTTCATTTTTCGAGCGGTAAATGCTGGCCGCCTCGATAAAGCCGCCGAAAGTAGCGCTAACACCGGGGGCAATTTCCGTCCCCACCCGGGCGGGTTCCGGCGCACCACCCTCGGTAGTTCCACCCTTGCCGCGAATGACGCCGGCATTGCCGGTGGGGGCCGGATTGGCGGCGGCTGCAACGGCGACAGGCGGGGGTGTAGGCGCAGTGACCGGCGCAGCTGCCTGTTTGGCCAGTCCATTGTACTGATCCTGACTAATCGCGCCATTTTGTTTGAGCACATCCAGTAAAGAGCTGCTGGCTGTTTCCGTGGTATCCGTTTTTAACAGGCTCTCGTACTGTGTCCGGGAAATCGTACCGTTTTGCAATAATAAATCCAGCAAGGCTTTATCGGCGGCAAAGGCGCTTTCAGCAAACATTAGCGAGGAAAGCATGCAGGCTTTCAATACCTTTCCGCGTTTGCTGATCTGTGGGTTCCTGCGCATAAAAAATAATCTCCTGAATGAGTGTCAAATAGTTGCGGGACAAATGCATGTACCCAAAAAACCACAGTTGGTGGTGTAAAGCGTAAAAATGTTGCGATTATGACTATTAAATATGACAGTTATATGACAAAAAATAGCCCTGCCACGCCTGTTTCTGTTACAGCACAGCATGTGCATTAGCAATTTTCATACCATTTTTTCATCTTCCGCCATGTACGGCGATATGGTTTATGCCTGCCAATGGAAGCACTGAAAGTTCGAGCAGTGAAATATAAGTTTTGCAGCGAGAGGGCGAAGGCGGATGGCTTTTAAAGCCGGGAGCCGTACCGCAAGACGGGCCGATGCCGCACAGGCCGCTATAAAAATTTATCCGGAATGTCTGAATCAGTCGCTACCGGTTATTTTTACAGACGGGGAGCCGCAAACAGGCTCGGACAAAACCGCCTCACGCCCGATCACAAAATAAGGAGAAACTTGCGCTCACAAAGCGGCCGGAAATCTAGTATGCAATGAATGGTAGGGAAGCGTTTAATGCGTTTGAAAGGCAAACCCGGACTACCTTTTAAAAGTAGTTGAGATCAACCGGTCATGCCTGTTGATTTCAACCAATTAGCAATTCCATCGCCAGTTTCCGGGTGGCGCAGGCACGGCGCGCCAAAACGCCTTAAACCCGCGAGACGCCGCCCTGCCGATTTTTCGGCAAGGCGGCATTGCGCCGTCAGGGCGCCGCAGGTTTGGTCAGATCATTATTAACCGCATTATTATCCGCATTGACATCAATTCCCCCGGCAGGCTGCGGTTTGTTGAGATTGCTGTATTGGAGAACGCCGAAAGGTTGAATCTGATCGTCTGTGGGCAATTCCTTATTGCTCCAGCCGCCGCCGAGCGAGCGGATGAGACCGACCGAAGACTGCAGCAGTCCGGTTTTGACCTCCACTGCGGTAATACGCGCCGTCAGGGTATTGACCTGCGCGTAAATGAGATCAAGACTGGAATTCAAACCGCCCTTATAGAGCTCCATGGTCAAATCCTGGGCTTTAAGCGCCGCTCCGACAGCGGACTCCTGCCGTTCAACTTCTTCGTTCAGCAATTTGGTCAGGCTCAGGCCGTTCTCGACTTCGCGAAAGGCGTTCAGCACCGTTGAACGGTATTTGTCTTCCGTCTCGCGATAGGCGGACCATGACTGTTGCAATTGAGCCCGGCGATAGCCGCCCTCGAAAACCGGCAGCGAAATGGACGAACCGTAGGACCAGAGGCTATTGGCGAGACTGATTATATCAAAGCTGTGATTTTCGTACCCGCCGCCAGCCTGGAAGACCACATTGGGATAAAAGGCCGCCCGGGCGATGCCGATGGCGCGGTTGGCCTGCGCCATCTGCCGTTCCATGCCGGCAATATCCGGCCGGCGCTCAAGCAGCGTGGCCGGAATTTTTTGCGGAATGCTGAAATTGGTGATTTTAAGTTCATCGACCGGCTCGACACTGAAACTGGCGGGTGCCATATTGACCAGAATAGCCAGCGCATGCTCCGTCACCTGGCGTTTGCTTTTAATATCGAGTTCTTTCGCCTGGGTGCTGGACAGTAAATATTCGGCGCGGGCCACGTCAAGTTCCGAGGCGATCTCGCCCAAATACTGGTCGGTGACGATAGCCAGCGACATTTTGTAGTATTCGATAGATTGCCTATAAGTCGCTTCCTGCGCATCGTAGCCGCGTAGCGTGAAATAGTTTGCGGCAATTTCCGCCTGCAGACTCAAACGCGCCAATCCGTATTCGGCTGCGCTCTGTTCGGCGCGGTAGGTCTCGATGCGCGTCTTGTTGCGAATTGCCGACCAGAAGTCGGGCTCCCAGGATGCAAGCGCATTGCCGGCGACGCTCGAATCGTAGATCGGATTATCAGCGCCTTTAAACAGGCCGTTGGCGGATTCCTTGTTATCGGAAGCACCGAATCCCAGGCCGAGATGCGGAATGAGCCGCGAGCGGGCCTTGAGCATCATATCGCGAACCTGTACGAAGCGTTCAGCGGCAGCCTGCAGATCCGGATTAGCCGCCATGCCCTGTTCTTCAAGCTTGTTCAGAACCGGATCGTCAAAAACTGTCCACCAGTCCTTGCGCAATTCGCCATCCGACGGCTTCGCTTCGACAAAGGGGCTGGAGCCATGCCAGGAATCGGGAACCACGAACTGGGCTGGCTGATAATCGGGTGCCAGATCGACAGCCGGGAACGTATTGCATGCCGACAAATTGATCGCCAGCAGTAAAAAGCCGCTACGCCGTGCGCGGACACTAAAGATGCTAGACATTTCTGGTTTAATCCGTAAGCGCTTGCCCATCATTTTGAAGGAGAAGGGTTTATTGAAGAGTGTTCTTTTGCCTCGGCCGTTTCAGCCTCTTCCTCGGCACTCACATGATAGCCGGGCGCAGGCGTGACGATATGCACCTCGTCGCCTTCCAGCAAGGCCGCGCTGGGGTTGTTCACAATTCGGTCGGTTTTGGAAACGCCTTCCGTCACCTCAACCGTTGCGTCAAGTATTTTGCTGACGGTGATATGCTGGAAGTGGATGCGATTGTCCGCCGTCACAGTGGCCACCTGCGTACCCTCCTCTTCAAACACCATGGCGCTGGAAGGAATCGTCAGTACGCTCGAATCCAGCGGCACGGTGAGGCGAACCGTGGCGTATGAACCCGGCCATAGGGATTTATCCTTGTTGTCGATGGTAAATTCGGTCACCACTGTGCGCGTGTTGGGGTCGATGCCGTTAGCGACAGTCAGGAATTTGGCGGTGTAATGCCGATCCGGGAATTGCGGCACAATCACATCCGCCGTGACATCAGGCTTCAGGAAACGCACAAAAGTGCCAGGCACGGAAATGAAAAGCCGCATCATATGAATGTCGGCCACGGAAAACAGATTGGTGACGCCGTTGCGATCACTGATATTACCCTCCTTATTGATGTAGTCGCCGACATTGATGTTACGATCGGTTATCACGCCATCATAGGGAGCAACAATGGTTTTGAAGCGCATTTTCGCCAGAAAATTATTGACATTGTGCTGTGCGGCGTTAACCTGGGCCTCTTCGGATTTTGCATTGGCTTCCTGTACCGAGATTGACTGCTCCGAAACTGCATGCGACTTGCGCAACGCCACCCAGCGCCGTACGGACACCAGGGCAAGATTATATTTGGCGCGTTGCGACTCCAGATCCGCCTTGGCTTGCGCAAACTGGGCGTCGAGGCTTGGCGCCATAATTTCGGCGAGCACGTCGCCTTTCTTCACCCAGGCGCCGTAATCCTTGTACCACATTTTCACATAGCCCGAAACCTGGGCATAAATAGGCGCCTGATACCAGGCGTCGATGGTGCCGGGCAGGGTGATAGTCTCGGAAGGCGGCGCCGGCATGGCGTAGGCGATGGCGACATTGGGAATGGCCGCCTCCAGGGTTTGCTCGCGCAATGCTTCGGCATCTTGCCGGCGCTCATAAAACTGATAGCCGACATAAAGGGCGCAGGCCAGGACTGTTAAAATTACAGCGTGATTTCCACGCAAAGTCTTGCTCATTAGATATTCTCCTTTTTGCTAGCGTTACGCTTGTAAACGATGGCGTAAACGCATGGCACGAAAAACAGGGTTGCAAAAGTTGCGACGGTCAAACCGCCCATCACGGCACGGCCAAGCGGCGCATTTTGGGAATTACTCATCGACATCGGCAGCATGCCGATAATCATGGCCGCTGCGGTCATGATCACCGGGCGGATGCGGGCGTAACCGGCTTCGACGGCGGCCAGCAGCGCGTCGCCGTGCAACTCAAGCCGTTCGCGGGCATAAGAAACCACCAGAATCGAATTGGCTGTCGCCGTACCCATAGACATGATGGCCCCTGTCAGCGCCGGCACCGAAATATTGGTATGCGTCAGAAACAGCGCCCAGGCGATGCCCGCCAAGGCGCCCGGCAAGGCGGTAATGATAATGAAAGGATCCATCCAGGACTGAAAGTTGACGACGATCAGCAGATAAATCAGCACGATAGCGGCGACGAGGCCGCCAATCAATTCGACATAGGCACCGTGCATGGTTTCGGCCTGACCTTTAATCTCGATGGCCGCACTTCGCGGTAACTCTTCCTCCATGGATTCGACGACTTTTTCCACATCCGCCAAAACACCGCCCAGATCGCGGCCTTCGGCGGACACATAAACGTCGATCAGCGGCATGATATCCTGATGGGTAATTACGCCGGGGGTACCTTTGACGCTCAGAGTCGCCACATTGCCGAGCAGTTGTAATTTATTTTCAGCCGAATCGTTGAGTTCGCCGTTATCGACGGGAACGGTCAGCAGATCCTGAATTCGGGTCATCTGCGGCTGCGGGGTATAGATATTAATCTGATAGGACATACCGGTCTTGTGATCGAGCCAGTATTCCTGGTCGATCTGCTGGCTACCGGAAGTCGAAAGCAGCATATTGTCGGCAATGGAGCGCAGGGACATATTGGTGTTGACCCCAAGGGTGCGGTTACCGTTAACCATCAGGGTCGGCGTACGCATCGTCTGCTGAATCGATACGTCGCTGGTGCCGCTGATGGTGCGCAGTTTTCCGGCCAGCTTGCGGGCGAACTCGTAGTTGTTAGCCAGATCCATACCATTGATCTGCACATCGATAGGCGAGGGCGAACCGAAGTTAAGAATTTTGGCTGTCAGATCCGCTGGCTGAAAAGTGAATACGGTACCTGGATAACGTTCTTTTAAGCCTTTTCTGAGAATGCGCCGATAATCCCAAACCGGCGACTCTTCATCTTTCAGCGCAATCGTCAAATCGCAATCCTGGGTGCCGATGGTCGGCGTCGGAATGAAGGCCAGATTATGCGGCCCGACCGGCAGGCCGCAATTACTGATGATGTCTTCAACCTGACCGGGCAACATCTTTTTGATATCCTCCGAGACGAGAGTGGCGATCCGGCCTGACACCTCGATCCGGGTGCCGAGCGGCGCCCGCATATGCATCTGCAGGATACCCGATTTGATCTCGGGGAAGAAATCGCGGCCATTGAAGTAAAGCAGGCTGAGAGAAGAAACAGCAATCGCCAGAAAGATGCTGACGAAGGAACCACGATGGGCGACCGCCTGTTCAAGCAAAACATTGTAGCGTTCGCGGAAACGATTGAAGCCGTGCTCAAAACCCTGCTGAATGCGGCCGAACAAGCCCCGCGATTTCTCCGCCTCATACTCGGGATCCGGCAAGGGCATCGCAAAATGGCTGCCGCCGATATCGGCCATGGCGCTGTCTTCGGCATCCTTGTTGGTGATGCTGTAAACGTGTTCGGACACATCATCTTTTTCGGGATGCCCGTGATGCTGCGGATGCGGCGCGTTGTGATCGACAAGAATGAATTTGGCCATGGTCGGCACCAGGGTACGCGACAGGATGAAGGATGCCAGCATGGCGAAAATAACCGCCTCCGCCATTGGCTTGAACAACCAGCCGGATACGCCGCTAAGCTCGAACAACGGGAACCAGACAATCACAATGGCCAGGGTGGCGACAAAAGTCGGGATAACAATCTGATTGGCGGCGTCGATAATCGCTGTTTCCAGCGGTTTGCCCATTTCCATATGGGTGTCGATATTTTCGATCATCACGGTAGCGTCGTCGACGAGAATGCCGACAGCCAGCGCCAATCCGCCCAGGGTCATGACATTAATCGACTCTCCAGCCATGTGCAGGCAAATAATAGAGGTCAGGATGGAGAGCGGTATCGAGGTGGCGATAATGGTGGTTGCCCGCCAAGAGCCTAGAAATAGCAGCACGACCAGGCCGGTCAGCGCCGAGGCGGTCAACATTTCCTGCACAACATCCTTGATCGAATCCTTCACGAAAATTGAGGCGTCGTTAAGGATTTTGACCCCCACGCCGGCAGGCACGATCTTGCTGATGCGCGGCAGCGCCTTCTTGATGCCGTCAACGACCGCCAGGGTAGAGGCGTCCCCGCTTTTCATCACCACGATCATCACCGCCTGTTTGCCGTCTACCAGCACGGAATTGGTTTGCGGTGGGCCGGAGAGCGACACATCCGCGACATCGCGCATGAAAATGGTGGCGTTTCCAACTCGCTTGACCGGGATATTGTTAAAATCTTCGACTTCCATCGGTGTCGCGTTGGTCTGCACCATCCAGTCAGTCGAATCAATCTTCTGGTCGCCGGCGGGCAGCACAATGCTCTGATTGCCAAAAGCCTTATGCACGTCCATTGGCGACAGATGATGGGCGAGCAGTTTCTGTTTGTCGAGCGAGACCAGCAACTGCATGGGCTTGCCCCCGTAGGGATGGGGCAAAATTGCGCCGGGTATGGTCACCAGCAAGGGCCGGATTTGCATGTAGGCCACATTGTAAAGCTGCGCCGGGGTCAGCGTGTCGGAGGTCACCTGCAGCATGGCTACCGGCACCGACGAGGCTTCCAGACGCATGATCATGGGCGGCGAAATATCCGGCGGCAGCGCCTTGGTAATGGTTTGCGAAATTGCCGCAACCTCCGCTTCGGCGCCTGCAAGATTGGTTTCCGGTTGAAGCAGGATATTGATAATACTGCTGCCAAAGTAGGACTGGCTGGTGATGCGTTCTATGCCTTCCACTGTCGAGGTCAGGGCGCGCTCGAAGAAAAAAGTGATCCGTCCCGAAACATCGGCCGGCAACATGCCGGCATAAGACCAGACCACCGATATGACCGGAATTTTGATATTCGGAAAAACGTCGGTCGGCGATTTAAGTATCGACTGGATACCGAATATCAGGATCAGAATCGAAAGAACAACAAAGGTATAAGGCCTTCTCAGGGCTATGACGACAATCTCGTTCATGCGCAAAACCTCCCGAACGTAGTTTGATTTTCTGTCATCCGCAGACGCTCTTCCCCAGGAACTGTTCTGGTTTCCATTCTAATACCAGCCGTGGAAACCAGCTCATTAGCGAGCGCATGAAGGCTTATTGCACCATTTGAAAGCGGTACGCAAAGATCAAGTTTAAAGAGTGTTTTGTTCATTCATTAATCTTCAAGTTAATAGGTTGCATAGACTATCGGCGAGGCGTTCAGCATCGCAGCTTAATATAAATTGTTTAATTCACTCAATTTTTTTGCACATTCCATTTTTGGACGACCTTAAATGAAAAATGCCTTTCGACATGGCTGCATACGAAAACTTATGAGCCATGCCGAAAACCGCGAAACGCCGACGGACAATTATTTTCATACAAACATATTAAAAAATAAGCAACTTTAATGCCACAAATCAACGAGCGCAAAATCAATTACTTGCATCGAATAAATAACCAGTATTCGTTGAAAACACACTGCTAGAGCTGTGAATGTGGTTCAAATACACCATTCACAACTGCGCCACCCACCAAAATCAGTCGTCGGCCCAGCAGACTGTTTAGGATTCTTCCTCTCCAAAAGCCAGAAAATCCTGCTGTATCTTGCCGACCTGATAATCCAGTTCCAGCCGGCGCAATTGATATTCAATGCGGGCGTCCGCCTCGCCTATGGCGGCCCTGGTCAGATTCAACTGGGACTGACTCAACTCGACAATGGATCCCAATCCCAGCTCATAACGGGATTTAGCCAGACTCAGCGTCTGTTTCGCCTGCTCCAGCAACGCCTTGGCCGGCTCCATCTGCGCCAGGGCGGTATTGGCCGACAACCAGGCCACCCTCACATTGCGCAAAACCTGATTTTCGGCATCGGTCAGGTTGTATCCGGCAGCCAGCGCCTTGGCCTTTGCTTCGTCTCTTCGCGCTGCGATTTCAAAGCCGTCGAATATCGGAGTACTGATAATGACACCGCCAATGGCATTATAGGTGGTGAAATTATTCGTGGATTGAATCCAGGGCGCGGCATTCACCGTGCCTATCAGCCGTATCCTGGGCCGATAAAGCTTAGCCTCCGCCTCGGCAAATTTCACGGCGGCGCTGTGCTCCAGGCGAACGGCCCGCAAATCCGGGCGAATCGTCAGCGCCTGATCAATTTCTTCATCCAGATTCGGTAGCGACTCAGCCGAAACCGGATCCTGAAATACCCTGATATCATTGTTTTCCTGGCTGCCCAGAGCAACCGCCAGATCGGCCTGGGCTGCCTGCTGGTCGTTCTGCGCCTTGCGCCGCTGGATTTTCGCCTCGCCCAGATTCCCCTTGGCAAAGCTGACATCCAGAGTCGACTTCAAGCCGCCGCGACTTAGCGCTTCGATCTGGGTTAGCTCCGCCTGCCGGGTCGCGACCGTGTCATCCATGACCTTGAGGACTTCCTGCGCCCGCAGCACCTTAAAATAGGCCTGCGTGGCTTGCAGCAGAGTTTGCAGCCGCGCCGCCTGCAAACTCTGCTCGCCGGCTTCGGCCTTCAATTCGCTGGATTCAACCAGGGTGGCCGTTCTGCCGAAATCCGTAATCAACTGCTCCACCGTCAGACCAGTGGCGGCCCGGCTATTTACCGTCGATTGCGTCAATAGAAAACCCGACGCCAGCCAGGCGTTCTTGGTGGCGCCAACAGCCGTAATATTGGCTTCTATATGCGGAAAATAGGCCGATCTGGCTCTGGTTACGGATTCGCGCGCCGCCTGCGCCTCGGACTGCACGGCACCGATATGCGGGTGATTCTTCAACGCCAGTTCCTGTACAGCCTTAAGCGTCAGACCGCCATTGGCTATTTCATCGCAGACAGCCGGCCGGCAAACCAGGTTGGCCAGAAAGCTGAGCAGCAAGACGTTTTTCCATATTTTCATCCGGTTACCTCCAGTTCTTTGCTATCGGCGGCGGGCATTCCGGGATCATCGCTACGCTTGTGCTGCTTGCGGCCATAGATAAGCAGGTAGGCGGCCGGCACCACAAACACCGTCAGCACCACAGAGACACTCAGACCGCCAATGATGGCCTGCGCCAGCGGTGCATAGGATTCGCTGCCGGTGCCCAGCTTCATCGCCATTGGAATCAGACCGATGATGGTCGCCAGCGAAGTCATCAGCACCGGCCGCAATCTAACCCGGCAGGCCAGACCGACCGCTTCGTGCACGGTCATACCTTCATCGCATAGATGCTTGGTAAATTCGACGATCAGAATACTGTTCGAGACCACGATGCCACTCATCATTACCACGCCCATCAGCGACATGACGTTAAGCGTGGTTCCGGCGCTACAAAGCATCAGCAACACACCGGTCAAGCCGGTCGGCACCGCCAGTAAAATAATAAGCGGGTCAACGAATGACCGAAACTGGGCCACCAGAATCAGATAAACCAGCACCACGGCCAAGGCGAGTCCTGTGCCGAAACTGCTGAACGAGGCCCACATGCCCTGTACCGAACCGCGCATATCGACGGTCACCCCCTTGGGTAGATCGGTTTCCGCTATAATCCGGCTGACGGCTGACGCTATCGCGCCCAGATCCTCGCCTCTGGGCGCGACATAGATGTCCAGAACCCGGCGGAGCTGATAATGATCCACCTCGTTCGGCGAGCTGATACGCCGCACTGTGGCGACCGCGCCCAGCGTGGTTGTGGCCGACGCATTTTTGCCTCTCAACGCCAGTTGCTCAAGATCTGTGATCGATTTGACCCTGTTCTCCGGATATTGAACCGTCAGCATGTAATCATTGCCGGATTTGGGATCGATCCAGAATGTCGGCGCAATCATGGCGTCCGATGTCAGCGCCGTGATCAGATTGTTGATAACCTCCTTTTGAGTGAGCCCCAGTTGCGCCGCACGCACCCGGTCGACATCGATCTCCAGAGCCGGCAAGTTCAGCGACTGCGGGGTAAAAACATCGCTTACTCCCGGGATTTTCCTGATCTTGTCGGCCAGCTCGCCCAGCACGGTATGCGCCACTTTCATATCCCGGGTTCCGATCTGCACATCGATGGGGGCAGGCAAACCGAGATTGACCACCGAGTCCACCAACCCCCCCGCCTGCAGATAAACACTCAATTGCGGCATTTCGCGGGCGATGGCCTCCCGCACCTGCTGCATATATTCATAGCTGCCGATCCGGTGTTCATCATTAAGACTGACCTGCACGAAGGCGGTGTTTTCGGACGAATTAGTGGTGTAAATGGCCGGCAGATCAGGCACCGAACCAATATTGGAAAGTATCATCCGCAAATCTTCCCGGGACACGACGCCACGCACCAGATTTTCCAGGCTGGCCACCTGCTGTTCGGTGGCTTCGATACGCATTCCGGACGGTGCCTTGAGCATGATCACGAACTGGCCCGGATCGGTTCTGGGAAAAAAGGAGATGCCGAGCAATGGAAACAGACCGAGACTGAGGGCAAATATCCCGGCGATGCCGGCCACCGTCAACCCCGGCTTTTTCAGAAACCGCTCCAGGAGTTGCTGATAATGGTTTAAAAATCGGTTGAATCGCTCATTGAACCAAAAATTGAATTGCTCGCCCACATAGCGGTAGCGGGCATACCATGACAGGGGGCCGGTTATCGCCTCGCTGGGCCGATGCGGTTCGTGTTCATGAGGCGCCTTGATGAATTTGGCGCAGAACAAAGGCACTACCGTCATGGCCACAATATAGGAAGCAAACAGCGAAATTACCACAGACAAGGCCAGAGCCGAGAACAGGAATTGGCTTACCCCGTATAGAAATGTCACAGGAAAGAACACAATCGCCGTGGTCAGGGTCGCAGCCAGAACCGGCAACGCCACTTCCCGCCCGCCTTCCTGAGCCGCAACTTCAGGCGGTTCGCCCATTTCCAGGTGGCGGAAAATATTTTCCAGCACAATGACCGAGTTATCGATCAACCGCGAAAAAGCCAGGGCCAATCCGCCGAGTATCATGGTATTGACCGAACTTCCACCGGCAAAAAGAATGAAAAAGGTAACCAGCGCCGACAACGGAATAGACAACATGACAGCGCCGGTCGCCCTGGCGTTACCGAGAAAAATCAGAATCATCAGCCCCGTAAGCAACAGGCCGATGGCCCCTTCATGCAGCAGGTTTTCAATGGCGCTCTTCACATAAACCGACTGGTCGAAAACGACATTGGTGATCAGAGATTCCGGCACGTCCAACAGTTTACCGACAATATTCTTAACGCCTTCCACTACCGAGATGGTATTAGTGTCTCCGCCCTGTTTCAAAATCGGCACATACACCGAATGCTGCCCATCCACGCGCACCACATTGGTCTGGATCGCCGTGGCGTCGGCTGCGTGGCCAATATCGGCCACCATCACCGAATTTTGGCCATCCGTCTTGACAGGCAGGTCGTTGATGGCTTCCATGGTAGGTAGTTGACTGTTGGTATACAGACTATAGGTGGAATTGCCCACTCGCACCTGGCCCGCCGGCAGAATCAGATTGGCGTCGTTCACCGAACGCACCACATCCATGACGCTCATATCGTAGGTTTGCAGCTTTGCCGGATCGACATAGACCTGAATCTGCCGTATCGTGCCGCCGAACGGCTGTGGAACCGAAGCACCGGGCACGCTGGCGACCTGGTTGCGAACCGTAAAGCGGGCCAGATCGTAAAGCTGCTTTTCGTTCAGCCCTTCACCCTTGAAGGTAATCAGGCACACCGGCATGCTGGAAGCGTCGAACTTCATGATGACCGGCGGCAAAGTGCCGCGCGGCAGCCGCCTGAGACTAGCCATCGCCAGATTCGAGATGCCGGTGACCGCCGAATCCGGATTGGAGCCTGGTTTGAAGTAGATCTTGACCAGACTGACGCCAGGCAATGATCTGGACTCCATGTGGTCAATGTTGCTGGCCAGCGTGAAAGCCCGCTCGAACCGGCTGGTAATATCGGCTTCGATCTGCTCCGGCGGCATGCCTGAATAAAAAGTCGCCACCACTACTACCGGAATATTGATATTCGGAAACAAATCGACCGGCATGCGAACCAGGCTGGACAATCCCAGCACCACGCTCATCAGACAGCCAACGATAATGAAATAAGGATAACGAAGCGAGAATTTAGACATAATCTGGTTTATTTTGGAGTCAATCCATGCGAAATGCAGATGCTGCGCCAGGCGCCAACGGCTATTCTTCTTTTAATTGTTTCTCCAACTCCGGATCCAGATGCGCGCCGGTTTGCCCCAGTTCATAGCGGAAACTCGCCGTCAGTTTTTCGAGTTCCGGCAGAGAAAAATTTTCGGATGCGCATAATTCGATGGTTCGCCGTTTTTTATCGCGGATAGTGGCGGCCACAGCCGGAAGCAGCCCGGCCTGCTCATTGGGAATCGATAACACGCCATTGCTGTCGCCATAGAGCAGATCGCCCGGCCTGATCTTCAGTCCGCCGATGTCCACCGGAATATCAAACTCGGTGATGTGCGCATAGCCGCGGGACACCGAGACATG
>JAQTUW010000071.1 GCA_028707085.1 Methylococcales bacterium | reverse complement strand
CGGCACTGAGCATTACATCACCGGCATCTCCGCCCAAACTGCTGCCGGAAACGTTAAGCGTTGCGCCTGGTTGAATGTTTAAATCGCCCTGCCCGGCGGTCAGGCCAATAGCGCCGCCTCCGGAATAAAGATAATTAGCCGCAAGATCGATGACTCGGCCCGATGTATCAATGCTGCCCGCTATGTTTAAATTCTGTGCCGCATCCAGTTTTACTACCCCGGAAGCCAGTTCGATACGTCCCTGATGGTCGATTTGGTTAGCGGTCACGCTGAGTCTTGCGCCCAAGGCGGTTGTTGTCTTGGGCGCAAGGCCGTCAGCGATGGTGGCCAAATTATGCTGCCCCAAATTTAGCCTGGTATCGGCTCCGGAAGCTGCGGTCCAGACCGGCGTCGTAATGCGGACATCGCACGCAGCCGTTATGGTGCTGCTGCCGCTATTGAGTAATGATGATTGCGCATCCAATTGCACTTGCCCGAAGCCGGTCACTGCGTAGTTACCGGCACCGAGCGTGATGGTGTCGGCATTTAGATTGAGCAGGCCCTGACCGGAACCCTCTTGCCCGGCGGTCGCACCGTGGCTATTTTGTAGGGTGATATTGTTGGCGTTGATCGCGGCAATTTGACCGGCGCTGCCATAGCCGACGATACCGGCGGCATCGATAGTCAGGTTACGCAATTGCAGGTTCATCGCACTGATCATGTCAACCGTACTGTAGCTGTTCAGTGTCAGGCTATCGGCATGCAATTGATTTAAAGCCGATTCGGAAAGATTCAGGCCGTGCCCGGTGCCGACGCCGCCCAGCGTAATCAGGCTGGAGCTAAGCGTCAGCTCGCCTTTATCCATGACAATGTTGCCGTTAAAAACAGTATCTTTTCCGGCATCCAGCAATATTGATCCCGAGCTTGTCAGCTGGGTATTTTCAGCGATATTCAAGGTGCCGGTTTGCCTGCTCAGCCCGGCAGCAGCGCGTGACACGCTCGCTTGTCCGGCATTGGAGACGCGTAGCAACGCACCATCGGTACTGCTACTGGCGGCATTGGCAATATCAAAAATGCTGTCCGATTTGCTTAGACTGCCCACGGCGCTGATGCTCGCACCGGTTTCCAGTACCACGCTATCGGTCGCCGCCAGCAAAATTTCCGGCGCTTGTAAATGCGCATTGGCGGCAATGTCAACTGTTTGCGCGCTGACAGTCAGTTGAGTGCGGCTGTTACCCCGAGTCCTCTTACCACCGAGCAAAATACTATCCACACCGAGATTGTTCAATTCATCAGCCAGCAACACCACGCCGCCAGCGATTGCCGTGCTGTCACCGCGCTGTCTGACGACCGACAATTGGTTGGCGCTAATATCCAGCATACCGCCTAAGCCACCGATTGCTGCAGTGGCGCTAATCTTCGCAGCCAGCTCCAATCGTTGCCCAGCCAACAAACTCAGATTACCGGCATCTTGCGGCAGCGCACCTTTGGCTTGAAAAAACCGGCTGGCGGTCGTTTCCTGATATTCCGAACGAGTACGGGCAACATTGCCGGATTCCACCACAAAGCCGGACCAACGGCTATCGGCAACATTGGTTCCGGCTGAATAACGGTAACCAGCAACTATGTTTGCGCCATCTACTCGTCTTGCGCTGGTACCGGCCGCCATATCAGTACTGCCCGATTGCGGAGTGACCAGATAGGCGCCGGGCAATAGCGCATAGTGGGCGGGCAGCAGCACATAGTTACCGGCGGGCAGACCTGAATTGGCGCTCAAATAAATACTGTCGCCAAGTGTCAGGCCCGAGCCGGAAAACTCCAATGGATCATAAGGCGCATAACCCGCTTGCAGACTGGGCAGGATTGCGTAATTTTGCTGATAACCGGCGGAGCCTGCATCAAGATAATCAATGCTACCGCCAGGACCGGCAATAAATTCGAACGAGGATAAGTTACCGCCACCGTTCAGGTTTATCTGCGCACCATTCGCCAAGTCAATATCAGGAGAGGACAAGCTAATGGCTTTTTGCGGTGTGCCGTTTTGGATATTGCTGTACAACCCGAGCGGATAAATCCAGTCCAATCCGCCTTGCGTGCGGCCGAATGGAATCAAGGTGCCGCTGTCGTCACTGACCGATGTCAGGCTGCCTGCTGCCAGTGTTAACGATTTGTCGGCCGTGAGATTAATCTCGCCAAACGGCGCCAGTAAATTACCTGCGCTAACGATTTTCGGTGCGCTGATATTGAGCTGCCCGGCGGCCGACAATGGCGTTGCGAACTTGCCGTGTGCAGGCAGGATGTTGATCAAGCCGTCTGGGCTTAACGCTGCATCCACCGAGAGGCTGAACTTACTCAGCGTAGTCGGATAGATTTCCCTGGCGCTTAGGTCTAACTCGCCGGTAAGCGTCAAACTGCCGACCAGGTCCTTTTCGCTATTGGGATTCACGCCGATCAGACGAATGTCGCCACTGCTATTAAGCTGAGTTTTGGCAAAACCGGTGATTTCGCTGGAGCCTCGTAAATCAATGTTATTGGCTACGACCTTAAAAACAGCGTCCTTGCCCTGGTTGCTTGTCGATGAATCGCTCAAATTACCGTGCGCGGCCCGGTTCCAGCTTGAGCCGAGGCTAAAGGTATTGGAAGTCAACAGCACTTCTCCGCTGCCATCGCTGCCGTTCCAATAGTGACTTATCAGCGGCGCATCCAGTTCCAGGCTTTGCTTTAGCGATAGGTTTACGTCGCCGTCGAAACGGATTTCGCCGCGTTCAGGTACTGCCGGTGACGCCGAGTACTGCGCCGGTTCCATTACCGAGCTGGCAAGTTTCAAGCGATCAAAACCGGCCTGACTGATTTGTGCAGCTGAAATATAGGCTTGGCCATTAACTGCGGAATCCGGCCAAGCAGATGAATCGGCGCTGACATGAATAACCCGGTCAGCAGTGGTAAATACCACGCCCTCAGGTTCGCCGCGATGCTGTGCGTTCAACTCCAGATTCAAACTGCCGCCGGCTGCCGACCAACCGTTACCTGCCGCTGCCTGGCCTTGCCCGGCATGAGCGAGGAATTGGCCTTGCAACAGCATGCCTTCTGCGGCAGTTAAATTGACCGTTCCGGCATTGGAGGCGATATTTTGCCGGGTACGCCCCCGGCTGTTGATAATATCCAGCCCGGCATTAGTGCCTGACACATCGATGCTGCTGCCTTTGTCCATCACGATATAGCCGCGATCCGCACTCAGGCTGACAGTGCCGCCGGCTTTCACATCACCCAGTGCCAAACCTGCGGTATTAGGCGTCCACACTGTTGTACCCGCCGCGTTTAAATGCGCATTCGCTCCCAGAAAGATGGCTTGATCCGGGTTGTAGCCTTTGTCTATCGATG
>JAQTUW010000050.1 GCA_028707085.1 Methylococcales bacterium | reverse complement strand
CACCGCCATCTTTGCGCTGGCCAGATCGGTCGGCTGGATTTCCCAGTGGGATGAAATGATCTCCGACCCCGAGCTGAAAATCGGCCGACCGCGCCAGCTTTATCAGGGCGCATTGCAGCGGGACGTGGCTTCCATATCCAACCGTTGACCATCCATTTTTTTGCGCCGACAGAAAAACGGTTGATCAGGCGGCTGGGACTTTATCCTAGGCCATAAAAAAAGGCCGGTACAGTCTGCACTGTACCGGCCTTTTGCAAAGGCAAAACTAAAAGCTTAAGCCATTGCGCGTAATCTGTTGTTCAATCTGCTTTTGCTGCGTGCAGCCTTGTTTTTGTGAATCAGACCTTTGTTAACAGCCGAATCAATAACAGGCACTGCGGATTTAAACGCTGCTTGAGCTTGTTCTTTATCGCCTGCCCTGACAGCGGCGATCACTTTTTTAATGAAAGTGCGAAGGTTGCTGCGCTGTCCGGCATTGCGAATACGGCTTTTCTCTGCCTGACGCGCTCTTTTTTTAGCTTGTGGTGAATTAGCCATAGTCTATCAGTTACTTTGTGTTAATTAAGAAACGGCATATTATGTGTATAGATGCTATGATTGTCAATATTTACCTTGCCTAATCTACTAAAAACTTCCTTGAGCAAGCATCTCTATCAATCCGGGGCCGTGGTAGGCGGCATGACCATGATTTCCAGAATCATGGGTTTTGTCAGGGACATGCTATTCGCCAATATCTTTGGCGTCAATGCGGCAACCGACGCCTTTTTCGTAGCTTTCAAGATCCCCAACTTTTTGCGCCGCCTGTTTGCCGAGGGTGCTTTTGCGCAGGCCTTTGTACCGATGCTGGCCGATTATAACCACAAAGGCAGCCCCGAGGCGTTGAAAAGTTTTATAGACAAGACAGCCGGCACACTGGCCCTGGTGCAGATCGTGGCGAGCCTGGTCGGCATTATTGCCGCACCGGTACTAATCACGCTGTTCGCACCGGGTTTCCTGTGGGAGCAGGGGCAAATGGAACTGGCGGTACAGATGCTGCAGATAACCTTCCCCTACCTGCTGTTTATTTCCCTGACGGCTTTTGCCGGCGGCATTCTGAATGCGCATGGCAAATTCGCGGTTCCGGCCGTGACGCCAGTCTTGCTGAACCTCAGCATGATTGTTGCCGCCGTCTGGGTTTCTCCGCATATGGCCGTGCCGATTATGGCGCTGGCCTGGGGAGTGTTTGTCGCCGGCGTTATGCAGTTGCTATTTCAGATTCCGGCTTTACTGCAACTGGGGATACTGCCGAAAATGCGCCTGGGTTTTAATGATGCCGGCGTCAGGCGGGTCATTGGGCTAATGACGCCGGCAATTTTTGGGGTATCGGTGGTGCAAGTCAATTTACTGGTCGATACGCTGTTTGCCTCGTTTCTGATTCCTGGCAGCATCTCCTGGCTATATTATTCCGACCGACTGGTGGAATTTCCGCTAGGCATCTTCGGGGTGGCCATATCGACTGTAGTATTGCCCAGCCTGGCGAAAACCCATGCCGCCGACGATGCCGCAGCGTTTTCCAAGACCCTGGACTGGGGGCTGAAACTGGTCTTGCTGATCGGACTGCCGGCAACGCTAGGTCTGGCCCTGCTCGCGGAACCCATGCTCTCCACGCTATTTCAATATAACGAATTCAATGCCGAAGACGTGCGAATGACCGGCAGAAGTTTAACGGCTTTTTCGCTGGGTCTGCTGGCGTTTATCCTGATCAAGGTACTGGCGCCAGGATTTACCGCCCGGCACGACACCCGAACCCCGGTACGTTTCGGATTTTACGCCATGGCGGCGAATCTGGCGTTGAACGCCATACTGGTGGCGCCGCTGGCGCATGCCGGCCCGGCCCTGGCAACCACACTGGCGGCCTACCTCAATGCCGTCCTGCTGTTGCGCGAACTGCTTAAAAGCAAAGCATACCGGCCATGCCGCCAGTGGCGGATATTTATTATCAGGGTGGCGCTGGCGTCGGCCGTGATGGCTGGCTGCCTGTATTATTTTATAGACGCCGGATTATGGATCGGCTGGACGGCATCCAGACGCGGATTCGGTCTGGCGCTGGCAATAGGTCTGGGCATGCTGGTTTATGCGCTGACGCTGCTGCTGTCCGGCTTCAGACTCGGCCATGTGCATGACGATCGGCAGCCCGAGTCTTGAGATTTGCGAATCAGCCGCCATACTGAGGTAGAATGCTCACACACTTTTATGTCCAATTTCTAAAACACGGGATATTTCATTAAGCTATGAATAGAAGATCGATCGGCTTTATTGGTGGAGGCAATATGGCGACCAGCCTGATAAGCGGCCTGATTGCCAGTGGTTATGCTTCCGCACAGATTTGGGTTTCGGATGTCAACCCCTCTACCCTGCAATCCCTGTCACAACGACTGCATGTCAATATCACCGACGATAACCGGGTGCTAGCCGAACAGGTTGACGTGCTAGTGCTGGCCGTCAAACCGCAAGTTCTGCACGAAATTTGCCGGCAAATCGCCCCGGTCATACAACAAAGAAAAACGCTGGTAGTCTCCATTGCCGCCGGCATCAATCAGGATAGCCTGACTCAATGGCTGGGCGCGGAAACCGCCATTGTCCGCTGCATGCCGAATACGCCGGCGCTGGTGCTGACCGGCGCCACAGCGCTGCATGCCAACCCCCGGGTTGACGCCGTGCAAAAAGATACCGCCGAAAGCATCCTGCGCGCCGTCGGACTAACTTTATGGGTCGATGACGAGGCCAAACTGGATGCGGTAACCGCCGTATCCGGCAGCGGGCCCGCCTACTATTTTCTACTGATGGAAGCGATGGAACAAGCCGCCCTGAACTTGGGCCTGGACGAAGCGGACGCGAGACTGCTCATCCAGCAAACGGCGCTGGGCGCGGCCAAAATCGCCCTGGAATCGTCCGAGTCGCCGGCGGTATTGCGTGAGCGGGTATGCTCGCCAGGCGGCACCACCCAAAAAGCGATCGAAACTTTTCAGCAAAACGGCTTTACGGAAATGGTCAATAAAGCCATGCATGCGGCCAGAGACCGATCCATTGAAATGTCAAAACAACTCGGAGCCGACTAATGGCCAGCAATTATATGACCGATCCCATGGTGTTTCTGATCGATACGCTGTTTTCGCTTTACATTCTGGCAGTCATGCTGCGTTTTCTGCTGCAATGGGTACGCGCCGATTTTTATAACCCGGTATCGCGGTTTCTGGTCAAGATCACCCATCCGCCATTGCGGCTATTGCGCCGCTTCATTCCCGCCATCGGCCGGGTGGACAGCTCATCCCTGCTGTTCGCCCTGCTATTGCAGATGCTGGCCAATTTTTCGATATTGGCCCTCAAGGGCTTATCCATCTCCTTCCTTGCCTTAACGGTTTTATCGTTTGGCGATCTGCTGAAAATGCTGATGGATATCTTCGTCTACGCCATTTTTGCCGGCGCGCTGCTTAGCTGGTTTGTTCCCGGCAATTACAATTCATTCACAGCCATTCTGTATAGCCTGACCGAACCGTTACTAAACATCTGCCGCCGGGTGCTGCCGGATCTGGGCGGCATCGATTTATCGCCGCTGGTGGCGCTGGTGCTGTTGCAACTGGCCAAAATGATGGTGTTACCGCCCTTGCAGCAGCTTGCCAGTTTATTGAGCTGAAGCTGCGCCAGTAAACCCGCAGCTTGAGCCTACAGACAAAAGCCCGGAAACATTTACTACGGCGGCTCCTAGCGCCGATGCAGCAAAGTACCTACCCCCTGATCGGTAAACAGCTCCAGCAGTACGGCATGATTGACCCGTCCGTCTATGATATGCACGCTGGTCACGCCACCTTTCAGGGCATCCGTCGCGCAACGGGTTTTGGGTATCATGCCACCGAAAATGGTGCCGTCCGCGATCAGGCTGTCGATATCGGCCAGACTCAAACCGGTCAGCAACTGCCCCTGTTTGTCCATGATGCCGGGGATGTTGGTCAGCAACATGAGTTTTTCGGCTTTTAATACCTCCGCCACCTTGCCGGCCACCAGATCGGCATTGATGTTATAGGACCGGCCGTCCTTGCCCACCCCGATGGGGGCAATGACCGGAATAAAATTGCTGTCGCCCAGCATTTCCACCACGGCAGGGTCGATGCTGCTGACCTCGCCCACATGGCCCAGATCGATGATTTCCGGCGCGTCGTCTATTGACGCGCCAGCCCGGGTCATGTTGATTTTACGGGCATGGATAAAGTTGCCGTCCTTGCCGGTCAGACCCACAGCCTTGCCGCCGTGCTGGTTGATCATGTTCACGATTTCCTTGTTCACCAGACCGCCCAGCACCATTTCCACCACGTCCATGGTTTCACTGTCGGTAACGCGCATGCCGTCGATGAACTCGGAAGTTTTGCCCAGCCTGGTCAGCAGATTGCCGATTTGCGGGCCGCCGCCATGCACCACCACCGGATTGATGCCGACCAGCTTCATCAACACGATATCGCGGGCGAAACTGTGCTTCAATTCTTCGTCTATCATGGCGTTGCCGCCGAATTTGATGACAACGGTCTTGCCCTTGAATTTCTGGATGTAAGGCAGTGCTTCAATCAGCACATGGGCAATCTGGTGAGCGTTTTTTTCTTTTAGCATGGCGGTCTATTATTTTGGCGGGTGAAAAATTGGCGCGGGAACGGGCTAATGTTTGCCGGAATGGCCCCAGCCACCCAACCCCCTGGACGATTCAGCATCAAACTCAGCCACGATTTCCAGAGTCGGCTGTAAAACCGGGACAAACATCATCTGGCAAATCCGTTCGCCGGGCTGTATCGTATAGTCCTGAACGCCGTGGTTCCAGACCGCGACGCCAATTTCATTTTGATAATCCGAATCGATCACGCCCACAAAGTTCTTCAGGCCTATCGAATGCTTCAGCGACAGCCCGCTTCTGGGAGCCAGCACAGCCATCACCGACGGGTCGGCTATGTAAATGGCTATTCCGGTCGGAATCAGCACGGTGGCCCCGGCGGCGACAGTCACCGGGGCGTCGATGCAGGCCCTTAAATCCATGCCCGCCGAACCATCGGTTGCAAAGCCTGGCAAAGGGATCTCGGTACCGATTTTCGGGTTGAGTATTCTGGTTTGGATGTTTAATTTCATGATGTCCTCTGCCGCTATTTTAAAGCATAGTCGCCATTCGGGTTAAGCGGATATTGGCATTCTGTTAAACTGCCGTTTCCGCATGGCGTCATCAGCGCAACAAGGTATTCATTGAATACTTTTTGCAGACCTTTTACACTAGGCTTGCCAAGCATCGCGTTAATTGTCCAGAACCCGCCGGAAATCCATCATTTATGTATAAACTATTGAGTTTTAATCTTTTACTGCTGCTTTCGTCTGTAGCGCAAGCCGAAATGGTGGGTTGCGTCACCACAGCCTGGAAACTGGTGGGCGCCAATCACAAGGTTTGCGTGGAAGCCTTTTCGGATCCTCAAATCAGCGGCGTCACCTGCCATGTCAGCCAGGCAAAAACCGGCGGCATCTCCGGCACGCTGGGACTGGCGCAAGACCCGGCGGAGTTTTCACTGGCCTGCCGGCAAACCGGGCCGATTACATTGCCCGCGAACTTGCCAAAAGAAGAGTCGGTTTTCTCCGAGGATACTTCAGTGCTGTTCAAGGAAACCCGCGTCATGCGCCTTTGGGATCAAGCCCACAACACCCTGGTCTATGTGGCGATCAGTCGCAAACTGATAGAAGGCGCGCCCGTCAACAGCATTTCCACGGTACCGGTCATGCCCTGGGGCGGCCGTTAGCCCCGCTGGCGTTTTGGCCATGGAACTGCCCGGCTATCAGCTCCAGCAGTTGCCTGGCCAGATGCGGCTTGTCGGTCATGCTTAAGGTCTGCCGGCCATCCGGCCAGAAAACCTGCAACGCGTTGCGGTCGCTGTCGAAACCGCCTTCCATGCCGCCCACCCGGTTGGCGGCGATCATGTGCAGATTCTTGCTGCGCAGCTTGCCGATGGCGTAGGCTTCCAGATCGTCGGTTTCCGCAGCAAAACCCACGGTAAAGGGCCGGGACAGCAGGCTGGCGACACTAGCAATGATATCGGGATTCTTCTGCAATTCGATGCTACCGGCATCCGACCCTTTTTTAATTTTCCGCGCCTGCGCCTGCACCGGCCGATAATCGGCGACCGCCGCAGCGCCGATGAATATTTCGGCCTGGGCAATGCCGGCCATCACCGCGTCGTACATCTGCTGCGCGGTTTCCACCATCACCAGCCTGCTACCGGCAGGTGCCGGCAGGCAGACCGGGCCACTGATCAGGGTGACATCCGCCCCGGCGTCAATGGCCGCCAGCGCCAGCGCATACCCCATCTTGCCGGAACTGCGATTGCTGATGAAACGCACCGGATCCAGCGGTTCCCGGGTTGGGCCGGCGGTAATGGTGATGCGCACGCCCTGCAACAACCCGGGTTGCAAACCGGCCAATAACCGCGCGCAAATCGTTTCAGGCTCGGCCATTCGCCCCAAACCCAGCTCGCCGCACGCCTGTTCGCCCGCTTCCGGGCCGATGAATTCCACGCCATGCCGTTGCAGGCGGGCGGCATTCTCGCAAGTCACGGCTTTACGCCACATGGCCTGATTCATGGCCGGAGCAATCAGCACCGGACATTCCGCCGCCAGATATAGCGTGGAGAGCAAATCATCCGCCAAACCGTTCGCCAGTTTGGCCAAGGTATTGGCCGTGACCGGGGCTATCACCAATATGTCCGCCCAGCGGGCCAGATGGATATGGCTCATGGCCTGTTCCTGGCCGGCATCCAGCAATGTCGTGTGCACCGGATGGCCGCTGAGCGCCTGAAAGGTTAAAGGCGTCACAAATTGCAGAGCGGAACCTGTCATCACCACCCGCACATCCGCGCCGCGTTTTTTTAACAGCCGCACCAGTTCGGCGGATTTATAAGCGGCGACGCCGCCGCATACCCCCAAGAGAATTTTTTTATTAATCACTGTTTTCCATGCCAAGGTTACTGATAAATTATGGCAAACTCTCCGCAAATCTTCTATGCTTATCTCCAGTTTAACGCAATGGAGGCAGCATGAGCATCAAGGACTGGCCCACCGAAGAGCGGCCACGCGAAAAATTATTGCAGCGCGGCGCAAACGCCCTGACGGATGCCGAACTGCTGGCCATTTTTCTGCGAGTGGGCGTCAAGGGCCGGTCGGCTGTCGATCTGGCCAGAGATGTATTGTCCGAATTCGGCTCGCTCAAGGCATTGCTCAACGCTGATGAAAACCGGTTTTGCCAAAGCCACGGCATGGGACAGGCCAAATACGTCCAGTTACAGGCGGTAATGGAAATGGCCCGCCGCCATTTTGCGGAAATCCTGCAACGCGGCAACGCCCTGACCAGCCCCGAGATTACCCGCGCCTATTTAAGCGCGCAACTGCGCGGCTACAGTTATGAAGTGTTCGCCTGTCTGTTTCTGGACAACCAACACAGGGTCATCAGCCTGGAAGAACTGTTTCGCGGCACCCTGGACGGAGCCAGCGTCTATCCGCGGGAAGTGGCCAAACGCGCCTTGTTTCACCACGCCGCTGCCGTGATCTTTGCCCATAACCACCCCTCCGGCATCAACGAACCCAGTCAGGCCGACCGACATATTACCGACAAGCTGCGCCAAGCGCTGGCCCTGTTCGATATCCGGGTGCTGGATCATTTTGTGATTGGCGACGGCGAGCCGTATTCATTCGCCGAGCATGGTCTGCTTTGAGTTGACGCCTCATGGCTTCGAACAAGTTCGGCTTTGCTTAACAACACAACCTAGCCTTTAGCCAGACACTATATGCAGTGTTAACGATGCAAGTAATGCGGTATATTTAGCAGCGACTCGGTTAGGTTTTGAGAAAATCAACAGCCTGTTAAGTAAGGGCCATTCGGGTCGGATTAATTCAATCCGCCGCCGTTTCCCAAGCAATGTTTCGCTCACTCACATTTGACTTTGGGTGGCAGGCGGCCTTTTTTAAAACAAGTTTGTTTTCCTTTGCAATTTGCATTGCAAATCTTTGAATATCGTAAGCATTTTGTGGCTTATTTAATTCAATTAACGGCTTCAACTTGGCATAGTATTTGGAAAGCAATCGCTGGCATTAAGTGTCTTAACCAGCACATAGCCAATAGCAACCAACCCAACCAGCAAAACAAAAACGCTGGCGTTAAGTTGATCTATTAATTTTTCAAGGATAGCGTCCACATCTATATCCTCACAAGGCGCTGTGCATAAAAAATACCACCAAAATAAGCGGTATCAAAAATGGCTTTTTTTCGATCAAATTTTGTAACCGTTCCAACCCCCGCCTGAAATATGCTAAATTTAGGTCTCGGCAACAGTTAATCAATCACTTACAGATTGAGTCCGCCAAAAATTGGAAGGAAAAACCGAACAGTTACAATTTTATGATTACATTCAATGAGTCATTGTCGAGACCCATTCGATGTAAAAAGAGTAGCATAATTACTGCTTACAAATCACTGCATTGCCCAAAAACGCTAGTTGATTGTACCGTTCGGCTTAAAATCAACCGCACTTCAACTCTAATTCCTTATTCGCGACCCTCTACCAGCAAATTCACCAAAACCTGCTCATACAGCCGACTCAATATCGTCAGCTCTTCCAGGCCGATATGTTCGTTCACCTTGTGGATGCTGGCGTTCAGCGGCCCCAGTTCGATGACCTGCGCCCCGGTAGGGGCGACAAACCGGCCATCGGACGTGCCGCCGCCGGTATCGTCCACCGTCTCCAGCTCGCAGACCGATTTTATCGCCGCATGAACCGCCTCCAGCAAGGCCCCGCCGGAGGTCAGGAACGGATTGCCGGACAAACGCCATTGCAGATCGTACTTAAAACCATGCCGATCCAGAATGGCCCGGGTTCTGGCTTTGATCGCGGCTTCATCCAGTTCGGTGCTGAAGCGCAAGTTGAATTGCGCTTCAAGCTGGCCGGGAATGATGTTTTCCGCGCCGCTGCCGGCATTGATATTGGAAATTTGCAGCCGGGTCGGCGGAAAGAATGCGTTGCCGTTGTCCCAGATTTCTTCGCTCAACTCTTTTAGTGCCGGCGCAAAGCGGTGGATGGGATTGTCGGCCAGTTCAGGATAAGCGACATGCCCCTGAACACCAAACACAGTCAGTCTGGCGCACAAGGAACCGCGCCTGCCAACCCGGATCACATCACCGATTTTCCGGTTACTGGAAGGTTCGCCCACCAGACACCAGTCAATTTTTTCCCGGCGCTGCTCCAGCACCTCCACAACCTTGACCACGCCATGGCTGGCCACCCCTTCTTCGTCGCTGGTCATCAGCACGGCGATAGAGCCCGCATGCCGGGGAAAGCGCTGGCAAAACCGCTCCACAGCGGTCACAAAGGCGGCAATGCCGCCTTTCATGTCCGCCGCGCCGCGGCCATACAGCCTGCCATCGCGAATGACGGGTTCAAATGGCGGGGAATCCCAAGCAGCCAATGGCCCGGCGGGCACCACATCGGTATGCCCCAGAAACACAAACAGCGGCGCTTGCCGACCGCGGCGCAACCAGATGTTTTGGGTATCGGCAAAATCCAGCCGTTCGGCCTGAAAGCCTATCCGGCCCAGCCGATCGGCCAGCACATCCTGGCAACCGGCATCGGCAGGGGTGACCGATTCGCGCCGGATCAGATCTTCCAGCAGAGCCAGGGTTTCAGTCATTAGGCAGCGTATAGAGTTCCGGTTTGAAACCGACGATTAATTGCCTGCCATTATCAAAAATGGGGCGTTTGATCAGGGTAGGCAAGGCCAGCATCAGTTGCACAGCCCGCTCAGGGCTTAAATCCTGTTTTTGTTCTTCACTTAATTGCCGCCAACTGGTGCTGCGCTGATTCAGCACAGCGTCCAGCCCCAGCGCGTCAATAAAGCTCTGTAGCAGGTCTGCGTCCAGTCCGTCCACCCGATAGTCGTGAAAGCGGTAGTCTATACGGCTGGCGGCCAGACAAGCCTGGGCTTTTCTGACGCTGTCACAGTTTTTGACGCCGTACAGAACCGGCATGTATCAGGCTTCGCCCGCCAGCAATTCATCCAGATCGGGCAGCGTGCCGTCAGCTTGGGAGCGGGCTTTGTAGACATCCACAAATTCCATGAAAGCCTGTTCCAGATCATCCAGCACTTCTTCTTCGTCGGTCACGTCTTCTTCCGGAATATCGTCAGAATCCAGATAGTCTTTTTGGATAGCGATTTCGCCGTTCAGCGACAGCAGGGCAAGGATAAGAGCATTGTTGGAAATATTTTCTGACATGATGGACTCGTTCTGGTTGAGTGAAAGGGAAAATATTGCCGCCTGACAAAACTGCGGCGATTGAATCATGCGCTCTGGTAATATCTCGCGATAATGATTCCGGTTTGCAGGGCAGCCCTTACTGTAAGCTGTAGCCAGTAAACCAGCCTGTTTCATAAAGAAACGCGGGCGGTTTCGGCAAAATCAGCACAATAGGCATCGTATCAATAACAGGCTACAGGCATAGCGGCAACCTGATACGGATATTGTAACGCATAGATGCGGCCGGACGCCATGCGTTAATGATAAAGAAAAGATGAACAGTCCGGCGAGCGCCGGCCATTGGGGCGAACGCCCCAATGGCGTTTTTAAAAATCGGCCGGATATTATTCGACTTTAATCAGTTCCACGTCGAAAATAAGCGTCGAGTTCGGGCCGATGGCCGGGCCAGCCTGACGCGCGCCATAAGCCAGATTTGACGGAATGAACAATCTGGTTTTACCGCCTTCCTTCATCAATTGCAGACCTTCCGTCCAGCCGGGAATCACTCTGTTCAGCGGAAACGTTGCGGGCTCGCCGCGTTTGTAGGAACTATCGAATTCCTGGCCGTCGATGGTGGCGCCGCGGTAATTGACGGAGACATTGGATGTTGCGCCAGGCGATGCGCCCGTGCCTTCGGTCAGCACCAGATACTGCAAACCGCTAGGGGTGGTAACCACGCCGGGTTTTTTGGCGTTTTCAGCCAGAAAGGCTTCGCCTGCGGCTTTGTTTTCTTCGGGGCTATTGGCGTTGGCGAGTGAGAACATGGCGAAGCCTGCAAAAAATGCGATTAAAATGACGATAATGCGATGTTTGAAGATTTTCACGAACTATCCTGTTGGTTAAAAAAAATATGAGGCCTCTCGAAAAAACCACCCTTGGCAGCGCGCTGCCGGGTTAAGCCAAAGACTCGCTATGAACGGCGTTTTTTTATTGATTGATGGCCGGCCTGTTCGCGTCAAGACTAACCTGACCGCAAGTCCGGTTGTTCGAGACTTGATAGTTTATCAGTTTTTTGAGTCCAGTTCCTGTCGGCAGGTTGACAGTTGCGCATCGTAACGCAGAGCCCGCTGATGGACTTTCTGCGCAGCGGTCAGCAGCCATTGCTTTGCCAGATGATGGTTGTGCTTATAGCCGTTATGGCCTTCGTGATAAGTCAGATACAGGTTATTGGCGTCGGAGACGGGGATGCCCAGTTTCCTGTGGCTGATGGCGCAATACCAAGCCACAAAATCGGTACTATCGGCAAAATCTTCCCGGCTGGCCCACCAGGCTCCGGTATTCGCCTGATAATCGGCCCAGGCCTCATCCTTGGCCTGTGGATAACCGTATGCGCTGCTGGAGCGAAACCAGGGAATGAAACCCAGAATCAGCGGCCGGGGCGGCCGGGCGTCGGACACAAACCGCGATTCCTGATGGATAATCGCCATCTGTACGGCAATCGGTATGCCCCAGCGTCTGGCGGAATCCAGAGCCGATCCATACCAGTCGTCCTTTTCCTGAAAAATCCGGCAGATGTCTTCGGTGTTTTTGGGAGGCGTGGTGGCGCATGCCGATAACATGCCGAGGCAAATCGCAACAAACACTCTGATTTTCATGCTGAAACCTGTTGGAACTGATGCTTAATCGGATGACCCTGGATAGGCAGGCGCGCCTGCCGGGTATTTGCTAACCGAAAAATCGCCGGTTACGAGCCTGCCAGTATTGCTGCGCCAGTTGCTCCGCCTCAGACCTATCCTTCACTCTGCCCAGCAGTTTCAGGGCTATCGCCGCTGTGCCGGTCACTGCCGCCTCGCCAAAATCATCCTCCAATTCGCCGCGCCAGAGTTGGACTAATTGTTGCGGCGCAAGTCCTTCTTCTTTCATATGCCGGCGTTCAAAGACAGCCGGCCAGATTTCCTCGCTCAGTTCGCCGTCATGCACGCTTTGCACCAGACATTCCACGTCAGGATTGCGTTCCGTCTCGCCGCCTTCGCCCTTTAGCACCGCCATATGCGGCTGATTGAGCAACAAGGCGGCCTTTTGATGAACCTGGCGGTAACTCGGATGAAAAATGCCTTGCAGGCTGTGGCTGGCGTTGAGCGGATTCAGCAATCTGACCAGGGTATGAACCGGTGAACGCAAACCCATCAGCGGTCGCAAATTGATCATGTCGTACAGAACCGGACAAATATGTTCCAGCGACAGATAGCTGAAGTTATGCGCCAGGATTTGCCGCTCGGCTTCCGCCATCGACAACGCCGGCGTGACACCCAGGGATTTCAGGACGTTTTCCGTATAGAGCCGGCCGCCGGTATGACCGCCGGCGCCGTGCATGAATACTTTGACGCCGTTTTCCGCCAGCAGCAGGGTGGACAGCAGGAACCAGGGCAGATGCCGGCGCTTGCCGGCGTACGAAGACCAGTCGAGGTCAACCTGAACAGTCTGCCGGGAAAAATCCAGGTTCTCCCTTGCCGCTTCCGTAAAGCCGGCCAGTTCTTCGCAGGTTTCTTCCTTGATGCGCATCAGCATCAAAAAAGCCCCAAGCTGAATGGGAAGCACCTGGCCGGACAGTATCATGCGCATGGCGCGATAGGCTTCATCCCTGGCCAGCGGCCGGGAACCTTTCTTGCCCTTACCCAAAATTTTGATGAATTCGGCAAAGGGATGTTCCTGGTTCGGCACGGTCATAACAACGAAATCGGAAAATAGTGGTCGATCAGCAGCGCCGCAAAAATCAGCATCAGGTAGATGATCGAATAACCAAAAGTGCGCATGGCTGTCTTGTTATCCTTTTTGCGCATCATCTGCACGGCGTAATAAATAAAACCCAGGCCCAGCGTGACCGCCGCCAGCAGATAAATCAGGCCGCTCATGCCGGTCAGATAAGGCAGCAGGGTGCTGATCAGCAGCAGGATGGTGTACAGCAGAATCTGCAGCCGGGTAAACGCCACGCCGTGGGTAACCGGCAGCATGGGAATGTCGGCCTTGGCGTATTCCTCGCGCCTGGCGATAGCCAGCGCCCAGAAATGCGGCGGCGTCCAGACGAAAATGATCAGAAACAGCAGCAGGGCATGAGGGTGGATTTGGCCGGTAATGGCTGTCCAGCCCAGCACCGGCGGCGCGGCGCCGGCGGCCCCGCCGATGACGATATTCTGCGGCGTCATTTTTTTAAGATAGATGGTATAGATCACGGCATAGCCTATCAGCGACAGAAAAGTCAGAAATGCGGTCAGCACATTGACTTTGACAATCAGCAGCAGCATGGCGATTACGCCTATAATCCCCGCGAAAACCAGGACATTCCGCGAGCTAATCTCTCCCATCGGCAAGGGCCGGTATTTGGTGCGGGTCATTTCGGCATCCGCTTTCTGGTCGATAAAATGATTGATGGCCGCCGCCGAAGAAGCCGCCAACCCAATGCCTGTCAC
>JAQTUW010000070.1 GCA_028707085.1 Methylococcales bacterium | reverse complement strand
ACCGTGCCCGATAGTATATCAGACCGCTGGCGTCCGGTTCTCTGCCGGTGTAGCCGTATTGGGCAATGCCGCCGCTGGTGGCTATGACGTTACCGAAGGCGTTAAAGCGTTGGGTGGCGGTGACGGATCTACTGGCGCTGGTGGTGGCCAGTACACTGCCGACACCGCCCTGATGGTAGTAGCCGGCGGTGGCGCTGGGGTCGCCGACATTGCCGCTCAGCCGGGCCAGCGGATGGTCGGTTCCGGCCTGCACATACAGGGCGTTGGGGACGTTCCAGTTATTGATCAAATAGGCTTGGTAAATGTTTTGGCCGTCGTACAGATAGTTGTAGGCGCTTGCGCCTTCGATGCGCTGGATTCTTCTACCCTGGTGGTCGTACAGATAGCTGCCGGTAAAGCTGCCGTTATATTGGCTTAAGCGGTTGAAGCTGTTGTAGACATAGCCTTGCACCGTGCTGCCGGTGCAGGCGTTGGCGCCGGCGTGGGTGACGGTTGCGCCGCTGCATTTTTGGATTTCATTGCCGCTATTGTCGTACAAATAAGCTTCCAGCAGCGCGCCGCTGGCGCTGGTCTGGTGGGTTTCGGTAAGCTGGTTGGCAGCGTCGTACAGATAAGCGTAGGTGCTGGTAACCGGGTTGCCGATTTGTTTTTGCACCCGGTTACCGAAGCGGTCGTAGCCATAGGCTTCGGCCTGAGCGGCCGTGCCGTTGCTGACGCCGGTCAGTCTGTCCAGGGGATCATAGCTGTAGGCGTAGCTTAGTGTGCTTTGCCCGGCCAGGGTTTCCTGATTGGTTTGGCGTCTGCCCAGGCCGTCATAGCCGTAGGCGTTTTGCGCGATGACCGTGCCGGCGTTTTGGTGGCTGATCTGCGCCAGGGTGTTGTCGGCGTTCCAGCTTTGGGTCTGGCTGACGCCATTAGGGTAAACCGTCTGCGTCAGCCGGCCGCCGTTGTCGTAAGCAAAGCTGTAGCTGTCGTAGTTGCTGGCCCAGACGCTGGTGAGCCTGCCGACAGGGTCATATAGATAGTTGGTGCTGTTCCAGTCCGAGTCGGTCATGCTGTTCAGCAGGCCGCCAGGGCTCCAGGCGTAGCTGAGGGTTTTGTAGCCACGGGTGTCGGTGACATTGGCCAGCCGGTGGCTGGCGTCGTAGCTGTAATAGTAGGCCACGTCCAGGTTGTTATCAGGGTTGGAACCCCAAGTTTCGGCGTTGACGATTTGCCCCAGCGGGTTGCGGCCGTATTGCACTTTACGGCCATCCTCGGCGCTCATGCTTTGCAGTTGATGGCCGTAGCCCCAGGCGTAGGTCAGGGTGTGGCCGTTGGCGGTATGGGCGGTTAGGACGTTGTTGTTGAGGTCGTAAGTATAGGTGGCGCTGTTGGCGTTGGCGTCGATTTCGGTCAGCGTACGGCCAAAGTCATCGTGCACATAGCTGACCTGGGTGGCGACGCTGTCGCTGCTGCTGACGCCGGTGTCCGGGTTGACGCCGGCGGCGACCCCGCCGTCACTGGCGGTTTTGCCGGCCTGGATGTTGAGCAATTGGCCTAAATTGTCATAGCTGTATAGCGTGACGCTGCGAATCGTGGTGTTGTAGGTGCCGGAACCAGGATCGCTGTCGGTGATTTGCGGGCCTGCGACGCGGACGAGCCGGCCCAGGGCGTTGTAGGTATTGAGCGTGTTGCGGCTGGTTTGAGCGGAGCCTGCGGCCGGGATGTCGGTGGTCTGGGTGACGCGCCCCAGCGCGTCATAGCTGAACTGGCGGGCTGCGCCGGTGGTAAAGCCGCCGACAACAGGCTGGGTAGCTTGTTGCAACCGGCCGTTTTGGGTCGCGCCATAGTAGCTGTAGCTTGTGGTATTGCCGTTGGCGTCGGTGCTGGTTTTAACCCGGCCCGACGCATCCAGGCTGCGGCTGACGGCATGGTTGGCTTTGTCGTACGCTTTAATCCAGCGGTTGGCGGCATCGTAACTGAAGCCCAGCGTGTAGCTGTCCGGATCGGTTACTGCCATAGCTGGTAACCGTAAGATTAATGGCATACATCGCCAGGGAAGTATCCGGAAAACTGCCGCTAAAATGGTCGTAAGCACCCCAACTGAGCGTACTGTCGTTGCGCCAGTTGATGAGTTGCGTCATTAGGCCGCTGGTGTTTCGTCCGGCTTTGGTCAGCGCAATGATCTGTCTGGACAGGGCGTCTGTGCTATATGCCTGATAGCTTTGCAGCCATGCCACGGCAGTGGAATAAGTATCGCCCTTGGATATGCCGGCATTAAGCAATGCTTCAATGCCGGCAGCAGTTTGCGCGACCTCCAGCCCGGATGAGTCTCGCCAACTGCCGTCACCGCTTTGATTCAATATTAACCAGGTTAACCCGGTAAGCCGGGCGTTATCCATAGGTGCGGCTATTCCCGTTATTGTGACGAAGATGTTTAAGCAAAGCATATTCAAAATCAACCGTTTCATTTCCCTTTTCTCCCTAATCCAAACACAGACAAGGCAGGATAGGCGCGTGCTGATGCGCATAACATTTCCTTGCATAGACTTGTTTTCAAAATGCGTTTCCTGAAGCCCGGCAGGATGAAGGGCTTAATAATTTAGGAACCTTGAAACCGAACTTTAGCGCTTCAGCAGGATCAGATAGGAACTATTGATTTAAAATAGTCTACCGTTCATTCTGAGCCTCGAAGGCCGATTTATCAAAGCTTGCAACAATGGCGACAGGTAAAACTTTCATACCTGGACGCTTGGTTTGGAATCCGGCCGGCAGTACAATTTAATTGAATACTGCCTGCGGCAATCTTGAAAAATCGGCTATTCTAACTTCTGCTTCGCAGAGGAAAGCCTTGCCGAAGTGTATTTTCCTAAATTCCATTGAGCTGAGAAGCATGTGTTATTTGCACACTGAGAGAACCCAATTTAATTTCGATTCTTTTAATTTTTGATTTTTAATCGTTCAAATTTAAAAACAAGTTTCGTTTAAATTTTTTAAAAAGGCGTGGGTTTATTGTAAATAAAAACCGCATAAAAATACCCTGTCAAGTTTTACAGGCGGCATAAATATTCCTGATTAACAAAATACCTCAGATGAACCACGGCAAAGAGTGTAGACTGACAACAGTCGATCTAAGGGATGCCGCATCATGTCAAGCAATCACATCCAGTTTCAACTCGGCATGGACAGGCCTGAATTTCTAAAACACAATGGCGCAGGAGCCCAATATGAAACTGCCCGGGAGAAATCACGCTGGCCTGACGGCTTTGTTCGCACCTCTGCAAAAACACTAATTTACCCATTAACGCCAATACGTATTCCCCCAGATGTCGTATTTTGTTTCGGCGCAAGTTTTGTTTGCATTTGCCGACACAAGGCGATATGAACCACCAAGTTTCATTGTTCCTGCCACCTTGCTGTGTTTGTCACAAAGGGGAATAACA
>JAQTUW010000049.1 GCA_028707085.1 Methylococcales bacterium | reverse complement strand
AGAGTCTATAAAATTATGCAAAGTCGGCAGTTCGTAAAGCCTTACTTGCTGCCGGCTTCCAATAAGTACTCAGCATAATATCGAACTGAGCATAATTTTTATTATGCAAAGCTTTGCATAATAAAAACAACTGGATTTTTTCGGATACCGTCAAAGGCGCCAAGGCCAGCGCCAACCTTTACAGTCTAGTTGAAACCGCCCGACTCAATGGACTGGAGCCCTATCGGTATTTGCACCATGTATTTAAAGAGCTACCCAAAGCGCAGACGCTGGCAGAGATTGAGCGACTGCTGCCCTGGACTGTGGATAGGGAACATATTAACAGCGGATGGAAAAATGGATAGATGGGGTTTGTAGACCGCTTACTAATAGTGGGTATCAGGCTTTCGGGAACGCGAATGGCCTTGGTGGTTTCACCGTAGACAGACGATCCCTGTTTACGACCGGCGTTGGGTCTGGAACCGCCGCGTGTTTTGGTATTGGTTGAAGGCATGGTGTATTCTTTTTGAAAAATGTACATTTATCAAAAAGAATACACCTTTCTTCCTAACTACGCTATTGCCGTGCTTTGCGCCATCCATGGCCCGCACGGCGCTATCAATCCTTGATACGCTCCTTGAGGCGGCTATCCCTTTTGCGGTATTGAGGAATACGGATTGCTATCGCAAACCGTTTCGGCCTGTCCCTGCCGAATCACGCTTGGGCGTGAATCGGCTTTTGATTCGGTGGCGCTGCCAGAGGCTTGACGGGCTTCATTTCCCGTTTGCTGAAACTATTCCGAATAGGCCGGTTGCATATCATTGTCAAACGTTGGTTCTCTCGACAAAAAATCTAGGGACGTGCGTTAATAAAGGCTGATGCTTGTTGGTTACGAACCATCCAATCGGCAGTCTCTTTGCACTTGAATTCAACAAGATTGACGATCCGCTGGAAATCGTCTGTCAGGTTCCTGGAAAAAATGGGTTCATGGTGAGCGATTCGGTTTCTGAGTGTCCTAATTTGCTCCAGCTCGTTATAAATATCCTGACGTAGCACATCGATAGGCTCAGAGGGATCGAGATTAGGCAATACCAGCAGCAGATGGGCATTCCACAAACGAGCATCGTGACGGCTGGTAAACATTTTCTGCCAGAAGACAAATTTTAGCTCAGGTATGAGTTTTCCCGTGGTATGTACATTCCTCCGGACGCTCTGTAAATCTTTACAAGGGCTGTAACCAACCGCCGGATTTGGGAGGCTTCGTTCGAAGCCTGGCGACCACGGCCACCTGTGTCCATACTTGGCTTCCAATGCATCAGAAACGGCATTCCTCACGACCACTTCGCAGATATGCAGCGGTGTTAAAAGTGCGCCGGAAACCTGAGCATTCCAAGCATACAACTCCAGTGCCGCCGGATCATCGCCGACTGCCCCGGTCGCGGCTTCATAAGTGCCAATCCTGGCGGCAGAAAGTGCCCCTTTGACCGCTTGTATTGTGGTTACTGTTGTTGATGCCATCTATGTTATATTGTAGTTGACGCTACCGTAAATATGTCATATAGTTAAACCACTAGCCATGGGACTTGTTGGCGCAAGCCTCCCCCCGAGGACAGACGATAGGAAAGAAAGTTAAAAAAGCCCACATTATTGTGGGCTTTTTTTATTTTAGGGGTATTTAAACAAATGACAGAAATGTTTCATAGGATTTTTTGCTGCGCTACATCAGGCGTGGCTTTGAACCAATATCGAACCTCCCAATTTTAGCCCGACGATTCTCAGTCCGGATTTCTGGAAAGTGCCAAGCCCTGAGTTGGCCCTACGTTCAAAGGCTTCCTATAGGGCAGTCTCTATTTTGACGCTTCTTTATGGGCAAACCCGCCATCCTTGGCGGGCCGGGCTATTGCCGTGCTTTGCGCCATCCATGGTTCGCACGGCGCTATCAATCCTTGATACGCACCTTGCGGCGGCTATCCCTTTTGCTGTGTTGAGGAAACGGATTGCTATCGCAAACCGTTTCGGCCTGTCCCAGCCGAATCACGCTTGGGCGTGAATCGGCTTTTGATTCGGTGGCGCTATCAGCGGATTGACGTGCTTTATTTTTCGTTCTATTGATAACCAAATCCCCATGACCGCACTTAGTGCCAGATAGATAGACGGATTTGACTATGTAGGCCGGTTCTGTTCAATTCAGACATACGTCGATTCTCGATCAGACAGAGTGTCGATCAGTTGCGGCAATTTACACGTACGAGGTAAACATGAGTTATTGAGATTCGGAGTTTTTTGAGTCTACTTGCAAGCACTCGGCACTACTCCAAAGTTTTCTGCAGAGCAGCGGCTTGATCTGTTTGCTCGCATAAATGAGTTTGCCTCAGTCGCCTCACGAAAATTAGGGATGTCTTATGCCGAAATACGGGAATATTTAGTGACGCTTCGTGCTATTTGCGATGTTCGACCTTTGACGGTCGAAACCCATCTATTGGGCTTGGATATGGCAGAGCGGTATGGCTTTTCTTTTTACGATAGCGTGATTGTCAGTTCTGCCCTTTTGTCCGATTGCACAACCTTGTACTCGGAAGACATGCAACATGGCCAAAAAAAGGCGCTTGCGGAACGTGTCACCTAAATCGATCCCCTTGAATTCCTCGGCCGCCCAACTCATACTTAACACAATGTTCGTCGAATTTCATGATTTTACAGTATTGTTATAAAGTTGTGTGTAATGATCTGACACTAACGCCGTGGCGTTGCGGGCGCGAATCAACATGAATATGGTGCATGCGGCGTTGCGGGGTATAATGAGCCTTTATTTTTTTCTGTAGAAAAACGATGGCGCAATATATTTTTTCGATGAACCGGGTCGGCAAGGTGGTTCCGCCCAAAAAACATATCCTTAAGGACATTTCCCTATCTTTTTTTCCGGGCGCAAAAATCGGGGTGCTGGGTCTTAATGGTTCCGGTAAATCGACTTTGTTGCGAATCATGGCCGGCATCGACAAGGACATCGAAGGCGAAGCCATTCCGCTGAAAGGCACCCATATCGGTTATCTGCCCCAGGAACCGCAACTCGATCCCGGCAAGACTGTCCGCGGCAACATTGAAGAGGCCGTGGCGCATGTCAAGGAGGCGCTGGCGAAGCTGGATGCGGTCTATGCCGCATACGCCGAGCCGGACGCCGACTTCGACCTGCTGGCCGCCGAACAGGCCCGGCTGGAAGATATTATCAATGCCTGCGATGGTCACAATCTGGACAGAACGCTGGAGATTGCCGCCGACGCCTTGCGTCTGCCGGAGTGGGACGCCGACGTCACCAAGCTGTCCGGCGGTGAAAAACGCCGGGTGGCGTTGTGTCGGCTGTTGTTGTCCAACCCGGACATGCTGCTGCTGGATGAGCCGACCAACCATCTGGACGCCGAATCCGTGGCCTGGCTGGAACGCTTTCTGCACGATTATCCTGGCACCGTGGTGGCCGTGACCCATGACCGCTACTTTCTGGACAATGTGGCCGGCTGGATACTGGAGCTGGATCGCGGCATGGGCATTCCCTGGGAAGGCAATTACTCTTCCTGGCTGGAGCAGAAGGAGAAACGCCTGGAGCTGGAGGAGAAGCAGGAGAGTTCCCGCCAGAAAGCCATGAAGGCCGAGCTGGAATGGGTGCGTTCCAACCCCAAGGGCCGCCATGCCAAGAGCAAGGCGCGGGTGGCCCGTTTTGAAGAGCTTTCTTCGGTGGAGGCTCAGAAGCGTAACGAAACCCAGGAGATTTACATTCCGCCCGGGCCGCGCCTGGGCGACGTGGTGATCGAGGCGGATAACATCTGCAAGGGCTTTGGCGACCGGCTGTTGATCAACAATTTGAGCTTCAAGCTGCCGCCGGGCGGCATCGTCGGCATCATCGGCCCCAACGGCGCGGGTAAAACCACGCTGTTCCGGATGATGGCCGGCTTTGAACAGCCTGATTCCGGCGCCATCAACATCGGCCAGACGGTGCAGATGGCGTATGTCGATCAGTTGCGGGACGATCTGGACGGCGGCAAAACCGTGTGGGAAGAAGTCTCCGACGGCCTGGACATCATCACCGTCGGCAAATACGAAACGCCGTCCCGCGCTTATCTGGGTCGCTTCAATTTCAAGGGCCAGGATCAGCAAAAGCGCATCGGCGAGCTGTCCGGGGGCGAACGCAACCGCGTGCATCTGGCCAAGCTGCTGAAAAGCGGCGGCAACGTGCTGCTGCTGGACGAGCCAACCAACGATCTGGACGTGGAGACCTTGCGGGCGCTGGAAGAAGCTCTACTGGCCTTCCCCGGCTGCGCGGTGGTCATCTCGCATGACCGCTGGTTTCTGGATCGGATCGCCACCCATATGCTGGCCTTCGAGGGCGATAGCGAAGTGGTGTGGTTCGAGGGCAATTACGCCGATTACGAAGCCGACCGCCATCGCCGTCTGGGCACCGACGCCGATAATCCGCGGCGGTTGAAATACAAGAAGATCGCCTAGCTTGTTTTGACGGTCAGGCAGATGTTTCGGGACGCATCTGCCCGGGCGGCGGTTTGTAAAGCAGGCCGCCGCTTCGCCATGCCTTTAGCCTTTAGCCTGAAAAAATAATGTCGGATCGGCCTTGAAAAAAATAAAATCAGCTCCAGATTTGAATTTTTAGAATCAAGATTAGTCTGCGAAGGGTTGAAATCGCCCTATATAGCAGGTAATGTATCTGACATACGAACAATAATAAGGAGAAACTGGATGTCTAAGGCCCAAAACTTACAGGACAATTTTTTAAACGCCCTGAGAAAGGAACACACGCCCGTATCAATTTTTCTGGTGAACGGCATCAAACTACAGGGCCGGGTCGATTCTTTCGACCAGTATGTGGTCATGCTTAAAAACACCGTCAATCAAATGGTTTATAAACACGCCATATCCACCATCGTGCCCGGCAAAAATGTCACCATGTCACGCGAGCCCGATACCGGCGCCGATGTCTGAGAGGCTGATTTTTGTTTGAACGCCCCAACGCAGGTGAACGCGCCATACTCGTTCACCTGAATTTGAAAGCCGGCCAGGAAGATCTGGACGAACTCCGCGAACTCAGCAAATCCGCCGGCGCCCAGCCCATCCATGTGATCACCGGCAGTCGCCAGCGGCCCGATCCGAAATTTTTTGTCGGCAGCGGCAAGGTTGACGAGATACGCGAGGCCATCGCCGAACACGCCGCCGATCTGCTCATCGTCAACCATCCGCTCACTCCCAGCCAGCAACGCAATCTGGAGCAGGCTCTGGAGATTAGCGTGGTGGACAGAAACGGCCTGATTCTGGACATTTTCGCCCAGCGCGCCCAGACTTTCGAAGGCAAGCTACAGGTCGAACTGGCTCAGCTCCGGCACTTGTCTACCCGGCTGATTCGCGGCTGGACGCATCTTGAACGCCAGAAAGGCGGCATAGGCTTGCGCGGCCCCGGCGAGACCCAGCTTGAAACCGACCGTCGCCTGCTGGCGGTGCGCATCCGCCAGATTCAGCAACGGCTGGCAAAAGTGGAGAAGCAGCGCCACCAGGGCCGCAGCAAGCGCAAAAAAGCCGAGATTCCGGCCGTATCGCTGGTCGGCTACACCAATGCCGGCAAATCCACGCTGTTCAACATCCTGACCGGGGCCAGCGCCTATGCGGCCGATCAATTGTTTGCCACCCTGGATCCGACTCTGCGGCAATTGCCGCTCAGGAACGGCGGCGAGCTCATCCTGGCCGACACCGTGGGTTTCATTCGCCATCTGCCGCACGAACTGGTCGCCGCTTTCCGCTCCACCTTGCAGGAAGCCAGCGAAGCCGATCTGTTGCTGCATGTCATCGACGCCGCCGCAGAGGACAGGGACGACACCATTGTTCAGGTCAATCAGGTGCTGGACGATATCGACGCCGGCGGCATTCCGCAGCTTAGGGTATTCAATAAAATCGATCTGCTGGCCGGAGTCAGCCCGCATATAGACTACGACGAACAGGGCCGGCCGGTTGCGGTGTGGATCAGCGCCCGCTCCGGCGACGGCTGCGATTTGCTGCAACAGGCGCTGTGCGAACTTTTTACCGGCAGCAAGGTGAGGCGCAAATGTTTTCTGTCCGCCCGTCAGGCCGGCATGAAAGCCAAACTGTTCGATTACGCCCGCATCATCGAGGAAAACATCGACGAATTCGGCGACTGCGAACTGCTGATCGAGATCGACAGCAAGCATCTCGGCCTGTTGAAGGATATCCACGCCGAAGAAGCCGCATGAAGCCGTTTATTTACTCAGGCGCGGCCGATTTACGGTAGAATGGTGTTTGATCAGGCCCAGGCGCTGTCATGCGCTGCCTTGCCGGGCCTGAAAACGACAACTAAAAACGGTTTGCTCATCGCGGCCGGCTGCGGATGTCAGTCCTGAAGGCTGTCATCCGCAGCCGGCCGCCTAAATTGCTTTTTACAGTTTTCAATTCCGAATTTGGAGTAACTTGTATGTCTTGGAATGAGCCCGGTGGCGACAACAAAGACCCCTGGAGCGGTCGTAACGATAAAAACAATCCGCCCGACCTGGACGAGGTGATACGCTCGATACAGGAAAAACTGGGCGGCCTGTTCGGCGGTTCCAAAGGCGGCGGTTCCGCCACCCCGCCGGATTTTTCGTCCATGAAAAGTCTAGGTTTTCTGGCTACCGGCGCCCTGGTTTTGTGGGGATTCAGCGGCTTTTACACGGTGGACGAAGGCACGCGCGGTCTTGTGACCCGGTTTGGCGCTTACGTTGAAACCACCCTGCCCGGCCTGAACTGGCATATTCCTTCGCCTGTCGAACAGGTGCAGATCGTCAATGTCGAACAGCAACGCTTCATCGAAGTGGGTTATCGTTCCAGCGCCGGTCAGGCCATGGGTTCGGTACCCAAGGAAGCCATGATGCTGACCCGGGATGAAAACATTGTCGATGTGCGGCTTGCCGTGCAGTATCAGGTCAAGGATGCCCGGGAGTACGCCTTTAATGTCTTAGACCCGGCGTCTACGCTGAAACAGGTCACGGAGAGCGTGGAGCGCGGGGTAATCGGCCATAGCGACATGGACTTTGTATTGACCGAAGGCCGGAGCGAAATCGTGCAGGCCATCAAATCCGAAATTCAGTCGGTGATGGACAACTATAAGGCCGGCATTCTGATTACCAGCGTCAACCTGCAGGACGCCCAGCCGCCCGAACAGGTACAGGGCGCGTTCGAGGACGCCATCAAGGCCCGCGAGGACAAACAGCGGCTGATCAATGAAGCGGAAGCCTATTCCAACGACGTGGTGCCCAAGGCGCGCGGCGCGGCTTCGCGTATCGTTCAGGAAGCGGAAGGCTATCAGGTCAAGGCTATCGCCGAAGCTAACGGCGACTCCAGCCGTTTTACGCAATTACTGACTCAATACAAAAAATCTCCGGCAGTGACCAAACAGCGTATTTACATCGAAACCATGGAATCGGTGTTCGGGCATTCCGAAAATGTGCTGGTGGATGTCAAGAACGGCAATAACGTTCTGTATTTGCCGCTGGACAAACTACAGCGCGACAGGATGGTCGCCGAGGGCCAGTCATCCGCCGCCGGCCACGAACAGGCATCGCCGCTGTCCGCCGCCAAAGACCCGAAACACGATAGCCGCGCGGGCAGCCGCGACCGCGATGTAAGAGGACGCTACGATGAGAAATAAAATTATAATCGCCATCGGCGTATTGCTGCTGGTGTTATCCATGTCGGTTTTTACCGTTAGCACCACGGAACGGGCCATCAAGTTCCAGATGGGCGAAATTGTCGGCACCGATTTCAAGCCGGGCCTGCATTTTAAATTTCCCTATCCGATCAACGAAGTCAAAAAATTCGACTCGCGCATTCTGACCATGGATTCGACGCCGGAGCGTTTTCTGACCGCCGAAAAGAAAAATGTTATTGTCGATTCTTTCGTGAAATGGCGGATCGGCGATATCAAAACCTTCTATACCACGGTCGGCGGCGATGTCAATCAGGCCAATATCCGTCTGGATCAGATCATCAAGGACTCATTCCGCAGCGAGTTCAGCAAACGTGACATCAAACAACTGGTGTCCACCGATCGTAGCGCGATTCGTGAAGCGCTGATCACCAATGTTTCGCCGCATGCGCAGAAACTGGGGATCGATATCGTCGATATTCAGGTCAAGCGCATCGATCTGCCCAGCGAAGTCAGCAACTCCGTCTATCAGCGCATGGAAGCCGAACGGGCGCGGGTTGCCCGCGAGTTTCGCTCCCAGGGTTCCGAAGCCGCCGAGCGTATCCGCGCCGACGCAGACAAGCAGCGGGAAATCATCCTGGCGAACGCCTACCGCGATTCCGAAATATTGCGCGGCGACGGCGACGCCAAGGCTGCGGAAATTTTTTCCGGCGCCTATAGCCAGGATGCTGATTTTTATGCCTTTTACCGCAGCATGATCGCTTACAAGGAAAGCCTGGGCAAATCCGGCAACGTGATGGTGCTGGAGCCAGACTCCGATTTCCTGAAGTTTTTCAAGACTCAGAAATAGGCTGTTTTTTTCAACACGCGACCTGAAACGCTCCGCTATACGGGGCGTTTTCTGCGATTGGGATACCGAAAATGCAAAAACATGACTCATGGCTATTACCGGAAGGCATAGACGAAGTGCTGCCGGATCAGGCCGAAGCGCTGGAACATTTGCGCCGCAAGCTGCTGGATACCTTTGCCTGCTGGGGCTATCGCCTGGTGATTCCGCCTTTCGTGGATTTTCTGGATTCATTGCTGACCGGTTCCGGTCATGATCTGGATCTGCAAACCTTCAAGCTCACCGATCAGCTCAGCGGCAAGCTGCTGGGCGTGCGGGCCGACATGACGCCGCAGGTGGCCAGAATCGACGCCCACAATCTTAAACACGACCACCCTACCCGTCTGTGTTATGTCGGCACTACGCTGCACACCCTGGGCGATCCGCTGGAGAAAACCCGCTGCCCAATGCAGATCGGCGCGGAGCTGTACGGCCATTCCGGCATCGAAAGCGATTATGAAATCATTTGCCTGATGCTGGAAACCCTGGCCCTTAGCGGCCTGACCAACGTGCATCTGGATCTGGGCCACGTCGGCATTTACCGGGCGCTGTCCGATCTGGCCGGGCTGAATGCGCAGCAGGAAGCCCAACTGTTCGACGTTTTACAGCGCAAGGCGCGTAGCGAACTGGACGAACTGCTGGCCGGTTTTGAAATGGCCGACCGGTTCCGGACGCTGTTCCTGGCCCTGCCGAAACTGAACGGCGGCCGGGACATACTGGAAAAAGCCGCCGAACTGTTAAAGGCCGGCGGCCACGATCATCCGCCGATCCGCCAGGCGCTGGCGGATCTGCACAGTCTGGCGGACAGGCTGAGCCGCGATTTTCCGCAGTTACCGGTCAGTTTCGACCTGGCCGAACTGCGCGGCTATCATTACCACACCGGCGTGGTGTTTGCCGCCTTCATTCCCAGCATCGGCCGGGAAATCGCCCGCGGCGGCCGTTACGACAATATCGGGGCGGTATTTGGCCGGGCCCGAGCCGCGACCGGTTTCAGCGCCGACCTGAAAGTGCTGGTGAATCTGTACCATGCCAACGCCGGGGACAGTCAAAGAATGGCGATACTGGCCCCTTATGCGGCCGAGGATCAGGAGCTGGCGCAAACCATACGCGACCTGCGCGCCGAAGGCGCGACGGTCATGCAATTTCTGCCGAATCAGTCCGGTGCTCCGACAGAACTGGGCTGCAACGCAGTGCTGGAAAAACACGATCATCGCTGGATAGTCAAACCCTTAACTTAAGGTTATAAAGAATATGGGAAAAAATGTTGTTGTTATCGGTACACAATGGGGCGACGAAGGCAAAGGCAAGCTCGTCGATCTTTTAACGGAACAAGCCTCTGCGGTGGTGCGCTTTCAGGGCGGACACAATGCCGGCCATACCCTGGTCATCAACGGCGAAAAAACCGTGCTGCACCTGATTCCGTCCGGCGTGCTGCATGAAGGCGTTCAGTGCCTGATCGGTAACGGCGTGGTGCTGTGCCCGGAGGCCCTGCTGACCGAAATCGGCATTCTGGAAAAATCCGGCATACCGGTTCGCAACCGTCTCCGGATCAGCGAGGCCTGCGCCCTGATTCTGCCGGTGCATGTGGCGATCGATCAGGCCCGCGAAACGGCCCGCGGCAGCAAGGCCATCGGCACTACCGGTCGCGGCATCGGCCCGGCTTACGAAGACAAGGTGGCCAGACGCGGTCTGCGCGCCGGCGATCTGCAAAACAGCGAAGAGTTCGCCAGACGTCTGAAAGATCTGGTGGAGTATCACAACTTCATGCTGGTCAATTATTACCACGCCGCAGCAGTCAGTTACGAACAGATACTGCAACAGACCCTGGCGTTCGCCGAGGCCATCAAACCCATGCTCACCGATGTCGGCGAAGAAATCAACGCATTGCGGGCCAAGGACGGCAATATCCTGTTCGAAGGCGCGCAGGGCGCGCTGCTGGACATCGATCACGGCACCTATCCTTACGTCACCTCCTCCAACACCACGGCGGGCGGAGCGGCCACCGGCTCCGGCCTTGGCCCGCTGGCCATAGACTATGTGCTGGGCATCACCAAAGCCTATTCCACCCGGGTCGGCAACGGCCCTTTCCCTACCGAGCTGAACGACGCTTACGGCGAGCATCTGGGCAGCCGGGGCCATGAGTTCGGCGCCACCACCGGCCGTAAACGCCGTTGCGGCTGGTTCGACGCGGTTTCCATGCGCAAATCCGCGCAATTGAACAGCCTGAGCGGCATCTGCCTGACCAAGCTGGACGTGCTGGATGGACTGGACAAAATCGGCATCTGCACAGCCTACGATATCAACGGTAAAATCACCGAAACCGCCCCGTTGGGCGCGGATCAATACCAGGCCTGCATGCCGGTGATCGAGGACATGCCGGGCTGGAGCGGCTCCACCGCCGGCATCACCGATTACGCGCAACTGCCGGAAAACGCCAGGGCTTATATCGCCAGGATCGAAGAACTGGTCGGCGTAAAGGTCACCATCCTTTCCACCGGGCCGGATCGTAACGAAACCATCGTGCTGGAAAGTCCGTTTGACAAATAGTTTTGTAATCGGGCCGACACAGCGTAGCCGCGATACCGAAGCCTGTGGCCGATAACATCTACACCGTCTCACAGCTCAACCGCGAAGCCAGGCGTTTGCTGGCTTCGCACTTTATGACCGTGCAGGTGAGCGGGGAAATTTCCAATCTCAGCCTGCCGTCTTCCGGGCATATTTATTTCTCGCTAAAAGACGCCCAGGCGCAAATCCGCTGCGCCATGTTCAAGGGCCAGCAGCAAAGGCTGCGCTTCAAACCCGCCAACGGCAATCAGGTGATCGCCACCGCCCAGGTCAGCCTGTACGAGCCGCGCGGCGACTACCAGCTAGTGGTCGAACACATGGAGGAAGCCGGCGACGGCGCTTTGCGGCAGGCGTTTGAGCGCCTGAAGCTAAAGCTGTTGCAGGAAGGTCTGTTCGAGCGGGAACGCAAGCGGCCGCTGCCGTTGATCCCCGCGCAAATCGGCGTCATCACCTCGCCGAGCGGCGCGGCGATACACGACATCCTGACCGTGCTGAAGCGCCGGTTCCCGGCCGTGCCGGTGTTGATCTATCCGGTCGCGGTACAGGGCGAGTCCGCCAAATTCGAGATTGTCCAGGCGCTGGAGACCGCCAACCGGCAGCAGGTGGTGGACGTCATCATTCTGGGGCGCGGCGGCGGTTCGCTGGAGGATTTGTGGGCGTTCAACGAAGAGCGGGTGGCCCGCGCCATTGCCGGCAGCGGGATTCCGGTGATTTCCGCCGTCGGCCATGAGGTGGATGTCACCATCGCCGATTTTGTCGCCGACTACCGCGCCGCCACCCCCTCGGCGGCGGCCGAAGCCGCCACGCCGCATCAGGACGAATGGCTGAACGGCTTTATCGGCGTCGAGCGGCAGTTGAGCCAGTCGATGCAGGCCAGGCTGCAGCGGCTGCGACAACAGTTGAACTGGCTGGACAAGGCCCTGCAACAGCAGCACCCCGGCCAGAAACTACAGCGCAACGCCCAGCGCCTGGACGAACTGGAGCAGCGCATCCGCCTGGCCATGCAGCATCAACTCCACGATCTGAACCAGCAACTGGCGATAGGCGGCCACCGGCTCAGGCAATTGCAACCCGCCACCGCCATCGCCCGCCATCGGCAGCAACTGGGGTTTTACCAGCAGCGCCTGCAACGCGCCATGCAGTTAAAACTGGCAAAGCTGCGCAGCCGGCAGGCCGCTGTCAGCCAGACCCTGCACGCCATCAGCCCCCTGGCCACCCTGGAGCGCGGTTACGCCATCGTCCAGCGCCAGGATAATGGCCGGATCGTCAAGTCGGTCGGCCAGCTTGCGGTGGACGATGTGCTGGAGACCCGGCTGGCGGACGGGCGGGTGACCAGCCGGGTGCTGGGGATTGATCAATAGCCGTTGCCGGCCGCCAGGCATTCGGCGCAATACGCTGTCGCTATTGCGCCCTATGGGCTTGACCCCTGGCTATTGCGCCCATGCAGAATGCATGTTATGGACGACAAACGGATGGGTTAAGGCAAGTGTTGTCCGCATTTTGAATGTTTTTTTCGGCCAGCAAGACCGCGACAATACGCATTCCATAGGGCGTAATAGCGACAGCGTATTGCGCCGGACGCTTGCGGTTGCCTCGACATTCGGCGCAATACGCTGTCGCTATTGCGGCCTATAGTCCTGTTAATTTAGCCGTTCTCAGCCGCTAAACAGCACCGGCGGATCGTTGCATTTCCAGGGTTTGTATTTCGCCATGATGGCGGCAAAAAGCTCGGACTCCACATAGGTCTTGAGCCATAGACCAACCTTTGGGTAAGGCGAATGCGCGAACCAGTCGGCATCGACGGCGGCGAACTGCCGGATGAAAGGCAGGATGGCGGCATCGGCCAGCGTGAAATGCTGTCCGCATAAATATTGGCCTGTCGTTAGCCGCCGTTCCAGTTCGGACAGAAACAATTCGGCCTGCCGCCGGTAAAAAATCTGTGCCTGTTCGGGATGGCGATCCGGATATTTGTATCTGTCCAGATAGTATTTGAATTCGCCGTCGTTCCATGCAATCAGGTTTTTTGCCGCTTCAAGTCCGGCAGGGTTCAGCCAGCGATCCGGATCGTTCTGAGCAAGCGCCCAGAACATGATATCGAGACTTTCATCAATCACCTGACTGTTCCCTAGCTGCAACACCGGCACTGTGCCTTTGGCTGAAGCCGCCAGCAGGGCTTGCGGTTTATGCCGCAACTCGATTTCCCGCAATTCGACCGCCATGCCGGCTTTGGCGATGGCCAGCCGGGCTCTCATGGCGTACGGGCAACGCCGATAACTATACAAAACAGGCAAAGCATTCAGGTTTAAAGACGTCATATCGAGGCTGGGGAAATTGTCATGAAAGCGCATTTAGACCGGTTTCGCCGCTGCTGACGCCGATGATCCGCTTCAAATGGGCAACAAACGAATTCCAGTTTATTTTTCTTCATATCTCATGTACTTTAGGTTCATCCTGAAAACCGAGGCGGTTATGGCGCGAAACACTGAACATTTGGATGAGATCGAAACCGTTACGCTGAGCCATTATAATCAGAATGCCGAGGCATATTGGAACGGGACAAAAGATCATGATGTGGCTCAGAACCATGCAGCATTTTTAGCGCCGTTTCCAAAAGATAAAAAGCTGGATATTTTAGACCTGGGTTGCGGGCCTGGAAGAGATGTGCGCTATTTCAAGTCTTTGGGGCACAGACCGGTCGGCCTGGACGGTAGCGAAGTTTTTTGCGCAATGGCGCGCAGTTATACGGGTTGTCCGATTCTTCATCAAAAATTTCTTAGCCTTGAATTACCCGCGCAGGCCTTCGATGGCGTTTTCGCCAACGCTTCCCTGTTTCATATTCCCAGCCAGGAACTGCCGGGCGTGCTGAATGACCTGCATGCGGCATTGAAACCTGGCGGCATCTTATTTATATCAAACCCCAGAGGCAATGGCGAGACTTGTCCAATGACACATGAGCCTAAGCGAGGGGGCGTATTTCCATCGTGAGATGAGCCTGGGGGCGCAAAAATTGGGATCATGGAGGCATGATCGTGACTTTAGATACCCAAGGATTACAAA
>JAQTUW010000020.1 GCA_028707085.1 Methylococcales bacterium | reverse complement strand
CTCGCTGGTTTTATCCCGGCTTTAAGCCAAGCTTGGGAACAGATGTTTTTATATCGACGAGTCACCTTCAATTTGCCCGGCCGGCTTGTCGATTGCTCGGGCTAATTTACTGAGCAAACTCTAATTAGCAGGCTAACATGAACCAAAAAATCATCCTTGCAATCTTATTGCTCACCATGTCCAATGCCTATGCCGCGGTAGTTTACACTCAAGCCCCCATAGCAGGCTCTGGATATGATTCAGCGTATATCAATCTCTCTACTGATCCGGGGTTTAATGGTAATTCAGATGCCGATCAACAGGTTTGGGCCACTTTTTCGGTTGCCGCCAATACCACTTTTAACGAAATTATCTGGTACGGTAATCAAACAGATATCAATTTTGCGGTTGATCTTCATTATACGGCTGCAAACTGTCCTTCCTGCGGCCTGGTTAATGTTGGCACCAGCGGTAGTTATACAACAGCAAACGTCGCTTCCGAATTGATGCCTACTTCCGGGGCATATACTTCGTCGCAAGTTCAGCAAGCCCTGATTAGCCCCGGTTTGTATTCTTACACGCTTGATTTACCGACAGCCGTTACCTTGACCAGTGCAAATTTATATGTACTGTCGGTTGTCAACAACTATAGTCCCGGCAATCCTTTCATCTGGGCCAACTCTACGACCGGTAACGGCACTTCAATGGATTTTGTGGTGGGACGGGCTTCGTTTTTAACCATGCCTGGATATTTTGCATTTACCCTGGCCAATACCGCTGTCGCAGTCGTGCCATTACCAGCAGCTTACTGGCTGTTTTTGAGTGGTGTTATCGGTTTTTATGGCGTGATCAGAAAATCCAAAAAAGCGTAATACAAATTATTGCCGTTTGAAATAACTAAGAGTTCAGTCGGCGTTGTCCGGATGTAATGAAATGAAATCCGGGAGTCGAAGCCGACAACCGTTCTAATTTAGGATAACTTTATGATCTGAAAGGTATCGGCTACAATAAAGGCTCATACCCGTATTTCGTGACACACCATACGGGTTACGATGGACGGCCTGCATGTTTTCCAGGCATAACAAGCGCGTTTGCTTCTCCCATAACAGCCAAGGAACCCTGCAAGAAAGCAGTATCCGGCGCAAGACAGATATAAAAATATGCCAGACACCCGGCCAGCCAGCAAAATCGACCTTATCTGCCGATGCAGCGGCGTCACCCGGCAGCAGATCCAAGCCCTGGTTGGGCGCGGCGTCGATAATCAGGACAGGTTGTCCAGGATTACCGGCGTCTGTTCCGGCTGCGGCGGCTGTGAAAGCGATGTGTCAGTGTTTTTGGCCGCCTTGCTGGAGCAGGCCGCTCAGTGAGCCTTCTTTCGCCCCACGCCCAGAAAAGCGATCACCCAGGCCAGGCCGCTGGCGATGGCGGCAATCACGAACACCAGCGACCCGCCCAGGCTGTCCCAGAAATAACCGCTGTACAGGCTGCCCAGCATGCCGCCGACCCCAAAGCTCAGGCTGCTGTAGAAAGCCTGACCTTTACCCTGATGCTGGCTGCCGAAGTATTTGAACAATAATTGAATGGCCACTACATGCGCGACGCCAAAGGTGGCGGCATGCAGCAATTGTGCGGCCACCATTACCGGTAGCGAATCGGCCTGATAGGCGATCAGGAACCAGCGCATGCTGCTCAAGGCCAGGCTGCCCAGTAACAGGGCGCGGGGGCTGAACAGCTTCAATAGCCGGCCGATTCCGAGAAACATCAGGATTTCCGCGCACACGCCCAGCGCCCACAAAAAGCTGGTGCTGCCGGGGGAATATCCGTGCTGGGCCAGATAGACCGAGTAAAATACATAATACGGGCCATGCGCTACCTGTAACAGCAGATACACGGCAAAAAACGCCAGCACTTCGCGGTCGGCCAGTATCCGCCACACGGCCGTGGCTGCCCGCTGCGTTTTTTGGGCTTGCACTTCTGGAATAATCAGGGCGACCAGCCAGTTCAGCAATAAAATGCTCAGAATGATGTCCGGCAGGTAGCGGATGCTGAAAGTGTCCAGAAAACGGCCGATGCCCAGTACGGCGGCGATAAAGCCTACCGATCCCCATAGCCGGATCCGGCTATAGCGGTGCGATTCGGTTTTCAGGTGAAACAGGGTGGCGGCTTCAAACTGCGGCAGGGAGGCGTTCCAGAAAAAGCTGAAGGCGATGGTGATCACCGCAAACCAGGTCAAATCCTGTTTATACAGAAAGCCGGCAAAAAACAGGGTGGAAAACAGCGATGTCAGGCGGATGAGTCGCAGCCGCCGGCCGGTTTTGTCCGCCAGCCAGCCCCACAGATTGGGGGCGATGATTTTGGTGGCGACCAGCAGCGCGGTCAGTTCGCCGATTTCTTCGGCATTAAAGCCTGTTTGCCTGAGATACAGGCTCCAGAAAGGTAGAAATGCCCCCAGGATGGCGAAATAGCAAAAGTAAAATGCGGATAAGCGCCGGGCGGGCACGCTCATCTATCGGATCGGCGGCAAACCCGAATCAACGTGCAGATTCTGGGCGCGATGACGCAGCAGATGATCCATCAGCACCAGCGCGGTCATAGCTTCAGCGATCGGCGTGGCGCGGATGCCGACGCAAGGGTCGTGGCGGCCTTCAGTCACCACTTCCACCGCTTCGCCTTTGCTGTTGATGCTGCGGCCCGGCAGACGCAGGCTGGAGGTGGGTTTCAGGGCGATGCGGGCGACGATGTCCTGACCGCTGGAGATGCCGCCCAGAATGCCGCCGGCGTGGTTGCTCAAAAAACCCTGGGGGGTGATCTCGTCGCGGAATTGGGTGCCTTTGCTGTGCACGCAAGCGAAACCGTCGCCGATTTCCACGCCTTTGACGGCGTTGATGCTCATCAGCGCATAGGCCAGTTCGGCGTCCAGGCGGTCGAAGATCGGCTCGCCCAGTCCTGGCGGCACGTTGCTGGCGATGACTTCGATTTTGGCGCCTATGGATTCGCCTTCCTTGCGCAGGGCGTCCATATAGGCTTCCATTTCCGGAACTTTGCCGGCGTCCGGACAAAAAAACGGGTTGTTGGCTATTTCTTGCCAGTCGAAGGCTTCGATACGAATTGGCCCTAGTTGCGACAGATAGCCTCTTATCAGAATGTCGTGCTGTTCCAGCAGGTATTTTTTGGCGATGGCCCCGGCCGCGACGCGCATGGCGGTTTCCCTGGCCGAAGAGCGGCCGCCGCCACGATAGTCGCGGAAACCGTATTTTTGCTGATAACTGTAATCGGCATGGCCGGGGCGGAAGTTGTCGGCGATTTTGGAATAATCCTTCGAGCGCTGATCGGTATTTTCGATCAGCAAACCGATTGGCGTGCCGGTGGTTTTACCTTCGAATACCCCGGAGAGGATTTTGACTTCGTCGGCTTCCCGGCGCTGGGTAGTGTGTCGGGAGGAGCCGGGTTTGCGCCGATCCAGATCGATCTGAATATCGGCTTCGCACAAGCTCAGGCCCGGCGGGCAGCCGTCTATTATCGCGCCCAGCGCCGGGCCGTGGCTCTCGCCGAAGGTGGTGACGGTGAATAATTTTCCTATGCTGTTTCCGGACATGGCTATAAGGCGTTTGCGAAGAGAGAATGGTAATCCCGGGTCTGATCGGCTGTTAGCAGAAACACGCCGTCGCCGCCTTTTTCGAACTCCAGCCAGTAAAACGGTACTTCCGGGAACATGTTCTGCAGGGCTTCGGCGGTATTGCCGACCTCGACTATCAGAATGCCGGCCTTGGCCAGATAGCGGCTGGACGCCGCCAGTATCCGCACCACCAGATCCAGACCGCTGACGCCGCCCTTGAAGCCCATGGCGGGTTCGGCATGATATTCGGCAGGTAGGCTCTGCCATTCCGCCTCGCTGACATAGGGCGGATTGCTGACGATAATGTCGTAAGGTTTTGCGGGTAACTCATTGAATAGATCGGACTGGTGAAGCGTGACGCTCTCGGCCAGATCGTGCTTTTCAATATTGATTTTCGCCACTTCCAGCGCATCGGCGGATAAATCCACGGCATCGACCTGGGCCTCCGGGAAAGCGTAGGCACAGGCGATGGCGATACAGCCGCTGCCGGTGCATAAATCCAGAATGTTGAATACCTGGCTTTCCTCGACGGCGGGCATGAAGCGTTCGGCTATCAGTTCCGCGATCGGCGAGCGCGGCACCAGCACCCGTTCATCCACATAAAAGGACAGCCCGGCAAAAATGGCTTCGTGGGTTAGGTAGGCGGAGGGTTTACGCTCGCTGATTCGGCGGTCGATCAGTGCTACTATCGCTCGCCGTTCCGGATGGGTCAGGCGGGTTTCCAGATAGGGGTCGGCCAGATCGTAAGGTTGATGAATGGTGTGCAGAACAATGGCCGCGGCCTCGTCAAGCGGGGCCTGGGTGCCGTGTCCCAGATAGACCCGGCTTTCTGCAAAGCGGCTGGCCCCCCATCGAATATAATCCCTGATGCTGACAAGGGTGTCGGTAACGTCATCCGCCGTAGAATTCATGTCGGTTAATCTGAAACAAAATAACCATCCATTTTATATCAAATTTGCATGCCTGGCTATGCGCCTTCGTGAAAACGAATATAAGGCTGGTCAGGGTATTTATCAAGGTCTTACAGCGCGATTTGCTAAAATCGCGTAAATTTGCGGAAATAGGCGTTTTTTTGTATCGCAACCTTGGTACGCCGAATCATGAAAGACGCAGCATTAAATAAACTACCCAGAAAATCCATGCCTGCATTTCCCGGTTGGTGGGCCGCGCTCGGTCCCGGCGTGGTATGGATGGCGCTGGCGCAGGGCAGCGGGGAATTGATCTGGTGGCCATATATGGTCGCCAAATACGGCCTGACCTTTTTGTGGCTGCTGGCCCCGGCCTGTCTGCTGCAATATCCGCTCAATCTGGAAATAGGCCGTTATACCCTGCTGACCGGCGAAAGCATCTTTAGGGGATTTATCCGTTTGCATCGCGGCTTTGGGATTTTCCTCTGGCTGCTGATGTCGGTGTCGTTTTTATGGTTTGGGGCCTTTGCGTCGGCAGGCGGCACGGCAATGGCCGAACTGACCCATTTCCCGGCCGGCTGGACGCAGCGCGGGCAAAGCCTGTTCTGGGGCTATGCCTCCATTGCGGTATTTTTAACCGCCATTCTGGCCAGCGGAGTGGTATACATCCTGATTGAGCGGTTTATGAAAATTGTCGCCGTGGTCACCGTCAGCGGCTTGCTGTTTGCCTGCATGCAGACTGATGTGCAGGCGGCGCTGCCGGACTTCGTGCGCGGCCTGTTCGGCCCGGTGCAGCCCATGCCCCGGCCCTGGGAAAACCGGGACGCCAGCAAATTGCTGACCGCCATCACCTTTGCCGGGCTGGGTGGCTTCTGGATATTATTCTATTCCTACTGGTTGCGCGACAAGGGGGCGGGCATGGCCGCGCTGGCTGGCCGCATCACGGGTCTGGGCGGGGCGGAGGAGGCGGTGTTCTGCGACGGTTTTTTGCCGCTGGACGAAGTGCAAAGCGCCGGGCAATGGCGAACCTGGCGACGGTTTTTAAGCGCGGACATTCTGGTCGGCATAATTGGCAATCTGTTCACCACGCTGATGACCTGTCTGTTGGCCTATGCCTTGCTGTTTCCCAAAGGCTTGCTGCCGCAGGAATATGAACTGGCCGTGGTGCAGAGCCAGTTCTTTGCGGTAAGCTGGGGGGAAATTGGCCGCTTGTTGTTTCTGGTGGTCGCCGCCGCCTTTCTGACCGACACCTGGCTGGCCACGGCCGACGCCGTTAGCCGCATTCAGACCGACATTATCATGACCCTGTTTCCCGGCAGCCGTAAAATACCAGCCAGACGCTGGTATTACCTGTTTCTGGGCTTGCTGACCGTGATCACCTCCTTCACCATGCAGTTGGATGCCCCCGGCCCGCTGATTCTGCTCAGCGCCCTGATCGGTTTTGTCGGCACGATCCTGTTTCCGGTGGCGCTGTACCTGATCAATCACCGCATGCTGCCGCCTCATCTGCCGGAATGGGCCCGCCCAAAAGGTCGGCCCTGGCTGCTGGGAGTGAGTTTTCTGGCCTATCTGACGTTGGCGGTTCTGTATCTCAAGGCGACGCTGGCAGGCTGATCAGGACATGCCGCCGCCTCCGGGCGGCGTGGTAAGATGATCCTGTAGCGTTACAGGGGGGGTCATAGGGCAATGCGCTTAAGTCAAAAGGTGAGTGGATAGAATAAAAGCATTTTCCACGGCTTAACGACGCTGCCGAGCAGGGTGAATTTATGCACCATAACCAGGACAGGGTAAAGGTATTATCATGATTACCTCATTCAGAACGGAACAGATGGATATAGGCTTCGATTTTGACATAAAACTTGAAGCCGATAAAAAAATATATTGTTTTATCGGCAGGAACGGCATAGGTAAAACCCAGTTGCTGGAAAATATTGCGAAAGCGCTTATTTTTAGTCATTCCATGTTTTTGCATGGAAAATTTGATTATAAATATACAGGATTGTATTTTAGTTCAAACATTCATGACAGGCTGAAGCATTCTGTATTAAGAATGCCTTCATCTTTTGCTTTAAACAGTATTGTAATAAAACATAAAAATACTTTTAGTGGTGAGTATTTTAGTTTCGAAGATATAAAAGAAATCAGCGATTTCAATAGGGTAAGGGAGGATTCGTTTGTTTTTGACAAACCTATCGTATTTGTCGGAGCAAAAAATAGAGGTTTTACCAAAAACATCGATAGCAATAATATTAAAATATTGCCCAATACTGAAAAGAGGTTTGTGGACAGTTTTGAAAGAACGTTGCGTTATATCAATGCTGAAGGCCTGGAGCACGAAGAAATCGTCGACTGGTTTGCCTCGCGGCTGATTATCAATCCCAGCTTTGTCGCCAGCGCGGAAAATCGGAAGCAGGAGGCCGTGACGGTGTTGCAATTGATCGACAGGCTGGAGCCTGGACTAAATCTGGTGACGGCAAATGAAAATGGCGATTTTTCGATAAAGTTGATGTATGACGAGGGGCGGTTACTGGTGAATGGCATACCGCTGGATAAGCTGTCTACCGGCTTTGTTTCCGTCATCAAGATTTTTCAGGAAATCGTCGCCGGCTACAGTGGCTGGAACAATCGGCAAAACCTGAACGAAGTCGATGGCGTGGTGTTTATCGACGAACTTGAACCGCATCTGCATATCAGTTGGCAAACCCGAATTATTGGCATATTGCGCGAGTTCTTTCCAAATACCACTTTTTACATTTCCACCCACTCCCCGCTGGTTTTATCCGGCCTGAAAACCGGCGAAGCCTATGAATTGCTGCGTGAAGGTGATGTGGTTAAATCCAGCGCCATTAGCCATATAGAAAATTATTTTCTGACCGATATGGTCAGAGAATTTTTTGGCGTCGATCTTGACCGGATTAAGATAGACCATGTTGACAGGGCGAAACAAAAAGCCGCAAAGCAGCAACTGCTGGCTGTGATCAGTGCTCTACAAGAGGATGAGCAATGAAATATTTTGTTGATTCTAGTTTTATTATTGATGCTTATGACAAGAAAAATCCGCCAGAATTGGCTAAAATATCAGCAATTCTAGACGATAATGAAAGCGAGTTATTTATAAATAGACTGGTTTATCTGGAGTGTTTGCGGGCAGTAAAGCTTACCAATAACAAAAATTTTGATGAATTAAAACGTGCGCTTGAAAACTTCCCGTTTTTGGATATTAACCAGCAGATTTACGATCAGGCCATCGGTTTGTCAAGATATTGCCTGTCCAAAGGCATAATGCTTAAAGGAAAGTGCGCCGCCCTGGATTTTTTACATTATACAACCGCCCGGTATTACGGTTTGGAGTTGTTGAGCAATGATGGGGACATGGCCATGCTGGCCGAAAAGTACGCGCAATGGTCTGGAACCGAAAAACAGCTTTCCGGTCAACCTTAACTGCACATTTAACCTAGACACCCTATGCAGCAAGCCTCCAATTTCGTTAACTGGTTCAGAGACTCCTCACCCTATATTCACGCCCATCGCAATCGCACTTTTGTGATTTTTTTTAGCGGCCAGGCGGTCGCCGATCCGGATTTTGATGAACTGATTCACGATTTTGCGCTGCTGAGAAGTCTAGGGGTCAGGCTGGTGCTGGTGCACGGCATTCGCCGGCAGGTTGACGCCTGTTTGCAGCAGCAGGGCGATACCCCAAAGTTTCATCACCATCTGCGCATCACCGATGCCGCCGCCCTGCAATCAGTCAAACAGAGCGCAGGCCTGGTGCGGGTGGAAATCGAGGCGCTGTTGTCGATGGGCGTGTCCGGGTCGCCGATGGCCGGAGCCAAGATTCGGGTGGCTTCCGGCAATTTTGTCACCGCCAGACCGCTGGGGGTGCTGGAGGGTATCGATTACTGCTACACCGGGGTGGTGCGGCGGATAGACAGCCAGGCCATACACCAGCAGCTCGATCTGAATAATGTGGTGCTGATTTCGCCGCTGGGCTATTCGCCCAGCGGCGAGATTTTCAATCTCTCCGCCGAGGAAGTGGCGACCGAAGTGGCGATAGCCTTGCAGGCCGAAAAATTGATCTTGCTCATCGAGCAAGGCTGTGTCTCGCCTGTTGACCAAAGTCTGTTGCAGCAGCTCACCACCGATCAGGCCGAGGCCCTACTGCGACAGAGGCCCGGCCTGCCGGACGGCATGGCGCGATCCTTGCGCGCCGCCATGCAAAGCTGCCGGCAGGGCGTGGAGCGGGCGCATTTAGTCAATCGCCATGTGGACGGGGCCTTGCTGCTGGAGCTGTTCACCCGGGACGGCATAGGCACGCTGATCAGCAAAACCGATTTCGAAACCACGCGTAGCGCCAATCTGGAAGACATAGGCGGCATTATGGAATTGATCAAGCCGCTGGAACAACAGGGCATTCTGATCAGGCGTTCCCGGGAAAAACTGGAAATGGAGATAGGCGATTACATCGTCATCGAACGCGACGGAATGATTCTGGCCTGCACGGCGCTGCATATCATGGCCGATGGCGGCAGTGCGGAAATAGCCTGTCTGGCTGTGCATCCCGAATATCAGAACAGCGAACGTGGCAACAGCCTGCTGGCCTATTTGACCGAAAAAGCCCGGAAGCAAGGCGTCAAGCGCCTGTACGTGCGCACCACGCAAACCCAGCACTGGTTTGTGGAGCGGGGTTTTGTCGCTTGCGAGCTGGACGATTTGCCGGCGGCGATGAAAAATGCCTACAACCGTCAGCGCAATTCCAGGCTGCTGGTGAAGAGCATCGGGGCTAGCCCCGATGGACACCAGCCAGACTTGTCGTGACGGTTAAGCGCCGACCCTTTGCCGCCGTCAGCGCAAAATGATTGCCGGACTATCGACCGGCCGCCGATTGCAAACACACAGCTATTTTTAGGGATTACTGCACATGATGGTAAGCAGCGGCGGCACGTTTACCGTCGCTGCTGGCGGCGAACTGAGCAGCGGCGCCGTCGCCTCGAAACACCAGGTTTCCAGCAAGTTTTCGGCTGGCAATCCAGCCTGGCGGTTACCGCTCATCCCAGTCGCGACCGACATAGACTGGAACTGGCTGGGCATAACCATAATAATTTGCTGCTGGCGGGACATAGCCGGGCGGCGTCGGCTGATATTCCACAACACGTTGTGGAATATAGACAATTTCTTGTTCCACTATGCCTTGCGGGGTGGCGATAAATTCATTTTGAACCACCGGCGCGTAGCCGTAATTTTGAACATACGCCGGGTATCGCCCCCAGTCGTCGGCATCGGCGAATGCTGCGCTTGAAACGAATATGCAGCCGGCTATTGCAACTTTAATATACCTGATCATGAGTCCTCCTTTCTGGTCACTGTTTCAGTTGCGATAAATTCTCCTCCTGAATGCTTAAAGAATCCTTAACAGGAAAATGGCCGAACGATGATTTTTGTAAAGGACAGGATACGCATTTTACGATCTCAGTTTGTTACGGCTGGCAAGGGGATAAGCATTGCCCGGTTGTGGCTGGTTTTTTAAAGATCAATACGTCCCGACCCACAAACACAATTTGGCATTGATAGTGCTCCGCCAGCCATTGCAGGCTGGCTTCCGAGTAAAAAGCGATATGGGTTTGATCCTGCTTGTAATGCCAGCGGCTAAAGGCTTCGGCATTCAGCAGTCGCTTGGTCATGATGGCCAGATGCCCATCCAGGCTGAGCAGGCTGAACAGCCGGGCAAACTCCGCAGCCGGACGGCGAAAATGTTCCACTACTTCGCTACAGGTGATAAAAGCATATTGTTTGTGCAGATTTTTCGGAAAATCGGCATAAAAAGGATCGTATAGCGCCATGTCATGCCCGGCCTGACGCAGCATGTCAGCCAGCACCGGGCCAGGGCCGCAGCCAAAATCCAGCCCCCTGCAGCCGGGGGCGAGCAGCGGCAGCAGGGGAGCGATCAGGCGTGATAGAAATCGCCGGTAGCCGGGGTCGGCGTCATGGTTTTGATGCAGGTTGTAAATTGCTTTTTCCTGGCTGGCGTCGAGGTGCTGATGTTCGGGTACGAACACCAGTCGGCATTGCCGGCACTGCAGATAGTCGCGTTGTTTGTCGCTGTGAAAAAAACCGATACTGCCGGCTGCGCATAGCGGACAGCAATGGGTCGCCAGATTGTCATGCCAGTAGGCTTGACCTGGCGGCTGATTTCTGTATAATTCCCGTCTTCCAGCTGCGGAGCGGTAGTTCAGTTGGTTAGAATACCGGCCTGTCACGTCGGTGGTCGCGGGTTCGAGCCCCGTCCGCTCCGCCATTTCATCGCGTTCCATGCCCATCCATTCGTTTTTTTCGTTACTGTGTTTTACGCTGGTTTCAGCCATTGAACAGCGCCCGGTAATGCCGCCAGATAATTTTGAATGTCAGGGTCAGTAGCGGATCGTCCTGATCCACCCATGCCGATACTTGGGCAATATTCAGCCACCTGCCTTCATCGATTTCATTCGCCGCCAGTACAAACGGCCCATTATGCCGACAACGGTACACCTGGATGAATTCCATGCCCAACTCTGCCGTGGCGTCCAGTTTGAACAGGAATTGCAATTCGGCGGCGACGCCCAGTTCTTCATGTAGTTCGCGGGGCGCGCAGATTGTATAATCTTCGCCGCTGTCGACATGGCCAGCCGCCGAACTATCCCATAGACCTTTATTCAAATCTTTTGTCATGGAGCGTTTTTGCATAAATAGCAAGCCGGCTTCGTTAAAGACTAGAATATGCACGGCCCGATGTCTGAGATCGGCAGCGTGTACGCTGCTTCGCGGCTGGTGGTCTATAATTTGATCGTGGTCATCGACCACATCCAGGTATTCAGTCTGCATGGCGGGGATTGGGTATGGATGTAGATGTGTATGGTAGTGGATTTTTGCATTTCATAGAGGGAAATATGGCCAGAAGAAGTAAACACACTCAGGAGCAAATTAAAGAACTGGTGCTGGATGCGGCTGAACGTATTATCGTCGATGAAGGTATCGAGGGGCTGACAGTACGAAAAATAGCGCTGGAAATCGGTTATACGGTCGGCAGCATCTATATGGTATTCGCCAATATGCAGGAGCTGATCAGGCAGGTCAGCGCCCGCAGTCTGGGGCATTTGTCCGGCAGGTTGCAGTCGCTGCCTGACGCCGGAAGTACCGAACAGCAAATTTTGGCGATCGCTTTGTCTTATCTGGATTTCGCCATCGTTGAATTTAATCGCTGGCGCATCATTTTTTGCCGGGATTTGCCCAGGGAGCCGTTGCCCGACTGGTATGCAGACAGGATTCAGGCTATTTTCGAGCCGATTGAAGCTCTGTTCAGACAGTTAAGCCCGGAGCGTCCGGAAGAGCAGATCAGGCTGGCGGCCAGAACGCTATGGTGTGCGGTTCATGGCGTCTGCATGCTGTCGCTGCACGGCGGTCTCGATTGTGCCGGCAGCGAAGACTGCAAGCGGGCCGTGCGGCTGCTGGTCGAAAATTTTATCGAGGGCTGGAAGCAGGCTTTATCGGTAGGGCATGCGCCGCATTAACAGCAGCGCCGCCAGCAACAGCAAACCGCCCAGCCAGATCAGGGCGGCAATCGGGTCAATTTGCCGGGCGGCGGCCAGGGTATAAGCGCCAACCGTCAACAGCATGGCGACGTTCTGAAAAAAATTCTGCATGGCTACGGCTCCGCCTGCGCCGATGCTTTTTTGTCCCAGTTCCTGCAGGGTGGCGTTGATAGGCACGATGAACAGGCCGCCGGCGACGCCCAGGCAAAAAAGCGCGCCGCGCGCCGGCCAGATGGTGTCCATAAAGCCCAGGACAATAATCAGCAAGGCCATGGCATAGGCCGGAAATTGCGATCTGCGCAGGTGTTCCAGCGGTATCAGGCGCGGTGCCAGGCCGGCGCCGACGATAATGCCCAGCGCTAGAAACAGCGTCAGTTCGGCTATGTCGCCGGCGGAGTGCAGCAGCAGAACCAGCGGCGCCCAGGCGATGATGATTACTCGTACGCAGGCGGCGGCCCCCCAGAACAGCGAGCCGCCCAGTACCGCAAACCGGGTACGGGGGTGCGCCAGAAAAATGCCGATTTCCCGGGCAAATACCACCGGCTTCCAGCCGGCCGCGGCTGGTCGGCGAATGCCGGCCGGCAGCAGCAGGGTGGCGGCGGCTGAAACCAGCAGCAGGAAGATGGAGCCGCCCAGGGTCAGACCGACCGAATAATCCGCCAGTTTGCCGCCGGCCAGCATGCCGGTCAGAATCGCCAGAATGGTCGATCCCTCGATCCAGCTATTGGCTTTTACCAGCGCCTGATGACTGGCCAGTTCCGGGAGGATGCCGTATTTGGCGGGGCTATACATGGCTGCGCCAACCCCGACGATGCAGTAAGCAAATAAAGGCTCCACATGCAGCAGCAGCAGGCCGGCTCCGCCGGCCTTGACCAGATTGGCGACGATTAAAACCCTGGCTTTTGGGTGCTGGTCGGCAAAAGGCCCCACCCAGGGCGCCAGCAACACAAAGGCCGCCAGAAACACGCTTTGCAGCGCCGGCACATACCAGCCCGGCAGTTGCGGCCATTGCATCACCATCGCGATGACCGAGAACAGAATGGTATTGTCGGCAAAAACCGACAGAAACTGCGCCAGCAACAGCGGGTAAATAGCTTTATGCATATCGGATCCGGTAGGGTTTATCCGTTTGCCGACAATAATGCCGCCGCCAGGGCGTTGCAGCCTGGATAATCGGGTTTGCCGGTGGCCAGGGCCGGAATTTTGTCCACCACAAAAACCTTTTTAGGCAGATTAATGCCGGCGACGCCGGGTGACGCCTCGGCCAGCAGTCTGGCTGTCGCGCCCTGGCGGGTGGTCAGCAATAGCAATTGTTCGCCCTTTTTAGGGTCAGGTAGGCTAACCACCGCATGCAGATCATCCGGCCAGGCCTGCATCGCCAGATGTTCCACGGCGGTGAGCGAAACCATTTCGCCGCCGATTTTGGCGAAGCGCTTGCTGCGGCCCTGAATAAAGATAAAACCGTCCTCGTCCACCCGCACAATATCGCCGGTATCGTACCAGCCTTCGCCGTATAACGCGGAGCTGGTCGGGATCAGCACGCCGGGATTGGCCGGCAACAGATAGCCCAGCATGATATTCGGCCCGGCCACATGCAGCTTGCCGGCATGCTCGATGCCGGGCACGGCTTCCAGTTTGTGAAGCATTTCCGGCATGAAACGGCCGACGCTGCCGGCCTTGTAGTCCATGGGCGTGTTCACCGAGGTGACGGGGGCGGTTTCCGTGGCCCCGTAACCTTCCAGAATGCGGATGCCGAATTTGTCCAGCCAGGTCTGGCGGGTGCTTTCCTGAAGTTTTTCCGCGCCGGCCACCACATAACGCATCTTGTAAAAATCGTAAGGATGGGCTTTTTTGGCATACGCGGCCAGAAAGGTATTGGTGCCGAACATGATGGTCGCCCCGATTTCATAGGCTATTTCCGGTATCACGGCATAGTGCAGCGGCGACGGATAGATAAAGCTGGTCATGCCGTTCAGCACCGGCAGCAGGGTGCCGACGGTAAAGCCGAATGAATGGAACATGGGCAGATAGTTGAGCACGATGTCCTGGGCGTTGAAGTCGATTCGGGCCTTGATCTGTTTGTGATTGGCCAGAATGTTGGCATGAGACAGCACCACGCCTTTGGGTTCGCCTTCCGAACCCGATGTGAACAGCACCACCGCGGCTTCATCGCTATCATAACCCCGGCTTCCGTACCAGAAATCGGCGGTTTTGCCCAGCAGCCAGCCCTGTAATTTAGCCAGCGTACTCAGCGAGGCGGCCAGATCTTCCAGATACACCAGTCTGACCTGTTCGGTCAGGATGGCGGCTTCTGCGGCCAGATTCGCCAGTTCTATGAATTTCCGCGAAGTCAAAACGGTTCTGACCTGTCCTGTGAGGCAGGCGGAAACCATGCCGGCCCCGCCTATCGAATAATTAAGCATGGCCGGCGTCCGCCTATAAAGCTGCAAGCCCAGTAATACATTCAATGTTTTGCAGCAGTTCGGCAGCAGCACGCCGACATTTTCACCCGCTTCGGTGAGCGGTCTGATCAGTTTGCCGACGATGATGCTGCGGGTGATTAGGGCGTCATAGCTTAAAGGCGCGCGTTCCAGGTCTTCGGCCACGGTGTGACCGCCGCCGTGTATCGTTCGGGCATCCAGAAGCGCCGAAAAAATGGTTTGCCGGTAATGGCTGGTGGCGAACAGCATATCCGTCATGATGTCGGTCAGAATGTGGCCGCTGTGTTTGCGGCGAGCCTTGCCGGTGGTGTCGCCGTGCGTCTCGATCAGCGTTGGCGGCATGATATGGATGCTGATGGCGGGAAACCAGCGTAACCGGACTACATTTTGCAGCTTGGAAAAAGGCGTATATTCGGAACCGGCAATACGGATGGGTAAAATGGTTGCGCCGGACTTGTCCGCCACCATGCCCGGGCCGTCATAAATCTTCATCATTGCCCCGGTCTGGGTGATGCGGCCTTCCGGAAAAATGACCACCCGGGTATTGGCATGCAGATGATTGATCAGCGTCTTGAGCGATAACGGGTGGGTCGGATCCATGGGAAACACTCTGGACAGGCCCAGAAAGGGCTTAAGCCACCAGCGCCGGGAAATGTGGGTATTGATGGCGAAGGTGATGTCGTCCGGCAGAAACACGCCCAGCAGCAACGGGTCAAGAAACGAACAGTGATTGGCGACGATTAACACCCGGTCGCCGGCCTGGGCGTAGTTTTCAAGGCCTGAGACTTTAACCCTGTACAGCAGGGTCAGCAGCAGACGTAAAAAAAGCTTTAACATGGCATTCCTCCTGGCCGGTATCTTAACAGATGGTTGCGTTATTGTAGTGTTACTGTAATATTAATTACACAAGACAGGCGCCGGGCAAAGCCGAAAACAGGTAAAGCTTTTCGGCGTGATCTGGCATATTAGCCGGGCCATTTTGGGAGCCGACAAGTAAAAATCGGCAGAATCAGGCAGGAGGGCTATGAATGTATTCGGATAATGAGATATAATTAAAAAATAAGCCGGAGTTCTTGGTCTGGCATTTACCAAATATACAGAATAACGTCTATGCTTTTTAATTCCTATCCGTTTCTGTTTCTTTTTCTGCCTATTGTTTTAATCGGTTTTTACAAAATTGGTCAATACAGCCGGCCGGTAGCAGGTTACTGGTTATTTGCCGCGTCATTATTTTTTTATGGCTGGTGGAATATTATCTATGTAGTTTTACTGCTTGCCTCCATCCTGTTTAATTTCTCGGTTGGCATGGAGCTTTCCAGAAAATCAAAAATAGCCATAAACAGAAGAAAGTTTATTTTGATTTTCGGAGTGGCCGCCAACCTGAGTTTACTGGGCTACTTCAAGTATGCAAACTTCTTTGTTGAAAACCTCAACGCCATCGTTAACCAGGGCTGGCATATTGAAACCATTATTCTGCCGCTTGGTATTTCATTTTTTACCTTTACCCAGATTGCATTTCTGGTGGATGCCTATAGAGGCGAGGTAAAAGAAGCCAATTTTATTCATTACGGACTGTTCGTAACCTATTTTCCGCATTTAATCGCCGGGCCGGTGTTGCATCACAAGGATATGATGCCGCAATTTGCAAGGCATGATGTCTGTAATATCAATTGGGATAATATTTCGCTCGGCGTCATCGTTTTTGTGCTGGGACTGGCTAAAAAGGTATTGATAGCGGACGAACTGGGTGATTACGCCACCCCGGTCTTCAATGTCGTGGCGGCGGGCGGCCATCCCATGCTGTTTGAGGCCTGGCTTGGGGCTCTGGGCTATACCCTACAGTTGTATTTCGATTTCTCCGCCTATTCTGATATGGCGATCGGTCTTTCCCTGCTGTTCAATGTCAATCTGCCCATCAATTTCAATTCGCCCTATAAATCCGTCAGTATTATCGAATTCTGGCGGCGCTGGCATATGACGCTATCGCGATTCCTGCGCGATTATCTTTATATTCCGCTGGGCGGCAACCGCCGGGGCGTTTTTCATCGATTTTTAAATCTGATGATCACCATGTTGCTGGGCGGATTATGGCACGGAGCCGGTTGGACATTTGTGATTTGGGGCGGCCTGCACGGCGTCTATCTGATTATCAATCATGCCTGGCAGGGATTCAGGGAAAAAATGAGCTGGGGGCAGGGCGGCTGGATCGCATATTTTGTCTCCGGCGCAATTACATTTCTGGCGGTGGTGGTCGGCTGGGTGTTTTTCAGGGCCGACAGCATCGCCTCGGCGTTGAGCATATTGCGGGGCATGGCGGGTTTCTACGGTATTGCCGTACCGGACGCGCTGGAGTCGCTATGGTGGAAATTTCCCGCCCTGTTACCCGCGCATGATTCAATATTGTTCACCACTTTTTTTCCGCTGTCGGGCCTGCCATCCTTTCCAGCCATCAAAATCGTGGTGCTCAGTCTGGTAATCGTCTGGGGGTCGCCCAATGTTGCATACCTTGCGCAGCATATCAATGAAAGGTATCGCAATCTCTATATGTCCATCATTTTAGGTTTAACGCTTGGTATGACGTTAATCTACATGCGACGGGTCTCCACATTTCTGTACTTCCAGTTTTAGCCATGTCTCCATTTCGTTTTGTCGTCAATATTCTGGTTTTTGCCGCCATGCTGATGGCCGCAACATTCTCGCTGAACTACATTATCGATCCATACAGCGTGTTTGGAAGCCGTTTTTTTCCGATACACAGCCAACCGCAGGAGCGCTATTTAAAAATTGAATATTTAAAGGAACACAAGGAGTTCAATACCTTTCTGATTGGCAATTCAAGAGTGGGCGGGGTTAGAACGGAGGATGTGGATAACGCTTTTAAAGGCGCTAAAACCTATAACCTGACCATGGCCTCGGCGAATGAGTGGTATGTTGAACAGTACATAGACTGGCTGGTCAAGAACATGCCGAAGCTGTCGCATGTCATCGTCCAGGTCGATTGGCCATATTATTACGGGCCGGACAAACTGATTGGGCTGATTGGCGAGGTTCACCCGGATATTTCCGGGCGCAGCAAAACAGAATTCCTGATGGATTATCTGTTTTTTTATAATATCGATGTACTGGAAAACAAAATAAAATCCAATACGCCTGAAAATATTGCCGCGCACCCCGGCGGGTATGACTTTACTAAGGGCTATCCGTCAAAACCGTCAACAGAAGCCATCATCGACGCCGATTGTGAAAAGTATGTTAAAAACCAGGGCAGTTTTGGAGAAACCTACAAACGCCCCAAACTGATCGATCCCGTTGTCAGCGCCGATACCCTTGCCGCAATAGCCCGCTATAAAAGTCTGCTGGATAAGAAAAATGTCAGGCTGACGATTTTTTTGACCCCAAGAAATCATGTCAAGCTTGGCGATATCGATTTGAACCTGTATGAAAAGTTTTTAAAAGGCTTGGCGAATATTACCGATTTTTACAACTTTATGTATTATAACGAACTGACCATGAATAACTGCAATTATTATGAGTCATCCCATTACCGCAGTAAAATCGGTAAATTGATTGCAGATGCGCTGGCTGAAAAATCCGATAACAATAGTCCGTATTATCAATATGTCACTCGATCCAATATTGAGACGCATCTGGCGTTTATAAAAGATAATTTTTTAAGCAACCGCTCGCAGTAAGGTAGGCGACTTAACGGAACGACCAGCGCTTGTGGCCGAGATAGCTGGTAAATACCGGCGCGGCCACTCCGGCTGCATGGGCAATTTCATGGGTAAACATATTGATTTCCAGCATCGGCAACACATAATACACCATGCCCATGCTGATACCCCAGGTCTGAACGACCGCCACCAGATTCACCAGCACAAAAAATGCCGCCGAGCGATGCAATGCCTGCTGGCTTTTCCTGAATACCAGCAGTCTGGCCAGGATGAATGCGGTGATCATCCCGGTAATATAAGCCGCGATGACCGCCGAAGAAAAATCCAGCCAGCGCATGTAAAAAATTCTGGAGCCGAAATTAACTGCGGCGGCCGTGCCGCCGGTGAGTAAAAACGCCACGAACTGCCGGGAAAAAAAATGCCTGATCACTTTGCCGCATCCCGGGCTATCTTTCGGCCCAAGTCTATGCTTTCGGAAATTCCCCGGTCTTCCGGGTAATAGTAGGAGGTGTCCGCTATCCACAGTCCGTCAATCGGCATGGCGATGGGCGGCAGTTTATCGAGATAGCCCGGATCGCAAATTGGCTGGGCGAAGCGATAGCGGCTGGCATGCAGATCGATAAAATCTTCGCCGGATAAGTCGGGATTGATTTTCATCAAATACCGGCATACCTTTTCCAGAAAAACCTGATCCGGTTCGGCAAATTTGGGATGTTCGCCCGGCATGTAAAAAGGCACGTAAACGATATGGCTATCAAGCGGCCTCAGGTTGGTGTATTCCACCAGACCGGGAATATCCATGTCCGGGTCATTAATGTTCAGCCAGAAGTTTTCAGTCAGCGGTTTGCGTAACTTGACGATCACACATACCACCGCTATATTTTTTAGCGACTGAAATTTGGCCAGAATATCGGCCGGCAAATCGGGCATCAGTCCCGGCACATAAGGCAGAGGAACAGTGCTGACGACCTTGTCGAAGCCTTCAAAGCGGCCAGCGACTTCTATGCCCTGTATTGCGCCGTCACGGATGACAACCTTGCTCACCGGCGATTTAAGGCGCAGTTCGCCGCCATGCGCTTCAATATCGTGACCCAGGGCCTGCAGCAAAGTTTGCGAGCCGCCTTCCAGATAGCCCAGTTTTTCCCGAAACAGATCGTAACGGGAACTGCCGATCCGCCGGATCCGGCTCCAGATCCAGGCGGCGGAAAGATTGTCGCCATACTCGTAAAACTTGTAGTCGAAAAGCCGGCGCCAGAGGATTTCATAGGCTTCTGCGCCCACCCATCTCCTGATCCAGCCGGTGGCTTCGACATGATCCAGCGGCTTCCAGTCCTTGCGCCGGGTGCAGAGGAAGGCGTGCAGGCCGTACCGGAATTTGGCGGTCAGGCTTAAACCCCGGAATTTGAGCAATGCCAGCGGATTTCCCCAGGGTTGTAGTTTATCCAGGTACCAGTAACCCATTCTGGTAACCGCCCAGTGCATTTTGTCCGATAAACCAAGTTCGGCCAGCACTTTTAAAAAAGCATGGTCGGAAATGCAGTGAAAGTGATAGTAACGTTCGATACTGAGCCCGGAAAAATCGAAGCTGGCGGCCATGCCGCCCACCCTGTCGTCCGCTTCGAATACTATCGGTTCATGGCCGTCTCGAGCCAGTTGATAGGCCACGGCCAGCCCCATGGGGCCGGCGCCTAGCACGGCTATACGCTGCTTCATTTTAAAACTCCATGGCTACATGGCTATAAGCCGGATCATTAAAAGTTTCATGCACCGCTTGGGCAAAAGGCGTGTAGGGTACGCCAAAAATACCCGGCCAGTTTATCACCTCAAATTCATCCCGGGCAATCAGCGCGGCCAGTTGCTGGGTGGTGAAGGGCGGTTTTTTGTCGAACAGGCTCCAGACCCAGAGTAAATAATAAAACAGGCCGTAAGGTATTTTCAGAAGGACCGTTCTAGCGCCTGTCGCACGTTTGATTTCACGAATCATATCGATATAATCAATTTTTTCATGGCCGGAGATGTTGAAAACGCCGTCTTTAATTCGGTTTTCGATGCAACTGATAATAATATTGCAGAAATCTCCCACATACAGCGGCTGGCGCATATAACAGCCATTTCCGGGGATGGGAAATACCGGTGATTTTTGCATGAAACGCGACAGCCAGCCCAGATGCTTGCGGTCGAACCAGCCGAACATCAGGGTTGGGCGCAGCACCGGGCAGGCAATCCCGCTTTCCAGTACCATGCGTTCCTGTTCTTTTTTGGTGTTGGTGTAGAAGTCGTCGGCGACGGATTCGACGACGGAAGAGCTGATGTGAACCAGATAGGGAATGGTGTTAGTTCTGACCGCTTCGAGGATCAGACGAGTCGAGTCCAGATTGTTGCGGACAAAATCCTGATAGTCATTGCCGCCAATTTGGGCCTGTAACATGACGACGATATCGGCGCCCTCAAAATGGCGTCGCCAATCGCCGGGTTCGGCCAGATCGGCATATTCCGCAGTAATATCGGGCTGGACTTCCTTTAGCACAGCAAGATTGGCCTTATGCTTGTCGAGCACTATGATGTTGGTATAGCCCCTGGCTTTAAGACGTGCGACCAGATTTTGTCCGACCAGACCGGCGCCGCCGGGTAAAACTATTTTTTTGTTTTTCATCAGGCAATATCCCTCAATCGTTTCAGAAAATGTTAACCCGGCTTGAATTCGTATCGGGAAACGGTAAAACCAGTCTTTGCTGCTCAGGCGGGGCGCTCATGGGCGAAGTCTAAGGGTAGTTTTCCGGTGCGCTCTTATACATTGAGCCTTTTGAACAGAAAATAGGGCAAATGGCGGACGACCATCATGATCCATGCCCATTTGACCGGCGCATAAACAACCAATTGCCCGCGGGAAGCGCCTTTAACAATCGATTTCGCGACTTTTTCCACGCTGGCAAGGCCGTTGTCGCCCTGCTGTTTCAAATGTCTGGTCATGGGGGTGTCGGTAGGCCCCGGCTTGATTAAAACCACCTTGACGTTCGAATCGGCCAGACGGTGCTGAAGCCCCTGGGCATAGCGCGTCACCAGGCCTTTGGCCGAGCCGTAGACATAATTCGATTTACGGCCCCTGTCTCCGGCTACAGAGCCGATTATGATCAGTGCGCCGGTATTGGCTTTCTGCATATGCCCGGCAAAAGCCTCGGCAAACAGTACCGGCGAAATGCCGTTCAGCGTCAAAGCCTCCCGGCAGGCGGCAAGATCCTGCTGGCATGCCGCCTGATCGGGCAATGAGCCATGCGCAATCAGGACGATATCGATAGCGCCATAATCGGCAATTTCGTCCGCCAGCCGTCTGATTTGCACGGGGTCGGTAAAATCGAGCCGATGACTTTGCACGGCCGATTCTGGGCTGCGAATCAGCAGGTCGGCCGCTACCTGTTCAATTTTTGCGGTATCGCGACCGACCAGCACCAGATCGGCGGGTGATTGATTGACCCACAGGCGCGCGCAATGTTCGGCAATGGCCGAAGTGGCGCCTATGATGACAATTCGTTTTTTTTGGATCAGCATATTTAAAATCCCATTAGCCGCCGTGACATGGCGGAACTTATTCCTCGGTCACGATACGGCAAAAATTCATTGAGTCGCGGATAACCCGCTTCGAACAGATCGCGCGGCATGCGCGCATCCTTTGCAAGATAGATTCGGCCGCCGGCTTCGCGCACGATGGCGTCTAGCCGGGCAAACAGTTGGGCAGTTTGCATGGCTTTGTTGGAAAAATCCAGCGCCAGCGTGACGCCGGGCTGCGGAAAGCTCAGCATCCCGACCGGCTGCCGGTTGCCGAAGGTTTTAAGGACGGCCAGAAAGGAGCCCTCGCCTGAACGGGCAATGTCGCCGAGCATGGCCTGAATCGCATCGTCGCCTGTTTCGCGCGGCACGACGCATTGATATTGAAAGAAGCCTTTTGGGCCATACATGCGGTTCCACTCCAGCAGATTGTCCAGCGGATAAAAGAACGGCTGGTAGTGCATGATGCGCGGAGCCGCTTTTCGCTTTTTAAGATTGAAGTAAGCGGCATTGAAAAGCCGCAACGACCAGCGGTTGACCAAAGAAAAAGGCGGAACGAAAGGCATGCCGAAGGAGCGATCCCGGGGTTCCGCGCGATTTTCCACCTCAACCGGATTGCCGCGCATGAACAGGCCCCGCCCCTGGCTGCCGACGCAGCAGTCTATCCAGGAAACCGTGTGTTCCCAGTCCGCCTCCGAATCGTCCGCCTGCTGGAAAAATTGATCCAGACTGGCGTAGGCTATGGTTTCAGTATTCAACCAGGGGCCGGCAATCCGGCGGAGCTGGATCGTTGCCGATAGAATCACCCCGGTCAGGCCGATACCGCCAACGGTAGCGGCAAACCAGTCGGGCAGCAGATCGGGGCCGCATTCGATGATTTCGCCATCGGTGCGCAGTAGTGTCAGCCTCAGTACATGATCGCCAAAACAGCCCAGCACATGGTGGTTTTTTCCGTGTACATCATTGGCGATGGCGCCGCCGACCGTAATAAGCTGCGTACCTGGTGTGACCGGCAAAATCCAGCCGCGCGGCATCATCAGTCGCTGAATGTCGCGTAACAGTACGCCGGTTTCGCATGCCAGTTGTCCAGTGCGCTCATCAAGGCTGATAAAACGATCCAGGCTGGTCGTATTCCACAGGCAGCCGCCGGGGTTCAGCGCAGCGTCTCCATAGCTGCGTCCCATGCCATGGGCGAGGCCGGGCGCAGTTTCCCTGATTTGTACGGGAGCTGGATGACGATGCGTCAAAAAATGAACCTGATGTTCGGATTGGCTCAGCCTTCCCCACGACGATACGGCTACCATGGCAAACCTTCCGCGCCAATCGCCATTACTGCGGCAAACGCCAGGCCCGCCAGCAGGCTGGCTTTGTCCTTGACGGCAAAAATCAGTGGGTCGTCATGCATATTGCCGCGGTGGGCCTGCATCCATATCCAGCTTATCCAGAACAGGGTAACGGGTACGGCGCCCCAGACGTATTCCGGTGTACGGTATAACTTTAAAATGGCGTCGCTATTCAGGTAAAGCGCCAACACCAGTACCGCTACATAACCGGAGGTTACGCCCAGGGTCTGAATCAGCGGGGCGTCCGATGTGTAATAGCCGCGGCCATGCAGCTTTTCTCGGCCATCGAGATGCCTGATTTCAAGTTCGGCATAGCGTTTGACAAATGCAAGCGACAGAAACAAAAAAACCGAGAAAGCCAGCAGCCAGAAAGAATGCGTCAGGCCGGCCGCCGCCGTGCCGGCAACGATGCGTAGCGTGTACAGCATCGCCAATGTCAGGCAGTCCAGGATCATCATGCGTTTGATGCCGAAAGAGTAGGCGCAGGTCAGCACGAAATACAGTATCAGCCACGACAGAAATGCCGCTCCGACATAAGAAGCCAGCGTGAGGCTAAGCAGTAGAAGTAATGGGGCCAGCAGTACGCCGACATAGGCCGGCATAGCGCCGGAGGCAAAGGGGCGGTTGCGTTTGCGCGGATGCAGCCGGTCACTTTCCAGATCCAGCAAATCGTTGGCGATATACACGGTGGACGCGCAAAGGCTGAACGAAAAAAAAGCCAGCAGCACCGACAGCCAGATACCGGGATCAGTAAGCTGATGAGAGGCAAGCAGCGGCACGAACAATAATAGATTTTTCAGCCACTGGTGTACTCTCAGCACATGCCTCCAGGTTTTGATGTTCTGCATGGCAGGCGGGAAGATGCGCTCGAGCTCGCAAAGTGTTCCGGCTTTTCGGGCCAGATCGGCGCCGGCATTGACCACAATAGCCCGCCGCGCATGTTTCCATACCGCCAAATCTGCTGTGGAATTACCGGCATAATCGAATCCGGCTGCGCCAAAGCGTCTGACCAGCTCCTCCGCCTTGTGATTTCCAGCCAGATTGATGACGCCGTCGCTGGCGATGACATCATCAAAAAGGCCGAGATGATTGGCGATGGCGACAGCGATAGACAGATCGGAAGCAGTACATAACACCAGTTTGCGGCCTTGCGATTTTTGCTGTTTTAGCCAGTCCAGCAGTTCAAAGTTATACGGTAGCGATATGGGAGAGAAGGCCGTGCGTTGGGCCAGATGCTGCTTGAGAACAGCCTTGCCCTGGCAGAGCCAGCTGGGAATGCGCAACAAGTCCAAGGGTCTGTCGCGCAAGACGCCCAGCGCCGATTCGTGGAGCATGTCCGTACGTATCAGCGTTCCATCCAGATCGACCACTAGCGGTTGAAGAATCAACAAATCGCCCCCTATTAGGCTTTTGAAATAGTATGCTCAAACTGTTACATTATAATCTACAAGCTGATGAGCGTCACCTGTTCATGCCATTTTAAGCTGTCCTTTTCTTTATGCGGATTGCCAACAAAACTTTGGTATGGCGATTTCTAAGCCTGCCGGTATAGGGCGGGGTGGGAATTAAGAAACCAAAATCAAAAGCGTGACGGTTATATATTGGCCAGAATGGATTCAGTCAAAATAAAAATCGGACAAAACCGACTGATGCGTCGATGGTTCACTAAATAACTAATTGATTTATAATGTAACTTTCGCTATATGCATCCTGTCGTTTCGCTACCGGCAGGCTTGCTGAAAGCAGCTTGTTTAGGCATTTTGTATGTTATGGGACTTTGACGGAAAATAGTGCTGACTTATCATAATAACGCTCTAAATTAATGACAGCGCCATAGTTTAAAAGTCGGTACAATTCCTTTAATTCACCTTGTGTATAGATTACGGCAAAGAAATATTTATGCAGTTTTATAAAATCAGTTGCTTCTGAAATATTGCCGGTAGCGTGACAGCAATTTTGCAGTTTCATATAGCCATTTTTGTTAAGATCCTGTTTTTCAGGAAGCAAAAGGGTCAGACGGTTGCTGAATTCCGCCGGCGCATAAAAAAGTTCCGGGGTAAAATCCCAATGATTGTTCCAGCTTCCGTAGATGACGACAGGTAGCGATGGATCGGGTAAATCGGCCATGATCTTATAATGTTCGAGGTATTTCGATACGGATGTCATATCCCGTCCGGTACTGGGTTCAAAAAGCATGCTGTTATGCTGGTAGTCCAGCGCATCCTTGCCGATCCTGCCGGCTAATAATATTATTAGAATCAAACCAATTTTATTATATCTGGAGATGAAAATTCCTAGAAACGCAGAAAAGCCAATAATACAGCCCAAACTGTAGCGGGCATAAAGCGGCGTGCCTGCAATTTTCGCCAGAATGAAGGCGATGACTGGCAGGACAACAAATCCCAGGCAAGCGGTAAGATCAAATTTCAATTTATCGCTTATGACGATCTGACCGGTTTGCGGCAGTCCGCCGGACAGAAATCTGCCCAGATACAGAAACAAGGCGGCAACGATAATCAACTGGCCGCTATCCAGATTCGATGTATAGGATTTGACGAGCATTCCTACTGTTGCCGGCGCAAAAGTGGGGGGAAGATGGGTTTTTGCAATGTGGATCAGCCAGAAAGGCATCAGAACGGCAATGGAAGCAATGGCGAACATGCTCCAGACCGGCCAGTCGATATGTTTTCGGCGTAGATCGCGCGTTAATTCGGCCAGAGCCAGCGGAAAGAAAGCCAGTACCGCGTAGGCATGGGTGAGCGTGGCGCAGGCTAACGCCAGACACAGGCTGCCCAGCCACCAGACCCGGTATTTTTTGCGTTCAGGATCGATAGCGGATTGCCAGCATACCAGCGCCAATGCCGCCAGACCGATGACAATGCCATGGGGGCGGGCTTCGGTCGCGTAATACGATTCGATGCTGACCAGCGGAAACAGACTGGCGACCAGTCCGCCTATGGCGTTGGTTCTGATGGATACAAACCGGTACAGGCACAGACACAATAAGCCGCCTGCTATAATGGATGGCGTTCTGATCGCGACTGTTTCATCGGCTATGAAGAAGCGGGATAGGCGCAGCCATTCATAGAACAGCGGTGGATTAAAATCGATGCCCTGCTGGATGGCGGCCATCAGCGAGGAAAAATCCGGCAGCCTGCTCAGGTACAGGCTGAATATTTCATCGAACCATAACATCCTGGTTTCAGCCCGATAATAGGTGGTCAGGAAATAGACGATTAAAATGAGCGTGATATAAATCCAGCCATTAGAATTTATTTTATCGGCGATGCGCGACAGCGAAGCCGATGTTTTCCAGACAAGGATATTACGGGTTGACATCTTGCACTCCATGAATGCAATTACAGGGATGAAGGACTTGGCGGAAAGCTCGAAAAACCGCGCTTCGACAGGTTCAGAACGAACTGACGCCTTTTTAATCAATGATCTATCGTTTTTTGCTGAGTCTTTCGGCTTCAGTCATGAGAGCCCTGCCGAAGCATCAAAGCTAGGTTTTTTCGAGTTCCTTCGTTGTTGTCACATTAATCATCAAAACCGATGCGTTCCTTTTCTACCACGATAGGGCGGCGTTGAACGTAGGTATGGATGACGCCGATATATTCGCCTATGATGCCGATAAACATGGATAGTATGCCAAAAATGAAAAACAGGCCGATCAAAATCGGCGCCATGCCCATGGGATAGGAATCCCAAAAAATAAGCTTCAGAATCAGAAACATAAAGGCTGCTATAAAGCTGCAAAATCCCATGATAAAGCCGCTGATGGCCATAATGCGGATGGGCACTTTAGTGTGGCTGACGATGCCGAGCATGGCGATGTCATACAGCGTGTAAAAATTGTTTTTTGAAAAACCGCGTAACCGTCTTGGCTGTTCAAAAGGAATAGTCTTAATTTCAAAGCCTAATTCGCAAATCAAGCCGCGCAGGAACGGATAGGGATCGTCGATTTTACGCAAATGATCGAGGACTTCCTTGTCATATAAACCAAAGCCGGTCGAATCCTTTATAATTGTGATATCGGAAATGCTATCCAAAAATCTGTAATACAGCTTTCTGAGGCTATGCATCAGGGCCGGGCCCTGGCTCAGGGGTTTGGTCGCCATGACAATTTTATAGCCTTGCTCCCAGTTGCGGATAAACTCTGGAATCAATTCGGGCGGATCCTGCAGATCGGAAGCCAGATAAATGGTGGCGAGACCCCGGGACTGCAAGATGCCGTAATAGGGCGAGCGGATGTGTCCAAAATTTCTGACATTGACGATTATTTTGACGGCAGGATCTTTGGTCGCCAGTGCTTTTAATTTTGCGACAGTATTATCCGTAGAATGGTTGTCGATAAAAATAATCTCGAACCTGTAGTTCGGAAATGAGGCTGTGACGGCTTTTAGACGGTTATAAAGTTCGTCAACATTTTCTTCCTCATTATAACAGGGCGTTACAATGCTTAATAAGGGTCGTGTAGTCATCTTTTGTTTTTGCGCCTTTTGCGTCTTTTCCGTTTGTTGGCTGGCTTGGCTGGCTTCGTTGTTTTCGTCAACGGAGAGCTGTCGGTTTTTTCTGGCTGCTGACTATCTTTTCGTTTTTTAAAGGTAACTCTGCTATGCAAAACATAGCTTAATATGACTGTAGTTGCAATGATTATTGCCTGCGCAATAAGCGGGTGTACTTTAAATTCTTCAATCAGTATCGGTAGCGAAACCAGGTTTATTCCAAAGCTGCCCAGATAGACCAGATTGAATTTAAAAAACTCGTACAACCATGCGCCTTTTGCACGAAAAACAACCAGCCTGTAACCCAGGTAAGCATTGATGACGGATAAAAAGTGGCTGATGAGCAGTAAAACAATATAATGAAACTTATTATTTAAAAACCACCATAATAGAGCAAATACTCCATATCCAAAGGCCGTATTGTAACCGCCTACCAATAAATACCTGAGTTTTTGGTTATTCCAGGCGCTTTTTATAATTGAAGTAATTTTATTCACATCGCCTTGGTTGGCTAATCACAATTTTTTATATATGATGCAAATATTAAATATTATTTTTTGATGTTAAAAAACTGTTCGATTTTTAATGCTACATAGTCCAGCATTTCAAAACTTAAAGCAGGATAAATTCCAATCCAGAAGGTGTGCTGCATGACAATATCGGTTACATCCAGATTATCGGCAATTCTATAATGGCGGCCTTTCATGTAAGGCTGACGTGTCAAATTGCCGGCAAATAACAGGCGCGAGCCAATTTTATGGCTGTCCAGATATTTCAATAATTCGACACGTTCAAATCCATTGTCGCTTTTCAGGGTAATCGGGAAACCAAACCAGGACGGATCCGAACCTTTGGTTGCTTCCGGTAAAATCAGGAAGTCCTGGCAGGTGGATAGTCTTTCCTTAAGAAACTTGAAATTGCGTTTTCTGATTTCGATCAACTCCGGCGCACGTTCCAGTTGCGCCAGACCGCATGCGGCCTGCATATCGGTAATTTTCAGGTTATAACCCAGATGCGAGTAGGTGTATTTATGGTCATAACCGGCCGGTAATCCGCCTAATTGCCAGGAGAATCTTTTTTTGCAGGTATTATCGACGCCTGGGTCGCAATAACAATCGCGGCCCCAGTCACGGAAAGATTCGACGATGGTTTTCAGGCGGCGGCTATTGGTAAATACTGCGCCGCCTTCACCCATGGTAATGTGGTGAGCGGGATAAAAACTTAAAGTACCTATATCACCGAAGGTACCCACATTACGTCCATTATAAGTGCTGCCCAACGCATCGCAGCAATCTTCTATCAACCATAAATTGTATTTTTCCGCCAGAGCGGCCACTTTATCGATGTCGAACGGATTGCCCAGTGTGTGGGCAATCATGATCGCCTTGGTGTTAGGGGTAATGGCCGCTTCAATTTTACTGGCGTCAATATTATAGGTAGGAATTTCCACATCTACAAAAACCGGCACCAGATCATACAATAAGATCGGGTTGACGGTCGTCGGAAAGCCGGCGGCAACGGTGATGACCTCATTACCTTTTTTTAAGGCGCGCTCGCCGAGTTTTTCCGATGTCAGGCAGGCAAAAGCCAATAGATTTGCGGATGAGCCGGAATTGACGGTCAATGCACTGCTTACGCCTATGAATGCCGCCAAATTTCTCTCAAACTGCTCATTAAATCGGCCGGTAGTCAACCAGCCATCCAGAGAGGCTTCAACCATATAACTCAATTCTTTGCCGCCTATAATCTTGCCTGACGGCGGGATGACGGTTTCTCCTGGTATAAAAACTTTTTCCTTATAACGTTCCGCAGCATATTGATATACAAGGTCGTTAATCTGCTCTTTTAATGCATTCTCTGGTGTGTTCATTGTTGGATAAGGTTTTTAATGTGATGTTATGTGTTTTTGTTTATCAATCAGTTTTCTTCTTCAATTAAGTTAATGATCATGTTTTCCCGTAATTCATCACGCGATAAAAATGGTGATAAATCTTCAAGAGCAGGTGAAATAATACGGCCATCACTTAATTGTTTTGAGCTTAATTTTGGTTGAAATGTCTGATTTTCATCTAACATCACTTCACAAATTACCGGGCCTGTGGTATCCAGTGTTTCCTGTATTTTAGCGGACATTTCTTCATGATTGGCGCATTTGAAATACGGAATATTGAAACCATGGCTTAAACGCTCGAAATCCGGAAATGTAACGCCGCTTTTGGGGCCGCCTCCAACCTCGACACCGTTAAAGAAATTACGGTGGGTTTGAAAGATGGAAACATAGCCGCTGTTGTTGAGTATGAATATTTTAACTGGCAGTTGCGCCCCGACGATAGTTTGCAATTCCTGCAAATTCATCATGATGCTACCGTCGCCTGCCAGGCAGACGATAGGCTGTCTTTCAACGGCCATGCATGCGCCGATGGCAGCCGGAATATCATATCCCATGGTTGCGCTGCCTGAATTTGTCCATAAGCGTTGTTCCGGTTTAAGTTCGGCGGTCTGAAAGCTAATGACGCATGCGCTGCCGTTTCCGGTAACGATATTTTGACCTGCCGGTAATTGTTCAAACAATGCCTGCATGAAGCAATAGGGATTGACCTTCTCATTCTGCCAGTATTCAGGCAAAACAGTGGGGTATCGCGTCAATCTTTCCTTGCACCAGGCCAGCCATTCCCTGTGTATCGGGTTGGCTCCTGCATAAGGCTGCTCCACTAAAGCCGGTAATAAATCCGTCAAACTTGCAACGATAGGCAGATCTGCTTTCACGGATGGCTTTTGCAGTTCGGTCTCATCGATATCGACCCAGATTTTGTAAGCTTCGCGGGCAAACGATTTCCAATTATAGCTGACCTGCCTAATGTTTAGCCTGCTGCCTAAAATTAATAAAAGATCGGCATTTTGTACTGCAAAATTGCCGGATCTATCGCCAATTGAACCTGGTCTGCCTACATAATTCGGATGACTGTTCCATATGGCGTCGTGTGCATTCCAGCCGGTGACAACCGGCACGCCCAGTTTATCGACCAGTTCGATAAATTTGGCATGCTGGCCGCTTAGCCGTACGCCGCCGCCGGCAAATACCACTGGGCGTTTGGCCCCGGCAATTTTTTCCAGTATTGTCTTGCTGGCTGCTGTCAGATCGGTTTTTTTCCAGGGTTCATCCAGCTCGGCGGGATCAAAACCTTTCAATTTTCCAGGATTTATTTTCGCAGCCTGCACGTTCAACGGTATGTCCAGCCAGACCGGCCCCGGACGGCCTGAAGTGGCAAGATACATGGCTTTTTCCAGATGGTATCTTATTGATTCAGGTTCAGTCACCATTACGGCATATTTGGTGATTGGTCTTACCAGTTCTTCTATATCCAGTTCCTGATCGCCATATTGACGTAGCGGCAGACCCGTACTGCGTACAGTGGTTTCCCATTTTACCTGACCGGATATGACCAGCATGCCAATGGAATCGACATACGCGCCGTAAACGCCGGTGATGGCGTTGGTGCCGCCGGGGCCGGAGGTCACATTCACCAGCGGCAAGCGATTGGTGAGTCGGTAGTAAGCTTCCGCGCCTATCGCACAAGCCTGCTCATGATGATTGAAGATGCATTCCACATCCTTATGCGTGCCTAGCGAATGATTGATGTGCATCGAGCCGCCGCCGGTAACCATAAAAACGTGTTTAATGCCGTGTTCGACGACTTTTTCCGCCAGATAATCTGATAATTTCATTTTATTTTCCTTTCCATCCGTGCCAGAGCGCTGTTCTACGAATGGATTCTTCTAGTGATACTGTTTTCTTTAAGCCAAGTTCGCGGCCAATCAGACCGGTATCCGGCACATACCGCCCCAAATTCCATCCGCCGTCGTTGGCGCCTAAAACCCGGTATTCGCCTGACGCCAAAACTCTGGCTGTCAATGCGGCCAAATCCCTGATTGATATCGACTCATCCGACCCTACGTTATAAGCTTTGTTTCGTTCACCGCGTTGCAGGATATGCCACAGCCATACCACGAGATCGGCCGCATAGAGGTAGGATCGGCAGGGGAGGCCATTGCCGTTCACCTCAACAGTTTTGCCCTGCATGGCGTCCCGGATAAAATTACCCGCTGCAAAATGGATGTCAAGCGACAGATAAGGGCCTAGTAGCGCAAAAATTCGGGCAGTGGAGATATGCAAACCATATTGTTTGCCGTAAATAGAGCACAGCATTTCCGCCGCTCTTTTTCCTTCTGCGTAAGCGGCTTTGGGATCCAGGCAGTCAGGCGCGCCGCGCCAGTCTTCCTTAACATGCTCAACATCGTATGGCTGCTGCCCATAGACAGCCCCCGAACTAAGAAATAAAATTCTTTCAGGTTTTTTTTCTGCGGCAAAATCAAGAACATGATGCGTTCCATTTACAACCGTATCAAACATTTTGATCGGGTTGTTTTCGTTCAGCATGGCGCTGGCGTCTGTAGCAGCGTGGATGATGTGACTGAATGCCCCGTCCGGAAATTCGAAATCGGCGACATGGCCTTCAATGAATTTAAAGTTGGGCGACTGCGCCAAATGAGGGGCTTTTAACAGAAATGCCTGGTAATTGCGGGTCAGGACAGTGACCTGAATGTCTGCCTGTAACTTTGATTCGGCGTAGCGCAGGCTTTCCAGTAGCCAGCAGCCTATAAATCCGGTGCCGCCGGTCAGAAAAATACGTGCGCCCTTCAGGTTTTTGAATATATTTTCTGAGGCAGTGAAAATATATTCAAGATCATGGTCGAGTTTCCAGGAATCATTTTGATTTGTCATAAAATTAGCCCGGATTAAAATTTGGATAGCCCATTATATCTAGAGCCGATTGATATGCGGTGTTAATTCTGTTTCTGATATGGTCATTTTTTTCTTCAGTCACCAGAGTTAATCGCCCTTCTCCGGTAGGCAGGACTACTCGGTAGCTATCAGTTCTATGTTTCTTGTCGGTTTCAAACTTTTCCAATACCCGCGCTAAATTGATTGCTGGCGGTTTTGGTATAACTTTCATCAGGTTGTCGCCAAATAATAATTGGATATGTTGTATTAATGTATTACAGGAACTGACTCCATCAGCAGTCAGATAGTTTGAGGATCTTGAATATTCCGCCGCGACTATCATACCTATTCCTACAGCAATTCCATGCGTTATGCCGAAATCGGTGCCGGCCTCAATAGCGTGTCCGAATGTATGCCCAAAATTTAATAGCAATCTTTCCTTTTGATCGAATTCATCCATTTCAATAAACCATTTTTTATTTTTTAATGTACGAATAATTAATTTTTTGGCATTATGCGCATCCATGGGGAACATTGGATTTTCATTAAGGTAATGAATGAATTCCTGATCACTGTGGGCATAGCATATTTTTGCCGCTTCTAATAGTCCGCCTATAAATTGCTCTTCATTAAGGGTTTGTATGAAATTGATGTCAATTATTATCTCTACTGGAGGATAAAAGTTTCCAACCAGGTTTTTATGGCCTAAATTATTAATTGAAGATTTGCCGCCTATACATGAATCGACCATACCTAACATGGTTGTCGGCATATATGTCCATTTTATGCCTCTCATGAAGACTGAAGCTGCAAAGGTCGCAATATCCTGAACAACTCCGCCGCCGATTGCTACCAGATGACTGGTACGATTCGTGCCATGCCGGGTCATTTCCTGAATGATATGAGGCATGCATTCGAGAGACTTGCTAGTCTCATCCGCCTTTATCAAAATTAGTCTGGTGACCGAATCAGGAAGCACGTCTTTGAGGCGCTCGTCGACCATAAAAATTGCAGAAGTATTTTTTTCTATTACTTGCTCTAGTAATTTGATTCCAATAATTACGTTGTAATTTCCGGTTGACGATGAAACATTAAATGATTCTTGCATGGGTAAAGCCTCTATCTGCGGTAATGAACTGCCCTGTAATACCCGTATTAGCGTGAGAGCATAGAAAGCCGGCCAAATTGCATACATCGGCTAAAGTTGGCAGTGTTCCAAGTGGGGTCATGTTTTCAAGCGCATGCAACTGACTTTCACTTAGATTGGCGCGCGTCATCGGGGTGTCCAATGCCCCCGGTAGTACCGCATTAATCATATATCCATTGCGGCCTAAATCAACTGCGAGTGATTGAACCAGACCTTGCAGGGCTGATTTTGTTATACAGTATGACAATTTATTTGGTTTTGCAATATTTTGCCAGATAGAGCTTATTATACACAGGCGGGCCGATGGAGCGATTAAATTCATTCTAATCAACGCCTGCAGGCTAAGCAAGATATACGTTACATTAGCATTATACATGGCCTGATGGTCAGTATAATTGAAGTCGTTAATATTGTCGCTAAAGTTCATGCCTTGCGCCCAAACTGCTGCCTGAACAGATTCTTTACTTAATTCCGAAAATACATCCATGCATTCGTCGCCATCCCAAATTAAATGCCTGAAATTAGGATTGGAGGGAACTGTCAGGGGCGAGCGGCTTACGCTTATAACATTATAGCCATTGGTTTCAAACCAGTTGCAAATTGCGGAGCCTATTGCACCCGTTGCGCCAAACACAATAACCAATTTATTTTGCATATAATAGATGGCCCGGCAATTATTACTCTGAATTGATTAAGAAGCGCGTAGCATTTCCCATCTTTTTTCCAGCATGGAAATTCGTTCATTATCTTCGTTTCCAATGGCGCTGTAATAATCTCTTTTATTCTTTAACCATAGCAATTCAAAAAAAACAGTTTGTTCCAGACCCCTTTCGATTTTAGGGTTGGCAAGCGCATCGGCAACAAAAATGACTTTTCTTGTTTCAAAGCGGGTAAGATGTATTTCATTGATTTTGCGCAGTTCCGGCAGGGAGCTGATGGCGACGGCGCCTCCCACGACCAGATCAAGTCGGTTGTCTTTACAGATCTGTGCGGTTTCCAGAATATATTGAGTAATGTCATGGCTATCTATCTGGGCGCGAGACATGCCGTTTGAGCCTGCAAAATCCACGCGGCCGAATACCACGCCCTCGACGCCGCATTCCGACTTGGCGACTTTTACCAGATCATTAAGCGAGTTGTATGAGGTAATGGTTTCCAGATTAAACAGAAAATCAGTATATTCCTGCTGTTCTTTGGTATAAACCTTGTTTTTGGCTTCTATAAATTTTTTCAGGGCGTAGGATGTTTCCACCATCGGTGCAATAATATATTCGGTACCGAATTGCTTGCTTTCCAGCAAGTCTCTAACGGCTTCGCAGCCGCCGATTTTGAGTGCAACTTTTAAATCGGCTTTGCGGCCCAGATCAATCAGTCTTAGCAATTCATCCGTTCTGGTGCCTTCCGCCTCAAATTCAGCTTTAACGGAAACTGCGCCATACTCGTCACGCAGTTCTTTAAGCAGGTCTATCATTTGTTTTTCGCATCTATTCATTGTGTTGTCACCTTTGAAGAAAGTGTGGTGTATGCGGAAATCTGCTCTAGAACTACTTTACGCATATCTGAATTATTTTCAAAACCCCGATACCAGTCGACTATCATTTGTAGTGACTGAGACAAGGTCAACGCCGGCTGCCAGTTCAGTCTGGTACGCGCTTTTGAAATATCGAGTTTGAGATAGTGGGCTTCATGCGGATGCGCGGCTTGATCGATCTCCCATGCTGCGCCGTTGCCCCATTGCTCCGCGAGGATATTGACTATCCATTGTACGGGTTTTGCGTCATTATCGTTAGGGCCGAAATTCCAGCCTTCCGCAAAAACTGCGCCATGCGTATAGAGATTTTCCGCCAAGGTCAGATAGCCGCGCAAGGGTTCCAGCACATGCTGCCAGGGTCTGATGGCGTGTGGGTTGCGGATGAGTACGGATTTGTTTCGGGAGAATGCGGTTATTATGTCCGGGATCAGCCTGTCTTTTGCCCAGTCGCCGCCGCCGATGACATTGCCCGCTCGCGCAGAGGCTAGCGCCACGCCGTGTTTGCCATATTCCGCCGGATTAAAAAACGATGAGCGGTAGGCCGAAGTGACCAGCTCTGCGCAGCCCTTGCTATTACTGTATGGATCATAGCCGCCCATGGGCTCGTTTTCCCTGTATCCCCAGACCCATTCCCGGTTTTCATAGCATTTGTCGGTGGTGACATTGACGATTGCTCTGACGGAGTCGACGGTTCTGGCCGATTCCAGCAAATGGACGGTGCCCATGACATTGGTTGCATAAGTTTCAACCGGATTTTGGTATGAATAACGCACCAGAGGCTGAGCCGCCATGTGGATTATAATTTCCGGTTTCGCTTCCAGCATGGCGGCTTTAAGCGCATCCAGGTCGCGTATGTCGCCGATAATGGAGCGCATGTCGTTCGCCACTTCGGCAATCTCAAACAGACTGGGGTTGGTGGGCGGGGGTAGCGCATAGCCGGTAAGCTCCGCGCCCAGGGATTGCAGCCAGCATGACAGCCAACTGCCTTTGAATCCGGTGTGTCCGGTCAGGAACACACGCCTGCCAGGCCAGAATTCCGGGTTCATTGCCATGCCTTCCAGGGGGCGTGACCGCTGGACCACAGTTCTTCCAGCAGGTTTTTCTCTCTTAATGTGTCCATAGGCTGCCAGAAGCCGGCATGCTGGAACGCCATCATCTGTCCATCCCGGGCCAGACCGCTTAATGGCTCGTGTTCCCAGGCGGTCTGATCCCCTGCGATGTAATCTATGCATTTTGGCGATAGGACAAAGAAGCCGCCGTTGATCCAGCCGCTTTCTCCTCTGGGTTTTTCAATAAAACCGCGAACCAGATCGCCTTCCAGATTAATGGCGCCATATCGGCCCGGCGGCTGAACGGCTGTGATGGTAGCCAGTTTGCCGTGCCGGTTATGAAAGGCTATCAGTTCGGCAATATTGACATCCGCAACGCCGTCGCCGTAAGTGAAACAGAAAGCCTCTTCTCCCTTCAGATAAGCCGCTACCCGTTTCAGGCGTCCACCTGTCTGGGTACTGTCGCCGGTGTCCAGCAGGGTTACCCGCCAGGGTTCGGCATTTTGCTGATGAACTTCCATCTTATTGTTTTGCATGTCAAAAGTAACGTCCGACATGTGCAAAAAATAGTTGGCGAAATATTCCTTGATCACATAGCCCTTGTATCCGCAGCAGACTATAAAGTCGTGAATGCCGTATGCAGAGTAGTTTTTCATGATATGCCATAAAATAGGCATGCCGCCGATTTCGATCATCGGCTTGGGCTTTAAGTGGGTTTCCTCGGAGATACGTGTGCCCAAGCCACCAGCGAGTATGACTGCTTTCATCCTTATGTCCTGTTGGTGAATACGTTGGCATTATGCAAGGATTGGTTAGGAAAAGCAATTCCTTGCGTAGGGTTGGATTGAATTAATATAGTTGTCATGTTTTGTTGCTAAGCAAGTATGCCAGCAGAGATCTACGTCCTTGGACATATTGATCATAAATATCAATTAACAGTATGGTGAAAGAGCTAAGGATTTGACATTAAATAGTATATACAATAGTTAATATTTAAGCATGAAAAAGCATAAATTTAATGTGTTAACAAATAAATTCGCATGTCCGACCCTAAACTGTCAAATAGAGTATACCTGGAATTAATCCATTCATAGGTGGCTGGATGCATTTTACTATATGTGAGTGCTGGATTTTTATCCAATGCATTGTCTGATAAAAATATAATTTCTGGCGGAGAGGACTCCAGTCTGTTGATTTCTGACAATTCAAAATCCTTTGCCATTGGCCCTGTGCCATAGATTTCCCATATAGGCATCTTGCAATGATACATGGCATGTAAAGATGGCATATTGGGTATTGCCAAGAAATTGGTTGCGGCGGCAGGCACTTTTTGGAAATCCTGATCTACACGCTGCAGAAACTGAGATAAATCATCGTTTATCCAGAGTTGGCTTCCGCCAATGTTGTATTTAACATAGTCTTTCCCAATAATGACTTTAGAAAGATATGGGTTTACATAATCCAGTGTCAATAATGTGACCGCCAGTATGCCGCCTGTTAGAAAAATTGGGCGTAATCCTTTCAAGGTGTTGATGGCGACTAACAAGCCGATCAATGCCGGGAGAATTCCCAAGGTAAGGTGAATTGTATCCGCTCTGGCAAACGAGTAGTGCGCATAAGGAATGGCGGCGGCGACTGTTGCGTAAAATACTTTTTTGCTGGTATTGTTTAAGTTGAAACGAGTTAGCGCAAGAAAAATTAAGCCGCAGAAAATAAAAGCCAATAAAAATATAAGGCCTATTCCCAAAAATAGGACACTTAGCGACCAAAAACCGCTTAAGCCTGCTGATTTGGCCGCCCAAGGCCAAGGAATTGGCAGAAATATATTGGTTGACCCTTGTTTGAACATTAATAGAATTGAATTTACGAAGGCGTCTGCAAATCCGTTGGCAGACAGCATCAATATTAGCGTAGGCGAAAATCCAATAAAAACGCCTAATAAGAAATAGCCTGATAAGGTGGCGATAGTTTTTTTTGATGGCGCCTTAAATAATAGTAAAGCAATCAAAAAAATTGAACTTATTATGCCATATACGCCATGATTACGGCCGATAATTGCGGCAATTCCAAGAAATATTCCGGCAAATAGCCATGTAAAATGTTTTTGTGATTTTAGCATGACATATAACATCATGACGACGCCAATGCTGATAAAATGGTCGTAGCCTTTGTAATAGGGGAGTATCCAGATGTTTAATATTAATGCTATGATAAACGCTAATACCCATTGGTAGGGCCATTTAAGTCTAGAGGTTATAAGGCAGAGGTATACGCCAATAAATACTCCGGTTGCCTGAAGCACAAAGACGCTTAGGTGTGCAGGAAATATTCCGTAATTTCCCATGATATACATAAATAATGCAGCCCAGTAATATCTTCCTATGTCATAAGATTGAAAATCCCTCAATGGTATGTCGCCATATGCTGTTCGCTGAGAGCCATACCAATAATAACCTTCATCCGCCAAATCAAACCCGTAGCGCCAGGTAATCAAAAACCATAGAACAGAAACAACAATCGAAGCCATTGTTGATATAAAGAAGGCCGAGCTGCAGTATTTTAAAAGGTTCTGTTTCATGGTGATTGAAATTGTGAGGATTAAAGTGCGCTGTCAAATAGTGAAAAACATATTTCATACTTTAAAAAAGCACATGTATAGTATTATCTGTTGTGTGCCAAACAAGCCAAAATAGCGGTGATTTAACTTTAATTATAATGTGCTTTGTCTGTCCGTCAATGTTTGTAATCTGATTTTTTCTGTTACCAGTTAGTCGCTGAAATAGAATGTCCTCTTACAATCAAATCCGGTCTATACGGAGATGGGAGAGGCCAGGAAACAGCGGCTTCTGTTTTCGAAATATATCATATTATTTGTTGTACTGATGCAAACTTGTTGATTTCATTTGGAGCCCAACAGGCTGTTGAAACAGTCTTAATAGCAAATAAAATTGCTGTACGTCAGAGAACCTCACAGAACCGCACTTCGACGAACTCAATGCGAATGTGGGCTTTTGTAAGTCAATGTGGTTAATGCGTTTTATGTTTTGTCGTTTCTTTATGCGTTTTGCAGCACTAGCACAGGGTTTTCAGCATGCCTTGCAGGAATCCAAAAGCCTGTGGGGCGGCATTGACTGTAAATGGCGGAGGCCATGCAGCGAGACGGCGCCGGCCTAACCGCCAGCGCCGCGAGCGAACCGTTTGGGTCGGTCAGCGGAGGGTGAATGTCAACCCCTGGCTTCCAGCACAGCTACCGCAGGTAGTTCCTTGCCTTCCAGAAATTCCAGAAACGCGCCGCCGCCGGTCGATGTATAGGAGATTTGTTCGGAAATGCCGTATTTGTCTATGGCCGCCAGGGTGTCGCCGCCGCCGGCGATGGAGAATGCCGGGCTGTTGGCAATTGCCAGTGATACGACTTTGGTGCCTTCGCCGAACTGGTCGATTTCAAACACGCCGACCGGGCCATTCCAGACGATGGTGCCGGCTTTTGCCAGAATGTCGGCGTACTGTTGGGCGGTTTGTGGGCCAATATCCAGAATCAGGTCATCTTCTGCAACATCGGCGACATTTTTAATCGTTGCCGCAGCCGTTTCGGAAAATTCCTTGGCGGTTACCACATCCACCGGAATGGGGATGTCCGCGCCGCGCTGTTTTGCCGATTCGATCAGACGCCGGGCTTCATCCAGCAGATCGGCTTCATACAGCGATTTGCCCACGCCGTAACCGGCGGCGGCTATAAAGGTGTTGGCGATGCCGCCGCCGACGATCAGTTGATCGACCTTGCCGGACAAAGATTCCAGCACCGTAAGTTTGGTGGACACTTTGGAGCCGCCGACTACGGCGACCAGCGGATGCTGCGGGTGTTCCAGCGCCTTGCCCAGCGCATCCAGCTCGGCCGCCAGCAGTGGCCCGGCGCAGGCAATCGCCGCATGTTCCGCGACGCTGTGGGTGGAGGCTTCCGCGCGGTGAGCGGTGCCGAAGGCGTCCATGACAAAAATGTCGCACAGGGCGGCCATTTTCGCGCCCAGTTCCGGGCTGTTTTTCTTTTCGCCTTTATTAAAGCGCACATTTTCGCACAGCACCACTTCGCCGCAGGCGATCTTGATGCCGTCCAGCCAGTCTTTCAGCAGGCGCACGGGCTGGCCCAGCAATTCCGTGTAGCGTTCGGCTACCGGTTTCAGGCTGGATTCCTCGTCGTATTCGCCTTCGACAGGACGGCCCAGGTGAGACATTAAAATCACCGCCGCGCCGCCCGCCAGAGCAGCCCTGACGGTTGGTACGCTAGCCTGAATCCGCAGGTCGCTGGTGACTTTGCCGTCTTTTACCGGTACGTTCAAATCCTGGCGTATCAATACGCGCTTGCCCGCCAGATCAAGATCGACCATTCTTTTAATAGACATAAGTTCTCCTTTGGTTGAAATAGTGGTCACATTATAAGGGGTAATCGCCGGGCCGGGCCGAGAATCACCGATTCGGCCGGCTCAAAGTGTTTCCAGTTGCGCCTGCAACGCGGCGGCGTCGAATCTGCCGGTTTTCTGCATGATTACGCCGCCGCGCCTGTCGATCAGAAAGGTGGTGGGGGTAAACTGGACGTTGCCGAAGGCCACGGCATGTTCGGCGCCGGGATCCAGCGCGACCGGATAGGGGAGCTGCCGGGTTTCGCTGATGCTGAGTACACGGTTCGGCGGATCGTAAGACATGGCCACCGCGATGATGGTCAGGCCTTTGTCGGCATATTGCCGATAAAGGCTGATCAGATCCGGGATTTCCGCCAGACAGCTTGGGCAGTCGGTCGCCCAGAAAGTCACCAGTACCGGTTTGCCTTTCAGATCGGCCAGGCTGATGCTGTCGCCGCGGATGGTTTTGAACACGGCATTGGGGGCCTGGGAGAGTTTTTGGGGCTGAGTCAGCCACAGTCCTGAAATCAGCAGGCAGATAAAAACAATGCCGGCAAGTAATTTGGGTTTGTGGCTCATTGAGAAAACCTGTCAGGTTTGGGAATGGAATGGCGGCATGCCTGTTGCGGCGGCGCTACCGGGAAACAGCCGGGCGGTGGGCTTTCGTCGGTTTGGGCCAATTATAGCAAAGCTGCTAGAATGGCCGGTAATTTTGCAATCACCAACCGCCCTGATGAACAAGATACTGATTTCCGATAAGCTGGCAGAGGACGGCATTCAGTTTTTGAACGCCCAGCAGGATATTGAAATACAGATACACACCGGTTTGAGCGAAGACCGGTTGTGCGAGTTGATCGCCGATTTCGACGCCTTGTTGATACGTAGCGATACAAAAGTGACGGCCAGGGTATTAAAAGCGGCGACTCGGCTCAGGATCGTGGGCCGGGCTGGTATCGGCGTGGATAATATCGATCTGGACGCCGCGATGGAGCGGGGCGTGATCGTCATGAATACCCCGGACGCCAACGCCACCACCACGGCGGAACTGGCCATCGCCCACATGTTCTCGTTAAGCCGCAACCTGCCGGCAGCCAATCAATCCATAAAGCAGGGCAAGTGGGAGCGTTCCCGATTCATGGGCAGCGAGCTGGCGCATAAGACGCTGGCGATTCTGGGTTTTGGCTGCATAGGCAGAATCGTCGCCCAGCGCGGGCTGGGGCTGGGCATGCGGGTCATCGCCTTCGATCCGTTTGTGGCTCCGGATATTTTTGCCGGTTATGGCGTGGAAAGGGTGGAGTTCGCCGCGCTGTTGCAGCAGGCCGATTATCTCACCCTGCACTGTCCACTGCTTAAAGCCACCCGGCATATTATCGGCGGCGATGCGCTGGCGGGCATGAAAAAAAACGCCCGGCTGATCAATTGCGCCCGTGGCGGGCTGGTGGACGAGGCCGCCTTGTATGCGGCGCTGAAAGCCGGCAATCTGGCAGGGGCGGCGCTGGATGTCTATGAACAGGAGCCGCCGCAGGATTCGCCGCTGCTGGGTCTGGATAATGTGGTGTTTACCCCGCATCTGGGGGCTTCCACCAGCGAAGCGCAGGTGGCGGTGAGCATGGACATCGCCCGGCAGGTGGTCAAATACCTGCAAACCGGCGAAGCCAAAAACGCCATCAATCTGCCCCGGCTCTCGGCCGAAGAACTTAAAAAAGCCCAGCCTTATATGGATCTGGCCAGAATTTTGGGCAAGGTCATGGCCGGTCTGCAGGATCAGCCCATGCTGTCGCTGAATGTCGGCGTCTATGGCAAGGCGGCGGGCATCAACATTCGCGCGGTGTCCGGCGAAGCGCTGGTTGGCCTGCTGGCCGGAAAGTTTTGCACGCCGGTCAACCGGGTCAATATCATGAACATCGCCCGGCAGCAGGGCATTACCCTGACCGAATGCCAGGCCGAGATCGCCGAAGGCTATCAATCGCTATTGAAAATATCCGGGCATGGCATAGACAAAACCATCAATTTGGTCGGCACCCTGTTGGGCGACCAGCAGCCGCGACTGGTGGGCATCGATCATTTCGAGATTGAAGTCGCCCCGGAGGGCGTATTGCTGATTACCCGCCACGATGACCGGCCGGGCGTGATTGCCGCCATCAGCTCCATACTGGGCGTTGCCAATATCAATATTACCCGGATGCAGGTCAGCAAAGCCGATCAGCAGCAATTGGCCATGATGGTGATCAGCGTATCCGAACCGTTAACCGAACAACTGCTGCAACAGGTCTGCGACCTGTCGGCAGTCCACACCGCAAGGCAAATTATAGTATGAGTTATGATGTGATCTGCTTCGATTGCGACAGCACGCTGAGCAGAATTGAAGGCATAGACGAACTGGCGCGCCGCAACGGGCTGTTTCAGCAGGTTGCGGCGCTGACCGACGCCGCCATGAATGGCGAACTGGCGCTGGAAGATGTTTACAGCCGGCGTTTGGACTTGATCCGTCCGAACCGTGCGGCCATAGACTGGCTGGCGAAACTGTATATAGACGAAATGGTGGAGGGGGTGACGGAAACTGTCACCGCGCTGCATGAAAATCATAAACAAGTCCATATTATCAGCGGCGGTTTGCGGCAGGCGATATTGCCGCTGGCCGACAGGCTGGGCATTGCCGAACAGCGGGTGCATGCGGTGGATGTGTTGCTGGACGAACAGGGCGATTATCTGGATTTCGCCCGGCAGTCGCCGCTGGCCGTCAATGGCGGCAAGGCCCGCGTCTGCAAAAAGCTTATTTTGGATCATGCTTCGCTGGCGATGGTCGGCGACGGCAAAACCGATCTGGAAGCCAAACAGGCCGGCGCGTTCATGATCGGTTTCGGTGGCGTGGTCAGCAGGCCGATCGTGCAGGAACAGGCCGATGTCTTTATTAGCGATCGGAGTTTGATGGCGGTACTGGCCTATGTGCTATAGGCTGAACCGAAACTGTCCACCACCAAACTCCGGTAAACACCCAAAGCATAGCCTGCCTCCAGCCTTTCTTCCCGCTCATCATTTCCCCTGCTCAAGCCGCCAGCCCCTTTCACAGTCTCAACCCGCTGTTCGGCATTCAGTCCATACACCCCGGCCACAGAAATCCCATGCTCCGGGGTAATCAGGCTGTAGCAGGCGTTTAGCCATTGCGGATCAGGCGGAGCCTGCTGTTTCAACAAACTCACCACCGCTAATGCACATGCCTTGGCTTCGGAATTGGCCGCAAAAGCCGATTTGGGGATAGGGGCATAGCGGGCGGCGTCGCCGATGACGTGGATATGCTTCTCGAATCGGGAGCTGCTGTCCATGGCGTTGACCGGGCACCAGCCGTCGGTGTCGGTTAGTCCGCTTTCCCGGGCAATGCGGCCAGCCTGTTGCGGGGGGATGATGTTCAGTACCTGTCCCTGAAATTTATCGCCGAAATCGGTATACAGGGTGCCGGTGGCGGTGTCTAGTTCAATCAGGGGATTGTCGGCGATGGAATGCCATTCCAGCATGCTGTCGCCGCCGCCATAGCCAAAATATTTGGCCCAGCCGGCTTCGAACAGTTTTTGTTTGGAAAAACCGGTTTTGGCGTCAAGAATCATGACTTTGGAACGCGGCTTATGCTGTTGTAGCCAGCAGGCGATCATGCTGGCGCGTTCATAGGGGCCGGGTGGGCAGCGGTAGGGCTCGGCCGGGGCCGAGATCAGCACCATGCCGCCATCGGGCATGGCCTGGATTTGTCGTTGCAGCAGCAGGGTTTGCGGCCCGGCCTGCCAGGCATGCGGATAAATTTCGGCCGTGGCGGCGTCGTAACCCGGCAGGGTGTTCCAGTGGAAGTCGATACCGGGCGACAGCACCAGCCTGTCATAGCCTAGCGTTTGGCCGCCCGCCAGCGTCAGCCGGCGGCCGGCCGGGTCGATGCGGCTGACACTATCCGTTATTAGTTTAATGTCATAGCCGCTGCTTAAAGCCCGATAATTCACGGTCAGTTGCCGGATGTCGGTTAAGTCGGCAAATAGCCAGTTACTGCCCGGACAGGTGATGTAACTGGTTTTGGGTTCTATCAGGGTGACGCGCAGTTCCGGCGCGAGCAGCCGCAGGTATTTTGCGGCGGTGGCTCCGCCAAACCCGCCGCCCACCACCACGACATGGGCTTTGCTACAGCTTTTGCCGGGGAATAGTGAACAGCCGCTCAATAGGGCGGCGGGTGAGGCGGCGGCAAATTGTAAAAACCGTCTTCTGGAGCAAGCCGCCATGTTTCAATGCCTGCCCAGTAAATCCGCCACAGCGGCTAATTCCGTATCGCTATAGCCTTTGGCGATGCGCGGCATGATGGTGGCCGGTTTTTGGTCGTATTTAAAAGCCAGTAACGATTCGCGGATGCGCGGGGCGCTTAAGTTATCCAGCGTGGGCGGAGCCGTTGCCGCGCCATCCGTGGTATGACAGTTACGGCAGTTGAAGGCTATCGCCTGGGCTGTAGTATCGGCCTGGGTTTGCCAGGCAGGCAGTACGCCGGCGGTTATTGCAAACAGAAGCTTGATTAGGAGACGGGGGTATTTAGGTTGGTGGTCATAGCCGTTTAGGCGGGTGAGCTTTGCTGCCGAGTGTCCGCCCAGCCGGCGATACGCTGCTCTAGCTAGCCGGCTTTTCATTACTTGATTGCAGCCAGGGATTTTTGCCGAAAGGTTTCATACAATAATACCCCGGCCGCGACTGAGACATTCAGGCTTTCCACCTGGCCGAGCATCGGAATTTTCACCAGAAAATCGCAGTGCTGGCGGGTCAGGTGGCGCATGCCGCTACCCTCCGCGCCCATGACGATGGCTAACGGCATATCCAGCTTCATTTCGTATACGGTTTGCGTGGCTTCACCGTCTGCGCCCATGATCCAGATATTCTGGTCTTTTAGCCAGCGCAACACCCGCGCCAGATTGGTGACCTGATAAACCGGTACGGTTTCCGCCGCGCCGCTTGCCACCTTGCATACCGTGGCGGTGATGCCGGCGGCATTATCCTTGGTGACAATGACGCCATGTACGCCCACCGCATCCGCTGTCCGCAGACAGGCCCCGAGATTGTGCGGATCCTGTACCTGATCCAGCACCAGATAAAACGGCGCGCCTTCCAGATTTTCGACATCCTGCTTCAACTGATCTTCGCTACGCATGGCGGGCAGTTCCACGGCAACGACGATGCCCTGATGGTTTTTGCCATCGGCCATCTTGTCCAGTTTTTTGCGGTCGGTTCTCTCCGGACTGACGCCCAGCGCGTTTAGCTCGTCCAGTAGAGGTTTCAGCCTGGCGTCCAGCCGTTGGTCATCTATCCAGGCGCGTTGAATTTTTTGCGGGGAATACTCCAGTGCCGCTTGCACGGCATGGATGCCAAATAACTGGGTACTCATTTTCGGCGGCGTCTCTTGGCTTTGGGTTTGGCGGTATCATCCGTTTTGGCGGGTGCGGCTTTCGCTTTGGCTTTGCCCTGGCCCGGTTTATTGTTGACGGGTTTGTCCGAGGTTTTGCCGGGTTTTTTGCCGGTTTGAATCAGCTCGAAATCAATTTTCTTGTCGTCCAGATTGACCCGCACCACTTTGATGCGCACGGCGTCGCCCAGTCGGTAGCGTACCCCGGTGCGCTCGCCGTACAACTGGTGGCTGGTGGCGTCGAAGTTGAAATAGTCGTTATGCAGCGAGGCGATATGCACCAGACCTTCCACATAGATCGACTGTAATTCCACGAAAAATCCGAAGCCGGTGACGGCGGAAATGATGCCCGGAAATTCCAGACCGATCTTGTCCATCATGTATTCGCATTTCAGCCAGTTCACCACATCGCGAGTGGCTTCGTCGGCGCGGCGTTCATTGGCGGAGCAATGTTCGCCCAGTTGCACCATGTCGGTCATGGTGTAGTGGAAGGTATCCGGCGATTTGCCGGCCAGACAATGGCGTATGGCTCTATGCACCAGCAAATCGGGATAACGGCGGATGGGCGAGGTAAAATGCGCATAGGCATCCAGCGCCAGACCGAAATGGCCTTTGGTATCCGGGCTGTAGACGGCTTGCGACATGGAGCGCAGCAGCACAGTCTGGATCAGATGGGCGTCCTTGCGGTCTTTGACCGATTCCAGCAGGTGCATATAATCCAGTGGCCGCGGATTAACGCCGCCGCCCAGGTGCAGCCCCAGCTCCGCCAGAAAGGTTCTGAGCGTCAGCAGTTTTTCGACGCCCGGCCCCTCATGAATCCTCAGTAGCCGCGGCATTTTTTTGCGGTTGAGGAATTTTGCGGCGGCGGTGTTGGCGGTGATCATGAACTCTTCGATCAGCTTGTGGGCGTCATTGCGCACCACCGGCACAATTTCTTCGATCTTGCGATCCTTGCCAAACACGATCCGGGTTTCCTGGGTGTCGAAGTCCATGGCCCCGCGCAGTTCCCGCTGCTGGCGCATGGCTTGGTACAGACCATACAGATTTTGCAGATGCGGCATCAGTTCCGCATATTGTCCGATCAGTTTCTGGTCGCCATCCACCAGCATGGCGGCGACCTGGGTGTAGGTCAGGCGGGCGTGGGAGCGCATCACGGCTTCAAAAAACCGGGAACGCAGCACATTGCCGTCCTCGTTGACAATCAGTTCGCAAACCATGCACAGCCTGTCAACTTGCGGATTAAGTGAACACAGGCCGTTGGATAAAATTTCCGGCAGCATGGGGATCACTTTTTCAGGAAAATACACCGAGGTACTGCGGCTTTTTGCCTCCGCATCCAGCGCGGCGCCGACATGCACATAATGCGAAACATCGGCAATTGCCACCAGCAGTTTCCAGCCCTTGGCGGTTTTCTGGGCAAACACCGCATCGTCAAAATCCCGGGCATCCTCGCCGTCTATGGTGACCAGCGGGATTTTACGTATGTCCTCCCGACCCTGTTTGGCGCTTTCCGGCACTTCCGGCTTCAGGGTTTTGATTTCCGTCAACAGCGCGTCCGGCCAGATATTCGGTAATTCGTAGGAGCGGATCGCCATTTCGATTTCCATGCCGGGCGCCATATGCAGGCCCAGTACTTCCACAACCCGGCCCAGCGGCTGGCAATGCGCCGTGGCCTGCTGGATGATTTCCACCACCACAATCTGGCCTTTTTGGGCGCCGCCGGTGTCTTCCTTGGCGATCAGCACTTCATGGTTGATCTTTTTGTTGTCTGGAACCACATAAGCAACGCGGCCTTCGATAAAAAAGCGGCCGACTACCTGATGAGTGTTGCGTTCCAGAATCTCGACCACAGAGGCTTCCCGGCGGCCTTTACGGTCTATGCCGGCAATCCGGGCGCTGATTCGGTCATTGTGCATCAGCGGTTTCATTTCCCTTGGCGACAAAAACAAATCTTCGCTGCCGTCGTCGGGTTTTAAAAAGCCAAAGCCTTCAGGATGTCCTAGCACCCGGCCGGCAATGATCAGGTGGCCGTCGCCCAGGCAATATTTTTGCCTGCTGTTGAACATCAACTGGCCGTCGCGTTCCATGGCTCGCAGCCGTCTGCGCAAGGCTTCCAGTTCATCGGCGGATTCAAGGGCAAAGTGCTGGGCAATCTGCTGGCGGCGCAAGGGTTTGCCAATCTGATGGATCAGTTCCAGGATGACTTCGCGGCTGGGGATGGGGCGTTCGTATTTTTCAGCTTCACGCTGGGCGTAGGGATCGGGGATGGGTTTGAAATCAGTTTCCTGATTTTTATTGGATGTCATTGATTCTTTTTGAATAGTATCGGCCAGAGTTGGCAGGCGTTATAGTATTCGCACATCAAATTTTGGCAGGCGTGAATGGCGCCGGGACATTCCGGCAGCGCCCAGGCGGCATGAAAGCCGGCTTGAGCCTGCGAAGAAGTATTCACGGCGTTCGTTGCCGGAACGCCCCGGCGGCAAAATTTGGGGTACGATGAGTTCTGATAAATTCATGGTGTTTTCCACATCATGAACAATGTCAATATATAGCGCATCTTTTATCATGAAACACGGTAAAGATGTTAAAACTTCTGCAATTATTCAGCCTTAAACCGGTTATTTGGCAATTGAAGCGGCATAAGAACATTATGGATGCAATACCGTCGGATCAAAACACCCTCTTCGGAATAGAGATGGCGAGGTGGCGGGATGGTGACGGCATTGCAATTTGAAGTCCTGCAGGATCGGGCACAGCATTTCGCGGACGCCTTATTGCTTGATGGGCGAGATGCTCAATGCGCCAAGCGAAACCCCGATGTCGACGCCGCGGCCCACGCCCGATAGCACCAGGGAAATTTCGCCGCAGGTCAGCACCTCGCCGTCCACGGATTTGGTCACCCCGGCATGCGCGTCCAGCGACACATAGTCGCCATATATTTCGTTAATGTTTTTCACTTCGGAAAAGGTGCCGGTACCGTCAATTTCCGATTTGCCTATCGTAAAGCCGATACTTTTTGAAGAGAGTCCGACCACGGCATGCTGGCCGTTGCTGCAACTGATATTGCCGGTGCCGTCGTATTGCTTGTAAACAAAGGAGAACCCGCTCATAGTATAGGTCATGGTGCAGGATGTCATCGGGGTAGCGGAGGCCGGGCTTATCCATGCCAGACCGATTAACAGGATACTGAGGATGGCAGGCGCTCTAAAAAACCTGTTGTTCATTTTTGACTCCATTACTAATGTGAAAACCGGTAAACAATATCGGGCGGACAACGGCCGATAGCTCCAATTATTTAAGCTACAAGCCTTTTATATTCAGGTGGGCAAACTGAAATAAGGTTCTTGCAACATGTTATCCGCTTACTGCGCCGCATTCAAGGACAATATGGATGCTATTTTGCTACTGTTGCCGGTATTGACTTCCGGCGCCAGTATAAAAATGCGGTTTTGATCCAGGCCGCCCTTTTCCGCCAGATAACCGGAAATGGCGTTGGCTCTGGCGACCGCCAGCGCAGTCAGGCGTTGTGGATCCGGCTGCATGGCGGATTCCAGTTTTTGCCGGGCGACGGCGTAGAAGTCGGCGTCTGGCTGACTCTTGATGTGCGGCGCACCCAGCAGCCCGAATTCGATGTCCCCGGGAAACACTTCCTGAAAAAATTTTGCCAGCAGCCGTTTGTATTCGTCATCGGATAACTCGATATATTCGGAGCGTAACTTTTCGCCCTTGTCGCGCAATTCCCCGGACTTCATTTTTTTCAGGATGTCCGTCAGTGCTTCAAAGCGCATTTCCGGCCAGTCCAGCGCCTGATAGGCTTCGCCTTTGATATCCACCGTCAGCTCGGGTTTGTTTTGCAGGGCTTTGACCAGTTGATCCAGTTTGCCTGTTTCGCCTGGTTTGAATGCCGTCTTTCCGGCGATAAAATCGATGCTGCCGGGATCCTGTTCGGTGTCGAACAGACCGCCCAGCGCCTTGAATGGCGAAGTCACCAGCTTGTCGATAAGATTGATCAGCACGTCCGAAATGAGCGAGCCGATACTGAATTGCGGGTCGTTGAGACTGCCGGTGATCGGGAAATCCAGATTGATCTTGCCGTCGGAGTCCTTCAGCAGGGCGATGGCCAAACGCAGGGGCAGCGAAGTGGCGTGTGGATTGTCGACTTTGTCGCCCAGCGTCAACTGATCGATAAAAATTTTATTTTGGGCGTCAAGCTGGCCCTGATTGATCGTGTAGTGCAAATCCAGCGCCATCTGGCCTTTTTCGATCTTGTAGCCGGCAAAATCGGCCATATACGGGGTGATCAACGGCAAGGGCATATGGGTAAACTTGAGATTGATGTCGGAATTTCCGGATGAGGGCTGATATGAACCTTTAATCACCACATGAGCCACATTGTAAACCTTGCCTTGCAAATCAAGATGCACGGATTTGTTCTGCTTGCTGGAAAAACCGTCGATGTCGCCGTCCAGATTATCCATGTCGGCTTCAAACGGCAGAATCAGGGATCGATCTGCAAAATCCGAATGTCCGTTGCGGATTTCGATCTTGCCGATGTTGATGACCGGCGGGTTGGCGGGATGGTCGGCATCCACTCTGGCCGCCGATTTGACGGTAGCTTTGCCGGTGGACGGCTTGACTAGAATATCGTTGATGCTGGTGCTATGGTCTTTACGAATGGTCAAGCGCAGATAAGGCCGTTCGAACAGGACTTTTCCAAACGAAAAATTCTGCTCCGCTAAAGACGCGTCTATCTGTTGCAGAGTTAGATTGTTCCATTTCACAAAATCCTTGTTGCTCAATTTGTCGCGGGTAATCAGATTGCCCAGCCCGGCATCCCCCTGAAAGGCAAGCTGTAGAGCGTCTTTGGCCTGTAATTGCAGATGGCCGCGGGTGTTCAGTTCGCCTTCCACCAGTTCCAGAACCAGATAATCGTTCAGATAATCCTGAAAGGGTTTCAGTTTGACGCCGCCGATGTCAATATCCAGGGCTGCGCTGGCCTGGCTAAGGCCAATATCGCCGGTCATGCGGATTTTGCCGGCATTGTTAAGCAGCGCGCTGAACTGCAAAGGGCTTTTGGTCGTCGGCGGGCTGGTAATCTGACGCAGATTGATGTCGATTGCCGTCAATTGCTGGAGCTGCGGTGTTTTTCGACTTTGATCGCTAAAATTCAGCGTGTAATTTTTGAGGGCCAGCTCGGCCAGGCTGATTTGCCAGTTCGGGCCGGCCGCCGCCGGCGCCTGGGCGGCGGCCGGCGCGGCGTCTGTCTGGCCGGCAAACAGGGCCTGATAATTCAGGTGGCCGTCCTGTTGCAGCGTGGCTGAAATCCGCGCGTCATTGCTGACTATTTTGCCGATGTCGAGCCGGCGCTTACCGGAATCGGCGGTCATGCCGCTCACCACGACCGACGGAATGGCCAGCAGGCTGTCATGGCTATTCGGGTTGGCCACTTCCAGTTGTTTCAGTTCAAGACCGGCGTTGGTTATCTGTACGCCTGGGACGCTTGCGGCCAGTTCAGCCTGATAATCGCCGTACAGGCTCAGATTTCCGCCGGCGATGTCAACGGGTAAATTATCCGCCAAAAACAGTTGGCGGATTTTTGGCAGGCTCAGGGTTTCGATATTGAGATGGCCTTTGGACGAAATGGGCTGCAACTGCAAATCCCCTTGCCATCGCAGGCTGCCGCCGGAAGCAAAAGCCAGACCCAGTTCCAGCGCCGCTGCGGCACGGCTTTGAGTGTTCAGGTTGGTCAGCGAGAAATTGACGTCGTTCAGGCTTTCGCTTTGCGGCCGGGCATGCTGCATGTCCAGCCAGTTGAGCTGTCCGTCGCGGATGGAAATATGCCGCAGGGTCAGCGGCGGGGCAGGGCGATCGGTTTTGTCCGGGGTATCGGCGGACTTGGGCGGTATCAGGCTGCCCAGATTAAAACGGCCATCCGCCAGTCGCTGGACATCCACTTGCGGTTTGAGCAGGGTAATCTCGTCAAACACCAGCGCCAGTTCCTTGAGCGAAGCGTAGGCGTCAAAATCGATATGCAAAGCTTCAAAGCCCAGCAGCTTGTCGCCCTGCGGACTGTTGGCGGCGAATCCCTGTAAGGCCAGTTTGAATTTGAAGGGATTGAAGCTTACCGCCTGCAGGCTGAACTGCTGTCCGGTTTTTTCCGACAGCAGGGCCGGTAATTTGCTGTGCAGCACGGCTGGCAGAAGATAAAACCCGGACAGGGCGTAAACAGCCATAATCGAAATCAGTACTGCGGCGACCATCCAGTATTTTTTGTTTATCGCCATGACTTATCACTCTCCTGGAAAAATGTAGCCGGTAATACGCTTCAGTCCGATTCGACGACAAAACGGCCGGATTGGGCGGAATGATAAATTGAAGTGCGGATTGCCGCTATTTTTTTCTTGGAGCCGATGAGCCATCCACGCGCCTGAATCCGTCTGTGCATTAAAACAATACCAAAACCTGTCGGATTTATAGCGCATCCTGTTTAAAGCGGTGAATCTGGCGGCGCTGTTTTTTATTGGGCCGGTGTTCGCGTTCCGAAGGGTGCAAGAGGGCCTGCTGCTGTTTGTGCAGTTCGGCTTTGGCCTGTCGTCTGGCGATACGGGCTTGGTCTTCGCTATATAATTGAGTCGCCTGGCTGGCCGGGCCGCGCTGTTTGTTCAGGCCGGCCACGCTTATTTCCCAGGTGTTCTGATCCTTGCTGACAGTGACCAGGTCGCCGATTTTCAGAACCTTGCCGGGTTTGCAGCGCTGTCCGTTCACATGCACCTTACCGCCGCTCACCGCCTCGGCCGCCAGTTGCCGGGTCTTGAAAAACCGCGCGGCCCACAGCCATTTATCGATCCGCAATTCGTCGCTTTCGGTCATGCTCCAATCTCCGCCATGGTTTTACAGGTCGTAATCGATCACCAGCGGCGCATGGTCGCTGAAGCGTTGTGCCTTGTAGACATGGCTGGCAATCGCGCGGCTGGCGGTCTGAGGCGTGGCGATCTGGTAATCGATGCGCCAGCCCACGTTCTTGGTCCATGCCTGCCCCCGGTTGCTCCACCAGGTATAGCATTCCTCCGTCGCTTCCGGATAAAGACGCCGGTACACATCCACCCAGCCCTGTTCTTCAAACACGGTGCTTAGCCAGGCGCGTTCCTCCGGCAGGAAGCCGGAGTTTTTCTGATTGCCCCGCCAGTTTTTCAGGTCGATGTTGCGATGGGCGATATTCCAGTCGCCGCAGACGATCACCTCGCGGCCACTGCTCATCAGCATCGCCAGATGGGGATAAAAGCGCTCCATCACGCTGTATTTGATGGTTTGCCGCTCTTCGCTGCTGGAACCGGAAGGCAGGTAAAGGGAAATGACCGACAGATTGCCGAATTGGGCTTCCAGATAGCGGCCTTCGCTATCGATATCGGCATAACCCAAGCCTTCTATTATTTGATCGGCGGGCTTGCGACTATAGATGCCGACGCCGCTATAGCCTTTTTTTTCGGCATAATGAAAATAGGCGGACATGCCCGGAACCTGTAACATTTCCGGGGTCATATCGGCAGCCTGGGCTTTAAGCTCCTGCAGGCACACTACATCGGCATTGCAGCTTTGCAGCCACGGATAAAAACCTTTGCTGCTGGCGGAGCGGATGCCGTTGAGATTGGCGGAAATGACACGAAACATGGGCGGGAACCGGGTAAGGGCTGATATTGACGTGATAGCCAAGAAAATACAGCGGGTTGAAAAACCGGTATTCTGCCATAAAAAGGTCGTCGCCTGTGCAGCGCCGCGCGCTTTTGCGCCGGCCCGCATTCTGTTCAATGCTGGTGATGAATGTCGGGATAATGCGGATGGGTATGGGTGATCACGCTGTGCTGGTGCAAGTGATTATGCGGCTCCCTGCCATCCCAGTCAAAATCGTGCGGGTGCTGGTGATGCGCGTCATGCACATGTTGATGGCTGTGCAGCAACGGGTTATGGGTATGAAGGTGTTCATGGCGTTCGGTCAGATGCAGCCAGACGCCGGCCGCCATCAACCCGGCTGTGATCCAGAAGCGGGGCGAGGCGGATTCGCCGGGCATGGCCAGGGCCACGGCGGCGCCAATGAAGGGCGCGGTGGAAAAATAGGCGCCGGCGCGGGCGGCGCCGAGACCGCGCAGAGCCAGTACGAACAGCGCCAGACTCGCCCCGTAGCCGAATAGTCCCAGGGTGGTGGTTTCTAGCAGAATGACGACCGGGGGCAGGGATAGCCCCAGCGCCAGGGCCAGACTACAGTTTACCGTGCCGGCGATCAGACCTTTGCTGCCGGCAATGAATACTGCGTCGGCGGCGGATACCTTGCGGGTCAGGTTGTTGTCTATCGCCCAGCAGCCGCAGGCGCAAGCGACCAGCGCCGCGCCGTAGCCGCTTTTCGCGCCATGATACTGGTCTGGCCAGGACAGCAGCAGGCCGCCGGCCACAATGGCTATCATGCCCGCCACCACCCGGCGGCCGGCGTTTTCCCGGAAAACCACCCAGGCGATCAGGGCGGTGAGTACGGCTTCCAGATTCAGCAGCAGCGTGGCAGTCGAGCTGGGGATGGCCTGTAGGCCGAGCAGTAGAAACACCGGACCCAGCACGCCGCCGAACAGAATCGCCGCCAGCAGCCACAGCCAGTCGCGGCCCATCAGGCCGGTGCTGCGCCAGCCCTTGTCCCGTACCAGTCGCACCACCCCAAGTCCAATGCCGCTGCCCAGATACAGCAGTCCGCCCAGCAGCAGCGGCGGAATCTCGCCCAGCAGCAGTTTGGCGAAAGGCGTACTGGCGCCGAACAGGGCGGCGGCAAGTAGAGCGAACAGGATGCTGGTATTGATTGCCATCGATTCAGGTCAGGGTTAAGTGCGTATGGGAACAGTAAACCTTGGGAATCCGGGTGAGGCGATGGGCCGATGTCGGCGTCCTCAGGAATCGGGAATTCGGAAAACAGTATGCGGATAAATGAATCCGAAGGCAATAAAATGCCTGGATATTGGCGTCCCCAGGGGGGTTCGAACCCCCGTTACCGCCGTGAAAGGGCGGTGTCCTAGGCCACTAGACGATGGGGACTAAGACTTTGGTGTGCTGCAATTGCGTTTTAAAATAAGCCATTAAGCCAAGCTGCCGACAGCGGCCGGCTTGGCGTCCCCAGGGGGGTTCGAACCCCCGTTACCGCCGTGAAAGGGCGGTGTCCTAGGCCACTAGACGATGGGGACTAAGGTTTTAAAACGATCAACCAATTGGTGGAGCCAAGCGGGATCGAACCGCTGACCTCTTGCATGCCATGCAAGCGCTCTCCCAGCTGAGCTATGGCCCCGTAGTTGAGTCCGCAAATTATACTGGAAAATTTTAAGTTGTCCAGTATTAATTTGCATGGTCGGTATTTATAACCGCATTGTCAGGGCAGGGCAGCCTGCCCTGACGGCTATAGACCGTTATTGTGGTTTATAAAATAAATGGCTCTGGCAATCCTGTCCAGTGTTTTTTCTTGCCCCAGCAAGGCCAGCGTGAGGTCGATCGCCGGGGATACGCCGCAGCCGCATACCGCCACCCGCAAAGGCTGGGCCACCTTGCCGAGCCCGAGCTGCATCTGTTCGGCCGTATCCAGCACGATGGTGTGCAATGTTTCCGCCTGCCAATCGCTAACGGCGTTGAACCGGTTCCACAACTGCTGCAAAACCTCTTCACTGCCGGTTTTGAAATTCTTTTTGACCGCAGCTTCGTCATAGGCGGCGAATTCCTGATAGAAATACAGGCTTTGCGCCGCCATTTCCACCAGGGTCTTGCAGCGTTCCCTTTGCGCCTTCACCACCTCCGTCAGCGCCGGGCCGGTGGCCGGGTCTATGCCCAGTTCGCCCATGTGCCAGGCCAGATGATGGGCGACATGGGCCGGATCGCTGTTCATCAGGTACTGGTGATTTAGCCATAACAGCTTTTCGGTATTAAAGGTGGACGCGGAGACATTGACTTTTTCCAGCTCGAAATACTCGATCATTTCATCGATGCTGAACAGTTCCTGATCGCCGTGCGACCAGCCCAGTCGCACCAGATAATTCAGCAGGGCTTCCGGCAGATAGCCGTCATTGCGGTATTGCATGACGCTGACTGCGCCGTGGCGTTTGGACAGTCGGGCGCCATCCGCGCCCAGAATCATCGGCACATGGGCGTATACCGGCAGATCGGCGCCTAGCGCTTTGAGGATATTGATCTGCCTGGGGGTGTTGTTGACATGGTCGTCGCCGCGGATGACATGGGTGACGTTCATATCCATATCGTCCACCACCACGGTCAGATTATAGGTCGGGGCGCCGTCGGAACGGGCGATGATCAGATCGTCCAGCTCTGTATTGCTGATCACAATCCGGCCTTTGATCAGATCGTCAATCACCACCTCGCCGTGATCCGGATTCTTGAAGCGCACCACCCGTTCGCCTTCGGCGCTGGCGGCTCCGGCCCGGCATTTGCCGTTGTAACGTGGTTTTTCCTTATTGCTCATCTGCTGTTCGCGTAGCGCATCCAGTTCTTCGCGGCTGCAATAGCAATAATAGGCGTCGCCCTGATCCAGCAATTGCTGGATCACTTCCTTATAGCGGTCGAAGCGATGGGTCTGATAAAAAGGCCCCTCATCATATTCCAGGCCCAGCCAGCTCATGCCTTCCAGAATGGCGTTCACGGACTCCTGACTGGAGCGTTCCAGATCAGTATCTTCAATTCTTAAGATAAACCGGCCGCCGTGCTTACGGGCGTACAGCCAGGAAAACAGGGCGGTTCTGGCGCCGCCGACATGTAAATAACCGGTGGGGCTTGGCGCAAAACGGGTTCTGATACTCATTATTGATTATTTCGTGGTTAAAAGTTTTTTGGCGTATTCGCCGGGGATGGATTTGGCTGCGCTCAGGCGCATGGCCTGATAATTGAATTGTACCGCACCTTTGGCGGCCTGATTCCGGCCCAGGATCGCCAGCGAGGTGGCATGGCCCTGAGACGCGGCTTTTTCATACCAGTATGTGGCTTTATCCCGATCGGCCATCACCCCCTGGCCTCTGTCGTACAGGGCGGCCATCACCACTTCGGCGTCCACAAGCCCTTGGCGGGCGGCTTTTTCCATCCAGGCCGCCGCCTGTTGGTCGTCTTTCTCGACGCCTTCCCGGCCCAGAATATAAAGCGCGGCCAGTTTGGCCTCGGCAAGGGGGGTTCCCTGGGCGGCCGCCTGCCTGATGGCGTCGGTGTTATCGGCGGATACGGCCAGCGCCGGCAAAAGCAGCAGGCAAAGAAATAAGGATTTGTACATCTGGCTCACCTGTCGGAAGGAAAATACCGGCCATTATTTCATGATGCGGCAATAAGGTGAATGATAACCTGTGCGGTTAAGGGTTTTATTCGCGCAGTATTGGCTAAACGGGCCTGAATGCGCGGGCGCCTGACCGCGCCCGCGAGCGGTTTGGGTCACTGCCCGACTGTATAGCTTTGGGTATAGCTTTTGCCTTTGCTGCAAACATCGCGTTTGACGGGGGATTCGCAGGACACATCGGTAAATTCGGCTTTCAGTTCGCCCGGCTTGTCCGGTACGAAAAAGAAGCGGAAGTTGGGGTCGGCGCTGATGGCGATATCGATCTTGGCGTTTAATACCGGTTTGCCGTTGAAACTGACTTTTAATTGATCGATAAAATTGGATTTGCGGATAAACCGCGTCATCTGATCCATCTGCATGCCGGTCAGGTTGGGGTGCGAGATCATCAACTGAGCCTGGGTGGGCTGGCCGACATGCATGCCGTCATCCAGGCGGAATTTGACCTTGCCTAGTCGTTTCATGGCCTCGTCCAGATCGGCGCCTACCGGCGCGGAACAGCCGCCGCTGGCCTTGACGAATTTTTTGGTCATGGTGTATTTGCCGTCGCTGGTTTCGGCGATTGCCCGGATATTGCTGTAGGTGTTCACCCGGATGCGCATCGCCAGATCGGCTTTGCCGCTTTCCGGAAAAAACTCGAATTCGCCGACGAAAGGCAAGGGGTTTTTATCGACGAACAGCCAGATTTTTTTGATGTAAAGGTCTTTACCTTGCGGAAATTTGCTGATGACCGATAGCGGCACGATAGCCGGGTCTTCCGCCCGGTAGGGCGCTTCCAGGGTCAGCACCGAGTCGTTTTCCGCTATGGTTTTTCCGGCAAAAAACTGGCTTTTCAACACGCTGTTCCAGGTGTCGTCATCGCCTTCCGCGCGGGCGGGAGCCGGCAATATCAGCAATAGCGACAAACAGAAGGCGATTAGCGGGGTATTTTTCATGTTCTCCTCTCTTTTTTGTTGGATGATGATTTTTTCTGTCCGGCAACAACCAAAAACCTTGATCAGGCAGGATTCAATCCTCCCATTCCAGCTCTGCAAAGGCGGTGGTGATATTTTTACGATGAAATTCATCAAATAACCGCCAGTGATTTTTGGCGTCCAGTCCGACGCTGTTCACGGCCTGTTCCAGTGTGCCGCCCTGTTTGATCAGGCTTCTGATTTCCGTCGCCATGCCGGTTAGATAGGCTATTTCCGGCTGCAGGCTGAGCGGCCAGTCGGTCACTGGCGTACCGTGGCCGGGAATGACCAGCGCGTAGCGGTTTTTTTCCAGTTTTTCCAGTTCGGACAGCCAGCCGCGGATGCTGCCGTCTATCACCGGGATATGCTCCAGAAACAGCAAATCGGCCAGCCACATTGTATTGGTGGCCTTGTCGTAGACGCTGAGATCATTATCGGTATGCGCGGCGGCATGGGCTGTGAGCAACAGTTCGCGATTGCCCAGATTGATGGTCATGCTGTCTCGAACCTGCAGATCGGGCGGAATGATATTGTCCTGATTGATATGCAGACCCAGGGTTTCCTCCGCCCGGCCCAGATAGTGCTGGCCGCGGACGGCCATGGCCCGCGCCAGTTTGTAATGGCCGACAAAGCGCACGCCCGGCTGTTTAAAGGCGATATTGCCGTAGATGTGGTCGGGATGGACATGGGTGTTGATGAGGTAACATACCGGTTTGTCGGTAATCTGCCGGATGGCGTTGCGCAGGGCGATACCCTGCTGCGGACTGCCGCCGCTATCGATGACAGCCACGCAGCGCTCGCCGACGATAAAGCCGATATTGGCGATTTCGCCGTGGTTGTTCCGGTCTGGCCAGTGGTGGTCGGACTGATGCAGGTAAATGCCCGGCGCAATCCGGGTTACGGTCAGGGCCGGCACGGCCGGACAGCTTTGGCTGATTAATAACAGGCTTAAGATCAGTAATGCATATTTCATGATCTGTTTCTACTCCGCGGCAATGCGTTTTAAATATTCGGATTCGGAAATAATATCGCGATTATTTTCGACTCTATCCAGATAGACCAGGCCTTGCAGATGATCGTATTCGTGCTGGAAGACTCTGGCCGGAAAATGATCCAGGGCAAGCTGTAAAAACTCGGCCTGCGGATTCTGATAAAACACCTTGATGGCCCGGTAACGGGGCGCCAGCGCGCGGATGCCGGGAATGCTCAGACAGCCTTCCCAGTCCTTGTGCTGACTGGCGTCGGTGATTTCGAAACGCGGATTGATCATCACGGTGGCCGGCATTTCCGGCGCATGCGGGTAACGACTGGTGGGTCTGGAAGCAATAATCACCACCCGCCATGACTCGCCGAGCTGAGGGGCGGCAATACCGACGCCGTTGCCGGCCTGCATCAGATTTTGCATGTCGGCAATCAGGCGGCGGGTGGCGGCGCAGTTAAAATCTTCAATCGGCCTGGCTATTTCGCGAAGCCTGGCGTCACCCAGTTGAATGATGTGCGGAAGGTCTGTCATGTCATGAGGCAAGGTAAGCTAAAAAACTGCCGGGCAGTATACTGCTGTTTATTAGGATTTGCTCATCTTTGCTGCAAGCAGTTTTTTGTGATATTGGCATCGGCTTGTGAGAGAATCCGCCATTATTCGGGCGTTGTTTGGAGTATGATGAAGTTTCGCCGCATGCAGATGCGCGGCCGCCTGCATCATGCTTGAAATTACAATGTCTTATCAGGCATAGGCGCACTGAATAATCGCAGAAAATTACACTTTACCAAGATTAGGAGGCTTTATGAAAAAATTCCATAAGACACCGTTAGCCATTGCCATGGGCGCCAGCCTGCTGCCTTTGACGGTCGGCATTGCCCAAGCCGACAGCAATCCATTCGCCCTGTCCGAACTGGGTTCCGCGTACATGCAGACTGCTGAAGCCAAATCCGACGCCGAAGCCGGAAAAATGAAGGAAGGCGCTTGTGGCGAAGGCAAATGCGGCGCGGCGATGTCAAAATCCGCTTCGCCTGCTGAAAAGAAAGCCTTGGAAGGCAAATGCGCGGCCAGTAAACATGATGCCGCCGGCGAGACCAAAAAGCCAGCCGATAGCACCACCAGCACCGGCGGCAAATAAAATCCGCTGCAAGCCACAGGGATGTGGTGAATGCAGATATTGCAGGAGCAAATATCTGTTAAGCCACAGGGATGTGGTGAATGCAGATATTGCAGGAGCAAATATCCGTTAAGCCACAGGGATGTGGTGAATGAAAAAAGGGATGTGGTTAGTTTTCGTCACCCGTTTTCAATTTCTTCGGCCGCCCAAGCGGAACGATTTTGACGCGATGCCCCAGAACACTTTCAATCCCTTCCTGAAACCGGGTGGAACCCAGTGCGCGTTCTTTGTTCAGATGTGTTCTTATCGCTTCAAGATCATGGCTCGTCAAGGGCTCCTTGAATAACGCGCGATATGCCAACAGACGCTCACTTCGACAGGCTGCCCGTTCGCCAGTACGTCGCGCACATAATGGCGACCTATCGACTGCATCAAGCCGGAAATTGCGTCCGGCGCTTCGCCCTGCACCAGCAGATGGACATGATTAGTCATCTTCCTTGTGCAACTGGTGCAACTCTTTTACCGCGATGCCTTAAATTTAGCAGTGCATTTTGAAAAAATCGTCGCTGGGTTTAGCCGTTACCATAAGTATACTTTGGGAACGGAACTGCGTAATGCCAGCCGAAAAGCAGTCACCTTGATCATTCAGGCTAAAGTGGACCCCGAAATCCGGACAGTAGTTTAAGCTATGCCCTGACGGAAAATAAAAGGCAGGAAATGAGCGAAAGCAAACGGAAGATATTTACAGGGGCCCAAAAAGCCAAGGTTGCCTTGGAAG